>CAIYPF010000084.1 GCA_903928015.1 uncultured Gammaproteobacteria bacterium | reverse complement strand
GACCCCGCGACCCCGCGACCCCGCGACCCCGCGACCCCGCGACCCCGCGACCCCGCGACCCGCGACCCGCGACCCGCTACCAGATCTTTACGCGCTGCTCCGGCGCCAGATAGAGCTTGTCGCCTTCCTTCACGCCGTAGGCGCTGTAGAACACGGGGAGGTTCCGCATCACGCCATTGGTGCGGAACTTGGCCGGTGAGTGCGGGTCGACCGCCAATATCGTCTTGATGAAATCGTCGCGCTGCTTGCTGGCCCAGGCCTGTGCCCAGCCGGCGAGGAAACGCTGGTCGCCGGTGAGACCATCGATCACCGGGGATTCCTTGCCAGCCAGTGAAATCTTCCATGCAGCATGGGCGAGCGTGAGGCCGGCGAGATCGCCGATGTTCTCTCCCAGCGTGAGCTTGCCGTTCACCTTGAAGCCGGGCAGGGGCTCGAAGGCCGAGTACTGGTCGGCAAGTGCGGTGGTGCGCTTCTCGAACTCGGCGCGGTCTTCCGGCGTCCACCAGTCGTTCAGATTGCCCGCGCCGTCCCACTTCGAGCCCTGATCGTCGAAACCGTGTCCGATCTCGTGGCCGATCACGCCGCCGATGGCACCGTAGTTCACGGCCTCGTCGGCCTGCAGGTTGAAGAAGGGTGGCTGCAGGATGGCGGCCGGGAACACGATCTCGTTCATGCCGGGGTTGTAGTAGGCGTTGACGGTTTGCGGCGTCATGAACCACTCGCTGCGGTCGACCGGCTGGCCCAGCTTGTCGAGTTCGCGTTGTGTGAGGAACTCGGCGGAGCGTTGCAGATTGCCCACCAGATCGTCGCGGCGGATTTCCAGTTTGCTGTAGTCACGCCATTTGTCGGGGTAGCCGATCTTGGGCGTGAAACTCGAGAGCTTGGCGAGCGCTTTTTCCTTGGTGGCGGGGCTCATCCAGTCGAGGGTCTGGATGCCCTGACGGTAGGCCTCGACCAGGTTCTTCACCAGCGTGTCCATGCGCTCTTTGGCTTCCGGCGGGAAGTGGCGCTCGACGTAGATCTTGCCCACCACCTCGCCCAGATTGCTCTCCACAGCCTTCACGCCGCGCTTCCAGCGCGGACGGAGTTCGGGAATGCCGAGAAGCGTGGTGCCGTTGAAGGCGAAGTCCTCGTCGACGAATGCCTTGTTCAGCGCGCCCGCGTAACCGCTCACGAGGTGCCAGCGCGTCCAGTCTTTCAGCGTGTCGAGCGGTGTCGAGGCGAGCAGCTTGGCCATCGCCGTGAAGTAGCTCGGCTGGCCCACCACCACATCGCCCGCCGGATCCTTGCCCAGCGCGGTGAAGTAGCGCGTGAAGTCCACGCCGGGCGCCAGCGCAGACAGTTGCGCCGCCGTCATCGGGTTGTAGGTCTTGGTGTCGTCCCGGCTGTCGACCTTGGTCCACTGCACCTTGGCGATCTCTGTCTCGAAGGCCACGATGTCAGCGGCGCGGCGCGTGCCTTCTGTGATGCCCGCGAGTTCCAGCATCTTCGCCACATGCGGGCCGTAGGCGGCGAGCTTGTCGGCGTACTTCGGGTCGAGGTAGTAGTCGCGGTCGGGCAGGCCGAGTCCGTCCTGCACCAGGAAGAATGCGTATCGCGAGGAATTCTTGGGGTCGGTGTTGATGTAGCCACCGAAGAGCCCGGTCTGGTTCTGGCGGCTCAGCTTGCCCAGGTGTTCGACCAGAGCGCCCGTGTCTGCGAGGCTGTCGATCGCGGCGAGTTCATCGGCGATGGGCGTGGCACCGAGGGACTCGATTTTCGCCTCGTCCATGAACGATCCGTAGAGATCGCCAACCTTCTGCGCATCCGCGCCGCGCGTGTCTGCGGGGGCCGCTGCCGATTCCTCGATGATCGCTTGCAGGTTCTTCTCTGCATCGTCGGCCAGCTTGGTGAAGCTGCCGTAATTCGAGCGGTCGGCAGGAATCTCGTTGGTGGCGAGCCACCCTGCGTTCACGTGCTGGAAGAAATCGTCCTGAGGACGCACGGCAGCATCAAAGCCCTTGGCATCAACGCCTGAGCCCATCACGACCGGAGCGGCTGCAGGGGCGGATGCCGCGGGGGCCGGGGGTTCCTTGCCCGAACAGGCAGCAAGCGCAAGCAGCAGTGCAACAGGGACGGCGCGTTTCATGGGTGTTCCCGGATCCGGTTTTGTGCGAAGCCGCTATGGTGCGTCGGACCCGATTGCTTTTCAATGCGGAGACCCTTTTGCAGAACGAGGTCCGATGGAAATCAATCTGGATGCGGCGCGGCTTGCGGATGCACCCCGACGGCGACGTTCTCGCCATCCATGGCGCCAAGGTGCACAAGGAACCCCGCAAGTCCCTGCTCTAGGGCTGGTGCACGTATCCGCGTTGCACCTTCGTGAATGACCGGGTCGTCACGCTCTATTGATTTCCTGCGGCTGGCTGCAACGCCCTTGTGTTCCGCCACAGGCAAGGAGTTGGGCTATGGTT
>CAIYPF010000083.1 GCA_903928015.1 uncultured Gammaproteobacteria bacterium | reverse complement strand
ACGCTCGCTGTTGGGGGCGGGTGATGCCGGCGGCCGTCTGCACGTCCGGGGTCGCGCGCATGGCGCGCTCCTACGGGGCTGAACATTCGCTGTTGGGGGCGGGTGATGCCCGCGACGCTTTCCCGTAGGAGCGGGCCATGCCCGCGACCGTCTGCTTGCGCGAAGGCTCCCACGGTAGCTGTGTTCAGCGCCCCGGCGGATGCGCTGGGCGCTGCAGCCAGCGCCGCAGCATCGCGGTCGCCTCGCGCATATCCAGCGGTTTGCCGAGGTAGCCGTCCATGCCGGCCTCGAGGCAGCGCTCCCGCGCGCCGCTCGAGATGTCGGCCGTGAGCGCCACGATCGGCTGCGAGGGGCTGCCGAAATCGCGCTCGCGGCGGCGCACCGCGCGGGTGGCCTCGTAGCCGTCCATCACCGGCATCTGGCAATCCATCAGCACCAGGTCGAACACCTGTTGTGCCAACAGATCCACTGCCTCCTGCCCGTTGCCGGCGACACTGCCCGTGATGCCGAACCGCCGCAGCACCTGCAGTACCACCGAGCGGTTCACGGCGTTGTCCTCGACCACGAGCACGCGCTTGCCGCTGAAGTCGTCCAGGTCGGGCACGGCCGGCGCCTCGTTCACTGGTCCCGGCAGATCGGCGTGCAGCAGTTCACGCAGCACCGCGAGCAACTCATCGCGTTTCACCGGTTTGGCAAGGCAGGCTGCGATGCCGGCCGCCTCGAGCTCCGCCCGGGGCACGGTGTCGGCCGAGCTCAGCAGCACCCGCGGTGTGCGGGCAAGAAGCGGGTCTGACTGCAATTGCTGCGCGAGCAGAAGGCCGTCTTCTGGCCCGGGAAGCTGCAGATCGAGCAGCAGGACATCGAAGGGCGCGCCGGCATCTGCGGCTTTCTTCAGCGCGGCGAGTGCCGCTACTGCATCGGATTCGCTGCGCTGCGTCATGCCGCAGTGCTCGAGGTAGTGCGCCAGCACGATGCGGTTGGTTTCGTTGTCGTCCACGATCAGCGCCCGGCGGCCGCTGGCCTGTGTGCGGGGGATCGGCTCGGGTGACGGGCTCGCCACCGGCAATGCGATCTGGAGTTCGAAGACGCTGCCCTCGCCGGGTGTGCTGCGGGCGCTGATGGTGCCGCCCATGAGATCCGAGAGGCTCTTGCAGATCGCGAGTCCGAGGCCCGTGCCGCCATAGCGACGGGTGGTGGAGCCATCGACCTGCTCGAAGGGTTCGAACAGACGTTCCAGTTGCTCGGCGGCTATGCCGATGCCGGTATCGGTGACGGCGAAGCGCAGGTTGGCCACGCCGTTGCCGAGGCCCTCGAGGGTGATGAGTACTCCGACCTCCCCCTGATGCGTGAACTTGAGGGCATTGCCGAGCAGGTTGGTGAGAATCTGTCTCAGCCGGGTCGGGTCTCCCAGCACGCTGCGAGGCACATCGTTGCCGGCCAGACAGAAGAGCTCCAGCCCCTTGCCGTGCGCGGACTTCGCGAGCAGCGCGCAGACCTGCTCGGCGATTTCGCGCGGGTTCATGGGCACCTGCTCGATCTCGAGTTTGCGCGCTTCGATTTTCGAGAAGTCCAGGATGTCGTTCAGGATGATGAGCAGGGATTCCGCGGATCGCTTGCCCACCTCCGTGTAATTGCGTTGCTCGCGGTCCAGCGACGTGGAGTCGAGCAGCTGCAGCATGCCCAGCACGCCGTTCATGGGCGTGCGTATCTCGTGGCTCATGTTGGCGAGGAATTCGGATTTGGCCCGGCTCGCCTCCTCTGCCTCCTCGCGGGCTGCCGCGAGCGCTGCGGTTCGCTCCGTGACCCGACGCTCGAGTTCCGCGTTCAGCGCCAGCATGGACGCACGCTTTCGCCACTGCAGCGTGTAGACGAACAAACAGAATGCCAGCAGCAGAGCGATGAAGGCGTAGGAGGTGTACGCGGATCGCTGTGCCGACACCACCGCGCTGCGGTTTGCGAAGGAGGCCTCGCCGCGCCAGGCCTCGAGCTGCCACGCTCCCTGCGCCTCCGGCACCGGCAGTTGCAGAGATTCCTCGTAGCCTCGAGGCGTGGCGTCCTCGCTGCCGGGCAATGCTCCCACGCCGAAGCCGTGCGCGGAGTTCAGCAGCCGGTAGCCGGTTTCGGGCAGCAGGTCTTGCAGCGCCCGGGTGAGTATCACGGCGGAGATGAGGCCCCTGAAGCTGCCGTCAGAACCGTAGAAAGGCACCGACAGCACCACGCCGGAGCGGTCCCGGTCGAGTGGCGCCTCGGGATGCACGCGCGTGTTGTCGCAGGTGATCACCTCGGGCCCTGACACCATCGGGTAGTCGAGTTCGCGGATGTCCCGCTCCTGCGGAACGAGCGCGCGCAACCACCCGATCTGCGACTTCATCAGCCGGTATTCGTAGACCTCCACCTCGGGCAGCCCGTCGCCGTGCGTGCCCACGGATTTCCCGGAAGCGTTACGGCCCACGATCATCGCGTCGAAGCTGGCGATGGGCGACTGGAACTTCCCGGTGTGCGTGTCCACGAGTTCCGGATCGAGGTCTGCCGGCACGATGTAGACCTCGGACACGGCCACCTCGTTGGCGAGGTTGTTGTAGATCTCCTGCACTGCCTGCCGGGCGCTCGGCTCGAAATTGACACCGTAGCGGTCAATGTCGCGCACGCCTGGCAGGCGGGCGACCGTGCGCAATCCCTGGTAGATCTCCGAGAGCGTGTGCTCGACCTTCCGCGCCACCTCCCTGCTGGCGTTGCGGGATTCGCCGAGGTAAGCGCCGCGCTCGGCCTCGATTTCCCGCTCGGCATCCACGCTCACCACAGCGGCGGCGGCCAGAGCGACCGCGACCATCACGCCATAGGTGAGCGCGCGCCGCAGCACGGTGCTGCGCCCGGCGCCCGCAAGAGCAGAGGCCGCGCGGCTCACCGCGAAGCGATCCACTCGTCCACGACTTCGTCGAGGATGCCGAGCGGCATGGCGCCGTTCATCAGCACCACCTCGTGGAAGGCGCGCAGGTCGAAGCGGTCACCGAGTGCTTTCTCGGCCTTCTGGCGCAGGCGGATGATCGCGAGCTGCCCGGTCTTGTAGGCGCAGGCCTGTCCGGGCCACACCACGTAGCGTTCGATCTCGCGGACCACGTCGTCTTCGCTGTTGCTGGTGTTGGCGAGCATGTAGGCGATGGCCTCCTCGCGGGACCAGTGTTTGGCGTGCATGCCCGTATCCACGACCAGGCGCACGGCGCGGAAACGCTCGTCGTTCAGCCGTCCGAGATTGCCCCAGGGGTCGTTGGCGTAAAGGTGCATGTCCTCGGCCGCAAGGCGCTCGGCGTAGAGGCCCCAGCCCTCGGCGTAGGCATTGAAGGGCGAGAGCTTGCGCAGCATCGGCACGTCCTCGATCAGCTGCGAGGCCGAGAGCTGGAAGTGATGCCCGGGCGCGGCCTCGTGGTAGAGCAGGGTGGGCAGCTGCCAGCGCGGGTTGTCGGCGGTGTTTTTGAGGTTGATGTAGAAGCGACCGGGGCGCGAGCCGTCCAGTGCCGGCGCGTTGTAGTAGCCGCCGGGGCTGGAGTCCTGCGAGTACTCGGGCACGCGTACGATCTCGAGAGGCTGCGGCGGCAGGGTGATGAAGAAATCCTTCGCCAGCGCCATCACCTCGGTGTTCAGCTTGCCCAGGTAGTCGAGCATCTGCTGGCGGCCTTCGTCGGTGTTGGGGAACAGGTGTTCCGGTGCCTGCCCCAGCGTGCGCAGGCGCTCGACGGCGCTGCCTTCGGTGTGGCCGAGCGAGACGAGGATGGCGTTCATCTCCGCATCGATGCGTGCCACCTCGGCAAGGCCGAGCGCATGCAGTTCTTCGGCCGTCATATCGGTGGTGGTGTTCGACTTGAGCGCCGCGGCATAGATGCGGTCCCCGTCGGGGATGCGCCAGATGCCGGCATCGTGCGTTGCGGTCTTCGCCATGTCCTCGAAGAGCGCGATCATCTTGCGGTAGCCCGGTATGACCGTGCCGTCGACGATCTGCGTGGCCTCGGCCACGACGGCGTCCTTGCGCTCCTGCGTCATGCCCTCGATTTTGTCGAGCTTCGCCGGCAGCGTGGTGACCAGCGCGTTTTCTGCGGCGCCCTTGCCGATGAACGACTGCATGCCGTTGATGGTCTTGGCGATGATGAAATCGGGCGGCACCAGACCGTGTGCGCGGTCGTCCTCGACGCGCACGATCGTCTCATCGAGCACGCGACCGAATTCGCGCAGCCTCGAGAGATACCGCTCTGCGCTCTTGTCGCTCACCACCACGTGCGTGTCGGTGAGGAACTGCGGCAGGCTCACCGTGACGCCCGAGATCTGGTTCACGCGGTAGCCGCCGTAGGGGAACTCCGCCTGGCGGATCATGTCATCGAGGAACCAGACCGCGATCTTCCACGAGAGTTTTTCCTGGCCCTCGAGCTTTGCCGGATCGAAGCGGTCCATGCTGCTGCGCGCCTTGCGCAGCCGGACGAGCATTTTTTCTTCCTCGGCTCGCGTGTAATCGCCGAGCTTGCCGGAATGGAAGTCGAGCGCAGTGTTGTCGATCAGCCCGATGCCGGAGAGCAGTTCCGGCGTGTTCATGGCGAACTCCGCGCTGAACTGGTTGACGGTGTTGTTCACCGTCACCGGGTAGAACCAGAACCACACCGAGGCACCGCCTAGTGCGAGGAGCGCCAGCGCAAACAGTCCTCCGATGATTTTTCCAGCCAGACGCATAGGTGTTTTCCCCGTTGTGTGCCGCATGAGAGCGGCGTTCCTGTTGTGTGGCCGCGGTGTCGCGGGTTCAGTTGCTGCTTGCGGCAGCGCGACCGGCTCGGCGGCCGAAGAACGTGGCGTCGCCTACGGAAAATCCGCTGGCATAGCCCTCTCCGCTGCGCGGCAAACCCGCTGCGTTGCGGCCGGCGGCGTAGAGTCCCGGAACAAGCTCGCCCGTGGGTCTGCGCACTTCACCGTCGACGGTGGTGTCGAGGCCGCCCAGCGTGAACGATGGGTAGTAGATTCCTGTGTCGATCGAGAAATCGAGCAGCGCGTAGGGCGGTTTGTCCAACGGGCGCAGGAAGTCCCGGTGCTTGTGGAAGAGCGGATCCTCGCCCCTGGCCGCGAAGCGGTTGTAAGTGGCGAGCGTGGCCGAGAGCGTGCCTTCCGGGAACCCGGCATCGCGTTCGAGTTCCTCGAATGTCTCGCCCACTTCCTTGACCTGGGCGGCGGCGTAGAGAGGAGGCTCGGTGAAGATCGCGCTATCCACAACCATGTAGGCCTTGCGGCCCGACTGGTTCAGGCAGTGATGCCCGCCGCGTGCGTGGTAGCAGTCCTCGTTCACGAAGCGCTGACCCTGCTCGTTCACGAAGATGCCCTCGCAGAAAGCACCCGAGGGGTACCAGATGACGGAGATGAATCCCTCGCTCATGTTTATGGCTGCGCCGCCCGCGCCGATGCCCATCAGGATGCCGCCGCCGGTGTCATTGGGATTGCCGATCGGCGTCGCGTCCTGCAGGCGCGGCGCGTACTTCGCGACCATCGCGCGGTTCATCACGAAGCCGCCCGCACAGAGCACCACGCCGCGGTGCGCGCGCCATGCCCGCAGTTCGCCGTCCTGGCGGCAGAGCACGCCCGTGATGCGCCCGTCCTCGCGGATCAGGGCGAGGGCGCGGGTGTCGATCCCGACCTGTATCGGCGCACGCGCCACCGCTGCTTTCAGCGTGGCCATCAGCGTGGCGCCGCCGTCTTCCCAGAACGCCTTCGGCTTGTGTGCGCGCGGCGCGGGTTTCGCGGCCTGCGATTCCCGGAAGCCTTTCTCGTTGCCCGACCAGGTGAGTGACTGGTACTCCGGCGTGTTCGTGTGCTTGCCGCCGTAGTACTCGGGATTGAAGACCACGCCCTGGCTCACAAGCCAGTCGAAGTGGGCGAGGCTGCCTTCGCAGTAGGCGCGGATCTTGTCGGCGTCGGCGTTGGCGCCCGCGGCGATGCGGATGTAGGCCTCCATGTCCTCGCGCGTGTCGCTGAAACCGCAGGCCTGCTGGATCGGCGTGCCGCCGCCCAGATAAATCTGGCCGCCCGAGAGCGCGGTGGTGCCGCCGCCGTCGCTGGCGGCCTCGAGAATGGTGACGCGCGCGCCGCAGGCTGCCGCCTCGAGCGCCGCGCAAGCGCCGGCGCCGCCAAAGCCGATGACCAGCACATCGGTCTCGCCGTGCCAGGCGTTGATGTCTCGGGCCTCCACGGGCACGCAGGGATCGGGAGATGGCGTCATCGCGGGTCATCCTTCGCAGGTTTGGCGCATGGTACCCAGATGCACCGTGCGCCGGGAATGTCCGGCCTAGTTCAGATGAATGATCTGCGCACGATGCGCTTCCACTACAGTGAGACCCATGGGTTTCATCGGGGAGTACAGGCGATGGCAGCAGGCGGCAAGAACGTTCGCGTGATCGTGATGGGTGCGGGCATGGCCGGCATCCTTTGCGGCATCCGCCTGATGCAGGCCGGCATCGACTGCGTGATCTACGAGAAGGCCGGCCGCGTGGGCGGCACCTGGCGCGAGAACACCTACCCGGGCCTCACCTGCGACGTGCCCTCGCACGCCTACACCTATTCCTTCGAGCCCAACGCCGACTGGACGCACATGCTGCCGCCCGGTGAGGAAATCCAGGCGTATTTCGAACGCACCACGCGCAAGTACGGCGTGGATCGCATCATCCGCTTCAATCAGGAGGTCACGGCCTGCGAGTACCGTGGCGGACGCTGGCACATCCGCACCAAGGCGGGACTGGAGGATGCGGGCGATCTCGTGATCGCCGCCACCGGTGTGCTCCACCACCTCAACATGCCGCAGATTCCGGGTATCGGGACGTTTGCCGGGGCCTGCTTCCATACCGCGCGATGGGACCACTCGGTGCCGCTCGACGGCCGCCGCGTGGGCGTGATCGGCAATGGTTCCACCGGCGTGCAGATCATCTCCGCGCTGGCGGGCCGCGCCGCGAAACTCTGCCACTTCCAGCGCACCGCGCAGTGGATCATGCCCTGCGAGAATCCCGAATTCAGCGAGGAATACCGGGCATCGCTGCGCAACGACCCGGAGCGCCTGCGCGAACTGCAGGTCAATCCCACGCCCGACTACACGGCCAACGTCGAGCGCTTCAACAACGCGCTGGTGGATGCCGGATCATCGGGCATCGACGAGATCGAGATGTACTGCCGCCAGAATCTCGAGCACAGCGTGCAGGACCCGGCGCTGCGCGAGCGGTTGCGCCCTGCCTACCGCGCCAACTGCAAGCGCCTCGTCTACTCGCCGAACTACTATCAGGCCATACAGCACCCGCAGTCGCTGCTCGTCACCGAGGGCATCGAGCGGATCGAACCCGCTGGCGTGCGAACCCGTGACGGCACGCTCCATGAGCTCGACGTTCTTGCGTTCGCCACCGGATTCAACGCGGGTATGTTCATGCGCCCGATGGGCATAACGGGTCGCGACGGTCTGACGCTCGAGCAGTTCTGGCACGACCGTCCCAAAGCCTACATGGCCATCGCCATGCCGGGTTTCCCCAATTTCTTCATGCTGAACGGCCCCAACGGTCCGGTGGGCAACTTCTCGCTGATCGACATCGCCGAGCAGCAGTTGCATTACATCTGGGCCTTCATCGAGAAACTGCGCAGCGGCGAGTGCAGCGAGATCGAGCCCACCGAAGAGGCCATGAAGGCCTTCGAGGTCGACCGCATCGCGGCGGCGCGCAACACGGTGTTCGGGGCGGGCTGCAAGAGCTGGTATCTGGATGCCGAGGGCGTGCCCGCCACCTGGCCGTGGACGCGCACGCGTTTCTGCGAGGAAATGAAAGCACCGCGGCTCGAGGCCTATCGCCTCGCGGGCTGAGCCTGCCTTAGAACCGCGACCTGGGATTGCGTGATGCGAAGGGGTCCGGCGCGGGTTGTTCTGCGGCCTTGCCCGGGGTTTCCGTGCTGTCGAAGACCACGCTGTACGTCACTACACGGAACACGCCCGTGCCCACCAGCGAGCCCACCTTGGGCACGACGCGCAACCTGACCTCGTCGCCGAAGGCCTCGGCCCCCAGCACTTTCTCCGTGGCGGGGTTGATACCTGCGCAGGGAATGAAGCGCTTGCGGCCCCCGGAGATGTCGACGATCTCTATGCGGTGGTTGACTTCGTCGTAAACGACCATGGCTTGCACCCCGGACTTCCGTGTGTGGTTGCAGTACATGGCGACTCTAGGCGCGCTTCCGCTGCGGAGCAAGCGAACCGGGTCCTGCGGACGATGGCGCAGGGGGCGGCTCAGCCGCGCAGTCGCGCGACAGCGGGGAGTTCGGTGTTGGACGGATCCGCAGGTCCTGCCACCCCGCGCGAGAGGGCGGTAGCCACGCCTGCATCGGCGGTTGGCCCTTCGTGGGCCCAGTCGATCAGCCGCCGGCGCGACAGGAACACCCAGCTGCCCTCGTGGCGCACGTACTGGTCCAGATATCGGCCGCCTGCCACATAGTCGCGGCGGTCTTCCTTGCCGATCACGTGGTAATTGACCGTGTAGACCTCGCCCTCGGCACGGTCCCCGTCCAGCGCGAAGAGCGAGTTGCCCACAAAGTGGTGCGTGACCACCTCGGTCATGGAGCGGGCCAGAAAAGCGAGGAACTCGTCTCTCGAGCCGCGGAAGAGGCCGCCGTGATCGTGCACCGCATCCGGGTGGTAGAGGCGCTCGAGGAGCGCGAAATCGCGCCGGTCCACCGCGCGGCAGTACAGTGCCACCAGTTCCGCGAGCGCTTGCCGGTCGGCTATCTGCTGCATCACATCCACGGGGCACACTCCTGATGGCGGGGCGATCGCTACTCCAGACGGGGGAGGCGGCGGGCGAGGCCTGCGTCTAGTCTAGAGTCCGCGCCCGAACTGCGTCGACAAGGAGACATCGCATATGGCAAAGGCAGCTGATTACGGACTGGGGCCCGAGACGTTCCCACGCGGCTGGTTCATCGTGGCCGAGAGCAGCGAACTCGATGCAGGTCCCATGGCCGTGCGCTACTTCGGACGCGACCTCGCGCTCTACCGCGGCCAGAGCGGCCGTCCGGTGCTGCTCGACGCCTACTGCGCCCACATGGGCACGCACCTCACGGCCAGCAAGAGCGCGGTGATCGTGCGCAGCGGCGCGCAGATCGAGGGCGATTCGATCCGCTGCCCCTACCACGCCTGGCGCTACGGTCCGGACGGCCACGTCGACGACATCCCCTACCACGACGGTCCCTGCCCCAAGTCCGCGTCCATCCGCTCCTACCCGGTGCGTGACGTGATGGGCTGCGTGATGATGTGGTTCGATCCTGCCGGCGGGGAGCCCGAGTTCGAGCCGCCCTTCATCGCCGCGTGGAATGACCCCAAGGCCGTGCACTGGAAGCTCGATCACCTCGGCATGATCGACATCCACAACATCGAAATCCTCGACAACATGGCCGACGTGCGCCACTTGGGGCCTACCCACGGCGCACCTTGCGAGTATTTCGAGAACGAATTCCGTGACCATCTGGTGATCCAGCGTCAGGGCGGTTTCATCGGTTTCTACAACACGCACCTGCACACCGCCACCTGGTACACCGGCCCGGGGCTGCTGCTCTCCAAGCAGGCCTTTGCCGACACCGTGATGTTCGAACTGATCGCCAACACCCCGGTGGAAGACGGCGTCACCAAGGCCTGGCACGCCGTGTTCATGATGGGCAAGAACGCGCCGCCCTCTGCCGAGGACATCGCGGCGCAGCAGGCCGCGCAGGCAGGTGCGCTCGAGGCCTTCGGGACGGACTTCGAGATCTGGAAGAACAAGCGCTCGGCGATCAAGGTCATGCAGCTGAAGACCGACGGCCCCTTCAATTCGGTGCGCAAGTGGGTGGGTTCCTTCTACCAGCCGCGGGATCAGGGCCAGGCCCTGCGGGAGCAGATGAACGGCGTGCAGGCGGTGCACAATTTCCCGCAGCCGCCGCGCAGCTACCAGGAGCAGGGCTTCGAAAGCGATATGTTCGGCTCGCTCTCATGAGCCGATCGGTTTAATCTGCGCGGGTCGGGGCCGCGCGGGCGGCCCCGCGCGTTTCCCGCTTGATTGGCCGCCTTGCCCGCGCGGTCCGGAGTATCGATGACCGCTATCGTCAGGATCGCCCTGCAGCGTCCTTACACCTTCGTTGTTCTCGCGCTGTTGCTGCTGATCGCAGGTACGCTGGCGGCTCTTCGCACGCCCGCGGACATCCTCCCCGAGATCCGCATTCCCGTGATCTCGGTGGCCTGGCAGTACGGCGGCCTGCCGCCTGACGAGATCGCCGGACGCATTTCCACCGGATTCCAGCGCACCCTCACCACCACGGTGAACGATGTCGCCCGCATCGAGGCCAACTCCTACCCCGGCGTGGGGCTGGTCAAGATCTTCTTCCATCCCGACGTCGACATCGCCACCGCGAACGCGCAGGTCACCGCCATCGCGCAATCCTTCACGCGGCAGGGACCTCCGGGCATCACGCCGCCGCTGATCCTGAACTACAACGCCTCCACCGTGCCGATCCTGCAGATCGCGCTCTCGGGCAAGGGCATGACCGAGCAGGCTCTCGGTGACGTCGCCATGACCGTGGTGCGCACCCGTCTTGTCACCGTGCCGGGTGCTGCCATGCCGCTGCCCTTCGGCGGCAAGGCGCGGTTCATCCAGATCGACATCGACCCCGCCGCACTCCAGGCGCGCGGGCTTTCCGCGCAGGACGTGGCCACGGCGCTCGCCGCACAGAACCTCATCCTGCCGATGGGCACGCAGAAAATCGGCGAGACCGAGCTCACGCTGCGCCTGAACAGTGCGCCTTCCGCCATCGACGAGCTGGCCGGCATCCCCATCAAAGCGGTCAACGGAACGGTGGTCTACCTGCGCGATGTGGCGCAGGTGCGCGACGGCAGCCCGCCGCAGATGAACGTGGTGCGCGTCGACGGCGGCCGTTCGGTGCTGATGTCGGTGCTGAAGAACGGCGCCATCTCGACGCTCGACATCGTCTCGGGCGTGAAGGCGCGCCTGCGCGAGATCAAGGACACGCTGCCCGGCAATCTCGAGGTACGCACCCTGAACGACCAGTCGCTCTTCGTGCGTGCCGCGATCCGCAGCGTGGTGGTCGAGGGCGTGATCGCGGCTGCGCTTACCAGCCTGATGATCCTGCTGTTCCTCGGCAGCCTGCGTTCGACGGCGATCATCGCCATCTCCATACCGCTCTCGGTACTGGGTGCGGTTTTCGCGCTCTCCGCCACCGGCGAGACACTGAACCTCATGACCTTGGGCGGGCTTTCGCTCGCGGTCGGCATCCTGGTCGATGACGCCACGGTCACCGTGGAGAACATCAACTGGCACCTCGACCAGGGCAAGGGTGTGCGGCAGGCGATCATGGACGGTGCCGCGCAGATCGTGGCGCCGGCCTTCGTCTCCTTGCTCGCGATCTGCATCGTCTTCGTTCCGATGTTCTTCCTCGAGGGCGTGCCGGGTTTCCTCTTCGTTCCGCTCGCCAAGGCCGTGGTCTTCGCGATGGTCACCTCCTTCGTGCTGTCGCGCACGCTCGTGCCCACCATGGCCGCCTACCTGCTGAAGCCGCACGGTGAGCGTCGCGCGGCCCGCTCGGGCTTCGGGAAACTGCAGCAGCGCTTCGAGGCGGGCTTCGAGTCCCTGCGCACGGGCTACCGTGACCTGCTGCTGCTCGCCATGCACCGCCGTGTGCCGCTGCTCGTGGGAGCGGTTGCGGTGATTGCGCTGAGCGCTGCGTTGCTGCCCTTCCTCGGACGCAATTTCTTCCCCGACGTCGATGGCGGCCAGATCCTCATGCACGTGCGAGGGCCGATCGGCACGCGCGTCGAGGAGACCGCGGCACACTTCGCGCGCGTCGAGGCTGCCGTGCGCGAGGTGATCCCGCCGCAGGAACTCGAGACACTGGTCTCGAACATCGGCATGCCGATCAGCAGTATCAACCTCACCTACAACAGCACCGGGCTGATCGGCGAGCAGGACGGCGACATCCAGATCGCACTAGCCCCAGGGCACGCGCCCAGTGCGGGCTACGTCAAGCAATTGCGCGAGCGTCTGCCCGGACTTTTCCCGGGCACCACCTTCTCGTTCCCGCCCGCCGACATCGTCAGCCAGATCCTGAACTTCGGCTCACCCTCGCCGATCGATGTCCGCGTCATCGGAGGCAACCTCGAGCAGGGCTTTGCCCACGCGGGGCTATTGCTCGAGCGTATCCGGCGCGTGCCCGGCGTGGCGGATGCGCGCATCCAGCAGTCGCGTCGCAGCCCCGTGCTCGACATCGTGCTCGATCGCACCCGTGCCCAGCAGGCAGGGCTCAGCACCCGCGACATCGCCAACAGCCTGGTGGTGAACCTCTCCGGCAGCGGACAGGTGGCGCCCGTCTCGTGGCTGAATCCGGACACGGGCATCGCCTATCCCATGGTCATGCAGACGCCGCAGTACCGGCTCGATTCGCTGGAGGCGCTCGCCGATCTCACCGTGAGCGGCGGAGGCAGCGCCGCACCGCAGACGCTGGGGGCGCTCGCCACTTTCCACCGCTCGCAGGCCAACGCCGTGCTGAGCCAGAT
The DNA here is from genome assembly GCA_903928015.1 of uncultured Gammaproteobacteria bacterium. Classification (GTDB taxonomy): domain Bacteria; phylum Pseudomonadota; class Gammaproteobacteria; order Pseudomonadales; family UBA5518; genus UBA5518. The sequence goes on along the minus strand of CAIYPF010000083.1, from coordinate 4,331 downwards.
CGACAACCAGACCGTGGTGCAGGTGAAGGCGAGCGTGCAGGGGCGCGACCTCGGTGCCGTGGCCGCGGACATCCGCAAGATCCTCGACGAGACCGCCGCACAGCTGCCCAAGGGTGCGCGCGCCGAGCTCGCAGGTCAGGCGACCACCATGGACAGCGCGTTTTCGGGGCTGTTCTACGGCCTGATCGGCGCCATCGTGCTGATCTACCTGGTGGTGGTGGTGAGTTTCCAGTCGTGGGTCGATCCGCTGGTGATCATCGCCACGCTGCCGGCCGCGCTGGCGGGGATCGTCTGGATGCTCTTCGCGACCTACACGCCGCTGTCCGTGCCGGCGCTCACGGGAGCGATCATGTGCATGGGCATCGCCACGGCGAACAGCGTGCTCGTTATCAGCTTCGCGCGGGCCTGGCTGCCAGTGCTCGGCAATGCCACCGAGGCGGCCGTGCGTGCGGGCTTCGAACGCTTCCGTCCGGTACTCATGACCGCCCTCGCCATGATCATCGGCATGATGCCGCTCGCGCTCGGGCTGGGCGAGGGCGGCGAGCAGAACGCCCCGCTGGGACGCGCCGTGATCGGCGGACTCGTATTCGCCACGATCGCCACGCTGGTGCTGGTGCCCGTGGTCTTCGCCATCGTGCACCGCAACTACCGTGGCGAGCCCGCCACCGACCCCGAGACCGGAGAGCCCCATGCCGCCTGACACCACTGCGTCGCCACGCACCAGCCGGGGTCTGCGTACCGCGATCCTGATGGTGGCGCTCGCGGCGGCGGCCATCGCCGCCATCGGCATCATCAGCCGTGGCCGCAACCATGCCGAACTCGAGCGCTGGGCCGAAGAGCACGCCAATCCGCACGTGAGCGTGGTGCAACCCCAGCCCGAACCGGAGTCGGGAAGCATCGTCCTGCCGGGACGCCTGCGCGCGTACTTCCATGCGCCCATCCATGCGCGGGTGAACGGCTACATCAAGCGCCTCGCGGTGGATATCGGTGCGCGCGTGAAGGAAGGCGATCTGCTCGCCGAAATCGACACGCCTGACCTCGACCAGCAACTCATGCAGGCGCGCGCCGATCTTGGCCTCGCGCGTGCGAATGCCGAACTCAGCCGCACCACGGCCGAGCGCTGGGAGTCGATGCTGAAAACCAACTCCGTGGCCCGCCAGGCCGTGGACGAGAAACGCGCTGATCTGGCTGCGCGGCAGGCCATGGTGAAAGCCGCTCAAGCCGCGGTCGACCGCCTGCTTGCCACCAAGGCCTTCGCGAGGATCGTGGCCCCCTTCGAGGGCACCATCACCGCCAGGTTCGCTGAAACCGGCGCGCTGGTGAATGCCGGTGCGAGCGAGGGCCGCGCGCTCTTCGACGTCTCGGATACGCGCCGCCTGCGGCTCTACGTGAACGTCCCGCAGGTGCACGTGAACGCCGTCACGGCGGGCACCGAGGCGGCCATCACGGTGCCTGAGCGTCCTGGCCAGCGCTACACGGGCACGGTCGCGTCGTTGTCGGGAGCGGTGGATTCCGCATCGGGAAGTTCGCTGGTGCAGATCATCATCGACAACAGCGCGGGCGAGTTGCTGCCCGGTGGCTATGCCTCGGTCAGTCTGCGTCTTCCTGCCAGCGCGGGCGCACTGCTGGTGCCAGCGAGCGCGCTGGTCTTCGACCAGTCGGGGCTGCATGTGGCCACCGTAGGTGAGGGCAACGTCGTGAGCATGAAAGCCGTCACGGTGCTGCGCGATCTCGGCAGGAGCGTGGTGATCGGCTCGGGCCTCTCGCCCGCGGACCGCGTGATCCAGAACCCTCCCGATGGCATCGCAGACGGTGCCGTCGTGGTGCCGGCCGCATAGCAGGCGCGTGTCGTGCACCCGCCCCGGGCGCCACTGTCAGCGCCTGCTGCGGTTAGACTTGAGCCCTCACTCCAACAATAAGGACATCATCCGTCATGTCTGCAAATCCCGGCACAACGCTGCGCCTGCTGCTCTTGTCATTGCTGGTCCTGGGCGCTGGTGCCCTGCGCGCCGAGCCCTCGGGCGGAGCCGGCGAAGAATGGCCCGTCTGGGGCGGCGATGCAGGTGCCACGCACTTCTCGCGCCTTACCGACATCACGCCGCAGAACGTGGGCTCGCTCGCGGTGGCCTGGACCCACAGCAGCGGGGATTTCGCTGACGGCAGCGGCTCCACCAGGGCCACCTCCTTCGAGTCCGTGCCTCTCGCGGTGAACGGGAGCCTGTACTACTGCACGCCGTTCCAGCGTGTTTTCGCGCTGGATCCGGAGACGGGCAAAGAGCTCTGGCACTTCGACCCCGTCCTCAAAGGCAAGACCGGCGAGGGGCCTTATCCTCTCAATTGCCGCGGTATCAGTTACTGGGAAGACAGCACCGCTGCCGCCGGGCAGGCCTGCGCCAAGCGGATCTTCTACGGCACGGCTGACGCCGAGCTGATCTCGATCGATGCCGACACCGGCAAGCCCTGCGAGGGTTTCGGCACGGGCGGGCGCATCAACCTGCGCAACGACCTGGGCAAGGTGCGCACCTGGGGCTACTACCCCACCTCGCCGCCCATGGTCATGCACGACCGTGTGGTCATAAACGGCTTCGTGGCCGACAACCTCGAGGTGAATTCCGCGCCCGGCGTGGTGCGCGCCTTCGATGCCCGTACCGGCGCCCTCGCCTGGGCCTGGGATCCGGTGCCCGCCGGCTGGAAGCCGGGCCCTGCCTACGAGCCGAAGGGCGTTTACCAGCAGGGCGCGCCCAACAGCTGGTCGATCATCACCGGCGACCACGAGCGCGGCCTGATCTTCGTGCCCACCGGCAACCCGGGGCCCGACCTCTACGGCGGCGAGCGCAACGGCATCGATTACTACGGCAGCTCCACCGTGGCCCTCTCGATCGACACCGGTCAGGTGGTGTGGCATTTCCAGTCGGTGCACCACGACGTGTGGGACTACGACACGCCCGCGCCCCCCACGCTGTTCCAGATCCCCGGTGTCGGTGGCGGCGTGCCTGCGGTGGCCCAGAGCACCAAGATGGGCCATATCTTCCTGCTGAACCGCGAGACCGGCGTGCCGCTTTATCCGGTGGAGGAGCGTCCCGTGCCGCAGAACGGCGTGCCCGGCGAGACGCTCTCGCCCACGCAGCCTTTCCCCACGCACCCGAAGCCCCTGCACCCGCAGGTCGTCACGCCCGATACGGCCGCGGGCTTCACGCCCATCGACCGCTGGGACTGCGCCCGCAAGATCGCGAAGCTGCGCTGGGACGGCCCCTTCACGCCGCCTTCGCTAGAAGGCTCCATCGGCTATCCGCATACCAGCGGAGGCATGAACTGGGGCGGGCTCGCGATCGATCCCGAGCGCGCGATCATGGTCGTCAACCAGACGCAGATGGCGCAGGTGAACAAGCTCGTCCCGCGTGAGGAGGCGAAGAGCATCGATCGCGCGACGATGCAGTACCCCAACGAGCTCTACGAGATGACGGGCACGCCCTACGTGCTGCTGCGCACGGCGCTCAGTTCCTTCCTCGGCGCGCCGTGCAGCCCGATGCCTTGGGGCTCGCTCACGGCCGTCGACATGAAGAGCGGCGACGTGAAGTGGCAGATTCCGTTCGGCACCATCGAGGAACTCGCCAGCTGGCCCGTGACCGCGTTGTTCACCAAAACCGGCTCTCCCAACTTCGGTGGTGGCATGGCAACGGCCACGGGGCTCTACTTCATCGGCGCGGGCATGGACGGCTATTTCCATGCCTACGAGACCGAGACCGGCAAGGAGCTCTGGCGCACCAAGCTGCCCTTTGGCGGGCACTCGGTACCGATGAGCTTCCGGGGCAAATCAGGGGCGCAGTACGTTCTGATCTCGGCGGGCGGCAACGTATTCACCCGCATGGGAGCCGATCTGGTGGCCTTCCGCCTGCCTGCCAACTGAGCGCGCAGCTCTTCGCGCGGCCGCGTCCCGGACGGGTCGCGCGAAGGGTGGGCTGCGGGGCCTGGCGCTGCCCCGGCGGTGCTGTCACGACGCTGAAATGCGCCCCTCCAAAAATGTGCGCGATCACAGAGCTTGCGTACATGCGTGTCTTGGCATTGATTGCCGGTCTTTTGCTGGTTGCTGCGGTGCATGCGGGAAGCGAACCGCCGCCAGCTGCGGCCCTTCCGTCCTGCCCGCAAACGACGGCATCCATCGACGTCACGACATCCCCGGACGTGGCCGGCCCCGATCGGGGCAGCTACGCAGTAGGCCAACTCCGTCGCATATAAAAAGGGGGACGTCGGGGGGGCATGAGGCGTAGGCTGGCGGCTTACCCAAGGAGAGTCCGGATGGCCAAGCCGAGCAAGCCCGTTGTCAGCAAGGT
>CAIYPF010000082.1 GCA_903928015.1 uncultured Gammaproteobacteria bacterium | reverse complement strand
CGGGTGATCTACATCGCAAGGCTGGAGGACGCGATTTACGTACTCTACGCGTTCCAGAAGAAGACTAGGGCCACGAGCAAGGCAGACGTTGACCTTGCAAGAACCCGCTACACCGAACTGATGCGGAGTCAGAGATGAAAACGCGAAGCAATTCATTCTCGAACGTCTGGGACGCTGTCGCCGATACGCCTGAGCAGGCTGCCAACCTGCGCATGCGTGCCGAGTTGATGCACCAGATAGAGGAAATCATCCGAGCCGAAGGCTGGAAGCAGGCCGATGCTGCCCAACGTTGCGGCGTCACCCAACCGAGGATCAATGACCTGCTCCGTGGTCGCGTGTCGCGGTTCTCCTTGGACGCCCTGGTCAACATCGCGACCGCTCTGGGGCGGCGAGTGAGTTTCACGCTGCGGGCTGCGTAGGATCCCGTGCTTGCACCGTTACCGTTTCACTTAACCCGAACCATCCCCGCCAACATCTCCGCCAGCAGTCCCGGCTGCTGGCTTCAAGCGTGACCTCCCTGTTTTGGCGCTGATTCGCGACACCGTGGTGTCACCGGAGGAAAACTGAGCCACCAGCGCCCACCTTCCTCGCCTTCCCCCCGCCGAATTGATTTACGCTTTGCCTCCCGATCCACTCTGCTGGAGCAGATTCCATGCGCATAACAACATTGCTGCCCGCCGCTTCGGTGCTGGTTTTTCTGGCGCTCCCGTTCCCCGTAAACGCGGCGGAGCCGACCTACGACAAATCTTTCCTGTCCGACTACAGCAAGCTGCAGTCCCGGGAGTCCGAGAAGGGAACCGAGCTGGTCTATGTAGCGCCCGGCGCCGGGAAGTTGCTCGCCAGGTATTCGGCCGTGATGGTCGATCAGCCCGAAGTGATCATCAGCCCGGACTCCGATTACAAAGGCGCGAAGCCTGACGATCTGGCTGCAGTGGCCAACATGATGCGTGACACGATGACGGAGCGCCTGGTCGCCGGCGGTCTCAAGGTTGCGGAGGCGCCCGGCCAGGATGTCCTGTATGTCCGTTTGGCGCTGACAGACCTGCAGCTCAAGCGCAAAAAGCGCGGCATTCTGGGCTACACGCCCGTAGGCGCAGTGCTCAAAGCTGGTCGCGATGCCACGCTCGGCATGATGAAGAAGTACGACATCACCAACATGACCATCCAGGCAGAGCTCACTGACAGCTCAACCGACGAGGTCCTCGCGGGCATCGTTGCCATTCGTGGCGGCGGCGAGAAGCAGGTCCGGCTCGATTTCGAGCAGGTCGACGCGAGCATGACGGAGTTCGTATCCCGCCTGCGCTGCCGGATCGACAACGCAAAGGCCCCCGCCGACAAGCAGGTCGATTGCCTGGCCCCGCCGGCCACCACGGCGCCGGCCAAGCACTGAAGGCCTGACGTCCGAGGTGTGATGGGCAGTACTGTCCGGCTGGTAACAGCGCGGGTTCTCAGACTGCCCGGATCACCTCGGCCAGCGCGGCTGCCAGCATCGCGGGCTGAGAGTTCATGATCATGTGCCCCGTATCCAGCGTGCGCCGGTCGAGGTCTTCGCCCAGCACGCCGACCATCGCATCGACCAGCGCGGGCGGCACCGGGATGTCTTCCGACAGCCCGATGTACACGCGGTGGCACGCAAGCGGGTGACCGCTCACGGTGGCGTTGATGATCACCTGGGTGTCATCCACCAGCCGCGCCGCTACCGAGGCCCACTGCTCCTCGTTCAGATCGTTGCCGAACAGCGCTTTCGACATCTCCTCGGGCATGCGGTGCATCACGCCTGCCGGCATATCACTGCCGGTAACGAGCCGCGCAGCGGAAACCTCCGTGGTAGGGATCAGCGCGCCGAGGTAGATCACGCTGCGCACGCGATCAGGATGGCGATATCCCGTCTCGGTGATCGTCACCCCGCCGAGTGAGTGTCCCACCAGTGCAAACCGGCCGAAGTCTGCCGCGTCGGCTGCGGCAAGCACGGCAGCAACGCAATCATCGAGCGTGACGCTCGCCAGATCGGCCGGGTTGCTGCCGCGCCCGGGCAAATCCACCGCCACCGCGGGGAAGGGCAACAAGGGCAGCACTTCGTCCCAGATATCGGCGGCGCAGGTGCCGCCGTGTACCAGCACGACACCGTCTACAACAGGCAGTTCTTTCACGACGGGCTCCCCCAATGCATGGACGCTGATTGCAGTGCGTGAAGGATACGAGCCGCTTGTGATGGCTGCTACATTTCGAGCAGTTGCCGTGCGTGTTTGCCGGGCGGTGTCGGGAGTCCGCGCGCTGTCGTTACACTCGGCGAATCCTGGCCTGCTTGCCCGGCGTTCCCTGCGCCCTCGAGGCCGTGGGACAGGGTCATCGCAAAGGGGGACTCACACGCATGAGCAACAACAACGACACCGAACTCGGCATGCACGCGCGCATCTCGCGCCGCGATTTCGTGGGCGGGGTGGCTGCTGCAGCATCGCTTGCCGCAGCACCCTCCTTGCGTGCGGGTGAGGCGGCTGCCGAATCCCGCGAGATCGCAGAAGCCCGTGTATACCCGCCGCTGCGCAGCGGTTTGCGCGGGCAATATCCGGGCTCCTTCGAGGTGGCCCATCAATTGCGCGATGGCACCTTCGGTGGCTCGCTCTCTGCAGAAGACACCGGCGAGCACCATGATCTCGTGATCGTAGGTGCCGGTATCTCGGGGCTGTCTGCCGCGCATTTCTTCCGCAAGGCGCTCGGTGCGGATCGGAAGGTCCTGATCCTCGACAACCACGATGATTTCGGTGGCCACGCCAAGCGGAACGAGTTCCGCCACGCAGGGCGTACATATCTTTCCTTCGGCGGCACGATGAGCATCGAGACGCCCTTTCCCTACAGTTTCACCGCGAAAGCCCTGCTTGCGGAACTCGGCATCGACGCGTCGAGTTTTCCGCGATACGAGCGCCCCGGACGTGTGGAAGGGCTGGGTGCCGGCGTGTTTTTCAACGCCGGGGATTTTCGCGCTGACCGACTGGTTGCGGGCTTCGGTGAGCGTCCATGGCAGGCCTTCTTCGACGAGGCGCCGCTCAGCGCGCGGATGCGTGAGGATCTGCTCCGTGTCCACGCCGCGCAGACCGACTACCTGCCGGAACTGGACGCGATGGCGAAGGCCCGTGCGCTGCAGCGCATGAGCTACGCCACGTATCTCACGCAGCATGTCGGTATCGCGGAGGAAAGCCTCGCGTTCTTCCGCGGGGACGGTTTCCGCAACAACATGCGCGTCGATACCTGCCCTGCATTCGTTGCCTGGCGTCTGGGCGCTGCGGGCTTTGCGGGGATGGAGATTGCCGCCGAGCCTCTGGTGCACTCGGATTACTTCCACTTTCCCGACGGCAACGCGAGCATCGCGCGCCTGCTCGTGAACAGGCTCGTACCGGCGAGTTTCACTGCACTGCACGGCCCGGAGTCGATCGTGCTGGCGCCACTCGACTATGCGGCGCTCGACCGCCCCGACGCTCCCGTGCGCATCCGGCTGGAAGCCACTGCGCTCCGCGTGGAGCACATCGGCACACCGGACCGGGCCACCGAGCGCGCGGTACGGGTGGTCTACATGAAGGACGGACGGCTGCAACAGCTCACCGCTGCCAACGTGATCCTCGCCTGCTTCAACAACATCGTTCCCTATCTGGTGCCTGCCTTGCCCGCGGATCAGGGCGAGGCGCTGCGTTACGCCTCGAAGGTGCCGATGATGTACAGCAGCGCACTGGTGCGGAACTGGAAGCCCTGGCGCAAGCTCGGCGTGCGCGAGATCAGCGCCCCCAACGGATTCCACACCCGCGTGCAACTCGACACGCCGATCAGCATGGGTGGCTACGAGAGCCTGCGCTCGGAGGACGAACCTGCCGTGATCCAGATGTTCCGCAACTGGAACAAGCCCGGATTGCCGCGCCGCGAGCAGCACCGCGCAGGCCGCACGGAGATGCTGGCAACGCCCTTCGAAACCCTG
>CAIYPF010000081.1 GCA_903928015.1 uncultured Gammaproteobacteria bacterium | reverse complement strand
GCTGGGTTCAGCGGGGACAGGCTTTACCCCGGGAGCTGGAGCGACTGGTCGTCCCGCGCCGGCGCTCCCGTGGCCACCGGTCCGGAGCCCGGTTGATTACTGCCCGTTGCCGGCAGCCCATTGCTCGCAGGTGGCGCGGAACTCGTCACACCGGCGGTGGTAGTTTGCGGTGGTCTTGGGCATCGGGACCCTTGCGCCGGCCAGGTACTCGATCACTTTCTTGCCTTCGGCCAGCAGCCGCAGTGCTTCTTCGGCCAGACGGTGCTGCTCGGCAGTCGCTTCCGCGGGCAGGGTCGGGCGGAAACCCGCCACCTCTTCCCCTGCAGCCACGAAGCGGGGCCACACCCGGAAAATCACCGGGTCGCTGCGCTTCGTCTCGCTTTCCAGTTTTGCGGCGGCGGCGAGCTCTCGCAGCAGCGACCCGATCAGAGTGAAGCCTGGCAGGCTGGAGAAGCAGACGTCCATCTTGCCGGCGAGGCCGTCGATGTCGCGCATGGCCCGCGCGATCTTCATGTAGCGGCTCTCGTAGACCGTGGCGATGGGCAGCGTGAAGGCCTTGAAGGGCTCGCCCCAGAGTTCGTCTATGCCTTCCTCGCCGCTGTAGTGCTTGACGTGGTGGCCAAGTTCCAGCGCCTCGCGGAAGCAATCGTCGCACTGGCGCATCAGCTCGTTGTCCATGCTGATGTGGACCCCGGCTTCCTCGAGTTCGACGATGGTCGTGAAGAGATCGGTGGCGCGGTTGAACAAGGCACCCGCGAGCATGGCGGCGTTGACGCGCTTGCGCTGGGGTACGGTCTCGCTGAGCCAGGCCTGGCGGGCGGCCTCGAGTTTCTTGCCCGGGGTGTTGATGCCTTCTTCCGTATGGTGGAAGGCCCGCTTGGTCATCTGGTCGATGAGGAGTTTTTTCTCGACGAGGGAGTTCTCGGGCGGCGCGTAATAGCGGATCCAGTAGCCGTCGTAGAAGATCACGGGCTTGCCGTCGATGACGTCCAGCGAACCTTCTTTTGCTGCCTCGTTCATGTGCTGCTGGCGCGTGGGCCCGTGTGCCGTGGTGGCCGCATCTTAATCCCCTGACCCACGCGCCGTGCTGTCGCTGTCGCGGCAGGTGCAACTTTTCCCGAAGCTGCGTTGCGTCTTCCGGTGCGGTCGCAGTGACGCTCGGGTGTTCGTGCTTGGAAATGCCGTGCTCAAACCCTATGCTGTGGACTATCGGACCAGCCCATCGAGCCCCGGTTATCGACTGGTCCCGCGCCACTCTCCCGGGAGGACTCAATGGATGTTGCCAGATCGGCCAGGAACCGCGGCCGTGCAGAACGTCGCGATTCCCGTCAGTACCTCACGTTCGCGCTTGCCGGCGAGGAATACGGTGTAGACATCCTCCGGGTACAGGAGGTCAAAGGATGGACCCCGGTGACGCGGCTGCCTCGATTGCCCCCCTTCGTCTCGGGGGTGTTGAACCTGCGAGGTTCAATCGTCCCCATCATCGACATGCGTGCCCGCTTCGGTCTCGAGCGCACGGAACCCGGCCCTACCACGGTGGTCATCGTCATCAACGTGGGCGAGCTGGCCGAGCAGCAGGCGGCCGGCATCGTCGTCGATGCCGTCTCGGACGTCGTCGATGTCGAGAACGCGGAGGTGAAGCCCCCGCCGCGTTTTGGCACCACGCTGGATGCCTCCTATATCCGCGGATTGGCGGAGGTGGGCGAGAAGATGGTCATGCTGCTCGACGCAGACCGTCTTCTCAGCCAGGAAGAGTTGCAGGGGCTGAAGGAAGCGGTGTAGGGGTTTTCCCTATTGAGAGTTGCGCCTCGGCGAGCTTAAAAGACACAGACCTGGAGTAGATACATGGCGAACATCCTCGCCGCCGATGATTCGGCATCCATGCGCCAGATGGTCGCCTTCACGCTGGGCAACGCCGGTTACACGGTGGTGTCCGCAATAGATGGGCAGGACGCGCTGGATCGGGCCGGCCAGCAGAAATTCGATCTCGTGCTGACCGATGTGAACATGCCGCTCATGGACGGAATCGCCCTCACCCGCGAGTTGCGTGCCATGCCGGCTTACCGCTTCGTGCCCATCCTCATGCTCACGACGGAGTCCGGGCAGGAGCGCAAGCTCGAGGGCAAGGCGGCTGGCGCAACCGGCTGGATAGTGAAGCCTTTCAATCCGGACCAGTTGATCGCGGTGGTCAAGAAAGTGCTGGGCTAGGAGGCCTGATGGGTGATATCGAGGGCAGGGCGAGCGCTCGCGTGAGATCCGCAGACGAAAGGGCCGAGTCGCGTGAGTTCCCTTTCAGCGACGCCGAATTCGCCTTTGTCCGCGAACTGGTTGAACAGCACGCCGCCATCAAGCTCCCCGACACCAAGCGGCAGATGGTCTATGGCCGTCTGGTGCGCAGGCTGCGTGATCTGCGACTCGGTTCCTTCGCCGAATACGTGGCTTTGCTGCGTGAGGACGCGGGCGGTCCGGAGTTCGTCAACCTCATAAACGCAGTCACCACCAACCTGACGTCCTTTTTCCGCGAGAAGCACCACTTCGACGTGCTGCGCGAGCGTGTCATACCCGAATTCATCGAGCGCAACTCCGCCAAGCGCTCCCTGAAGATCTGGTCGGCAGGCTGCTCCACCGGCGAGGAACCCTATTCGATCGCCATGACGGTCCAGGACTGCCTGCCCTCAGGCTGGGATCTCCGGATTCTCGCCACCGACATCGACACCAAGGTGCTGGCCACGGCCGAGGCAGGCATCTACGGGGAGGACCGCATCCGCTCCCTGCCCGAGGCGCTCAAGCGGCGCGGCTTTCTGCGCGGTCGGGGTGCGACCAGCGAGAAGGTCCGGATACGCCCCGAATTCCAGCAGTTCATCACGTTCCGACAGCTGAACCTGATGGAACCCTGGCCTATGCAGGGGAAGTTCGATTTCATCTTCTGCCGCAACGTGGTCATCTATTTCGACAAACCCACTCAGCAGCGGCTCTTCGACCGCTTCGCCGATCAGCTGGTCGACGGCGGCTACGTGTTCCTCGGCCATTCCGAGACGATGCACAACCTCGCGACGCGTTTCCGGCTGCTGGGCCAGACCGTCTACCAGAAACAGCAATAGGCGCGCGCTCATGCAAGACACTGCATCGAACAACCGCCGACGCCTCACGTACGCAGGGCAGTCTCGCGTCCTGCCGGGTTATGAGCACGTGAAGCGGTACTGGGATCCCACACGCAACCAGTACGCCGCCAAAATCCTGCCGGGCGAGTACTACGTCACCGTGGAGAGCGAGGTCATCACCACCGTCCTTGGCTCCTGCATCTCGGCTTGCGTGCGGGATCCGGTCTTCGGCGTCGGTGGCATGAACCACTTCATGTTGCCGCAGAGTTCGGGGCGGGAGCACGATTCCTGGACCGACTCCCTGGTCAGTGCATCGGCACGCTACGGCAATGTCGCGATGGAACACCTGATTACCGACATACAGAAATTCGGCGGTGTCCGCGAGAATCTTGAAGTCAAGATCACCGGAGGAGGCAAGGTGCTCGCCATCATGTCCGATGTCGGGCGGCGCAATATCCAGTTCGTGCGGGAATACATCCGGACGGAGGGCCTGCGCCTGCTTGCTGAGGACGTCGGCGACGTGTATCCGCGCAAGGTCCTCTACGACCCGCGCACCGGCCGGGTACAGGTGAAAAAACTGCGTACGCTCCACAACGACACCATCTTCAAGCGCGAGGAGCAGTACATGACGCGCCTGGTGGAGCCGCCGCAGCGTGCCTCGCAGGAAGTCTTCGGCGGGGACGTGGAGCTTTTCTGAGTTACTGGCGATGTCCCCGTCCCGGGCACGCTTACACTGACACAGATGCTCCGTTATAGTCCGGCTGCCGCCTCTACCGGCCGCGCGCCTTGCGCGCGCGAGGGGCTCCAACCAGCCTGAGGGCGGTCATGCCTGACTCCAGGACATCACAATGGCAGGGCGTGCAGCGTAGCGTTGCCGTGGCGTTCGCCTGTGTGCTTGCCGGCGTTCTTTGCCTGCGTTTTGCGCCCTCCGTGGGCCACTATCCGCTCGTATGGCTTCCTGCCGGCGTCGCTCTGGCGGCGACCCTGCGTCTGGGCTCCGCGGCCTGGCCTGGCATCCTGCTGTCGGGCGTCTTGCTCACTGTACTTGCGCACGTCCAGGCAGGGGGGACGCTGGGGCTGGGCTATGCCCTCGCCGATGGTGTTCTGGTCGGCGTGGCGCTGTGCCTGCAATCGGCGCTTGCTGCAAGGCTCCTGCAGTTGCCCGGGGTGGCGTGCCCGGGGTTCGACTCCGCGCGTGATGTGCTCAGGTTCGGCTTGATCTGGAGTCCCCTTGCGGCATTGCTGGGCGGGGGGAGTGTGCTGCTAGGGGCCTACACCTCCGACATCCTCGCCTCGCCAGATATTCCAGGTGCTGCCCTCTCGGCTTGGTTCGGGCATTGGATGGGCATGCTGATGGGGGTCCACGCGATGCTCGTCGTGCCGACAGCCGCCTCGGCAATCTGGCGCGGCAGGCACAAGGCCGTCCTGCTGGGAACGCTGTTTGCGTTGGCGGTCTCCTGGTCGGTGGGCGGGCTGCTGGCGGCCCGTGAGCAGGAGCGCGGGAAGCGTTCCTTCGAGACCCTTGCTACCGATCTCGCGCAATCGTTCACGCGTGAGTTCGATGAGGTGCGGGGCGTCGCTGCCACCTTGCGTTCATTCTTCGAATCCGCGCGGCCCGTTGACGCGAAGGCTTTCCGGGGTTTTGGCGATGCGCTGGCTCGCCGCGTTGCGGGACTGAGCGGCCTCGGGTGGGCGCCACGTGTCACGGTGGCTGATCAGCCTGCCTTCGAGGCGGCGGTACGGGCCTCGCTGTATTCCTCCTTCCGAATATCGGTTCCCGCCGTCGTTTCGCCGGATGACAGGCAGTTTGACCACGCCTACCCCGTCACGTTTGTCGCTCCTGCCTCGGAGCAACAAAGGCTTGGCGTCGATCTGCTGCGCGGTCCGGGTGCGAGCGCCTCGATCGAACGTGCGCGTGCCACAGGCGATGTCGTGGCGATGGCGCCGAGACGCGCCCTGGTCGGCCAGCCCGGCGAGCTCACACTGCTTTTTCTCGCGGCGGTGGGCCCCTCGGGCGAGGTGCCGGGCCTGCCCGAACTCGAGGGTGTCGTGGGCGTGGCCGCGCAACCGCTGCCGATCGTCAGAAGGCTGCTTGAGCATGGCGATGGCGCACCCATGCCGGTGCATTTGCGGTTGGAGGACGTCACGGAAAAGGCCCCGGTCGTGCTTGTGGACATGGGCGCATCGCCTGCAACCGGCGCGCTCATCGAGCCCTACTCCAGGCGCATTGAAGTAGGCGGTCGTATCTGGGAACTGACCATTTCGCCTACGGATGCATTCCTCTCGTCCCAGTCCGGATTTGCCCAATCGTTGCTTCAGATGTCGGTGTGCGCTGGCGCGGCATTGATCCTGTGCGTGATCGTGCTGCTCAGCGGGCGATCGGCGCGGGTGGAGCGGCAGGTCGGGGAGCGCACCACCGAGCTCGCCGAGCGCAATCGCCAGTTGCGTAACGAGGTCGCCGAGCGTCAGGCCGCCGAGGAGCGCGAGCGCGAGACGCAGCGCAGCTTCCTGGACGCCCTGGCGTTCGCGGGCATAGGCAGCTGGGACCACGACCTCGACTCCGGCCAGCTCACGGGAACGGCTGAGCTCTGTCGTATCTACGGGCTTCCGGGCGATGCCTTCGTGATGGATCTCGATACGCTCCTGGAGCGCGTGCACCCGGACGACCTGCCGCGTTACCAGGAAGCACTGGAGGCCTGCACGCTCGGTGCGGGCTTCCTGTCGCTGGATCTGCGCGTCATGCATCCCGGAGGGGAGATGCGCTGGATAAGTGCGCGCGCTCGCCAGCGCCTCGACCGCGGCGGCCGTCCTCACGTGGTGGGTGTCAGCTGGGACATTACCGACCGCGTCGAGTCGGCAGCACGGGCGAAGCTGCTCGCCATGACATTCGAGCGTGGCGGCGAGGCCATCTTCATCAGCAATCGGGAGTTCCGCATCCTCGAGGTCAATCCCGCCTTTGCGGGTCTCACGGGCATCAGCCAGATGCTTGCGCCGGGCATGGACGCGGCAGAGATATTTGCCGAACGGGGCAACCGGGAGCAGTTCAGGAGCTTCGCGGCGATCGCCCAGGACCGTGGCATCTGGCAGGGAGAGGTCTGGGGTCGCGGCGCCGGCGGTGTGCCGCGCCCGTTCTGGCTGGTGCTTGCCGTGGTGCGTGACGAGACGGGCGAACCGGGTAATTACGTCGGCAGCTTCGTGGACATCAGCGAACGCAAGGGCGCTGAGGAGAAGATCGAGTTTCTCGCGCATCACGACGCGCTCACCGGTCTTCCGAACCGTTTCTCGTTGCAGAGCCGCGTCGATCAGGCCCTGGCGCAGGGCTTGCGCTCCGGGGAGCGCCTGGCGCTGATGTTCATCGACATGGACCGGTTCAAGCTGATCAACGACTCTCTGGGCCACGATGTGGGCGATCAGTTGCTTCTGGAGATTGCGCGGCGGCTGCGTGGCTGCGTCCGCTCCAGCGACATCGTGGCGAGGTTGGGCGGTGACGAGTTCGTGGTGGCGCTGCCGGGCGCGGGCGATGACGAGGCCATTGCCCGGATGGCCGAGAAACTGCGTCAGGAACTGAGCGCGCCTTACAACCTGCGCACCCGCCTGCTCCACAGTTCGCCCAGCATAGGCATAGCGATCGCGCCCGAGCACGGTACGTCGGTAGAGACGCTGATGCGCAACGCGGACGCGGCGATGTACCGGGCCAAGGATCTCGGGCGCAACAATTTCCAGTTCTTCGACCAGGCGCTGTCGGAGCGCGCGCGAGAGCGCCTGGAGCTCGCGGCGGACCTGCGCGGTGCCATCGAGCGCGAGGAGTTCCGGCTGCACTTCCAGCCGCAGGTCCGGTCCGAGGATGGCGTTTATGTGGCGGCCGAGGCGCTGATTCGCTGGCAGCATCCGCTGCGCGGGATGGTTGCGCCGGACCAGTTCATCAGCGTCGCCGAGGAGTTCGGTCTGATCGATGCCATCGGCGATTGGGCGCTGAACGCGGCCTGTCAGGAACTCGCCGCGCTTAACGCGCGTGGCATTCGCGGCTTGCGCGTCTGCGTCAACCTCTCCGCAAAACAGTTGCAGGACCGTGAACTGCCCGAACGCGTCGCTGCGGCCATTGCCAGTTCCGGGATCAGCGCGTCCGATCTCGAGCTGGAGTTGACGGAATCGATGGCGATGCAGGATCCGCAGTCCACCATCGGGCTGCTGAAACGGCTCTACGACAGTGGCGTGGGGCTTGCGATCGACGACTTCGGCACGGGTTATTCCTCGCTCTCCTATCTGAAGATGCTGCCCCTCCACAATCTCAAGCTCGATCGCTCTTTCGTGCGCGACATCGATGCCGAACCGGGTGGGAGGGCTATCTGCAGCGCCACGGTCGCCATGGCGCATGCGCTGGGTATCAAGGTTGTTGCAGAGGGCGTCGAGACAGAGGTTCAGCGCGACTTCCTCATGGCGCTCGGCTGCGATTACCTGCAGGGCTGGCTCTTCAGCAAGGCATTGCCGGCAGCTGAACTTGCCGAACTCATCATCGCGCGCAGGCGGGAGTGGGGGGCCTGAGCCCCGGGCGGATGGGTGATGGTCCGGGTCTGTTGCGGAGGGTGCTGCACAGCTGCCTGCAGGGCTCCGGAGGCTTCGCGGCAAACGATTGGTTCCGCTCCTGCCGGGCCCGCGCGGGAGCGTCGGGAAAGAGCGAGGTGCTGGTGCTCTCGCCCGGGCGCATTCCCACGACCGACATCTACCTCGCTCCGCGCTTGGCGGGCGTCGCACCAGCGGCGCGGATCATCGACACCCTCATGCTCGAGCCACCCGGGAGTGGGCCTCTGCCAGGTACTGATCTTGTGATCGTGCGTCATGCGCCGCAGGCGTGGTTGCGCTGGATACGGCGTCATCGTGACGACTTCCTGCGCATTGCCTTGCTGATGGACGACGACATGCCGCAGGCGCTTCTGGCCGATGAGCTGCCTTTTGGCTATGCCTTGCGTACGGCACGGCGGCATCGTGCCGTGCGGACGTTGCTGTCGGGCTGTTGTGACGAGCTCTGGCTTTCCACGGCAGAACTCCTGCGCCGGTATCCCGCGCCGGGGAGTCGACGTGTGGAGCCTCTTTTTCTTCCCGCTGCCGGTGCTCCGGTCGGCGAGGGCGGCAGCGAGCTTCTGTACTTCTATCACGCGACCCGCGCCCATCTGCGCGAGACCCGCTGGCTGCTGCCCGTGGTGGCGGCGGTTCAGGCGCGCGTCCCGGAGGCGGTGTTCGAGATTTTTGGTGATGCGGGTGTCGCTGCGTTGTTCCGGGATATCCCGCGCGTGCGCGTCCGCCCTTGGCTGGCATGGCCGGAGTACCTCGCCAGCAGCCGCTCTGCCCGATACCGGGTCGGGCTCGCACCCTGCCTCGATACGGCATTCAACCGCGCCCGCTCAGAGGTGAAACTGTTCGATATCACACGGTCCGGGGCCGCAGGCGTGTATGCCGACCTGGCGCCTTATGCCGGCAGCATCCGGCAGGGCGAGACCGGATTTTTGTGCCCGGCCCTGCCAGAGGCCTGGGTGGAGGCCATCGTTGCGTTGCTCACGGACCCGGCAATGGCGTCCTCCGTGGCGCAGGCCGCGCTTCTGGACTGTGAAACCCGTAACGCAAGCCTCGCGTCCTGGCCCGCGCTGGCGACGTCCGGGTGGGGTTGATCGGCGTGGATTCCCCGTCATCCAGCTTTGCCGGGCCCCTGGCGGTTTTCTCCCGGGGCATCCTCCGGACGCCCGGGATCGAATCCTTGCTCGGTGCCACCCTCATCCCGGCCAACCGCTTTCTCGATCCCGCCCGCGTCGCGGCGGTAGTGGGGTGGGGGCGGCGAGCAAGCTCCTTGCGTGCCCGCGCCTACGCCTCCCGTCATGCCAAACCTTTCATTGCGCTTGAAGACGGCTTTCTGCGCTCGCTGGGTTTGGGCGGGGCTTCCGCCCCGCTGTCGGTGGTGGTTGATGATCTGGGCATCTACTACGACGCAACCCTGCCATGCCGTCTCGACCGCCTTTGCGACGAGCCGCTGCAGAGCCTCGACGTGGAGCGTTCGCTTCGGTTCATCCATGCCTGGAGGCAGGGTAGGGTCTCCAAATACAATCACTTGCCTGAGTTTTCGTCCGCATTACCCGAGGACTACGTCCTGGTCGTGGACCAGACGCGAGGCGATGCTTCGCTCCAATGGGGTGGGGCCGATGCCACGACGTTCGACCGCATGCTGCGGTCCGCGCTCGAGCAGTACCCTGGCAGCAGGGTGCTGGTGAAGACGCACCCTGATGTGCTCGCAGGCAAAGCCAAGGGCTGTATCGACATCGCTGCTTTCGCGGACCAGCCGAGGGTGGAGTTGCTGGCCGAGAACGCACACCCCGTGCGCCTTCTGGAGCATGCGCGGGCCGTGTTCGTCGCCACCTCGCAAATGGGTTTCGAGGCCCTGCTCCGGGGTCGGCCGGTGCACTGTTTCGGGATGCCGTTCTATGCCGGCCGTGGCCTGACCCGGGACGCCGTGCCAGCGCCGCCCTGGCGGCAGGCGATCGATCTTCCTCGCCTCGTCCACGCGGCGCTGCTCCGCTATCCACGCTATCTGGATCCCGTCACTGCAATGCCCTGCGAGGCCGAGCGTGTGCTCGAGCACCTGTCCTTGCAGAGGCGGTTACGGGCCGAACTGCCGCCGGTGGTTGAGGCTCTGGGTTTCTCGGCCTGGAAGAGGCCGCTGCTGCGTGACTTCATGGCCGGAACAGAGCTGGTGTTCCGACGGCGTGTGGCTCAGGTAGGTGCGGATCGGCCCCTGGTCCTTTGGGGTGCCTCGCCCGCGCCACGGCAGTCGCCGCGGGTCCTCCGGGTCGAGGATGGTTTTTTGCGCTCGGTGGGGCTGGGGGCCGAATTGGCGAGGCCGCTTTCGTGGGTCATTGACGACGAAGGCATTTACTACGATGCGACCCGCCCGTCTGCCCTCGAAAACATGCTGAGAGAGCGGGATTTCGAGCCCGACTTGCTGGAGCGGGCAGGGCGGCTGCGGGAGCACATCGTCGCCTCTGGCATAGGCAAGTACAACCTCGCCGGCTCGGGCTGGTCGAGGCCTGCAGGCGTTGCCCGTGTGGTCCTGGTGGTGGGTCAGGTGGAGTCTGATGCCGCCGTGGCCCTGGGTGCCACAGCCGTTCGCGACAACGCCAGCTTGCTCGCAGCCACACGCGAGCGATGTCCCGATGCGTGGATCGTGTACAAGCCACATCCCGATGTCGTCAGGGGTTTGAGGAAGCTCGGCGCTAATGAAAACAAGGCATTGAGAGATGCTGATGAAGTCGTTTATACGGTTTCAATGGCGGCCATGCTGGACGCCGTCGATGAGGTGCATGTGATCAGCTCCCTCGCCGGATTCGAGGCGCTGCTGCGCGAGAAGAAGGTGGTCTGCCACGGCAGGCCTTTCTACGCAGGATGGGGCTTGACCGAAGACCTTGACCCGCCTGCACGGCGGGGAAGGCAGCTGTCCGTCGAGCAGTTGGTCGCTGCGGCATTGATTCTCTATCCCCGCTATGTGCATCCGCGAGGGCGGTTCTTCATGTCGCCCGAGGAGGCGGTCGAGGAGTTGTTGGGCTGGCGCAGCAAGCCCCTGATACCGCTCTGGCGGCGCTGGCTGCTGCCACTGCTGCGCTTGCGCGCGCGCTGAACGGAGGAATCTTGCCGCTGCTTCGGCTTGCGGCCCGTGCGGCACGGGACGGTAGAATCCCCCATTCCGATTGTTCAGGGTTCCGGCTCCTAGCCGGGAGTTTCAGGGAGGATCCTTCATGATCTCCAGAGGGCTGGATGGCTTCCGTGGTCGCCGCGTGCTGCTGCTCCAGTCCCCTGTCGGTCCCTTCTTTGCGCGGCTTGCCCGCGATCTGCGCTGGGCGGGTGCCCAGGTCTGCAAGATCAACTTCAACGGTGGTGACGCGCTGTTCTATCCGTCGGACGCGATCTGGTTCCGCGGCTCATCCGAGGAGTGGCCCGGCTTCCTCCGAAAGGTGATGCTTGAGCGTGACATCGATCTGGTTCTGCTGTTCGGGGATTGCCGGCCGGTTCACCGTCTGGCCCGGCAGGTGGTCAAGCAGATGGGAGTGGAGCTCGGGGTCTTCGAGGAAGGCTACGTGCGTCCCGACTACGTCACTTTCGAGCGTTCCGGCGTGAACGGTCACTCCCAATTGCCGCGCTCGCCCATCTTCTACCTCAATCGTGAAGTGGCGCAGGTGCCCGATCCGCTAGCCGTCAGGAACACCTTCTGGTGGTCGGCGCTCTGGGCGATCCTCTACTACGTCGCGTCGGTTGCATGCAGTCCTTTGTTTCTCCATTACCGCCACCACCGCAAGCTCTCGCTCACCGAACTGTTTCCATGGCTTCGCAGTTTTGCCCGCAAACGGAGCTATGCCCGGCGGGAGAGCCGTATCGCGCAGCGGCTGGTCGCTGAACTGTCCGGGCAGTTTTTCCTTGCTCCCTTGCAGGTCCATAACGACTCCCAGATCCAGGAGCACTCCGGTTTCACGGTTGAGAGGTTCATCCGCTATGTGGTGCGGTCCTTCGCTTCCAATGCGGCTGCAGATACGCATCTGGTTCTGAAGCACCACCCCATGGACCGGGGCTATCACGACTACACGGCGCTGCTGAAGGCCTTGACCGTGGAGCATGGTCTCAACGGGCGCCTGCACTACGTCCACGACCTCCATCTTCCCACCCTGCTTCGCCATGCGCGGGGGGTGGTGGTGGTCAACAGCACTGTCGGGCTCTCGGCGTTGTTCCATGGCAGGCCTCTCAAGACCTGTGGCGCTGCGATCTATGACATCCCTGGTCTGACCTATCGGGGATCGCTCAAGGATTTCTGGAGTGCTGCGGCCGGTTTCAACATGGACCGTGAGCTTTTCAGGCGCTTCTACCGGTACCTCATCTCCAACACCCAGGTGAATGGCAGCTTCTACAGCAGGCTGGATCTGCCGGGATCCCATACCGGTCTGCGCTGGTCTCGGCATGCCTCCGGTGCGGCTCTGGCTGACCACGCCCCCGTCTCGCTTCGCTCTGCCACTCCTGACTGACCGTCCCTTGCTGCTTCGCGTATCGCAGACCGGGCATCCATCCTGCATGTGATGCCCCCTGACGCTTCATCTGGTCACATGATCCCGGAAGGCATATGGCGAATATCACAGGCACATCGGGGAATGACACGCTCACCGGCACCTCCGTTGCTGACAGTCTGCGCGGTGGCAGTGGCGATGACCTCATTGACGGTTCGGGCGGAATCGATATCGCCTTCGTGTCGGAGGTGGCACAGAACTACCGCTTCGGCCGCTCCGGCGTGCGTTTCACGGTCCAGCATGTCACGCGTACCGCTACCAATGACGGCACCGACAGCCTTCGAGGCGTAGAGAGGCTGGGATTCTCGGATCGCGAGTTCGGGTTGTTCGCAGAGTTTCGTGTCAATTCCACCTTGGCAGGGGGGCAGTCCCTTCCGTCCAGCACGGGACTGTCCTCCGGCGATTATCTGGTCGTCTGGCAGTCTGCCGGCCAGGACGGCAGTGGCAGCGGCATCTACGGGCAAAGATTTGCCGCTGATGGCACCGCGCAAGGTGTCGAGTTCCAGGTCAATACCACTACCGCATATGACCAGACCGATCCCGCCACAGCTGGATTGACCGGAGGGGGATTCGTCGTCGTCTGGACTTCGGAAGGGCAGGACGGCAGCCTGGGCGGGGTCTTTGCTCAGGTCTTCGACTCCGCAGGCGTCGCGGTAGGCTCAGAGTTCCAGATCAATTCCACCTCTACCGACCAGCAGCGTGCGGCTGCCGTTGTTGCCCTGCCAGCCGGAGGGTTTGCCGTCTCCTGGACGTCGATGAGCGAGGACGGCAGCGGCGAGGGGGTGTATCTCGCGACCTATGACAGCATGGGCGTCGCGCTCTCCAGCCCGACACAAGTCAATACATTCACGACGGGCGACCAATCGGCACCTTCCGTGGCAATGCTCGCGGGCGGTGGTTTCCTTGTTGTCTGGCAATCGCTCGGGCAGGACGGGAGCGGCCACGGCATCTACGCACAGCGATACGACGATTCGGGAAGCGCGCAGGGTCTGGAATTCCGCGTGAACACCAAGACCTCGCT
>CAIYPF010000080.1 GCA_903928015.1 uncultured Gammaproteobacteria bacterium | reverse complement strand
TGCATCGAAGTCGAAGGTGGCTGCGGAAGCCAAGCCGCTCACGCCAAGGCCAAGCGCAACGCTTGCTGCAATCAGTAGTTTTTTCATCTCGGGTCTCCTTGAGATTGACTGCCTTGCGGGTGGTAGTGGCGCTTGGCAGCGGGGTAAACATAAGCCCGGAAAACACATACATTCCCCGTGCCAACTTCATAACATTTTGTTTTTTAAATACATATTTCGCCACTACAGAACGTAGGGCACGGAATATGTAAAGAAAATCGACGCTTTTCCAGGCTTTTCCTTGCGCAGACATCGGGATCGATAGCCCCGCTTGTGCGGCAGCAAGCCGGAATTCAGCCCTTTCGGGGCGGTGAACGTGGCAAGTAGATGCCGGACAAACCCGGAAAACCCGAGGCGGTAATCAGGCCATCGCGAGCATGAAAAATCCGGCGGCCGTCATGGTGACCACAAACAGAATGGCCGCAACAACAGCAGGCAAGCGGACCGGTACCTGGTGTTCCGGCGCCGGTGCAGGATCACTCGCGCCCCGGGATGCGCCGCCAAGGCGACGCTTCTTGCTGGGCATCACACTGAAAACCAGCATCAAGAACACGCCAGCACAGGCGAACAGCGCGGCTAAACACAGCACCCCCAGCGCTCCGACCCCGTCGGGACTCGCTGGCACTCCGGGTTTTTCGCGCATCGTGAAGGGCGGTTCATTCGCCGCTGCCGCGACCACCGTGTTGTCGCGCGCGGCCTGCAAGGCCTCCTTGAGGCGGAGGTCATTGGCCTGCGCCTCAGAGAATCCCCGCTCCAGTTCCTGCAAGGGCTGATCGCCGCGATGAATGTCCTGCACCTCGGATCTCAGGGCGCTCAGGAGCGTCATGGCCTGCATCCGCCCAGCCTCGCGCGCCGACATCTCTCCCTCAATAGTGCGAAGTCGCGTGGCAACAGCCTCCAATTGCGGACGGAGCTCGGCACCCAGCAGCCTCTCTGCCTCGGCCTTGCGCTCTGAAAGCCCGAGCCGCTCCACCTCCAACGCACTCAATTCACGCTCGATTTCCTCGACGCGGGCGGGGCTCTCGGAAGACCCGGCACGCAAGGCAGAAAAATCTGCCCGCATTGATTTGATCCTGTGCTCCAAGGCAAGCGGAGCATCGAGATCAGGCTGAAGGGCCGCGACTCGCCGTTCCAGCCCTCGCTGCTGCTCGACAAGAACGGCACGAGCCTCGGCCTCGGCGTTCAACTCGCGTGAGTGCGTATCCAGTTCAGCCCCAAGTTCGGCGATACGGGTCGCTAGCGCGGACTCCCCGTCGTCCAGCCTTGAAAGCCGATGGGCTTCAAGGCGGGCAGAGCTTTGCTGCAAGGTCAACGACGCTTGCGCAGACTCGCGCTCAAGACGCGCAGCTACGTTGAGCAGGGATTGGCGACTGGTCTCGCGCTCGTCCCGCGCCACTTTGGACAAGAGCAGGTTGAGTTGCTCGAATGCACGATCAGGAGAGTTGCTCCGAAGCCGGACTTCCAGCTCCGGGCCGGCAAGATTGGTTAGAACAAGGTCTCCCGAGTCCGGAACCACGCCTTCGCGGATCTTCCGGACCAATCGCCCGGGAAGGTCCTGATCGACGCTTGGGCGAGCGCCCAGGTACAGCGAGGCCTTGGAGGTCCATGCACGAGGCGTCAACGAGGAAACCAGCAGGCCGAGGAGCACTATCGAGCAAAAAAGGATGATGCTGGAAAACCGGCGGGAATGGAGTTCCCGCCCCAGGAGTTCGAGAAACCCCATGCTATGCCCGGCGTCTAGAACAGCCGCTCCGGCACGGTGATGACATCAGAGGGCTGGAGTTCGTAGTTGGTCTCCATCTTCCCCTTCTTGAGGATGTCGTCCAGGCGCACTTCGAGCACCTGCGCCCCACCTGCACCGGTGCGATAGAGTTTGGTTGAATTGGCAGAGGCAAATTCACTCGGTCCTCCGGCCTCGCCAACCACCACGTCAAGCACTGTCATGCCTTTGTGGAACGGCACCGAAGCCGGCCTCATGACCGCTCCAGTGACCCGGATCCGCTGTTGGAAATTGGCGCTCTCGGCATTGGACACCGTAACAGTCACCTCGGGGCTGCGGACGTATTCGGCAAGTTTGTCCCGGATGATGGCGGCCAGTTGTTTTTCCTCCAACCCGGAGGCCTTAACTTCACCGATAAGCGGGAGGCTGATCTCTCCGTCGGGAAGCACTGTCACGGAAGGTGAGAGATCTGGATGCTGCCAGACGCTGATCTGGAGCTGGTCGCCTGGGCCGATCTGGTACTGCTCCGGTGCCGCGGGGGCGTTGGCCGCAGCTACGGCAGCCGCGGAAGCTGTACCCCCCGAAGAATCACAGCCCACGAGAACAAGACCAAGCAGAAGGGTAAGGATGAACCGCATGAACATGATCAGCCCCAGATTCGTGGACAGACCCGGAGTATAGGCCAATGGATCGGCTGTTCCATCTTCGGACTTCAGTACGCGTTGCGCGAGAACAGCGCGAAAGGCGTAAGCATGAGGATCTTGAGATCAAGCCAGGGCGACCAGTTGTTGATGTACTCGAGGTCGCTTTCAACCCGCATCTGCATCTTCTCCAGCGAATCCGTTTCGCCACGGTGGCCTCGAATCTGGGCCAATCCTGTCATGCCAGGCTTGATGCGATGCCGGGCCAGATAGGCGTTCACCTTGTCGGAATAAAACTCGTTGTGGGCTATGGCGTGGGGGCGAGGCCCCACCAGGGACATGGACCCCTCCAGCACATTGAACAACTGCGGCAACTCATCAATGCTGGTTCGGCGAATGAACCGTCCGACACTCGTTATCCGTGCATCCTGCTTCTGGGCCTGCGTCAGCGTACCTCCAGACTCTTGGTGCACAACCATGCTGCGGAACTTGAGCACGTTGAATTCCCGCCCATCCCATCCGTGTCTGGGCTGTCTGAAAAACACCGGGCCTTCGGAATCCAGCTTGATCGCAAGCGCCGCCAGCAGCATCACAGGGCTTAATGCAAGCAGAGCCAAAACAGCGACGATCCTGTCCATCAACATCTTCAGGAACGCGCGGCCACCACTGATGAGGGGGGTTTCGGACAGCGTCACCAGCGGAATACCCGCCACCTCGCGCACACTGTGATTGAGGAGGTTGAGACTGAAGATATCAGGGGCCCAGATCACGTCGACATTGCAGTCGAACAGCAATCCCTGAACGTGGTCTACGTGATGCGTAAGCCTCAGCGGCAATGCGACGTAGACGCGCCGTATGCCCATCGATCGCACGATATCGACCACTTCAACCGTAGTGCCTACAACAGGCACCCCGGGCACCTTCCAGTGGGAATTGTCTCCAGCGTGTTCGGAAAGAACTCCGCAAATCCGGTCGGGCAGCCACGGGTTGCGGTTGATGCTCCGGGCCAAGTGGTCCGCAAGAGGGCCGGTACCAAGCAAAAGGCTGGGCACGCGCTCGGATCTGCCCTGGATCCTGTTGAAGATGGCCAGAACCAAAAGATAGAAAAAAGCCTGCAGCGCAAAGGCAATCAACACCCACAGCAACAGAACAGAGCGGGAAAACTCCTCGGCTGTCTTGGTGAAAAACGCGACCACTCCAAGCGCCATCACCAGGACACCCCAGGCGCGGGCCAGTTGCTGGACGCCCTCGAGCGGCCCGGAGAAACGTCGGTACACACCTGAGTTCTGGTAAATCACAAGCATGAGCAGCACGGCCACAACAGCCATATAGCGGTAGTTGTCTTTGACCTCCGCATCGCGCCATTCCGCGAGCAGCAGCAAAGGAACTACAACCGCAGTCACATTGAGCAAACGCTGCGCCCAGACCACGAGCGTGTCGTGGTTCTGGAGCAGGCGACGAGATGGAGCCCGGATGGGGTTTTCAGCCACGGAACCGGACCTGTGCAGTCTTCCTCATGGAATTGGAGAGGCCTCGAGCCCGGTGTCTCAGCGAGCAGCCTGCTTCTTGTAGAAGTGCTCGTAACAGTAGTTGGTGGCTTCGACGAACCCGTCAATGCTGCCGCAATCGAAGCGGAGGCCCTTGAACTTGTAGGCCATGACGCAGCCCGCTTTAGCCTGACGGAGCAGCGCATCCGTGATCTGGATTTCGCCGTTCTTGCCGGGCGGCGTGTCCTTGATGTAGTCGAAGATGTCCTGAGTGAGGATGTAACGGCCGATGATCGCGAGGTTGCTGGGCGCCTCGTCGGCGGCAGGCTTCTCGACCATGTTGGTCACGCGGTAGAGGTCATCCCGGACCTGCTCGCCGGCAATAACGCCGAATTTGTGGATCTGGTCAGGCGGCACTTCCTGCACAGCCACGATGCTGCACCTCACCTGCCGGAAGATCTTGACCATCTGCGCCATCACGGAGTCACCGCCCGGGTTGAAGCAGAGGTCGTCCGCCAGGATGACACCGAAGGGTTCGTCGCCGATCAATGTCTGGCCGGTCAGGATGGCATGCCCCAGACCTTTCATCTGGCTCTGCCGTGTGGTCGAGAACACTGCCCGCTCGATGACACTGCGAATGCCGTGCAGGTACTGCTCCTTGTCGGTTCCGGCAATCTGGTGCTCTAGCTCGTAACTGGTATCGAAGTGGTCGTTGATCGTGCGCTTGCCGCGCCCCGTCACGAACGCTATCTCGAAGAGACCCGCGTCCAGAGCCTCCTCTACGCCGTACTGGACCAAGGGCTTGTTGACGATGGGAAGCATCTCTTTCGGCATCGCCTTGGTAGCGGGCAGAAAGCGGGTGCCGTAACCGGCAACAGGGAAAAGGCACTTCTTGATCACGCTCCGGTTCTCCTTGGTTTGACTGCCAACCGATATCAGCCTTGCGGCAGTTTTGCCAGCAATGCCGCAGCTTGTGATTGCTCGGGGTAGGTCTTGCCAGCCTGCACAAGTTTTTCCGCGGCCTCGAGCGCTTTCCGGGCGCCCGCATAGTCCTTCAATTCATAGAGCGCCGCTCCGAGGTGGTAACTGAAAACGGGCTCGTCCGGGGCGCCGCGACTGGCACGGGACAGAAGTTCAGCCGCTTTGGGGTAGTTCTTTTGCAGATAGTAGATCCAGCCGAGCGTGTCCGAGAACCACGGCTGGTCTGCGCCTGCGAATCTGGATGCGATTTTTGCTGCTGCATCCACTTTTGCAGGATCAGATCCGTCACCTGCCAGCAGAACGGCGAGGTTGTTCGCAGCAATATCGAGAGTGGGATCCTTTTCAAGGAGCTCGCGGTATGAGGTCTCTGCCTCGGCTTTCTTCCCGGTATTGTCCAGAAGGGTTGCGAGTTGGAGTTTCAAGTCATCGGAGGCGGGCACGGCAGCGATGCCTTCACGAAGCAGTTTCTCTGCCTCGTCAGACTGCTTCTGCCGTGCGAGCAAGCTCGCCAGCCGGCGATAGAGCGCCACGGAATCCGGTTTGACTTGCAGGGCCTCTCGATAAGCGGCGATCGAACCGGCCGAATCACCCATCGCGAGCAACTCGTCGGCAAGCATGGCGCGCGCGGCCAGATTGTCAGGCGTGGCGGCAATCTGCGCCCGCAGGAAAGCAACCCCCTCTTCGGGTTTGCCCATGGCACGGTAAGCACGCGGAATCGCGCTCATCGCGCCTTCCATCGAGGGATTTTTCGCGAGCACCTCCTTGAAGAGGTCGATGCTTTCCGCATAGCGCTGCTGGCCGAACAGCGTCAGCCCGAGAATGTAGCGCTCGTAAACGGGGTTACCCGTGGCACGGGCAACGCCGCTGGCGAGATCGGTGGCAGCACTCCAGTCTTTTTGCATCAGCCGGATCTGGATCCGGAGACCTTCAGCTGTCTGATTCTGGACGCCGCCGGCGAGCAAGGTGTCCAGCGTTTTCAGTGCGCCCTTGAAATCCTGCTTGCGCATGCGGTTGCGGGCATAGAGCAGGGCTGCATCCGCGTTCAGGGGATTTATCTTGAGCGTGTCATCAAGGCTCTGCTCGGCCAGTTCAAGCGCGTTGTTCTGCAGATAGGCACGTGCGAGCAAAAGCCGGGCACTGTCGGAGTCGGGCTGATCACGCACCACGATACGCAAATCCGCGACCGCATCGTCCGTACGGCGCTCGCTCAACGCGATCAGCGCCCGCGCCTGCAATGCCTGGACATTCTGGGCATCTGTCGCAAGCACCTCGTCGACAATGCGGCGAGCCTCGTCGGTCTTGTTCTCGCGAAGGGCGAGGCGGACCAATTCATTTTTTGCGCCCAGAACATCTTCGCTGGGGAAGGCACCAGCAGCGATATCCTTGTAAACCTGACTTGCCTCGCCAAGATCTCCTTGCTTCAGATAGGTTTCGGCGAGTGCAAACTTGAGCGGCGCCACACCCGGAGCATCTTTCACAAAGCCCTGCAGTGCATCAATGGCCGATGCCTTGTCCCGCTGGGCAAGGAACCCGGCCAACAGCAATTTGGCATCAACCGAGGCGGGGTTGGCAGCAACACCGGCACGCAACACAGCCTCTGCTGCCTTCGCGTCGCCCGTACGCATGCGGTAAACGGCAAGCATCTTCAGGTAATCGAGCTTCTCCGGATGGGCCTCAATCAAGCCCTGCAGGACGGCGGCAGCCTCGGTGGATTCGTCGCGCCCCGCGTAGATCTGGAAACGGATCAACCGCAAAACGTCTGCTTCCGGGAAACGTGGTTCGGCCTCGGCGAGTACCTCGAGCGCCCGACCGAAGTCCTTGCGCTTGACCAGCATGCCCGCATACGCAACGGCCACCTCCAGTTCAGTGGGGGCGTCGCGGTAGGTGGACGCGATTACCTCGAATCCCTCGTCGGCCTTGCCCTTGCGGCTTAGCAGCATGCCCTTGACGAGCAAGGCCAGCGGATGGGTTGGGTCCAGCGCCATGGCCTTGTCGAGATTTTCCTGCGACTTGTCGAGGTCGCCGCTCATCAGCAGCAACTTGGCCAGCTGGCGATAGGCGTCTGCGTTCTTCTCGTCGATCTGGGTTGCCTGCGTGAGCGCGGCATACATCGGCTGGTACTTGGACTGCTGCGAATAGATATCCGCCAGCACCATGTAAGCACTGGCCGACCGGTTGTCGATCTTGAGGGCATTCTTGGCCTGTATCTGTGCCTTCTCGTAGTCCTTCTTGGCCAGCAAGGCCTTGGCACTGACAAGATAGTCAGCGACTTTTTCTTCGGAGCTCTGGCAACCGGCAAGGAGCCCTGCCGCCAGCACGGTGCAGAGCAGGAGTCTGGGTGTCTTGAAATTCATGGGTTGGCTCCTCGCCTGAAGAATCCTTTCCGCGGAGTCTAGTCTGTATATTCGGGAAGCGGTCCGGCCTTTTCTTTGCCGGGACGGGCTCAGTCGAGCGCCGCCATGTCTATTCCTTTGATTTCCAGCACCATCTGCCGCAGCCGCTCGTCCGTTGGGTCGCGTGGCATTCTGGCGGCCTGCTCGCGGATGATGCGGCGCGTTTTCACAACTTCAATGACAAGCTCGCAGGTGATCGGGTTTTGCTCCTCGGCAAAACCGTAGACCAGAGCCATGTCACAGATGTTGTTTATGGCGCGCGGCGTACCGCGGCTGAAGTAATAGACCGCGGCAACGGCGTAAGGATCGAATATGCCCGCCTTGCCCCCTGCAACCCGCAAGCGGTGATCGATGTACTTGCCCGCGTCGGCAAGATCCAGAGCGGTGATGTGATGCTCGACCGAGATGCGTTGGGCGAACTGCGTGAGCTCGGGCCTGAGCAGGGTCTGCTGCAATTCCGGCTGCCCGACGATGATGAGCTGTAGCAGCAACTCGTCACCGATATTCATATTGGACAGGAGTCGCAACTCCTCGAGCGTCTCGACGTCCATGTTCTGCGCCTCGTCGACGATCAGGACGACGCGGCGTTCCTGCAGGAATTCCGCAGCCACGAAATCGACCAACTGCTGGTACATCATGACCTTGTCGCCGGTCCCCCTCTCCAACCCATAGGCCGAGAGGATCCAGGTGAGAAGATCGCCGAAGTTCCTGTGCGTGTTGGTGATGACGCCGACCGTGACCTCTCTCCCCATGTGCTTGAGGATATGGCGGATCAACGTGGTCTTGCCCGACCCTATCTCGCCCGTGATGAGGGTGAAGCCAGCCTGGTTGCCGAGCCCGTACTCCAGCATGGCAAGCGTGACCGCATGCTGCTTGCTGAGGTACAGGAAGTCAGGATCCGGGGTGAGCGAGAAGGGCTTTTTCCTGAGCCCGTAGAACTGTTCGTACATGAGGACGGATCAGCCCGTGGCGCCGTAGTGGTAGTAGCCGCCTACTGCTCCGGGGTCTCCCTTGTTGAGCACCCAGCCGATGAAGTTGGTGCCCTGCAGAAGGCGTTTCGCCTCTAGTAGTTCCTCGGCCGTATTTCGTCCGTTCTCGACCACCAGCAGCGCGCAGTCGAAGTTGTGGAGGAAGGCGAGGGTATCGCCCGTCGCAAGGAGAGGCGGAAGGTCGAAGATGACGATCCGGGATGCGTAGCGGTTACGGAGTTCGGGAAGCAGTTCCTGCATACGCAGGCTGCTCAGGAGCTCGGTGGAGTTCTGCAGGGACCCCATGCTGGGCAACACGACGAGACGCTCGATGCCCGGGTTCATCAGCGCACTCTCGAGCGATGCAGATCCTGCGAGCACATCACCCAATCCGATTTCGGGATTGAGCCCGAAATAGCTCGCCACCTTGGGGCGGCGCAGGTCTGCATCCACGAGCAGCACGCTCTGGTTGGCATCAAGCGCAATGGACATCGCAAGGTTGGAGGCAATGGTGGTTTTGCCCACGGCAGGCGTGGCGCCTACGACAGCCAGGGTCTGCCATCCGTTCTCCCGCATGGGGATGAGCACCTTGGTTCGCAGGATCCGGAAGATATCCGCCACCTTGTCGGTGGAATTGGCAGCCACCAGACGGTTTGCCAGCCAGTGCCCTTGGTCCACCCCTTGTACCCGGGTACGCACGTAGCGAATCGCATCCAGCGTGGCCTGGGTGCGGCGGCCGGGGGAGTCAGCCAAGGCAACTTCCTCGGCAAAACTGGCTACCTCAGGCGCAGGGCCTGCGTCGGCGGGCGCCATCACGGTCTCGGCAGAGCCGGATGTTGCCGTTTGTCTGGCTGCCTCCTGCTGGGCACGCGCCTTTGCCAAGGCTTTTTCAATCAGTTCCACGTGTCCCTCCGCAGATCAGGCCAGTAACTGGCGACTACCACTAGAATTTGGCCAGCTTGGATGTGAGCGTGTAGAAGAGCAGATCAAGATCCATATAAAAGAAGTGGATCAACAGCAAAGCCACCACGATTACGCCTAGCAGCGCAGCGCCCCGGATCAGCCATCGGCGCTTGCGATCACCGAAATCGACGCTGGTCTCTATCAGGGGCACGGTGACCAGAGGCCCAATGCCCAGCACCTCGCTCACGGCACCCTGGCCGCGCAGGGCCGGATCCATGCTCTCCAGCAAGATGACCAATCCGCCGCCCGCCGCGAAGGCCGCGAAGAGCACCAGCATCATCAATTTGGGCCTGTCAGGCGCTGCTGGGGTGTTGGGCAACTGCGGCGGCTCCGTGACGGAGAATCGCTCGCCCATCTGCTCTTCTTCGAGGTTCTGGGCAATACGCGCTTCGATCTGCTTGTCTTTCAGCTGTTGATACTTGCTTTGCAGGTTCTCGTAATCGCGCTCCAGGTTCTTGTAGGCCTGCTCGACCTCCGGAGCGCGGACGATCCGCTCCTGCACTACCTTGATCTGCGCCTCGATGGCGGAGGCTTGACCCTCGAGGAAACGCATTTCGCTGCGTGCTGCATCGACCTGGCTCTGCAACTGCGCTGCTGCAGGGCTCAACACAGGTGCTGAGGTGCTCTCGCGGGCCTTGGCCTCAGCGATGCGCTCTCGCAGCGCGATCACATCAGGGTGTTTGTCGGTGTACTTGGCCAACAGGCCTGCGAGGTCGGCCTCGAGAGCGGTGGCACTTTGGGACCCGCCTTCTCCGGAGCCCTGTGCTTCCACCGCGGCACGCTGCGCCTGGAGCGTGTCCACGCGCCCGCGCAAGCTCTCGACCTGACCACCGATGCTGCGGAAGGTGTTGTTCAGCCTCTCCAGCTCCTGCTGGTTTGCCTGACCAAGCTCAGGCAGGTTATCCCGGTTTTCCTGCTTGAACTTGGTGATGGCTCCCTCGATCTCGCGGATCTGGGTCTGGATTTTCTGGGCCTCGGTAGAAAGGAACTCGGTGGTCTCTGCCGCACGGGCCGAACGGGTTTTGACGTTCTCGTTGAGAAAGAGCGTGAGGAGCTCGTTCGTCACGCCTTGGGCTGTGGGCGCCCGCTTGTCGAGAAAACCGAGCCTGAACGCAATGGTCACGGAATTCTTCCGCCGGTCATCCACAGACACACGCTCAACGACCACGTTGTCGCGAAAGACGTCGGAGACCTCCGAAGGGCCCTTGATGGAGCGCTCTTTCGGATAAAGGTTGAATTTCTTGACGATCCCCAGAATGTTGCTGGTGGTGAGTACCCGCTGCTTGATGACCTCGAGACGCTCGTCGGCGTAGGTAGAGATCGTCGACCGGACGAACTCCTCCGGCACCTGCTGGCTTTCGATCAGTACAACCGCATCCGAGCGGTAGACCTTGGGCAACAGGAAGACCACTACGGTGCCCACGAGCAATACGGCGAGAAACGGCACGACGAAATACATCCGCCGGCGCTTCGCCATATCCAGGTAATCGGACAGCGATTTTTCCTGGGCTGTTTCCATGCGAGGGTCCAGACGGGGGTTCCAAGAATCCGCTCGAGTATAGACAAGAACGACAACGCCACCATGGAAGTTGAAGGATCGTGGTCTATTATTCGGGACCTGCGCATCGGACTCCGCGGAGCAAAGTCGGTTGGCGTTCCAGAACTGTGACGGGATTCACATAGTGGGCCGGGCCCTTGCCCTCGCGGCCTGCCAGCATGTGACATGATGATGTGGCACCGCGCTATGCCCCAATCGACAGACGCCCTCCCCCTCGCCTTGCTCGGCTTGGTTTTCGACCCGGTCACCCTTGCTGATGCTGTCTCGATCGTGCAATCGGCGGCGCTGAACCGAACGCGGCTTGTCTTTGCCACGCCCAACGTGAACTTCTCGGCAGGGGCCGCACAAGATCCGGAGTTCCGCAAGCAGGTACTGGAGTGCCGCCTGAGTCTGGTCGATGGCATGCCTCTGGTCTGGATCGGCAGGCTTCTGGGGCTCGAGATTCCCGAGAGGGTGGCTGGCAGCAGCCTCTTCGAGGCACTGCAACATTCGCGACACGAACGCCCGCTACGCGTGTTTTTCTTCGGGGGAGACCCGGGGGTGGCGCAGAGCGCCAGCGAGGCCCTGTCAGGTCCGGGTGTCAAAGCCGCAGGCTACCTCGACCCCGGCCGTGGCAGCATCGAGGACATGAGCTCGGACTCGATCATCTCAGAGATAAATGCAGCGAACGCGGACTTCCTCTGCGTCGCTCTGGGTGCAGTAAAAGGGCACCACTGGATTGCGCGCAATGCCGATCGACTCAACGTTCCCGTGATCAGCCATCTGGGGGCAGTGGTCAATTTCGTGGCCAGACGGATTTCCCGGGCGCCTATGTGGATGCAGCGCTGCGGGCTGGAATGGGCATGGAGGATTCTCCGGGAGCCAAAGCTAGTGCGTCGCTACGCTCAGGACAGCCTCTGGCTCGCGGGCGCACTGCTGAGCCAGGTGTTGCCCGGGCTGCTGCACCGTCTGGAGCATCGCTCGTCGGCGGCAGGTTTTTCCTGGTCCATCCATGGCCCGACATCAGGTGTAAAAAAGCTACAGCTCCAGGGGGATCTCAACCACCGCGCTCTTTTGGATAACCCGGAATTGCGGGCGCTTGTGCCGGAACAAGGCACTCAAGTGACGATCGATGTGGCGGAGCTCAGGCACCTCGACAGCACAGGGGTGGCGTGGTTGTTGCGATTCTGTTATTCCAGCAAGGATATCGCGTCGATCAGGCTCTCGGGCCTGAGTAATGAAGCAAGCAGATGCCTGCTCCGTTTCGGCGCCGGATTCATCATCAGGGAGTTTGCATGAATTCGCCCGACGGCAAGGACACTACCGGGATATCTCAGTCAGGCATCGCGCCGCTGCCCGCAAACCAGTCGCTATCACACTTGGAGATCGCCCTGCTGGCGCTCGGGCTGCTGGCCTTGGTCGCGGGATATTGGTCAGGGCTTCAAGAGTTGTTTTCGCGATGGGTGGCAGAAGAAGAATACGGCCACGGAATGCTTCTCCCGGCCGTGGCGCTGTACTTCGCATGGCAGGAATGGCCGAGATTAAAGGCCATCCGCTGGACTCCAAGCTGGTGGGGCGTAGGGCTTTTGCTGCTCGCCGGAGCCGTGTTCCTGGTCGGCGAGGTAAGTGCGCTCTATCTGCTGGTGCACTATGCGTTCATCGTCTCCCTGTTCGGACTGATCGTCGCGGCACTGGGCATGAGGGCAGGGCTGCGGCTTCTGCCGCCCGTAGCGATCTTGCTGTTCGCCATCCCGATCCCCTACTTCCTGCAGGCGCTTCTCTCTGCACGGCTGCAGCTTTGGTCCTCGGCGCTGGGCGTAAAGATCATCTCGTTGTTCTCGATACCCGTTTATCTCGACGGGAACGTCATTGATCTGGGCGTCTACCAATTGCAGGTTGTGGATGCCTGCAGCGGGCTGCGCTACCTCTTCCCGCTCATGAGCCTCGGCTTCATCGTGGGTTACCTCTTCAAGGGCGCATGGTGGAAACGCGCCGTCATCTTCCTGTCGACCATCCCGATCACGCTGCTTATGAACAGCTTCCGGATCGGTGTGGTAGGCCTGCTGGTCGACCGCTATGGCATCGAGATGGCAGAGGGCTTCATGCATGACTTCGAGGGCTGGGTGATTTTTGGCGCCTGCCTGCTCATCCTCCTCCTCGAGATGTGGCTACTTTCCGGCATCGGGGGGCATCGCAGCCTTGCTTCTGTGTTCGGTGAGGAATCAAACGGCCCGGACGTGGCACTCCTCCCCGGAAACCGTGCAATCCC
>CAIYPF010000079.1 GCA_903928015.1 uncultured Gammaproteobacteria bacterium | reverse complement strand
TGGCCCCCTCCTACGGGATCGATAGGAGCGGGCCATGCCCGCGACATCGGCACTGTCGGGCGCGGCCCTCTCCTGCGGGATCGGTAGGAGCGGGCCATGCCCGCGACATCGGCACTGTCGGGCGCGGCCCTCTCCTGCGGGATCGGTAGGAGCGGGCCATGCCCGCGACAAACGTCCCCTATCAGATCTGCGCGTACTTCCGGTACCGCTCCTCCTGGGTGCGACCAGGAAAGAACGCAGGATCGAGATGCTCAACCGCCGACTCCAGCTTTTTCAGTCGCTCCTCGATCGAGGGGTGGGTGCGGGTGAAACTCGCGAGCGAAGCGTCGTCCTTCCCATGTGCCCCTAGTTTCTGCAGCACCAGCATGAGCCCGTAAGGGTCATAACCGCGTTGCCCGGCCAGTTCCACCCCACGGTGGTCTGCGTCCAGTTCATCGCCACGGCTCAGTCCGCGGTCGTAGAGCTGGCCGATGGTGCCGCGCAGCTTCTCGAGTTCCGGATTCACGGTGATGGTGGACGCGCCCTCGGCGGCAGCGGTGTCCTGCGCGATGCCTGCGAGCGCGGCCAGCTGGCCGCGGCGGGTGGCCGACTGTATCGCCTTGAGGTGGTGGCGCTGCACCACATGCTCGATCTCGTGGGCCAGCACGCCGGCGAGTTCCGCCTCGGATTGCACATCGGCCAGCATGCCGGTGGTGACAAAAACATACCCGTCGGGCGCGGCCCATGCGTTGGCGCTGGCGTCATCGATGACGGCAAATCGCCACTCGACATCGGTGCGCCCGCTGCCCGCAGCAAGGTACCTGCCCAGCCGGTTCACGTAGCGCTGCAACCCGGGCAGCGGGGCGAGTGGCGCCTTGGAGAGGATCTCGCGGGCGGCCTGCTCGCCGATCAGTTTTTCCTGGGTGGCGTCGTCGACCTCGGACGGCTTGGCGGTGTCGGCAATGCGTTGCGCAGTGCTGAGGATGCCCCCGAGATCAATGGCGGGAACTGCGGGCGCCACGCCTGCGAGCGCGGCGAACAGCACGAAGGCACGGCGCGTTCTCATGGCTTGGGTGCCTCTTTTGCCGGGGCGTCGAGCCCTTTCTCGAAATCGTCCATGTCGGCATCCGAGGGCTTGAAGGTCTCTACCTGTTCCAGCGAGCCCGAGGCTCCGGCCTTGGCGGGATCGACCAACTGCTTGCCCGAGAGCTTGCCGGAGGAGCCGCCGCGCACGGCGGTGGAATCCGCTGCGCTGCCGGTGACCATGCTGCCGATGGCGCCAGCCGCGGCACCGCCAGCGCCGCCGCTCTCTGCTCCGCTCAGCGCCGCACCCGCCGCATCGCCCGAGCCTGCTGTGCCCGGATCGGCGCTACGCGCAGTGAGCCGCACCGAGAGCAGTTTCACCCACCCTTCCTGCCCGGACTGCGCGCGGACGCGGTACCAGCCGCCCTTGCGCTCGATCACGCTGAGTGCAGTGCCCTCGGGCAGCGTGGCGCCCTCTTTGGCGCCGGGGGCGGGGGAGTCGGCGAGTGCGGATTTGCGCGCGAGCACCGCCTCATCCGCCTTCGCCACAACAGCTGCACAGAGCGCTAGTGCCGCCACCAGCACACAGAGAGGTCTAGACCGAGACTGCTGCATGAGCCGTTTCTCCCGTTGGTTCGAAAAGCTCCACCGCCTGGTCTCGCCCCTTCACCGTGGCCGAACCGTGCGAGCGGAATGTGAAGTGATCGGCGGCACCGTCGCGGGTGGCCGCAGAGACCAGGATGGTAGCGCGATCCTTGGTGAGCCCCTCGATGCGGCTCGCGAGGTTCACGGTATCGCCGATCGCCGTGAAATCGTAACGCTGCTCGCAACCGACCATGCCCACCACCGCCGGCCCCGTATGGATGCCGACGCCGATACCGAAGTCCTCGAAGCCGTAATCCCGGCGGAAGCGCTCCAGTTCCTGCTGCATCTCGAGGGCACAGGCGATGGCGGCGCGCTGCTGTGAGGGATCCGGCTCCGGAGCCCCCCAGAAGGCCATCACCGCGTCACCGATGAATTTGTCGAGCGTGCCGCCGTGGCGGAAGATCACCTGCACCTGCCGCCCGAAATAATCATCGAGCAGGCGCACCACCTCGACTGCGCTGCGCTTCTCCGAGAGCCGGGTGAAGCCGCGGATATCCGAGAACAGCACGGTGATTTCGCAGCTGCGCGGCGCAAGCAGTTCTTCGGCGTTTTTCTCGTCGAGCAGCCGCCGCACCACGGCCGGATCCATGAAGCGCTCGAAGGTGCGCACGGTGCGGGCGAGTTCGGCCTGTCTGGCGCGGTACTGCCGCAGGGCGACCATGCCGAGGAAGATCGCCACCACCAGCGCGGGAAGCGGCCATGGCGTGATCACACCGGCAAGCAGCGCGAGCGCGGCCGACGCCCCGCCGAGCGCGAGCGTGACGCCGGCACCGATGCCGAAGGCAGCCGTGAGACGGGCGCGCCGGGCGGCTTCGGCGGAGGCCGCAAGCACGAGACCCAACAGCAGCCAGCAGGCGATGGACGGCGGACGATGCAGGCCACGGCCGTGCAGCAGGTTGTCGATCACGGCACCGACCATCATCACGCCGGGATATTCCGCGCCGACCGGCGTGGGCTTGAGATCGCGCAGCCCGCTCGCGCTGGTGCCTATCAGCACGATGCGGTCGGCGAAGAAGTTGGCGGGCAGGCGCAGGTTGCCCAGCACGAAGTTGTCGTAGATGTCCGCGTAGGAAAACCGCGCGTAGGGCGCGGCACCGCCCGAGGGCCAGTCGATCAGCAGCTCGCGCGAAGCGGGCAGCGTGGCGCCCAGATCGCGCGCCACGCGGGCCGGCAGTGAAGGCCAGCGCCAGCCCTGGATGTCCCGGTAAAGGTCGTAGGAGCGCCCGATGCCGTCTGCATCCGCGGTGTAATTCACCGGCCCCGTGCGCCACGCGGCGGCAGGCACCGCCGCAGGCAGTTGCAGCCAGCTGCGTGCATCGGCGCGTGCGCCCGGCCCCTGCTCGAGGCCCGACTGCGCCGGATAGCCCGCCAGCAAGGGCGGTGAAACACCCTCGGAGGCACCGAGCTCCAGCGAGGCGAGATAGGCGATGCGGGTGCCTGCGAGCACCTCGCCGAACCAGCGATCGTCGTCCGGGCGAAGGGTGTCGGGATCGGCAAAGAAAACATCGAAGACCACGGCGCGCGGCTTCTGCGCGAGCAGCGCCTCCAGCAGGCCCGCGTGCACCGAGCGCGGCCAAGGCCACTTGCCGGCCACGGGAATCATGGCCTGCATGCTCGCCTGATCGATGTCGAGCACGACGATGGAGGTGTCGGCGGGCGTGGTCGCGGCGCGCCAACGCAGCAGTTGGTCGCCCCAGGCGCTGTCGAGACGCTGTGCCACCGGCGCCGCAACAAGGGGCAGGTACGAAAGCCAGCAGGCCAGCGCCACCAGCCAGTACCAGCGGCCTTCCGCACCGAACGCCTTCAATGGCTTCACCCTTGCCTCCGACGCAGGGACCTGCGGCGGGATTATGCCCTGCTTCGGGTACACTCGCAGCCGATCATCTCGGGAGCTCAACCATGTACCGGAATGTCTCGCGCGCGCTGCTATTGGGCGCCACCCTGATTCTCGCAGCCTGCGGCTCACGTGACACCGGCACCGGCGCCGCGGCACCTGCCGTCACGACGCCGGCACCGGCGCAAAGCGCCGTTGCACCCGCTCCCGCACGCGTGCTGCTCTTCGGTGATCTCCACATACACACCAGCCTCTCGGCCGACGCCTTCAGCACCGGCGCGCGCGCGCTGCCGGATGACGCCTACCGCTACGCCAAGGGCGAAGAAATAATGCACGGCGCCGGTTACCCGATCAGGCTCGAACGCGCGCTGGATTTCGCCGCCGTCACCGAGCACTCGGAGTACCTCGGCTCGATGCGCGAATTCCTGAACCCGCAGAGCCCGCTTGCCAAACTGCCCGTCGCCGCACTGTTCGCCAGCAAGGATCCCGCAGACGCCTTCAAGGCACTGATGGTGATCGCAGAGGACGCGGCAAAGCACGGCGAACTCGAGAAAATGCTCGATTTGCCTGAGGTGGGAAGCGCCGCCTGGAAGCAGGTGATCGAGGCCGCCGAGCGGCACAACGAGCCGGGGCGGTTCAGCACGCTGATCGGCTACGAGTGGACCAGCACGCCCGACGAGATCAACCTGCACCGCAACGTGATCTTCCGTACCTCGGCGGTACCCGCGCTGCCCTTCTCGCGGCTGGACTCGGAAAAGCCCGAAGACCTCTGGGCCTTCCTCGACGCGCAACGCGCCAAGGGCGTCGAGGGAATGGCGATCCCCCACAACTCCAACGCCAGTGACGGCCGCATGTGGGCGCGCACGACCTCGGACGGCAAACCCGTCGATGCGGCCTGGGCGCGTACCCGGCTGCTGAACGAGCCCGTGGTCGAGATGGTGCAGATCAAGGGACAGTCCGAGGCGCACCCGCTGCTCTCGGCCGAGGACGAGTTCGCCGACTTCGAACTGTGGAACGCCCGCATGTCGGGCAAGGCCATGCCGCCACCCTCGCAGCCCGCCGGCAGCTACGTGCGCGACGCCCTGAAAACCGGGCTTTCGCTGGGGGCGTCGATCGGCGTGAACCCCTACCGCTTCGCGATGATCGGCTCCTCGGATTCGCATAACGCGAGCTCTCCCGTGGAGGAAGACAACTACCACGGCAAGCTCGCGCGGCTCGATGGCACGCCAAAGCAACGCCTGGAGCGTCTGGCCCGCAACGCGCCGGCCGTGGCCGCTGGCGTGGGCACGGCCTACAGCGCCGCCGGGCTCGCAGCCGTATGGGCGGAAGAAAACCGCCGCGAATCCATCTACGACGCGCTGCGCCGCCGCGAGACCTACGCGACCTCGGGCACGCGTATCGCGCTGCGCGTGTTCGCGGGCTGGGAGTATCCGCCCGCCGTGACGGAGGAAGCCGATTTCGTGGCCCGCGGCTACGCGGGCGGTGTACCGATGGGCGGTGACCTGCCCGCCGTACCACCGGGCGCCAAGGCGCCGCGCATCGCGATCGCCGCGAGCCGTGACCCGGAGGGCGCCAACCTCGATCGCGTGCAGGTGGTGAAGGGCTGGCTGGATGCCGCGGGTGAAACCCACGAGTCGATCCACGATGTTGCCTGGTCTGCCGGGCGCGAGGCCAATCCCGCCACCGGCAAACTGCCGCCGGTGGGATCCACGGTCGATGTGGCCAAGGCGAGCTACACCAACGATATCGGCGCCTCCGAACTGCATGCCGTGTGGGAGGACCCGGACTTCGATCCCGCACAGGCCGCGTTCTGGTACGTGCGGGTGCTGGAGATTCCCACACCGCGCTGGTCCACCTATGACGCGAAGACGCTGGGTGTGGCAGCACCCGATCCCGCAACCATCCAGGAACGCGCCTGGTCCTCGCCCATCTGGTACCAGCCTCCCGCACCATGAATACGACACTGCTCTTCGACAACCGCTTCATCACGGAGCTTCCCGGGGACCAGGAGGAAGGCCCGCGCGTCCGGCAGGTGCGCGGCGCCTTGTGGTCACGCGTGTTGCCAACGCCGGTCGCAGCCCCGCGATTGCTCGCGTGGTCACCCGAATGCGCAAGCCTGCTCGGATTGAATGCCGAGGATGCGGGAGCCGCCTGGTTTGCGGATGTCTTCGGCGGCAACCGCCTGATCCCCGGCATGCAGCCCTATGCAGCCAATTACGGCGGCCACCAGTTCGGCAACTGGGCAGGACAACTCGGCGACGGACGCGCGATCCTGCTTGGCGAAACGGTGAACGCACGTGGCGAGCGCTGGGAACTGCAACTGAAGGGCGCGGGGCTCACGCCTTACTCGCGCGGCGCCGACGGACGCGCGGTGCTGCGCTCCTCGATCCGCGAGTTCCTCTGCAGCGAGGCCATGCATCACCTCGGCGTGCCTACCACCCGTGCGCTATCGCTGGTGGCCACTGGCGAGGGCGTGATGCGGGACATGTTCTATGACGGCCGTCCGCGCGAGGAGCCCGGCGCCATCGTCTGCCGCGTGGCGCCGTCGTTCATACGCTTCGGCAATTTCGAGCTGCCTGCCGCACGCGGCGAGGTGGAGTTGCTGCAGAAGCTGGTCGACTTCACGATCGCGCGGGATTTCCCGCAATTCTCCAGCCTGCCGGAAACCGGACGGCGGATCGCGTGGTTCCGCGAGGTCTGCGAGCGCACGGCCATCATGGTGGCGCACTGGATGCGCGTGGGTTTCGTGCACGGCGTGATGAACACCGACAACCTTTCCATCCTCGGGCTCACCATCGACTACGGCCCTTACGGCTGGATCGACAACTTCGACCCCGACTGGACACCCAACACCACCGACGCCGGCGGCCGGCGTTACCGCTTCGGGCATCAGGCACGCATCGCGCACTGGAACCTCGCGCAGCTCGCCAACGCGCTCGTGCCGGTGATGCAGGACACCACGGCACTGGAAGAGTGCCTGGAGCACTACGTGCAGTGCTTCCTCGCCGCGGAGTGCGCCAACAACGCGGCCAAGCTGGGCTTGCGCCATGCACTGGCGGCGCAAGACACGCTGATGCGCGAGCTCTTCGGGCTGCTGCACGCGGCGGAGGCGGACATGACGATCTTCTTCCGCAGGCTGGCCGGGCTGGATGTGAACGCGCCCTCCCTCGATCCGCTCGAGAGCGCGTTCTACGACCCGTCGAAACGCAGCACGAACGGGCGGGCACTGCTCGACTGGCTTGAGCGCTACGCGGCCCGCGTGCGCGAAGAAGCGCTGGATCCCGCGGATCGGACACACAAGATGCAGGCAGCCAATCCCTGCTATGTGCCGCGCAATTACCTGGCACAGCAGGCGATCGACAGCGCCGAGGCCGGCGATACGGGGCCATTGCACGAACTGATGGACGTGCTGCGCAATCCCTACAGCGAACAGCCCGGACGCGAGTCCTTCGCCGGACGCCGCCCGGACTGGGCGCGCAACCGTGCCGGCTGCTCCATGCTCTCCTGCAGTTCCTGAGCCGCACATGCCCCGCATCCCCTCGTTGCTGCTGAACCTCGCCCATGCGCTCGATCACCTGTTCCTGCTGATCTTTGCGACCGCCGTGGCGGCTATCGCTCAGGATTTCGGCGTAGCGCGCTGGGAAGACCTGATGCCCTGCGCCACCGGTGCCTTCGTGATGTTCGGGATGGGCTCGGTGCCGGCCGGTCGTCTGGGGGATCTGTGGGGACGGCGACGGATGATGCTGGTGTTCTTTTTCGGCATCGGGTTGTCCTCCTGCGCAGTGGCGCTCACGCAGAGCCCGCTGCAGATCGCGGTGGCGCTCGGCGTGCTGGGTGCGTTTTCGGCCATTTACCATCCGGTGGGCATACCCATGCTCCTGCGCGGCACAGCGCGCCCGGGCGCGGTGATCGGCGTGAACGGGCTCGCGGGAAATCTGGGGATCGCTCTCGCCGCGCTCTCGACGGGACTGCTGGTGGAACACGCAGGATGGCGTGCGGCGTTCGTGGTGCCGGGGCTGGTGGCGATTGCGGCGGGCGTCGGCTTCGCACTGACCGCGCCGCCTGAAACGGCTGCCCCCGCCCTGCGCTCGGGAGGCACGGGCCTCAGACTGCCGCCAGCGCTCGCACGGCGCACCTTCGGCGTGATGGTCGCCAGCGCCTCGCTTGGCAGCCTGCTGTTCAACGTCACTACCAACGGCAACACACAGCTGCTCACCGAGCGACTGCAGGGCATCGTGAGCGACCCCGGAACGCTCGGCCTCGTGCTGGCTGCGGTGTACGCGATCGCGGCCTGCACGCAGGTGGTGGTGGGAAGGCTGATCGATCGCGTGCCGATGAAACCGCTGTTCCTCGCCATCGTCAGCGCGCAAGTACTGGTGTTCTTTTTCGGCATCGGGTTGTCCTCCTGCGCAGTGGCGCTCACGCAGAG
Source organism: uncultured Gammaproteobacteria bacterium (assembly GCA_903928015.1). Lineage (GTDB taxonomy): Bacteria > Pseudomonadota > Gammaproteobacteria > Pseudomonadales > UBA5518 > UBA5518. The sequence goes on along the minus strand of CAIYPF010000079.1, from coordinate 43 downwards.
CCCGCTGCAGATCGCGGTGGCGCTCGGCGTGCTGGGTGCGTTT
>CAIYPF010000078.1 GCA_903928015.1 uncultured Gammaproteobacteria bacterium | reverse complement strand
GCAATTACAGGACAAACTTTCCCGAAATCCGGATCAGGGCGTGATCTCAAGACGTCCAGGATTGCGCCTTGATGGTGTCGGAGTATGGGAAGTGGGATTCGCCGAGTAGTGAGGCTTGAGTTTCCCATGGACTATCAGTTCCCATCCATCCCCGCTTCCAACGAACTCGATGCACGGCTCGATGCAAGAGCCGATTCAAGGCTGGTTCAGCCTCGTACGGCAAAGCGTCCCCAGCAGCGGCAGCGTGCGATCTTCGAACACGCGATCGCGCGTGACGGCCGTGCCGAGCACGAATGGCTGAATCCGGACATCGACGGTGGCAGTGCGTTCGACAAGGGAAGCGCGCGCGTCCTGGTGCTGCCGGACCGCTGCATGGCCTCCACGGACGATCGGGCCCTGGAGGTGGAGATTGAAATCGCCGCAGGCAGCGAGCCCTCGGTGGTCGACCTCCTCTACCGCCTCCCCGGCGGAAGCTGGCTGAACGTGGAGGACTCCTGGGACTGGCCGCTGCACGATGCCGATGGCAACGAGCACGAACAGCGCACCCAGATCCCGCTGGAGAGCGGCCGGATGCGCGTGACGGTCAGGCTTGAGTCGGGCGCGCGCCTGTGCGTGCGGCTGGCCGACGCGAACGGCTGATACCCGCTCGCTCCCACCGAGACCACAATCTCAGCGAATCGGCGGGTTCAACGAAGCCTCGACTTCAACGAGCCCGAGGCTTCGAACGAGCCCGCGAGAAGGAAGCCGCCAGCGTGCGCAGTGCCTCGGCCATCTCGGCTGCGGAACCGAAGCGCTGCTCCGGGTCCTTGGCGAGCGCGCGTTCGAAGAACGCCACGGCCGGGTGATCCGCGTCGACGATCCCGAGCGCATCGATGCGAAGCGCCGGCTCGGCGATGATCGAACGAAGCATCTCCGCGGAGGTCTGGCCTTCCAGGTCGTACGGCAGGCGATTCGCGAGCAGTTCGAACGCCACCACGCCCAGCTGGTAGAGGTCGGAACGGTGATCGGCGCGCCGCGAATGGCCGGAAGCCTGTTCGGGGCTCAGGTAGCTCATGGTGCCGACGATCTGGCCGGTGAGCGTGTGCTCCTGGCGCGAGTGCAGCTCGCCGTCCAGGACGCGAGCGGCGCCGAAGTCGATCAGCCGCGCGCGATGCCCGCGCTCGACCAGGATGTTCGCGGGCTTCAGGTCTCGGTGGACGATGCCATGGCCATGGGCAACGCCCAGCGCCTCGGCCACGGCCACCAGCATGTCGAGGCGGCGATGCGCAGGCACGCGCTCTTCGCGGCAGTGCTTGCGGATGTCCTTGCCGTCGACGTACTCCATGACCAGGTACGCGCAACCATCTTCCAGCGTGCCGGCCGCGCGGAGCGCGACGAGGGCCGGATGGCGCAGACGGGCAAGCAGGCGCCACTCGCGGCGGAACCGCGCGGCAGCGCTCCGGCCCGAGCTTGCCAGGTGCACGAGCTTCACGGCCACCAGCTGGCCGGACTCGACCTCGCGGCAGAGGTGGACGACGCCCACGCCGCCACGGCCCAGCTCACGAATCGGCTCGTAGCCCGCGGGGAGCTTCAGCGTCGGTGCAACCGGCGCCACGTCGACGCCGGCGCAGTCCCATGCGGAGACGGACTCCTCGTCGGCGCGGATCAGCGACATCACCAGTTCGAGCAGCGCAGCATCGCCGCCGCAGGAATCCTGGACAAAGACGGGACGCTCTTCCGGCGGCATGTCGCATGCGCACGTGAAGATGGCGCGCGCACGGCGCAGGCGATGTGCCCGCGACGGATCGCCGACTCGAACCGCTCCAACCTGTGAATCAACACTTCCCTCGATCATTGCTCGTACCTTCCAGCCGCGAGGCTGGCCCTCGAAAAGAACTTCCAAACCCGGAACTCCCGGAAAGCCGGCGTTCAGCCGGCAACGCCCCCACGTTCGATGTCCGCGCCATCTTCCAGTTCCGAAAGCTCGATCCCGAGCTTCTGGGCCAGGAAGGCGCGTCCGAATCGCCAATCACGGTTGACCGTGGGCCGCGAGACTCCCATTGCCTCGGAGATCTCCGCCACGGTCATGCCCGCAAAGACCTTGCACTCCAGGACGCGCGCGGCGCGCTCGTCCATCTCGGCCAATTCGGTCAGTGCTTCGTCGATCGCAAAGACGTCCGACGGATCGACGCCGTCGGCGGCGACGAACGCCAGCGCGGCATCGCCCATGCGCTTGGCGGCACCGCGCTTGGCGGCGCCACGCGTACGGGCGTGGTCAACGAGGACGCAACGCATGGCGTGCGCAGCAACCGCGAGCAGGTTGCTCGCCGTGGCGAATTCGCCGGGATTGCGGCGTGCAAGGCGCAGGAACGCCTCGCTGACGATGGCCGTGGGCTGCAGCGTGTGGCTGGCGCGCTCCTGGCGCATCAGCACGGAAGCCATCGAACGAAGCTGTGGGTAGATGTCGCTGAATCCATCCGCGATGGACCGCAGACTTGATCCGCTGCGAGGGCGTACATCAACAACCTTTTCCTCTGCCTGGACCGAAATAGCACTCATGGAGTTTCCCTCCTCCGGGCACGACCATAGCCCCGATCTGCACCGAGTCAAACAAATGGAACGGTTTGGTTTTCATAAGTAGCCGAAGAGCCGCGAATAGCAGCAGCGCAACCATGCCGAAAGGCGACAGATTCCCTGGAATCGCCCCGGTGGCCAAATAAGTCAGAAGGGCGTGCAAGTGCCTTTCTCGCGCAGACTTGCGAGCGCCCTAAAAACAGCCCGGCCGCGGTCCTGCGTTCCCTACGTCAGGACTGCGGCCGTACCCGCATTACCAAACATCAAGCATGGGGCTGCTGCGTACGGAACACTGTTTGCTCGCCTTCGAGGGGTTCCCTTTCCCCAAAGGCCAGTGCTCCGATCTGGTTGTCTTCACTGGTAGAGGCGGAAGAATCGGTCGGATCGGATCACGTCGGTTGTAAAAATGTTTGCCCCGGCTGGGCTCCCCGGAGCCGCCTGCGCAAAACGGCAAACGCGCGCTCAAGGAAGCGCGCGTTTGCCGTGAGAAGAGGGGCAGCTTGAAGATCGGTCTGAGGTGCTGCCCTCCGCCCATGGAGGCGTAAAGCGTCCGCCGAATGGATCATGGCAGAACGCGAAATCTGCAGATTCCCTTCCGAGGCCCTGCGGACCAGCCCCTCCGTACACTCGAACCCATGCATTCCTCCCTCTGGGCACCCTGGCGGTTGGCGTACATCCGGGCCCTCGAATCGCAGGCAGACGCCGCCAAGGCCTCGCCGCCGTCCGGAAACCCGAACTTCCTGGCCGAGTACTGGGCGCACCCCGAGCGCGACCAGTCACAGCACGTGGTCCACCGGGACGCACGCGGCATGGTGCTCCTCAATCGATACCCGTACACCAACGGCCACCTGCTGGTGGCGCTGGGCGAGCCGCAGCCCACCATCGACCGCTACGCCCCCGCCGACCGCGCGCACTTCTGGCGCCTGATGGAGCTGGCCATGGATCTCTGCGAGCACGCGTTCGCGCCG
>CAIYPF010000077.1 GCA_903928015.1 uncultured Gammaproteobacteria bacterium | reverse complement strand
CTACGGAAGCCCGCGCAAGCAACAACTTCCGCAGAAGCAGTACAGGGATTCATCAAGGAAACAAGGAGATCACCATGGCTATCCGATCCATCGCAGGCCGTCTTGCAGCAGTTGCAAGCGTCATTGCCTTTTCCGGCGTCTGTCACGGCGCCTCGCTACTTACCAATGGCAGCTTCGAAACCACAACACAGGCCTCGGGAACGTGGAACGTGTACCCGAGCATAGATGGCTGGACAACAACCTCCGGCCCGGGCATCGAGATCAGGAACAACGTCTCCGGGACCGCGCAGGACGGCGTCAACTTCGTTGAACTCGACTCCCACCCGAACCCGGGTAACAGCTGGATGTCGCAAACCTTCAGCAGCCCCGGTTCCGTACTCGACATCTCCTACTGGTATGCCGCGCGACCGGGCACCGACGCATCAACCAACGGCATCGAAATCTGGCTGAACGGCACGGACATCGGCAACCTGTTCGCGCCCGGAAACTCCGGCAACGGCACCAACAACACCGCATGGACCCTGTACTCGGCAATCGTCACGGGCATCGCCGGATCCAACACTCTCGAGTTCCGCGCGGTGGGCAACTCGGACACCTATGGCGGCTCGCTCGACAACGTGTCTGTCAACGCAGTTCCCTTGCCCGGAACGCTCGGCTTGCTGGGACTCGGATTGGCGGGAATGGGGGTCATCAGGCGCCGCAAGGCATCCTGATCCGCTCACGTAGCTGGAAGCCCGCCCCACCGGCGGGCTTTTTTTTGCCCTGCCCGATTCACGCCCCGGACAATCAGCGTTCAAGGCGCTGCGGATGCCTCGTCAAGGATCGTTGCGATCCATGCGAGGAACAGCATCAGATGCACCACGCCCTGCATGGCGTTCACCTTGCCGCCGCGGAGATTCAGCGAGGCCACCATGAACGTCGTCGCGAGCAGGACGATGTAGGGCGGATCGAGCCCGAACTCCGGTGACGCACCCGTGATGAAGTGGACCGCGATCACCGCGGGCACCGTGAGGCCGATCGTGGCAAGCGCGCTGCCGAGCAGGATGTTCATGCTGCGCTGCATGTCGTTGTCGCGCGCGGAGCCCAACGCAGCCAACCCCTCCGGGGCGAGCACCAGCAGTGCGATGAAAACACCACCCAGCGCGCTCGGCATGTCGAGCGTCTGCAGCAGCGAGTTCACCCGGCCTGCAAGACCTTCGGCGAGCATCACGACGGCAGCCAAGGCCAGGAAAAGCAATGCGCCGTGGAGGCGCAGGGACGCTGTGCGACGGCCGCCGGCATGCGCGGCCTCCGCGCGCTCGACCGGACCGCCATGCGCGAAGAACGCACGGTAACGGGTGGTCTGCATGCCAAGGAAAACGGCATAGATGGCAAGGGAGGCGATGGCGACGAAGATCATCATCGGATCGCTCATCCAGCCGCCCTCGCGGCTCGAGGTGAAACGGGGCAGCACCAGCGTGATCATGCCAAGCGTGACGATGAGTGGCATGTAGGCGCCCGCCGACTGCGCGTTGAATTCCTGCTCCGTGCGACGCGCTCCGCCCAGCAGCAAGGCAAGACCCAGCAGCAGGTTCAGGATGATCATGAGCACCGAGAACATCGTATCGCGCGCCACCGTGTCGTCGCCGTCGGCGCCCAGCATCACGGCGCAGACGGCAGCGACCTCGATCGTGATCGCGGCAACCGTGAGGATGAGTGTTCCGTAAGGTTCACCGAGTATCCCGGCCAGTTCATCGGCATGCGCCATGGCGCGGAACGCGCACATGAGGATCGCCGCGATGAGCCACAGGCTCCAGGCGACGTTCCAGAGGCCATCGATGGCGCCGGACGGAGACCAATGGCTGAGGACGACGGCGCCTGTGCCAAGTCCGATGACGATCGGGGACTCGCGCAATACCCGAGAGAGCGGAGTGGATGTGCCGGGAACGTGGTGCATGTGCATGGGCGTAGCTTAAATGCCCTTCCTGCCCGAGCCAAGCCGATGCCGGGAGCGCTGACCGCGGCACTGACGCCACCGATGCTACGGAGCGCATATCATCTGCCCGGCCGATCAACCCCGGAAAACACAACAATGGATATCGGAATCAACCTGCCGGTCGTGAATCCGGAAACAGACCCCGCATTCCTGCGGGAGATCGCCATGCGGGCAGAGGAACTCGGCTTCGCCGAACTGTATCTGGGCGAGCACGTGGTGCTCTTCGACGATCCGGCCGACGAGTACCGCCAGTCCGACGATGGCACCGCATTTTTCCCTTCCATGGCGAACCTGCCGGATCCCATCCAGACACTCACCTACCTCGCAGCCTGCACCTCGCGGATCCGGCTCGCCACGGGAGTTGCGATCCTCCCGCAGCGCAACCCCGTCTACACCGCGAAGCACGTCGCCACACTCGACTGGCTCTCGGGCGGACGCTTCGATTTTGCGATCGGCACCGGCTGGAGCTCGGAGGAGTACGCGGCCTGCGCCACGCCCTTCGACGCACGCGGCGAGCGATGCCGCGAATACGTCGAGGTGATGCGCAGACTGTGGTGCGATCCGGTCTCGTCTTTTTCCGGACGCTTCTACGAACTGCCCGCCTGCCGGCAACACCCGAAGCCCGTGCAGCAGCCGCATCCGCCGTTGTGGTTCGGAGGCTTCGGCGACGCTACGTTCCGGCGTGTCGCGGATCTCGGCTCCGGCTATTACGGATTTGACCAGACACCCGCAGAGATCGTGGTCGTGCGGCAGCGCCTCGGCGAGATCCTCGCCGAACGCGGACGCCGCATCGAGGACATCACCTTCAGCCATGGGGTGTACAACCGCATGCCCGTCAGCGTGGAGACGCTCGAAGAGTACCGTGCGGCGGGCGTCGACCAGTTCGTGGTCTCGCTGCGCGGGCCGGACAAGGCGGCGATGCGCGCGGAACTGGAGCGGTTCGGTCAGGAGTTCGTGGGGAGGTACTGAGCAGAGCGCCGGGGCCCGCCCCGGCACGATCCGGGATCAGCAACCGCTGCTCGTGCTCGTGGTGGTCGGCGGCGTGGTGGCCACGCTGTAGGTGACCTTGCAACTGGCAGGCGTGAGTGCCGAGTTCAGTTGCCACTCGAAGATGTTGGTGGCGGAGGATGTGGTGTGGCACACCACCGCAGTGGCCGTCCACAGCGCCTTGGACAGGGCCCCGGCGCTCTTGACTGAACCTGCAAGACCGTTGACGGCCGCGATGCGGGCCTGGGTCTCGAGCCCCGAGAAGCGGGGAATGGCGAAGGCCGCCAGCACACCGAGAATCACGATCACCGTGACCCAGGCAAATCCGGTTTTTCTACGCCTGTCTGGCGCCGCGAGCACGCACCCCGCTCGCATCCCAAGAGCGGCCAGGACTCACCAGTAGGTAGTCCGGTAATCCTTGAAGAACTGGCCCCACGCGTGCTCGCCGCTCGCGAGACCGGAAAAGATCGGATCGACGATGCGGGCCGCACCGTCCACCACGTCGAGCGGCGGCGAGAAACGGTGCATGTCGATCTTCTGCTGCGCGAGATGCGCCGGGTCCTCGTCGGTAATCCAGCCGGTATCGACAGAGTTCATGTGGATGCCGTCCTGCACGTACTCCTGGGCCGAGGTACGCGTGAGCATGTTGAGCGCGGCCTTCGCCATGTTGGTGTGCGGGTGCTTGGCCGTCTTGTTGCGGTTGAACTGACCTTCCATCGCGCTCACCTGCACGATGTGTTTGTCACGGCTTGGCGTGCGCAGCATGAGCGGCTTCAGGCGCGCGGACAGCACGAAGGGGCCGACCGCATTCACCAGCAGCACCTCGAGGAGTTCGCGCGTGGGCACCTCGTCCAGGCTGAGGCGCCAGGAGTTGCGATCGCGCAGGTCGACCTGCTGCAGGTCGGCATCGAGCAGCCCGCGCGGAAAGAGTTCGACCAGCGCGCTGTCGGCACCGGCGATCGCTGCCGGATCATCCGTCGCAAGTTGCGAGAGTTGCGCGGGTGCGGCCAGGCCCGCAAGGCCGGCAGTGCGCCGCAGCGACTCGTAGTCCGACACCAGCGCGGCCTCGGCGGGCGGGAGATGCGCGAGCGCTCCCTCTTCGGCCTCGATCATGTGTGCATAGAAATCCGGCGGGCGCCGCACGGTCTGGCAGGCGTTCTGGATCAGGAAATCGAGGTGGGGCAGCACCTCGCCCGCGTGCCGCGCGAAGGCCTCCACGGAGGGCGTATGGCGCAGGTCGAGGCCGTAGATGCTGAGCCTCCCGCGCCAGGTATCGAAGTCCGGCTCGCGTGCATAACGCGCCGCGCAGTCCCGCGGAAAGCGCGTGGTCACCACCACGCGGCAGCCGTTGCGCAGCAGCAATATCGCGGCGTGGTAGCCGATCTTCACCCGCGCACCGGTGATGATCGCCACCCTCCCGCGCAGATCGTGGACGGGAGCGCGCTTGCTGAAGTTCAGATCGCCGCACGCGGGGCACAACTGGTCGTAGAAGGCGTGCACCGACGTGTATTCCACCTTGCAGGTGTAGCAGGTGCGCGGCTTGCGCAGCGCCTCTTCAAGGATTGCCGGCTGCGGCTGACCGGTGTCGTCTGCAACGGGCAACTGCGCGGAGGTGAGCAGTGGCGGCATCGGCGGCGTGAGGAACACGGGTTTGGCCCGCAGCGCACGGATACCGGTGCTGGCACGCAGCCCTTCATCGGCATCGCGGCGTCGGTCGAGATCACGCTGGCGCAACTCCCGGCGCAACCGGTGCTTGGCGTCTGCGTCCGGCATCGCCACCTGTCCGGCAAGTTTCAGCAGGCGAGCGCGCTCGTCCTCGCCAAGCGCGGCGAGCAGCGAGCGGTCTTCGACCACGGACGCCAGCAGGCGCAAGGCCGTGGCAAGGTCTTCGGGAGAGAGCCTGACTGACGTCGACATGGAAAAACTACATCCGCATCCGCAGCCCTTCCGGATCGAAGGGCGGTGCGTCCTGAAGACGCGCCGGGCGGCGCTCGCCGAGGATCTCGATCTCCAGCGCAAGGCCGGGACGCACCAGCTCCGACGGAATGTAACCCTGCGCGAGCGATTGCCCCACGCCGTGCCCGTAGCCACCCGAGGTGACCCAACCCACCACCTTGCCGTCCACCCAGATCGGCTCGTCGCCCAGCACGTCCGCGTCGGTGGCATCGACTTCCATGAAGACGCGACGGCGCTTCGGCCCCTCGGCCTGCTCGCGCAGCGCCGCCTCGCGGCCGATGAAATCGGCCTTGTCGAGTCGTACGAAACGCTCGAGCCCCGCCTCGAAGGGGCCGTAGATCGGGCGGAATTCGCGGTACCAGGTGCCGAAGTGTTTCTCCAGGCGCAGGCAGAGCAGCGCGCGCATGCCGAAGTTGCGGATGCCCTGATCCTCACCCGCGGCCATGATCGCGGTGTAGAGGCGCAACTGGTACTCGGGTGCCACACAGATCTCGTAGCCAAGATCCCCCGTGTAGCTGATGCGGTTCACCTTGGCGCGGATGCCGGCGATGTCCATCTCGCGGTAGTCCATGAAACGGAAAGACGCGTTCGACACATCGTCATCGGTGAGGCGCTGCAGCACCTCGCGCGAGCGAGGACCGGCAATGGAGAGGCCGATCATGCGCATGCCGAGCGCGTCGATGCGGACGGAACCGTCCTTGGGCAGAACGCCCTCGAACCAGCGCATGTGATAGACCTGCGCCTGCGAGGAGCCCCACATCATGAAGCGGTTCTCTGCGGCCTTGGCGATGGTGAAATCACCGATGATGCGGCCCTGATGGTTCAGCATCGGTGTCAGCACCAGACGGCCGGTGCGCGGCATCGTGTTGGTCATCACCTGCGCAAGCCAGGCCTCAGCGCCCGGACCCGTGATCTCGTACTTCGCGAAGTTGGCGATCTCGGTGACACCCACCGCATCGCGCACCGCGCGGCACTCGGCGCCTATCGGGCCGAAATCGTTCGAGCGACGGAAAGACACGATGTCCTCGGCGCGCTCGCCGGGCGGCGCGAACCAGAGCGGCGTCTCCATGCCCCAGGAATCCCCCATGACCGCGCCTTGCTCGCGGAAGGTGTCGTAGAGCGGCGTGGTCTGCAGCGGGCGCGCTGCCGGGAGTTCCTCGTTCGGGAAACGGATCGAGAAGCGGCGCGCGTAGTTCTCGCGCACTTTGGCGTTGGTGTAGCTCCGCGTGGCCCAGTCGCCGTAGCGCGCCACGTCCATGCCCCAGATATCGAATCCGGGGTCGCCATCGACCATCCAGTTAGAGAGCGCGAGCCCCACACCGCCGCCCTGGCTGAAGCCCGCCATCACGCCGCAGGCGGACCAGAAATTCGTGCGACCCGGCACCGGACCGACCAGCGGGTTGCCATCCGGCGCGAAGGTGAAGGGCCCGTTGATGATGCGCTTGATGCCGGCGTTCTCGAGGGCGGGGAAATGCCGGAAGGCGATCTCCAGCGAAGGCGCGATGCGGTCCAGATCAGGTGCGAGCAGTTCCTGCCCGAAGCTCCACGGCGTCTCGCGCGGGGACCACGGCACGCAGGCTTTCTCGTAGACGCCCATCACCATGCCGCGGCCTTCCTGGCGCAGATAGCTCTCGGCGCCGAAGTCGATCAGGTGCCCTACTTCCTTGCCGGTGCGCTGGTTGAATTCCACCACCGCGGGGATGTCGTCGGTCACCAGATACATGTGCTCCATCGCGAGCACGGGCAACTCGATGCCCACCATGCGGCCGACTTCCCGCGCCCACAGCCCGCCGCAGTTCACGACGTGCTCGGCACGCACATCGCCCTTGTCGGTACGCACGATCCAGGTGCCGTCGGGGGTCTGCTCCAGCGCGGTGACGCGGGTGGAGAGCTCGATGCTCGCGCCGTTGATGCGCGCGGCCTTGGCGTAGGCGTGAGTGGTGCCGCTGGGGTCGAGGTGCCCTTCGTTCGGGTCGAGGAGCGCGCCGAGGAAATACTTCTCCTCGATGAACGGGAAGTACTCCTTCGCCTCGGCCACGGAAATGATGCTCGTCTCCATGCCGAGGTAGCGCCCGCGCGCCACGGTCATCTTCAGGAACTCCATGCGCTCGGGCGTGTCGGCCAGCATGATGCCGGGGGATTTGTGCAGCCCGCAGGACTGACCCGAGATCTCCTCGAGCTCCTTGTAGAGCCCCACCGTGTAGCTCTGCAGCATCGCGACGTTCGGGTCGCCGTTCAGGGTGTGGAAACCGCCTGCCGCGTGCCAGGTGGAGCCGGACGTGAGCTGGTCGCGCTCGATCAATAGCACATCGGTCCAGCCTTTCTTCGTGAGGTGGTAAAGCACCGAGCAGCCCACCACGCCGCCACCGATCACCACTACCTGCGCTGTCGTCTTCATGTACGGGATTCTCCTTGCTCGCCAGCCCTGCGTGGCGCGGCGGGAGTATACGGGGCTCCACCCCGCACTGCCGATTGCGCTAGAGTCGGGCTGGTCCCGCCGCTCCCGCCCGGAGGCACACGTGCGATCCGCGATTACCTGCTTTCTCGCCGCTCTCGCGCTGGCCTGCAGCGCGACGGCGCTCGCCCAGTGCCGGGTGCCGGACGCCCGCATCACCGGGGGGGTCGGCTACGTCGAGTTCCCCAACTCGGGCGCGGCCGCCGCCCAGGCGGATTTCATCCGCGGCGTGTTGCTGCTGCACAGCTTTGAGTACGCCCAATCACGCGAGGCTTTCGTGGCCGCGCAGCGCAAGGATCCGCACTTCGCGCTCGCCTACTGGGGCGAGGCCCTCAGCTACAACCACACCATCTGGGGCGAGCAGGATCTGGCAGCCGCGCGCGCGGCGCTGGCCCGACTGGCGCCCACGGCCGGGGCACGCGCCGCGCTCGCACCCACACCGCGCGAGCGCGCTTACCTCGGTGCAGTGGAGCGGCTGTTCGGCGAGGGCACGAAGCCCGAGCGTGACGCGGGCTTCAGCGCGGCGATGGCTGATCTCGCCGCACGGGAACCCGAGGATCTGAACGCGCGCAGCTTCTACGCCCTCTCCCTGATCGGCCTCACCGGCACGCGCCGCGACGAGAGCAACTACATGCGCGCCGCAGCGGAAGCGGAGTCCGTCTACCAGACCGATCCGACCCACCCCGGCGCCCTGCACTACCTGATCCACGCCTACGACGATCCCGTGCACGCTCCGCTCGGCCTGCGCGCCGCGCGACTCTATGGCGAGGTGGCGCCGGCCGCATCGCACGCGCAACACATGCCCTCGCACATCTTCTTCGCGCTCGGCATGTGGGATGACGCGATCACGGCGAACATCGCCTCGCTGGCCACCGCGCGCGCCCAGGGTGACGGGGGTTACCACTCGCTCATCTGGCTCGCATACGCGTACTTCCAGCAGAACAAGCCCGAAGACGCCCGCCCGCTGATCGAATCGGTAGCGCGCGATGTGGCCACGCGCCCGAGCAAGGACAACCGCCTGCGCCTCGCTCTGGCGCGTGCGATGTGGCTGGCCGAGACGGGCGACCCAAAGGGCGTGGACGCCACCGTCGACGTGGATTCCACAGGCATTCCCGCAAGCGCCTATTTCTCGATCCACGATTACGTGCGCGGCATCGCCGCAGCGGGCAATGGGCGCTTGTCCGAGGCCCGTACGACGCTCTCCGCACTGCGCGCGCGCGCGGCAGTACTCACGCCGACAGCCGAACTGGCGGCGCAGTGGTACGAGAACGTCACGCCGCAAGAGATCGAGCAGACCCGACTTCTGGCCGAGGCCCTCGATGCCGCCATACGCTTCCATGCCGGTCAACGCGATCAGGCCATCACGCAACTGCGCATCGCCGACAAGGCCGCAGACGGGTTGATATTCGAGTACGGCCCTCCGTGGTCGGTGAAACCCTTCAGCGAACTGCTCGGCGAATTCCTGCTCGCCGAAGGCCGCCACGATGAGGCCGCAGCCGCTTTCCGCAAAACCCTCCAGACCTACCCCGGGCGCCGACTGGCACTTGCGGGGCTCGCACAGGCGACACGCTCATGAGTACCACGCAGCTTGACCACCGCCCGCAAGGCTCCCGTGCCTCGCTCCGCACCTGCCTTGCCGCAAGCCTCCTGTGGTTGTTCTGCCCGGCGATCGGCCTCCACGCGGCAGGGGAATCGCACACCTCCCGCGCGGATCTGATCGGCGCATGGAAACTGCTGCGGATCGAAACCGAAAGCCCCGCGGGCATCCAACCCGACGACTTCTATGGCCCGGGCACCACAGGGCTGCTGATCTACGACGCCTCCGGCGCCATCAGCGTGCAGATCGCCGGAGAAAAGCGTCCATCCGTGAAGGTACCTCTCACGCGGCCCGTGCCGCCCGGCACTGCCGGAGAGATCTCCGCCGAACGGGCGGCATTCCACAGTTACTACGCCTACACCGGCACCTGGCAGTACGACGAAGAGAGCTCGGTCTGCACGCACCATGTGGAGGTGGCGCTGCTCTCCGTGGAACAGGGCATGAGTTACCGGCAGGAGGTGCGCCGCGAGGGCGATCTGCTGGTCTTCATCCGGCGCGGCAAGCAGGGCGATGTGCCCGTGATCCACCGCAAGGTGTGGCAGAAGATCTGAGGCCCGATCAGGCCTCGAAACCGGGCAACCAGCGCCACTGCCCCGGCGCCAGATCGGCCGGCAGCACCAGGCTGCCCACGGCCTCGCGGTGCAGTGACTCCACCCGGTTTCCGGCTGCAGCGATCATCCGTTTCACCTGGTGATACTTGCCTTCGTCGATGGTCATGCGCAGCGTGAGCGGATCGGGCAATTCGCACGCGAGTGCCACGCTGGGCGCCGGCTCGTCGTTCAGTTGCACGCCACCGAGCAACTGCTCGCAGATGCTCGCCTCGGCAGGGTGCTTCAGGCCTACGCGATAGGTTTTGTGAATGTGGTGCTTTGGCGAGGTCAGGCGGTGGTTGAGCGCGCCGTCGTCCGTGAGCAACAGCAGCCCCGTGGTGTCCTGGTCGAGCCTTCCCACCGGCTGCACGCCGCGCTCGCGCAAGGGAACCGGCAGCAGCTCGAGCACGCTCGCGTGAAACTGCGGTGCTCGCGAGCACTCGTAACCTGCGGGCTTGTGGAGCATGAGGGTCGCGTGCTCCGCATATCGCCATTCCTCACCGTCGACGGTGAAATGCAGATCGCCGACCGGGAACTCAGCCGAAGGATCCAGCGCCGGCGCTCCCGCCACCGTAACGCGCCCTGAATACACAATTGCACGGCAAAGGCGCCTGGAGCCGAAGCCCTGCGACTGCAGGATGCGCTGGAGTTGCACTGTGATGTCTCGTGTTGCAGGGGCGGCTGTCAGCCGGTCAATCGCCCAGGGCTGCTGTTTCAGACAGCGCCGAAGAGAGCTTGCCGCGCGGCGAGAAATCCCAGCCACCCAGATATTCGATGTCGTCGATCAACCAGCCGGATTCCCCTCGCACCAGCAGAAAACGGTCCGGCCAGGTCTGGATGGCCTTGCCCGTCTCGGGGTCGTTGTAGACATACTTCACACGGACCGACGCCGTCTCGGCTGAAGCGTCAACGGCATCGACGCTACCGCTGCTCGCGCCCTCGAAGAGGCTCGAGAAAATGTCACCGTCGATCATTGGCGGCTTGTCGGAGGGAAACTTCGCCTTGTACGCCTGTTGTCCGGCGAGCGCGTCGCGGAACAGCGCGTTCAGCCGGGGGCTGAAATGCGGAGCAAGCGTGGCGGCCTGTTCGGCGTTGGGAAGGCCACGGAAAAACTGCGCCTGGTAAGTCTGCAGGAACGCGCTGACGCGATCTCCGGCAGACGGCGAAGGGCTCTCCGGCGCAGGGGATTGTTCCGGTGCGCCGGAGCAGGCGCAAAGCAGCGCAAACAAAAAGGATGCGAATACGGCTCTCACAGCGGTGTGCTCCTCGATTGCCTGATACGACGGAGCACCTCGGCGTTGCCGGCGTACTGCTTGCGAAGCGAGGCCTGGTCTGCGTCGAGTTCGCGGCAGCGCAACTCCTGCACCATGGCGTTGATCTGGGCGCGACGCTCTTCGTCGTAGGGCTCCTCGCCCGCCCAGTGGTTGCAGATCACGGCGCGGCGAATGAAATCGCCCGCATCCGGCGGCATGTCCTTGCGCAGCGCAACGAGCTGGGGCGGGTCTTCGTGCTTCTCGGGCTGCGCAGCAGGCTCTGGCGCGACCTCGGGTGCAGTTGCAGGCGCGGGCACAGCCTCCGGGGCGCTTGAAGGCTCGGGCACGCTCCCGGTTGCAGTTGCAGTTGCAGGCGTCAGTGCAGGCGCGGGATCAGGTGCCGGCGCTGATCGCTCGCAGCCCTGCAGCATGAGGAGCAGCACCAGCACGCTGGCGCGTGGAACAAAGGCCATGGGATGTACAGGCATGCGTGCAATCGTCCGGATCAGAAGGTGTTGAGTGCAGTGACCTTGCCATCGGCCCCGAACCAGACCTGACCGTTGCCGAGCATGGCGCCCTGATCGCGGACGAACATATTGCGGGGCAGGGCTTTGGCAATGCTTTCGCGAAACCGGGGCGTGAATATGAGTTCGTAGTCGCCGAGGAGCTCATCGGCAGAGGCATAGCGCTTGCGCCCGGCCGAGGTCTCTACACGAATCGGGTAGCGGACCAGCGACGCGGCCGCCTTGCGATCGTCACTCTTGACGGCCAACCAGAATGCCTGGGAGTTGCGATGCAGGGTCTCCGGGTCGCGCACGCCAATGGAGGCGTAGCGATGTTTGATCGACCCTGCCGTGCCTCCCTCCATCTGCAGATAGATGGGGAGTTTGGTGTCGGAGCCGGTCTTGCTCCAGTTGCCGCGTATCACCTCGCACTGGAGCTCGCTGTCGCCGAAGGCGCTGTCGGGGTCTTTTTCGGGAAATTCCGCTTCGATGCGTGCAACGACCTTGCCCGAACCATCCAGTTCCTCGAGAAGCACGTGGGTGGCGTCCTGCATCCGGCCACGCAGCGCGATGTCCTTCAACTGCGAGGCATAGAAATACACGCCGCTGATCTCCTCCCCGGCAAAGACCAGCGTCATGCGGATGCGGTACTTGCCGCCGATATCGCCGTTGTAGTTCCAGAGCCAGCCGGGCTGGGATTTGCTGCAGGCTGCAAACACCTGCAGCGGCAGGATCAGCAGGCAGAGCGCTGCGATGCGCACACGTGACAGGATCATGCGGTAACGGTCTCCTGACGGTCCGAAGGGTGGTTGACGCCGTCACCTGTCGGCACCGGCTCGAGCAGCGAAGGATCCACACCCTCGAGGCATCCCACGTTGTAGCCGTAATGCAGCGGATTGGAGCGACGCCGGTGATGTGTGTAGATGCCGCACATCGCACAGAACCAATGCTCTGCGCTGAACGTGTTGAACTGGTAGAGCCGTAGCGCGGACTGGCCCTGCACAACGCGCAGGCCTTCCAGAGGCACGGCGCCCATGATCGCGCCTTTGCGCCGGCACAGCGAGCAGTTGCAGCGGCGGGTATCGACGATGCCATCGGGTAGCGCGAGCTCCAGCACCACCGCACCGCAGTGGCACGAGGCCCGATGCAGGGGAAGGATGTCTGTATCACCGACGCGACGTGTCACCACGCCACCACCGGAGAGGGCTGGAAGTGGAACACCGGGCAGATTGCGCAGGCTCGCCCGTGGCGGGCGAACCTGCGCGGACCGCGCTTACTTGCCGCTTTTCTTTGCCACCTTGGCGGCGCGCTTTTCCTTCACCGTCTTGGTGGGCTTCTTCTTGGTCTCTTTCTTCTTGTCCATGCCTTTGGCCATATCGGACTCCTTTGCGGGTGGGGATGATTCCCGGCCTGAGCTTAGGCTCTGGCCACCTCGCCCGCCAGAGGGCTGAGCTCAAGCGTCATGAAAACGCTGTGCGGGTCTTCTACGTAGTCGGCAAAAGGCGGGCACTCGCTGAAGCCGAAGCGGGAGTACAGCGCGCGCGATGGAGTGAAGGGCTCGGACGAGCCCGTCTCCAGGCTGAGACGCGCATATCCGCGCCTGCGCCCCTCGTCGATGATGTACGAGAGCATTGCGACCCCCGCGCCCTTGCCGCGGTGCGCGAGCGCGGAGCGCATGGACTTGATCTCGGCGTGCCCGGCGCTGTGCTCCATCAGAGCCCCGCAGCCGAGCAGCTCATCACCGTCCCAGACGGTCCAGAAACTCATGCCGGGGCCGCGCAGCGCGTCGAGATCCAGCGCGTGGACGCTGCCCGGCGGCGACCATGCCCGCATGTCCCGCAGGTGCTCCTCCAGCAGGGCGTGCACACGGGCTGAGCTGAGATCGTCTGGCCTGATGTCCATCTGCGTCAGTTCCCGCACATCAAGAAAATGTCTGGCTTACTGGCGGGCGCTGCAGCGTGTTGCAGTGCCCGGCACCACTTTCAGGTCGGAGAAGCCGAGGCGTACCTGTGTCTCGAGTGCAGCACCCAGACCCTGTGCTCGCCAGCCAGCAGCCTGCGGGCAGTTGGCATCGGTGGCCTCGCCCGAGGGCATCCAGAAAGCGATGCCGTCGCGGTCGATATCGTAGGGCGGCGAGTAGGTGCCGGTGTAGACCTTCTGGCGCTTCTCGAGATCCCAGATGATGAGGCCGCGCGGCTCGGGTGCAGTGCCGCTGTCCAGAATGAGAAGCGGGCCCTCGAGTCCCAGGAAATATTCGGCGCTCTCGTTGCGGATCTCGAAGTCTCCGGGACGCACAACGTATTTGCAGGGCGGAATGCTGCGCCCTCTGCCCGTGTACTTGACCAGAAAATCGGTCCCGACGGAGTCGGTGGGCTTTGACACCACCCGGTAGCGGCCACCGTCCTGGCAGACAGTCTTGGTGGCAGCGGTTGCAGCAAGTGGCAAAGCAGCAAGCAGGAAAACAGCAAGGAAACGAACAGGTCTCATGGGTACTTCCGACGCAGGATTGAGGGGGATGTAGCGGTGGGTTGGCGAACTGCAAAGACGGTTTGCCGCAACCACGCGGATGATACGGCCGGAGGCAGTGACGGGATCCGTTGCACCACCGTTGAAATTGCCGAAGCACCGTTACGGTTTGTTCACCGGGAATCCCATTTCGCGTGCTTCGCGCGCAACTGCTGTTCTTCGCGAAGCAGCCCGGCATGCGTGTTCCGTACCGCATCGATGGCCGCGCTCACCGCAGACGGGACGACACGATTGCGCAGACGCAGGATGCTCCACTCGGTACGCAACCACGGCGCCTGCAGCGGCAGGACCTGCACTCGCCCTGATGGCAACTCGTCCTTGATGAGACCGAGATTGCTGAAGGTGAAGGCATCGGAGCCGGCTACCACGTCGATGGCCATGCGGGCTGTGGGGCATTCGATCGCCGGGAACGGCATCGCGGCATGTGCCATGCGCGGCCGACGGCAGGACAGGAGCGGGGTCAGCAATCGCGGCGGCAGCATCACGACCTGCGCGTAGGGGTAATCGAGCACATCCGCCAGAGCCGGTGTCGGGAGCTCACGCAGTGGATGAGCGCCGCGGACCACGACGTACCCGGGCAGGGGCGCCAGAGAATCGATCACCTCGATGTCTTCCTCATCGATCAGGCTGCTTTCGACCACGAGGAAATCGACCTGTCGCGCACGCATCAGCCTGACCGCGGCAACCGGATCCGCATGCAGGACCCGCAGCTTCAGGGAAGGGCTGCTGCGGGCAAAGTCGAGCGCAGTGCCGGTGCCGATCAGATCGACGGCATAAGGCCCCATAGCCACGGAGATCTCGGCGGATCCCAGGCCTTTGATCAGTGCAACTTCGCGCTCCAGATCACGGGAATGGGCAAGAACACCTTGCGCGTGCTGCATGAATACCCGGCCGAAGTCCGTGAGCTCGTTGCCGAGCCGGCTGCGGATGAACAGCGGCACACCCACTCTGGCTTCAAGTTCCTGGATACCGCGGCTGAGCGAGGGCTGCGCGACGTGCAGGGCCTCGGCCGCCCGACTGAAACTGCCATGGTCGATCAGCGCCTGGGCAAAGCGGAGCAAGCGAAGATCGATCGACATATCGGATCCCACAGATGAAAAACGCCCGCCTCTGTATAGCCAAGGCGCATACAGCCCATACCTAATTGATCATTGCCGCAATCAGGCGGGCGCGCTGACACTGGCCCGGGCGATTTAACCCTGTTTCCGTCCCCAAGGAAAACGGCATGCTTCTCAACCTGATTCTGCGCTTCAGACACCGTCTTCCCCTGACATTGGCCCTCGGCCTTCTTGCGTCGTGCTCTTCGCTGACGGGCGCGCCCGGGCCGGACGAGACGCGTGCGATTGCCAGGGAAGCATGGCTCTATGCCTACGCTCCGTTGCAGGGCTATCAGACGCTCTACACACAGGCCCTGGATCCGGCATCCAACGCCTACGTCGGCGGCTTCAACCGCTTTCGCCACTACTCGCGCCTGTACACACCGGCTGATGCAGACATCGTCACTCCCAACAATGACACGCCCTACTCCTGGGCCTGGCTCGACCTGCGCGCCGAACCGATTGTCCTGTCCCTGCCCGCAGTGGCGGCTCCGCGCTACTACGTGAACCAGTGGTTCGATCTCTACACCCACAACTTTGCCTACACCGGCGTTCGCGCCACGGGCCGCGCTGCAGGCAACTACCTGTTCGCGGGTCCGCACTGGAATGGCCAGGTCCCGCCGGGCATCGCGCAGGTGTTCCGTAGCGAAACCGATATCGTCGGCACGCTGACACGCACCCAGTTGAACGGCGACGCCGATCTTCCGGCGATGGCGGCACTGCAGGCGCACTACCGCCTGACTCCCCTCTCGCAATTCGCCGGCACGCCGGCGCCTGCAGCCGCTCCGCAGTTGCTGCTGCCACCGTGGGACAAGACCCGGGCAGAAGGCATCGGTTTCATTTCCTACCTGAACGCGCTGCTGCCCTTGATGCCTGCCGTGCCCGCCGAGAAAGCAGCGTTCGAGCGCTTCGCGAAGATCGGCATCGCTCCGGGCAAGGCCTTCGATCCCGACGCGCTGCCTGCCGCCACGCGAGCGGCCATCGAGGCCGGCATCGCGGACGCCTCGGAGGAGCTCTCCACGACGGCGATTGCCCAGACCGAATCCAAGAAGTTCTTCGGCACCCGCGAAGCCCTCGGCAACGATTACGTGATGAACCGCGCGATGGGGGCGATGCTCGGCATCTACGGCAACACCAAGGAAGAAGCCGTTTACGCGAGCCAGCAGAAAGGCCCGGACGGCAAGATTCTGGACGGCACCAGGAAGTGGGTGCTGCGCTTCGAAAAAGGCCAGTTGCCGCCGGTAGACCTCTTCTGGTCGATCACCATGTACAAGCTGCCTGAACGCCTGCTGGTGGACAATCCGCTCAACCGGTACTCGGTCGGTGATCGCACCGCCAGTCTGACACCGGGCGCAGACGGCTCTCTGGAAATCTACATCCAGAACACCGATCCGGGCGCTGGAAAGACGGGCAACTGGTTGCCCGCCCCCGCCGGACCGTTCTTTTTTGTCGCGCGCTTCTACGGGCCACGCGCCTCGCTCATGGACGGATCGTGGACCCTGCCTGCACTCAAGGAAACCAAGTGAGACACACCATGCGAAAGCACATCGCCCTGCTGACCGCCACCGCCCTGCAGATGGCGCTGTTCACGGCATCTCCGGCGCAATCGGAGACTGTCTCGACACGGATCGGAAAACTGCAACTCGAAAACGGTTACCCCTCTTCCGCGTCCATGGAGAAGCTCTACGACGAGATGGAGTTCCAGCGGGCAACGCAGGCCTTCATGTGGGGCCTGCCTGCGGTGGGCTTCTACGGACTGCGCGAGGCGCAGCGCAAGAACTTCGGCGCGCGTGACGGCGAAATCGTCATGTACCAGAGCCTGAAGGACAAGGCGGGCATGCTCACGCCGAACCTGACCACGCTCTACGCCTTCACTTTCTGGAACATGGCCGAGCAGGGCCCTCTGGTGGTCGAGGTGCCTGCAGGCGCCACTGCCGGCGGCATCGACGACATCTGGCAACGGCCGGTGATCGACATGGGCCAGACCGGGCCCGATCAGGGCCTCGGCGGCAAATACCTCATCCTTCCCCCGGGCGGCCCGGAACTCAATCCGCCGGGCTACCACGTGGTGCGCTCACCCACCAACCAGATCTGGTTCGGCACGCGCGGGCTCTCTGCGGATCCTGTCGAGGCCGAAGCCACCGTGCGCAAACACCGCGTCTATGCCTGGAACGATCGCGAAACGCCCGGCGAGACCAAGTACATCCCGGTAGGTGGCCGCGAGTGGGCCTCCTGGCAGCCGAGCGACATACGCTACTTCGAGCAACTGAAATCCATCCTCGAGCCCGAGCCCGTGGAAATCCGCGACGGGTACTTCCACGCGATGCTGCGCTCGCTGGGCATCGAACCGGGCAAGCCCTTCGCGCCGGATGCGCGTCGGCGGAAAATCCTTGCCGACGCCGCGCTGGCGGGCGAATTGATGGCGCGCGCAAACGCCTTCGACAAACGCTTTCCCGGTGCCACCGTGTTCGAGGGCACGCGGTGGGAATACGCGAACATGGTGGAGCTCGACCAGCAGACCCCCGCGTTCTCGCAACTCGACGAACGCGCGTCCTGGTTCTACGAAGCGATCGGCAACACCTCTGGCATGCAGGGCCGCATCCTCGGCTTCGGTCAGGTTTATCTGGAAACGAGCAGGGACAAGGACGGTGCCTGGCTGGACGGCGGCAAGAACTATCACCTGCGCGTACCACCGAACGCGCCGGTAAAGCAGTTCTGGTCCTTCACGCTCTACGAGAACACCAGCCGTGCGCCACTGCAGACCCCGCAGGGTGGTGCCGACATCTCATCGCGCAAAGCCGGACTCGACGTGAACGCCGATGGCTCGGTGGATCTCTACTTCGGACCCCGCAAGCCGGCCACTGCAAACGCGAACTTCGTGCAGACGGTGCCCGGAAAAGGCTGGTTCACGTACTTCCGCCTCTATGCACCCACAGAAGCCTATTTCAACAAGACCTGGGCTTTGCCTGATCTCGAGAACATCAAGTAAACGGGGAGCCGCAAGGGCGCGGAGTCCCGCTTCAGGGAACCGAATGAGCGGCTTGCAGTGCCAGCAGGGAGCGCAGCGCATCTTGCGCGCGCTCCACAGGCACGAATATGTGATCGTGGTGCGTGCCTGCAACCACGTTGCAGCTGATGCCAGACTGGCCCAGCGCGCTCGCGAAAGCCGCCGTAAGGCCCACTGCCTCGAGATCCGAATGAACCTTCAGCGTGATCCAGGCGCAGCGGAATACCGGCTGCACTCCCGCCTCCATCGCAGCTGATTCTTCCATCACCACCGAGACGCCCTCGGCTTCGCGCATCGATGCCACGATGCCGGCCGCGTCCAGCGACACTCCCCGGGGCAAGACACCGAAAACGAAGGCGCCGGGACGCAAGACCGGCTCCATGGCGGCGAGCAGTTGCCCCAGATCCGACATCACCTTCGTGACACCTGCGCCCGGGCCTGAGCGCAGATCAGGCGAGTAGCGCACCGGCAAGCGCTGCGAACAGCAGCGCGAAAACCGGCAGCACACTCAGCATGAAACCGAGGCCACGGCGCTCGGGCGCGCTGATGTAGGCCTGGCAGTAGATCACGCGCCCGACCAGATACACCGCCCCTGCCGCAGCAGGAAAAACCGGCGTCCAATAGCGCGCGGCGATATACATCGCAGGCACCAGGCAGACCATGATCTCCAGCGTGTTCATCTGCACGCGATAGGTGCGCTCGAACATCTCCGAGCCGGTGACGGCAGGTGCCTTGACGCCGTACTTGCCACGCGCGCGGCCCACCAGGGAGCCGAAGACGAGAAACTGCAAAATCACCAGCACGGTAACGATATCGACGAGGTTCAAGGGACATCTCCGGAGTGGATAGGGAATTCGGAAACAGCGCGGATTGTGCCTCAGCACGGCGCCGAGTCCCACACCCGGGAACGCCCGCTCAGAGAAACAGTTCCAGCGATCCGCCAACCGCAATGGCATCCCACTCGCCACCGAGGCGCTTGATGGTGTCACGCACGGCAAGGATGGTTGCAGCATCCACCGGCAGCACCGGACAGTCCCGCGCGGCACAGGTGACGCGATACATCCCGAGCATGTCATCAGCGCTGCTCGTGCCACCGGACCAGGCATCGCCCTGGAAGACCTCGACGAGCCGCTCCACCGCATCGCTGTCTGCTTTGGCGTCCATGCGGAATCCGGCGCTCTCTCCGCCTTCGACGCGCCGCAGGAAACCGCGCGCTGCCACAGTGGATTCCACCGCGTAGTGGACCATGTCGTGAGGGATGATCCCTTGCTTGGGACACTCGATGCGCTGCGGCGCGGATCCGGCTCTGGTGATCTCGAGCAGATCGTACTTGCCGGAGCCCTTGGTGAAGATCAGCCGCATCGCGCGGGCACCTGCCTCGCTCATGCTCTCTGCCCGGAAACAGGGAACCGGGACTTCACCTGCTCGATGAATGCCTGCCAGACAGCGTCGGGCACCCAGACTTCGCGCATGGGGTAAGTGGCGGTGTCTTCGGACTCGCCGAGCACCAGGCTGCGGTAGAGATACAGGAAGGCGGAAACGCGCATGTTTTTCGCGCAGTGGACCCACACCGTGCTGCCCGACCAGGCCTGGAGCACGGCCACGAAGCGCTCGAACCGAGCCAGCTCAGGGCGCTCCCACACCACGGGGATGTGCACGTAATCGAGACCTTCGCGCGTGACCAGTTCAGCCTCTCCCGGCAGCGCGTTCACGGAGGTCGGCAGCGCGAGGTTGATGACGACCGTCACGCCGAGCGCAGGGAGCGCGGCAATGTCACGCGCAGACAACTGCCCCGATGACCAGAGCCAGTCAAAGACCTTGTGCGTGTTCTCGGCGTCCATCGTCGTGCGCTGCCCCTTCGCCCTTGCTGGCGGACTCCCGTTACAGCCGATCAGTGCTCGCTTGCCGCCTCGGCGTGTATCCCCGTGTTCTGCCGCACGTAGAGCTCCTCCCACATCTCTTCTGCGCGAGGGTCCTTCCAGAACAGCGAACCCAGCAGCACGCAGAGGAAACCGACAGGTATCGAATAGAGTCCGGGGTTCTTCAGTTCGATGAGCGGCTTTTCGAGTCCCACGAGGCTGCTGGTCTGCCCGGCGAATTTCTGTACGGTGGCCTCGGCTGCCTTCACGTTGGCATCGAGCGCCGCGCGCGCAGACGGAAGTTTTGCGGCCGCTGCGGCATCGGCCGCTGCAGTGGCTTCGAGCCGGGCGATCGTGGCTGGGGCCGAATCGATCACCTGCTGCGCCTTGGCGGTCTCCAGCAGCGGATAGCTCATGTTCGGCGAGACCAGCACCAGCGCGATTGCCGATACCGCGCCGGCGATCATGCCGAGCACGATGCCGCCGGTGTTACAGCGCTTCCAGTAGAGGGTGAGCAGCACCGCGGGGAAGTTCCCCGAGGCCGCCACGGCAAAGGCCAGCGCCACCAGGTGCGCTACGTTCTGGTCGCGCGAGGCGATGCCGATGCCTATCGCGACGGCACCCACGATCACCGCGCTCACGCGGGCTGCACGCACTTCCTCCTGCTGCGTGGCGTGTTCGCCCTTCACGACACCCACCCATATGTCGTGGGACATCGCACTCGCGCTGGCGAGCACCAGCCCTGCGACCACCGCGACGATGGTGGCAAACGCCACCGCTGCAACGAAGGCGAGGAAGAGATTGCCCAGAAGCGATTCAGCGCCGCCGCCGGCAAACTGCGCGAGCAGCGGAGCGGCCATGTTGCCGCCCTTGTCCATGCCCGCGATGGTGGCGGCGCCCACGTTGATGGCAGCACTGTTTCCGATGACCAGTGTCAGCAGGTAGAAACCGCCGATGATGGCCATTGCCCACAGCACGGAAACACGCGCCTGCTGCGCGTTCGGCACGGTGAAGAAACGCATGAGGATGTGCGGCATTCCTGCCGTGCCCAGCACCAGAGCGAGCCCGAGCGACACCTGGTCCACCGGATTCTTGAGGAACAGCCCCGGCTCGAGGAAACGCTGCCCGAGTTGCTCCGGCGTCATCGTGGTTGCCGCGTCGCCGAGGAGCTTTGCCACCTGCGCCTGCACCTTCGGATCGGCTGTCACATCGCCGAGAAGCCCGGGCAGGCTGAAGCCGTGCGGTGCCCAGGTGAACGCCACCAGCAGCAGCGAAGCCGTCACGAGCAGCACGGCCTTGATGATCTGCACCCAGGTGGTGGCGACCATGCCACCGAAAACCACATAGGCGAGCATCAGCACGCCCACCACGATCACAGACACCTCGTAGGGAATGCCGATCAGCGTCTTGACCAGCACGCCCCCGCCCACCATCTGTGCCGTCAGGTAGAACACCGACACCGTGACCGTGGAAAGCGCCGCCACCAGGCGCGCGCTGCGCGGGTCATTGCGGAAGGCGAGGATATCGCCGAGCGTGTACTTGCCGATGTTGCGGCAGGGCTCGGCGATCAGCAGAAGCACTGTGACGTAGGCCACCAGCCAGCCCACCGAGTACATGAACCCGTCGTAGCCGTAGAGCGAGATCAGCCCGGCGATGCCGAGAAAAGAGGCGGCAGAGAGGTAGTCTCCGGCGATCGCCCAGCCGTTCTGCAGTCCGGTGACGGAACGGCCCGCCGCATAGAACTGCTGCGTGCTGCGCACACGCCGCGCCGCGAGCCAGGTGACATACATCGTGAGCGAGATGATCGCCGCGAACACAGCGAAGGCGAGCCAGCCGAAGCGTTGCGGCACGGCGCCGCCGCTGAACATGGCGTGCGCGGGAAAGGCTGGGGCAGAGAGCGCGAAGATAGCGAGCAACTTCCTCATGACGCAGCTCCGATAGCAGCGGCATCACGGACCAGTTCCGCAGCCATGGCATCGAAGCGCCGGCCAGCATGGCGCGCATACACAAAGGCCACGCCCCAGGCCATCACGAACTCCGAGAGCGCGAACACCAATCCCACGTTGACCGGCCCCCACACGCGTGTGCGGAAGAGCTCGGGAAACCACGCGGCACCCAGCGGCAGCATCAGGTAATACACGATCGAAACCGCCATCAATGACCAGAGAAAACGGCTTTTTTCGCGGTGAAGGCGCTGAAAACGCGGATCGGCGTCGATCGCTTGCCAGTTCATGTGAAGACCTTCGTGTTATGGTTTCCGAAGCCTAACAAGGCCCCTCGTCCTTTACCAACCGCGTGGAGCGCACGCATGAGATCACGCAACTGTCTCGCTGTGGCATTGATGGCTTTGCTCGTGCCGGTGGGCGCGCAGGCAGCGGGCTGCAGTGCCGGATCTTCCTACGCGCTGGTGCTGCACGGCGGCTACCTGGACTACGAGGAGGAAGTGACACCGGCGCACAGGCAACTGCTGCAGCGTCTGCTTGTCGAGGGCAAGGCAGGTCTCGCCGCAGGCGGCACCGCACTCGATGCGGTATCGACCGCGATTCGCGCCATGGAAGACTCCGGACTTCTGGATGCGGGCAAGGGCTCCATCGTGAACACCGAAGGCTTCACCGAAACCGACGCATCCATCATGGACGGCGCCACCGGACGCTCGGGCGCGGTGGCGGCAATGCAGCGTGTGCGCAACCCCATCCTCGCCTCGCGCATCGTGATGGAGCACACGCGGCACGTGCTGCTGGTGGGTGCCACCGGAGAGCAGAGCCTGCGTGGACTGGGCGCGGAGATGGTCGATCCCGCGACCTGGTACCAGGAGTTCGTTCCGCCACCCAAACCGGTCGAGCGCAAGCACGGCACCGTGGGCGCCGCAGCGCTGGACCGCTGCGGGCATCTGGCTGCTGGCACCTCCACCGGCGGATGGCCCGGCAAACTCCCCGGCCGCGTAGGCGACAGCCCCATCATCGGCGCCAGCACCTATGCCGATACCCGGGTGGCGCTCTCTGCAACCGGTGTGGGCGAGTACTTCATCAAGCGCGCCGCCACCCGCGATATCGCCATGCGGGTGCAGTACCTCGGGCAGCCCCTGAAGGCTGCCACCGACCACGTGGTCAAAACCCTGATCGGCAAGGAAGACAAGGCCGAGGGCGCGGTCATCGCGCTGGGAGTGGACGGGGAAGTCGTGGTGAGCTCCAACGGTTACGGCATTCTGTGGGGAGCGGCGCAGAGCGGCCACGAGCCGGTGCTGGGTACCCGGGAGCCGGGGGCCGGCGCGCCCGGGATCACACTTCGATAACGTGAAAATACAGTTTCTCATGGTTACGGTATTGGCTTTGATGCCTTTGAAATCAGCAGCTTGCCGAGACCGAAACGGTAACCATCGGAAAACGCTTGCACTCGAATGTCTGCCCGTTCACCCTGTCCTGCGTCGCATTTTCCAACCCAACGGTGGAGCATCCACATGAAAATCCTGAGCAGATCCTTACTCGTCCTGCTGCTGGCCACCCTGTCTGCCGGCTTTGCACGCGCCGATGACGCCTATGCCGACACCATCCGCGTCTTCAAGGCCGCCGGCGAGAGCAGCAAGTTCTTCGAAAAGTCGTACGGCTATGCCGTGTTCCCCACCATCGGCAAGGGTGGGCTCGTGATCGGTGGGGCGAGGGGCAAGGGCAAGGTCTATGCGCGGGGGGCCTACATAGGCAACGCCGTCATGACGCAGCTGTCGGTGGGCTTCCAACTCGGCGGTCAGGCCTTCAGCCAGATCGTGTTCTTCCAGGACAAGCGCGCACTCGATGAGTTCACCAGCACCGGCTTCGAGTTCAGCGCACAGGCAAGCGCTGTGGCGATCACTGCAGGCGCTTCCGCATCGGCGGGCACGACGGGCGCATCGGCGGGCGCCAGCGGTGGCAAGAACGACGCATCAACCGTGGCTACCGACTTCTACAAGGGCATGGCGATCTTCACGGTGGCCAAAGGTGGCCTGATGTACGAGGTCTCCGTCGGTGGGCAGAAATTCGATTTCACGCCCGCAGGGCGCTGAGCCTTCAGACGGCGGGTGGCCGCGCCGCATCGCGGTGCGGCAACTCGCCTGACAGGGATCTCTCGAGATCCGCGTTCTCGGTATCTTCGGGCCGCAGCAGGCCCTCCCACTTCGATACAACTGCCGTCGCCACGCTGTTGCCGATGACATTGGTCGCCGAGCGCGCCATGTCGAGAAAGTGATCCACGCCCAGCAGCAACAGCAACCCGGCCTCCGGAATCCTGAACTGCGAGAGCGTCGCCGCGATCACCACCAGTGACGCACGCGGCACGCCCGCCATTCCCTTGGATGTCACCATCAGCGTGAGCAGCATCGCCATTTGCTGCCCCGTTGTGAGTTCGATGCCGTACACCTGCGCGATGAACATCACCGCGAAAGTGCAGTACATCATCGAGCCGTCGAGATTGAAGGAATACCCGAGCGGCAGCACGAACGAGGCAACGCGGTTGCTGCAGCCGAAGCGCTCGAGTTGCGCCAGCGTGCGCGGATAGGCCGCCTCGCTGGAGGCCGTGGCGAAGGCGAGCACGACGGGCTCGCGCACTGCGCGGAAAAGTCCGATCGCGCGCCGTCCGATCACGGCCCACGCCGCCGCGAACAGCAGCAGCCAGAGCACCAGGATGGCGAGGTAGAACTCGAGCATGAAAGTGCCGTAGACCGCGAGGATGCCGAGCCCGCTCTTCGCCACCGCGGCTGCAACTGCAGCGAACACCGCGAGCGGTGCGAACCACATCACGAGCATCGTGAGTTTCAGCATCACGTAGGACAGGCCTTCGAGCGCATCGACCAGTGCCGCGGCAGGTTTGCCCACGCCGGCGCAGGCAACACCGAAGAAAACCGAAAACACCACGATCTGCAGGATCTCGTTGCGCGCCATGCCGTCGACGATGCTGACGGGCACCAGGTGCAGGATGAACTCCTGCAGGCCGAACTCGCCGGTGGTGATGCCGCTGCTCGCGCCGGCCTCGGGTAGCGTGATGCCGGTGCCGATGCCGGGCTGGAAAAAATTCACCAGCACGAGCCCCAGCGACAGCGATGCAAGCGAGGCACACACGAACCACAGGAAGGCCTTGAGGCCGATGCGCCCCACCGACCCTGTATCACCCATCCTGGCGATACCAACGGCAAGCGTGGCGAACACCAGCGGTGCGATAACCATCTTTATCAGGCGCAGGAACACGGTGGTGACCAGCGTGAAGCCCTTCACCCAGCCTGCCGTATCCGGAACCGTGGCGTGCAGCACGGCGCCGCAACCAAGCCCGAGAAAAAGTCCTCCCAGAATCCAGACGGTGAGCGAATTACCCGACGAGTTCCCCGAAGCGGCCTGCATGCGCGATGTTTCCGGTGAGCGATGAAGGGCGCACGTTGTCACGATTTCCCGCCGCCTGCCAGTAGGAGCGGACCATGCCCGCGAGATCTTCCGACGTAGGAACGGGCCATGCCCGCGACAGATTCAGCGCGATGCCGCGACCAGCTGGCGCCCATCGTCCAACAGGATCCGGACCGCCAGACGTCCCCGCGCATTCATCGATACAGGATTGAGCGCAAATGCCTGCACGCGCGCGCCTTCAATCAGCCCACCCTCTTCAAGCAGGCACTCCACTCCCCGCGCCAACACGCGATACAAACCAAGACGTCCTCCGCGTGGCGTGCCCGTGAAACAGAGCTCTCCGCCCTCTCCCATCAGGCAGCCGCGAAGACTCTCGAACCGGATGTCTCCGGTGTCGACATCGACCGGCTCACAGCCCTCGCGGATACGTAGCACCCGGGCATCGCCCTCCACCGAGGCCCACCCACAGACGACCTCACCCGAGGCGTTCTGAGTCGGGAAAAACGCGAGTCTGCCCTGCGCTGCCGGCCGCTCGAACACCGGCCACATGCGTGATCCTGTAGCCCGATACAGACCTTGTAGGCCATCGCAGGTGTCAGCCCGGAACAGCACGGCTGCAGCCCCGCGGATGACGGGCAGGCCATGAAACGCCGTGAACTGCTCGCCCGTGCGAGCTAGCACATGCACCTCGCCACCAACCCACGCGCAGACAGCCTCACCGCCATCAGCGAGCGACGCACGGAACCCCACGCTCCCGTCTGCATCCATCACCGGTCCGAGCGGAGCGATGCCCGCGAAAACACCGTGGCGGGAGTCGGCGTAACTGATCGGGCGACCTTGCTGCACGCCGATCACGGCGCTGCTGCCATCCTGTCGCGTCACGTATACGCATGCATCGCCGCGCGCGTTGCGGTCGGGGTGACTCGAGACCTGATGCTCGGGCATCGTCGGGAAAAGCGATTCCACGGCATCGCCGCGAGCGACGAACACTCCGCTTGCACCTCCGGCAAGCCCCGCCTGGAACACCACTGCGCCGCTGTCGTCGATGGCAGGCACGTAGGGCTGGAAATCCGCGAGGCGCGTGCCCGTCCATGCCAACGGAAGCCACGCGACGGATGCCGAATCCATCTGCCGGTACGGCTCAGATGCCGGCGAGTTCCAGCCGCGACACCAGGCTCGCGGCTGCTGCGTGCGGATCGATCGACAGCGATCGCACGCCCTCGACGAGCGCTGCGGCATCGGGGCGCGCGAGAGCGGCCTCGAGCAGTCGTCGCGCGGCTGCATCACGCAGCAGCTTGTGGAACACGGCATACGCGCGGGCAGATCTGCGCGCGGTGATTTCGCCGCTTTCCCGCAACGATTGCGTGTGTGCGTCCACGGCATCGAGCACGGCGGCACCGCCCTCGCGCCGCGCAGCCACGGCGGGTATCACGGGCGGAATCCACGCGCCCTCGCCGTGGTGCTGCGTACGCAGGTGAAGCGCCAGCTCGAGCTGGCGTCGGGTTTCCGGTGCGCCATCGCGGTCGGCCTTGTTCAGCACGAACACATCGCCCGCCTCCATGAGGCCAGCCTTGATCGCCTGCACCTCGTCACCGAGACCCGGCACCGCCACGATGAGCGTGGTGTCTGCGAGAGAGACGATCTCGATCTCCTCCTGCCCCACGCCCACTGTCTCGACGAGGATGGTGTCGTAGCCCATCGCATCGAGCACCAGCAGCGCGTCGAAGCTCGCACGCGCAAGACCTCCGTGCTGGCCGCGGCTGCCCATGGAACGGATGAACACGCCCGGGTCCGCGGCGTGCTGCTGCATGCGGATGCGGTCTCCCAGCACGGCTCCTCCGGAGAACGGACTCGAAGGATCCACCGCCACCACGCCCACCTTCTGGCCCCGCGCGCGGAGTTCGCCGATAAGCATGCCCGCCAAGGTCGATTTGCCCGCGCCGGGCGCCCCCGTAATGCCCACCACGCGCGCGCGCCCGGTGTGCGGATAGAGCTCGGCAAGCACAGCGGCACCGCGCGGATCATCGTCTTCCAGCCAACGGATCAGGCGCGCACCGGCAGGCACCTCGCCCGCCAGCACGCGGGAAGCGATCTCTAGGGTATTGGGGTCTTTCACGCTGACGTCGCCCGAGGATGCAAACCGGGCCGATGGTAGGCGCATCGGGTGACCGCGCCAATCCTCGCGGCTGCGCACGGGCTAGAATCGGCTCATGCAACGCGGACCAAACCCATGAACGACCCGACGCTCTCGCAGGCGATCGCGGCCCTGCAGCGAGGCGAAGCGGATGCTGCGGAACCGCTGCTGCGTGCAGTGCTCGCGCGGGAGCCGTCCAACGCACAGGCACTGCACTATCTGGGCGTGGTGGCCTGTCGCCGCGGCGACCCCGCCACAGGAAAGCGGCTTATCGAGCAAGCGCTGCTGGCGCGTCCCGACGACCCCGTGATGCACAACAACCTGGGCCACGCCTGCGCGGAACTCGGACTTCCCGAGGATGCCGCGGCGCTCTTCGAACTCGCGCTCGCCAAACGCCCGGAGCTCGGTGGCGCGGCGCGCGTGCTTGCGGGGCTGCGCGCGGAGATCGCGCGCAAGCACGAGGCCACGCGCGCCCACCACCAGGGCGATACCGCTACGGCTCGTCGGCTCTACGAGGACATTCTCGTCCGGCAGCCGCGCTATCCCGAAGTGCTGAACAACCTCGGCGTGCTGATGCTGCAGACCGGAGACCCGGCCGCTGCGGCGCGCCTCACGCGAGAGGCCATCGCCGCAAAACCCGAACTCGCCGATGCGCACGCGAATCTCGGCGCGGCGCTGCGTCACCTGGGACATGTCGATCAGGCTATCGCCGCCTACAGGCACGCGCTCGAACTGAATCCGGCGATGGGCGAGGCGTACTACAACCTCGGGCACGCACTGGTGGCAGCGCAGCGACTGGAAGAGGCCGTGGATGCCTATGCGTCAGCCGCCAATGTGGATCCCTCACACGGCGGAGCACGCGTGGGGATCGCCCACCAGCGCCGCCACCTCTGCGACTGGCGCAACTATCCTGCCGAGCGCGCGGATGTACTCGCGCTGGTACAGGCGGGCTCGCAGGATGTCTCTCCCTTCGACGTGATGATCGCCACCGACGATCCCTTCACGCAGGCGCTCGCCGCGCGTCGCATGTCATACCGCATGGGTGGCGGCATACAGGCGCTCCCGCCACGGCCGCCGGAGCGCCGGGAGCGGATCCGCATCGGCTATCTCTCCTCGGACTTCCGGCGGCATCCGGTGGCCTGGCTGATCACCGATCTGCTGGAGCGGCACGACCGAAGCCGCTTCAGCGTGCACGCCTACTCACACGGTGTGGACGACGGCAGCGCGGAGCGAAAGCGCATCGTCTCTGCGGTGGACACCTTTGCGGACATCCGCACCCTGTCGATGGAAAGCGGCGCGCAGCGCATCCGCGACGACGGCGTGGATATCCTGATCGACCTGAACGGTCACACCCTGGGATGCAGGCTGGGCATCCTGGCGCGGCGACCCGCGCCCGTGCAGGTGGCCTACCTCGGATATCCGGGCGCGATGTGCGCGCAGTACATCGACTACGTACTGGGCGATGCCTTCGTCACGCCGGAAGAAGACCAGCCCTTCTACGACGAGCGGATCGTGCGGCTGCCCGGGTGCTTCCAGTCCTGCGCGCCGCTCTCGCCCGAACCCCTGCCACCCGCGTCACGGCAGCACTGCGGATTGCCGGCAGAAGGCGTGGTGTTCTGCGCCTTCAACAACCCCTACAAGATCACGCCGGAATTCTTCTCGGCATGGATGCGTCTGCTGCAGAAGGTGCCGGGATCGGTGTTGTGGCTGGTAGAGAACCTGCCCGCAGTGCGGCGCAATCTCTGCGCAGAGGCGGCAGCGCGCGGCGTGGATCCGGCGCGGCTTGTTTTCTCGCCCCGAGTCGGTGTTCGGGAGTACATGGCACGGCTCGCTGCCGCCGACATCTTCCTCGACACGCTGCCATACAACGCTGGCACAACGGCCAACGATGCGCTGCGCGCGGGGCTGCCGATCGTGAGCTGCGCCGGACACGGCTTTGCGGCCCGCATGGCGGGCAGCCTGCTGCGTGCTGCGGGCATGCCCGGCTTGCTGACCTCGACCCTCGAGGACTACGAGCGCCTCGCGCTCGAGCTGGCGTTGGACCCGCAGCGCCTAGCGGGGGAGAAAAAAACATTGCTGCAGACGCGGAACGCTCGGTGCTCTTCGACGCCGATGCCTTTGCGCGGGGAGTGGAATCCGCTTACACGCGGATGTGGGAGCGCCACTTGAGCGG
The DNA here is from genome assembly GCA_903928015.1 of uncultured Gammaproteobacteria bacterium. Lineage (GTDB taxonomy): Bacteria > Pseudomonadota > Gammaproteobacteria > Pseudomonadales > UBA5518 > UBA5518. Next base: position 4,818 of record CAIYPF010000077.1, on the reverse strand, counting down.
CGCGCCGGCGGAAGCCTTCAGTGTGGAAGGATCAGGACTGCGCTGACGCGTCGCGTTCGCTGCGCCAGGCATTCAGGTAATCGACGATATCCTGCGTGCTGGCACCCATGGTGAAAATGCGCGCAACGCCCGCCGCGTGCAGCGCCACCTGGTCTTCCTCGGGAACCACGCCCCCCACGATGAGGAGTTTGTCGCCCCCGCCCTGTTCGCGCAGCAAGCGGGCGAGTTCGGGAATGTGGCGCATATGCGCCGCCGAGAGCGAGGAAACGCCCACCACGTCGACGTCTTCCTGGATGGCCGTGGCAGCCACCGTGGCCGCGCTCTGCTTGAGCCCCGTGAAGATCACTTCCATACCGGCGTCGCGCAGCGCGTGCGCGATCACCGTGACACCCACGGTGTGGGTGTCCAGGCCGAGTTTGGCGAGCAGCACGCGAAGCGGTGGTGCCATGCAGATCATCTCCGTCCGGAAGGGGCGCCGCGCAGCGTGACGCCTGCGCCGGGAGTCTGCCTCATGCGGACGCATGACACCACCCGCCACGACACAGCCAGCGACACCTCGGAGTGCCGCACAGGAACAGCGCCGGCCGCACGCGCTGCTAGACTCCGCAACCTGACGCGCACGTCGGGTGCGCCGCAACCCGATACACGGAAAACCACATGGCCTTCCTGCGCTACGAGCAGAGCGGACACATCGTCACGCTCACGATGGACCAGCCCGAATCGCGCAATGCCCTGACGGGCAACACCGCGGTAGCGGAATTCGTTGCCGCCGCGCAACGCATCGCTGCAGATCACAGCGTACGGGTCGCGATCGTCACGGGAGCCGGGCCCGTGTTCTCCTCCGGCGGCAACGTCAAGGACATGCAGCGCTTCTTCGGTGACGAGGCCACACCGGTAGCCATCGCAGAAGAGTACCGCCGCGGCATCCAGCAACTGACACTCGCCATGTACGGGCTTGCCGTACCCGCCATCGCAGCGGTGAACGGCCCGGCGATCGGCGCCGGATGCGACCTCAGCTGCATGTGCGACATACGCATCGCCGCGGAGAACGCGAGCTTCGCCGAGAGTTTCATCAAGGTGGGCCTCATACCCGGCGACGGAGGCGCCTGGCTGCTGCCGCGCGTGGTGGGCCCCTCGCGCGCCGCAGAGATGGCCTTCACCGGCGAGGCGATCAGCGCGCAGGAAGCACTGGCCTGCGGACTGGTCTCGCGGGTAGTCCCGCAGGAGCAACTGCTTTCGACCGCACACGCGCTTGCGGCACGCATCGCCGCCAACCCGGGCCCAACAATGCGACTCACCAAGAAACTGCAGCGCGAAGCCGACCACCTGCGGCTGGATTCACTGCTGGAACTCTCGGCGGGCTATCAGGCCCTGGCGCACAAAACACCGGAACACCGCGAAGCCGTGATGGCCTTCATCGAAAAACGGAAACCCGTGTTCGACTGAGGGGTTGGCCTCAGCCCCGGGGCGCGGTCGCGGGCATGGCCCGCTCCTACGCGGGTGCGTCGTACATCACGCGCAAATTGCGCTTGAGGATCTTGCCGCTGGGGTTGCGCGGCAGCGTCTCGCTGAAGATAACGCGCTTGGGGCATTTGAAATGCGCCAGATGCGCACGGCAGTGCGCGATCACCGCAGCTTCGTCGAGGGACATGCCCGCCTTCACCACCACCACTGCCGTCACCGCCTCGACCCAGCGCGGATCGCTCAGCGCGACGACGGCCACCTCCGAGACGGCAGGCAGACGGTAGATGCACTCCTCCACCTCACGGCTCGCCACGTTCTCGCCGCCGGTCTTGATCATGTCCTTCTTGCGATCGACGACGGTGATGTAGCCCTCCTCGTCCATCACGCCCAGATCGCCCGAATGGAACCAACCGCCCGCAAAGGCTTCCTCGGTTTTCTTCGGGTCGTTCAGGTAACCGAGCAGAAGTTGCGGCGAGCGGTGCACGATCTCGCCCACCGTGCCGCGCGGCACTTCCACGCACTCATCGTCCGCGATCATCGTCTCTACGTTCAGCACGGGGCGGCCCGCGGAACCGGCCTTGCGGATCTGGTCCTCGGGCCCCAGCACCGTGGCGGTGGGCGCGATCTCTGTTTGACCGTAGATGTTCCAGAAGCGCGCGCCGGGCAGGCGCTGCTGCATTTCCTGCAGGATGGCCACCGGCATGATCGAGGCGCCGTAGTAGCACTTGCGCAGGCTGGAAAGATCATGGGTTTCGAACGCCGGCGAGCGCAGCAGGGAAATCCACACCGTGGGCGGCGCGAAGAAGGACGTGATGCGCCGCGACGCGATCAGCCCCAGCACCACTTCCGGCACGGGCGCGGAGATGATCACGTTCTGCGCGCCGTTGTAGAGCATGGGCCCGAAGAAGGTATCGAGCTGCGCGCAATGGAAGAGCGGCATGGCGTGCAGCATGGTGTCGTCGGCCGCGTACTCCGCCGCCACCATCACGCTCACGTACTGCTGGATCACGGACTCGTGCGAGAGCATGGCGCCCTTGGGCAAAGACTCGGTGCCGCTGGTGTAGAGGATCTGCGCGAGCATCGCGGCATCGAGCACCGGCTCCTGCCAGCGTGCGCCCTCTGGCGGGGAGCACAACTCCTCGAAGGAGATCATCCCCGGCTCCGGCGCGCCCGTGGCGGCCGGCAGCCACACGAAGCGCTCCACCTGCGTGTCCTGCGCGCTTGCCTCCCGGCCCACTGCCGCATGCTCGCTGTCGGTGCACAGCATCCGCGCGCCGGAGTGACGCAGGATGTAGGCAATCTCGGAGGCATTCAGCATGAAATTCACCGGCACCAGCACGGCGCCCGTGCGGGCGAGCGCAAAGCGCATCGCGATGAAGGCATGCGAGTTCCGCGAGAGGACCGCCAAACGCTCGCCGGGCACGATGCCACGTGCCTGCAGTGACAGCGCGAGACGGTCTACCACCGCGTCGAGCTCGGCATAGCTCCAGCGCACATCGCCGAATTCGAGCGCCATGCGCGTAGGGAAACACCGCGCGCTACGGCGCAGCAGATCCGCGAGGGTCTGGCGTCTGGCCTGTTCGATGCTCATCTCGGACTCCCCAGACGATTCCACAAGATTTATGGTGTGCGCGCGCCGTGGCCTGATCCCCACGGCGGCGCCGACGAAGGCGCGGATCATAACCAGACCCGGAGGAGCTCAACCATGCCCCCACTGCACGGCGCGATGCAGCGCGATTTTCTCGGCAACACCGCCACCACCGTCATCGACATCGATTCCCACTTCGAGCCCGGCAACGACTGGCTCCTGCCCTACCCCGACCTCGCGCGCCGGCTGCCCGCGCTTGATCCGGGGTTGATCGCGGTCGACTCCATCGTCGGGGACCTGCTGCGCGATGTCCCCATGCCGAAGCGCCCGCCGTTTTCCGAGCTGCTGCCACCGGGCCTCGCCATGCTCTACGGGCAGGAGAAGGCGGGAGAGGCCACACGCCGCGCGGAATTCGAAGGCAAGAACCAGTTCCAGGTCGCAAACGCGCAAGCCCGCTTGAAGTGGATGGACGAGCAGGGCATCCACCAGCAGCACGTGATCTGCCTTTCCGGCATCGCCTACGGGCTGCAGGTGTCGGACCTTGGTCTCCGACAGGAGACCATCCAGGCCGCCAACAGCTGGCTCGCCGATACCTGCTCTGCGGGCAACGGCAGGCTGTGCCCGGTGACGGCGCTCGAGTACACGGATATCGACTGGGCAGTGGCGGAATTGCGGCGCATGCGCAGGCTGGGCTCGCGTTTCGTGCTGATTCCCGCCTATCCGGTGAACGGCGTGCCGCCCGCGCACCCGAGCTGGGATGCGTTCTGGGAGGCAGTGGTCGACTGCGGCATGGTGGCGATGCTGCACACGGGCTTCGAGCACATGCGCTTCGATCCCGGCTGGGCGAACATGGGCGCTGATGTGACCACGCTGCGCATGGTGGGCAGCGGGCAACGGCAGGTGGCACCCAACACGCTGCTGAACGCGCTCTGCTACAGCGGTGTCTTCGAGCGTTTCCCGCGGCTCACCGTGGTGCTTGCCGAGGTGGGCACCGGCTGGCTGCCCTTCCTCTACCGCGAGATCGACGATCGCATCGCGCCCACCGCGGAACTCTTCCTCGGCAAATACACGCTGCCGATGAAGCCCAGCGAGTACCTGGCACGGAACGTCAAGGCCACGCCGCTCAGCGGCGGTAACGACACACCACTCGCACGGATCATGGAAGACCTGCCGCCCGGCATGCTGGTGTTCTCCAGCGATTTCCCGCACTTCGAGGGCTTCACGCAACCGGCGCCCTACTTCGCCGGCGCGCTGTCGGGCCTCAATGGCGCGCAACGCAGCGCCTTCGCGGGCGGCAGCATCGCGGAGGTATTTGCGGGGATGGGGCAGCCGCTCGTCTGAGCGGCCGCGCGGGAATCAGAGCAGGCGCAGCGTCTCGGCGGCGTAGCGCGAATCGTTGTATTCCTTCGCGCAGCAGATGCGGCCGTCGCGGAACTGGAACAGGAAGTGGTAGGTGTTGTTGTAGACGCGGCCATCGTTCAGCCGGAAATGCGACTCGGCCTCGATGGCCACACGATCGCCCTCTGCGGTGATGCCCTTCACCTCCATGCGGCCGCCACCAGTGTGCAGGCCGGCGAAGGCGTCCATCAGCGCACCGAACTCGGCGCGCGTCATGTTGCCCTGGCCGGGCACCCACCAGTACACGTCATCGGTGACGAGCTCGTCGTCGATGATGCCCTGGGAGATGCGCTCCAGCATGCGGAGCGCGGTGCGGCGGTTGTGTTCGGTGTCGGTCATCGCAGTGTCCATTGAGCCCGGGTGCCAAT
>CAIYPF010000076.1 GCA_903928015.1 uncultured Gammaproteobacteria bacterium | reverse complement strand
TTCCAGCTCTGCAACATCTGGCAGGAAAACCTCGACAACTACGAGGACGGCAACGGCTATGTCCAGAAGTATCGCGCCACCTACGAAAAAGACGGCTCGGTGCGCATCATCATCGCCGAACAGGATCCGGGCATCGGCGGCAACTGGATCAGCCCGCTCGCGCACGTGCACGGCGGCATGAGCCTGCGGCTCATCAAGACCGAGGGCGAGCCGCCCGCGGTCACGTTGCACCGGCTGCCGCTCGCGCGGCTGAAGGCAGAAGGGCTGGCGGCACTTGCTGCAGCCCCCGCAATCACCAGTGGCGAAATTGAAGACTGAGGACAGCACCATGAGCAGCAACCAGAGCACATTCGATTTCAGCGGCGCACGCGTACTTGTGACGGGCGGCACCAGCGGCATCGGTGCGGGCATCGCGGCCGCTTACCGCGCAGCCGGAGCCCGCGTCACCATTACCGGGACGCGCGCAAGCACAGCGGATTACGCCGAAGATCTCTCGGGCTACACCTACCTGCAACTCGACGTCGAGAACATGGAGCAGGTCGACGCCGTGGCCCGTGCCCAGACGCAGATCGACATCCTCGTGAACAACGCCGGTATCGCGCTGCCCAGCACGGGGCTGGACGAATGGGACCCGGAGGTATTCACGCGCGCCGTGAACATCCACCTGGTCTCGGGCTTCCGCATGGCCCGCGGCTGCCGCGACGCACTCGCACGGAGCGCGCTCGCAGGCGGCGCCTCGGTGATCGGGATCGGCTCGATGAGTTCGTATTTCGGCATCGGCATCGTGCCGGGTTACGGCGCGGCGAAAACCGGTTTGCTGGGCATCACCCGCGCGATGGCGGCCGAATGGGGCCCTCACGGCATCCGTGCCAACGCCGTGGCGGTGGGCATGTGCGCCAGTCGCATGACGGCGGCCTCGCTCGCCAACCCTGCATGGAGTGCGCCCACGCTGGCGCGCACACCGCTCGGCCGTCACGGCGTGCCCGAGGATGTAGCAGGCGCAGTGCTGTTCCTGACCAGCGCACAAGCGAGCTGGATCACGGGCCAGACACTGCCGATTGATGGCGGCTACACGATCTCTGGCTGATCGCGGGGGAGCATCGACAATGCGGACACGCCTGCTTGCCCTCTTCACTGCGACGCTGCTGCTCACACCAGCCGTATCGCAGTCAGGCGAAGCCGATCACGGCTTCACCATCGCCGTGATTCCCGACACGCAGAACTATCTCGACTACACGCACCAGAAGAGCGAGGGCTTTCCCTTCGATGCGGGCGAGATGTTCCTCGCGCAGATGCGTTATGTGGCTGCGAACGCAAAGAGTGCAGGCGGTGATATCGCCTTCCTCTCGGCGCTGGGCGATGTCTGGCAGCACCAGAGCCTCGCCATCGACCCGGCGCACGCGGCGCGCGGCTTCAAGCGCGTGGCCAACCCCTTCATGGACAGCCACTTCGCACCCACGCCCCGTGTGCAGGAGTTCGAGATGCCGTTGGCGCGACAGGGATATGCCCTGATCGACGGCAAGATGCCGTTCGCGGTGGTGCCGGGAAACCACGACCACGACGCGATGTGGACGGACTCGAACCATCCTCCCGCCGCGCAATTCACCGGTTTGAACAGCTTGGGCATGTTGCATGCCGGCGGGACATCGAACTTCGTCTCGGTCTTCGGCGCGGAGTCGGACTTCTTCCGCGGCAAAAACTGGTACGTGGATTCCTTCGCCGGTGGTGCGGACAGCGCGCAGATCTTCGAGGCGGGCGGTTACCGCTTCCTGCACATCGCACTGCAATTCGACGCGCCGGATGCAGCGCTCGCCTGGGCCTCGGGCGTGCTGAAACAGCACCCGGGCCTGCCCACCATCGTGACCATCCACGGCTACCTGAACAATGACGGCGAGCGCGCCGCGAACCCGATGCTGGACAACAGCGCCATCGACCCGGAAGACAACTCCCCGCAGATGGTGTGGGACGAATTCATCAGCCAGCACGACCAGATCTTCCTGGTGCTCTGCGGCCACCACCACGGGCAGTCACGGCGCGTGGACGCCAACCGCTTCGGCCACAGCGTCCATCAGGTGCTTGCCGACTACCAGGATCGCGCGCGGACACTGGTCAGCGCGGGCCGCACACCGAAGCGCGGCGAAGGCGTGGGGGACGGCTGGCTTCGCCTGATGCGCTTCGACATGAGTGCAGAACCGCCGCGCATCGATGTGAAGACCGTGTCCACACACTACGGCCACAGCAGCAGCGAAACGCCCGAATACGCCGCCTGGTACCGCGCCGCCGAGAAGCCCGCGATGGACGACGCCGCATTCGCGGCGCAGGATGCGTTCACGCTCGAACTGGCAGATTTCAGGAAGCGGTTCGGGAACGGTGCATCCGCGCTCGGGCAGCACTGAAACGCCCGCGTTCACCACGCGAGCGGTAGCACCTGCGCCCGAACGCGATGTGCACGGGACAATCCGGCACCGTATCCAGCCCCTTCAGACTCTTTCCACGGAGACGACGATGCGCAACCCGACACGCCGCCCAGCCCTCCTCGCCTCGCTGCTCTGCATGGTTGCGCTCGCCGGCACGGCCACCGCTGGGCCGCCGCCCTCCTCGCTCCTCATCAGCGGCGCTGACATTGCCGACGGCACCGGCGCACCGTTGCGCAAGGCAAGCGTGCGCGTGCGGGGAGAACGGATCGAAGCGATCGGCAATCTCCAACCGCAACCGGGCGAGAAGGTGATCGACGCAAGCGGACTGGTGCTGGCACCTGGATTCATCGATCCGCACAACCATTCCGACGATGGCCTGGAGACAGACCCTATCGCTGAGACGCAGATTTCCCAAGGTATCACCACGCTGCTGATCGGGCAGGACGGCGGCTCGGCCTGGCCGCTCGGTGAATACCTCGACCGCCGCCGCGCAAGCCCGCCCGCACTGAACGTCGCGACCTGCGTGGGCCACGCCACGGTGCGTGAGGCCGTGATGGACGAGGACTACAAGCGCGCTGCAACCCCCGCGGAGATCCTCCGCATGGAAGAACTCGTCGAGCGCGGCTTCAAGGAAGGCGCGATCTGCCTCTCGAGCGGCATCGAGTACGTGATCGGCAGCTACGCCACCACGGAAGAGATCGTTGCGCTCTCACGCGTCGCGGGTCGCCACGGAGGCTTTTACATCTCGCATATCCGCGACGAGGCCGACCGCGCCCTCTCCGCGATGCAGGAGGTGGTCACCATCGGCGAGCAGGCGAAGCTGCCGGTGCAGAACACACACATCAAATTGGGCACCAAGGGTGTCTGGGGCAAGAGCGCGGAGGTACTCGCCCTCTACAACGCAGCACGGGCACGCGGCGTGGATGTCAGCGCCGACTGTTACCCCTACGACGCGTGGATGTCGAACATGAAAGTGCTGGTCCCCTCCAAGCGTTGGGACGACCCGGTGGACGTGGGGCGCGCACTCGACGATATCGGCGGCGCGCAGAACGTGCTGATTACGGGCTACACCCCGGACACAGCTTACGAGGGTCGCACGCTCGCTCAGGTGGCGGCATCACGCGACATAACGCCGGAGGCGCTGTTCATCGAGATGGTGCGTAACGGAGATGCCGCGATCGTCGGCAAATCGATGACCGAAGAAGACATGAAAACGCTCTACCAGTGGCCGTGGACGATGGTCTCGAGCGACGGTGGCATCGGGATGGAGCACCCGCGCGGTGCAGGCACCTTCCCCAAGGTGCTGGGCAGCTATGTGCGGGAAAAGCAGTGGCTGACCCTGCCCGAGGCCATCCGCAAGATGAGTGGGCTGCCCGCTTGGCGGCTTGGGCTTAGAGACCGCGGCACGCTCGAGCCCGGAAAAATCGCAGACCTCGTTCTGCTCAACCCCGCGACCGTCAAAGACAACTCCACGTACGAGAAGCCCTTCCTGCTGTCCACCGGCATAGAGAAAGTGTGGGTGAACGGTGCGCTGGTGTGGAGTGAGGGGAAAGCGACGGGGGTGAGGTCTGGCCGGGTGTTGTCCGGCGTTGCCTTCACGCAGAGTGAGTAAATCGACATGGTGAGGGTCACGGTCGATGCGACCGATTCTTTCAGGCACCGCGTGGCGGCCTAATGTGCTGGAAAGATCAGGCCGCCCGAGCCTCCTTGCGCGAGGCCGCGCGGCGGGCGAGCCTCGAGGCGCCGGCCGCGCACTCGGCAGTTCAGATGCCGCTGCAGACAGGCGTATTGCGGAAAGACGATGAGAGGCTAATCGGCCTCACGTACACCGCAGTGCAGCTCGGGTGCTCGCTACGGCTCATTCCCACTCAATCGTCCCCGGCGGCTTCCCGGTAACGTCATACACCACCCGCGACACATGCTCGATCTCGTTCACGATCCTGCGTGACACCTTCTCGAGCAGCTCATACGGCAACTCCGCCCAGCGCGCCGTCATGAAATCGATGGTCTCCACCGCACGCAGCGCAATCACCCATTCGTAGCGCCGTCCATCGCCCGTGACGCCCACGCTCTTCACGGGCAGGAACACGGCGAAGGCCTGGCTCACCTTGTCGTACCAGCCGGCTGCACGCAATTCCTCGATGAAGATCGCATCCGCGCGGCGCAGCACATCCGCGAAGGGCTTCTTCACTTCTCCCAGAATGCGCACACCCAGCCCCGGCCCGGGGAACGGGTGGCGGTAGACCATGTCGTGCGGCAGCCCCAGCTCCACGCCGATGCGGCGCACTTCGTCCTTGAAGAGTTCGCGCAGCGGCTCCAGCACCGAGAGCTTCATGCGCTTGGGAAGCCCGCCCACGTTGTGGTGCGATTTGATCACGTGCGCGTGACCGTGCTTGGATGCGGCGGATTCGATCACATCGGGGTAGATGGTGCCCTGCGCCAGCCACTTCACGCCGCGGATCTGCGCGGCCTTGCGGTCGAAGATCTCGATGAAGGTGCGGCCGATGATCTTGCGCTTGCGCTCCGGATCCGCGACCCCTTTCAGATTGCGCAGGAACTCACGCTCGGCGTTCACCCGGATCACGCGCACACCCATGTTGCGCGCGAACATCTCCATCACCTGGTTGCCCTCGTCCAGGCGCAGCAGCCCGGTATCGACGAACACGCAGGTGAGCTGCGAGCCGATGGCACGGTGCAGCAGGGCCGCCACCACCGAGGAATCCACGCCCCCGGAGAGCCCCAGCAATACCTTGTCAGTGCCCACCTGCGCACGCACGCGGGCGATCTGGTCTTCGATGATGCTGCCGGCATTCCACAGGCCGGTGCAGCCGCAGATGCCACGCACGAAACGCTCGAGGAGCTTGCCGCCCTGCCGCGTATGGGTGACCTCGGGGTGGAACTGCACGCCGTAGATCCGGCGCGCGTCATCGCCCATGGCGGCGATCGGCGCGCTTGCCGTACTTGCCATCACGCGGAAGCCAGGCGGCAGAACGGTCACCTTGTCGCCGTGGCTCATCCACACGTCCAGCTCGGCGCGGCCGCCTTCGAGCATCTGGTCGGCGATGCCTTCGAGCAGCGCGCCAGGGTGCTCAACCTGCACGCGTGCGTAACCGAACTCCCGTGTGCGGGAGCCTTCCACGCGCCCGCCCAGCTGCGTGGCGAGCGACTGCATGCCGTAGCAGATGCCGAGGATGGGCACATCCAGCGTGAGCACGAGTTTCGGGATACGCGGTGTACCGCGCCCGATCACGGATTCCGGCCCACCCGAGAGGATCACGCCGCGCGGTGCGAAACGGCGTATCTCGGCGGCGGTGGCGCGCCAGCTCATGATCTCGCAGTAGACGCCGAGTTCGCGCACGCGACGCGCGATCAGCTGGGTGTATTGCGAGCCGAAATCCAGGATGAGGATCCGTTCGGCGTGGATGTCCTGCGACATGGTGTTTCATTCCTCCCGAAACGCGCGCGGGGCTGCTCGAGCCCCGCGCAAAGACTTTGCCCTGCCCCGCCGCCGTCAGCGCACCGGGTAGTTGGGCGCTTCCTTGGTGATGCTGACGTCGTGGACATGGCTCTCGTTCACGCCCGCCGAGGTGATGCGCACGAATTTCGGCCGCGTACGCATCGTTTCGATGTCGGGGCTGCCGGTGTAACCCATCGCGGCGCGCAGTCCACCCATCAGTTGGTGCACGATGGCCGAGAGCGGCCCTTTGTAAGGCACGCGGCCCTCGATGCCCTCGGGCACGAGTTTCTCTACGCCCTCGGCGGCATTCTGGAAGTAACGGTCCGACGACCCCTTGGCCATGGCGCCGAGCGAACCCATCCCGCGATAGGCCTTGTAGCTGCGGCCCTGGTAGAGCTCGATCTCGCCGGGCGCTTCCTCGGTGCCGGCCAGCATGCTGCCCACCATCACCACATGCGCACCGGCTGCGATCGCCTTGGCGACATCGCCCGAGAAGCGTACGCCCCCGTCCGCGATCAGCGGCACGCCCGTGCCTTCCAGCGCGCGGGCCACATTGGCCACGGCGCTGATCTGCGGCACGCCGATGCCGGTGACGATGCGGGTGGTGCAGATGGAGCCCGGCCCGATGCCCACCTTCACGCCGTCCACGCCGGCGTCGAGCAGGTACTTGGCAGCATCCGCGGTGGCTATGTTGCCGGCAATCACCTGCACGCCAGGGTGTTCCTGCTTGATGCTGCGCACCGTGTTGCGGACGTTCTTCGAGTGGCCGTGGGCGGTGTCGACCACCAGCACGTCCACGCCGGCCTCGATCAGGCGCAGCACGCGAGGGTCCGTGCCGCTGCAGACACCCACCGCGGCGCCCACGCGCAGACGGCCGTCTGCGTCTTTGCAGGCGCTGGGGTAACGCTCGGCCTTGAAGATGTCTTTGGCGGTGATGAGTCCGGTCAGGCGGAAGGAGTCATCGACCACCAGCACTTTCTCGATGCGGTGGCGGTGCATGAGTTGCTTGACCTGATCGAGCGGAGTGCCCTCGCGCACCGTCACCAGGTCCCGACGCCGGGTCATGATCGAGGAAACCGGCGCCTCGAGGTCTTCTGCGAAGCGCACGTCCCGGTTGGTGACGATGCCCACCAACTCCTTCTTGCCGTTCTGCACTGGCACGCCCGAAAAGCGATTGGCGCTGGTCAGGGCGATCAGTTGCCGGACGCTCTGGGTGGAAGCAATGGTGATGGGTTCGCGGACCACGCCGCTCTCATAACGCTTGACCGCGCGCACCTGCTCGGCCTGCTGCTCGGGGCTCAGGTTCTTGTGGACGATCCCGATGCCTCCCTCCTGGGCGATGGCGATCGCAAGCGAGGACTCCGTGACGGTGTCCATCGCGGCCGACATCAGGGGGATGTTCAGCGTTATGTCGCGGGAAAGCCGCGTCGTGAGCGAGACGTCCTTCGCAACCACCTCAGACTCGCCGGGGACCAGCAGGACGTCATCGAAGGTGAGTGCTTCTTCCAGCAACCGCAGCATGGTTTCTCCGCTCGGGCCTGTCTGAAGACAAGCCCGGAAGTATAAGGATCGGACCCGCGAGGGTAAACGCAGGCCAACCGGGAAATTTCAGATCATGAGGCCAACGGGGCAACTGACGCCGGTGCCACCGAGTCCACAGTAACCGCCGGGGTTCTTGTGGAGATACTGCTGGTGGTAGTCCTCGGCGTAATAAAACTGCGCGGCATCCAGAATTTCCGTGGTGATCCGTCCGTAGCCCGCCGCGTCGAGGGCCTGCTGGAAGCGCTCGCGGCTCGCCTCGGCCAGATGGCGCTGGCGCTCGCTGCGGGCATAGATGCCTGAGCGGTACTGGGTTCCCACATCGTTGCCCTGACGCATGCCCTGCGTGGGGTCGTGGCTTTCCCAGAACACCTTGAGCAGCGCCTCGAAGGTCGTGAGCGAGGGATCGAAGACCACCAGCACGGCTTCGGTGTGGCCGGTCATGCCGCTGCACACCTCGCGGTAGGTGGGGTTCGGGGTAATGCCCGCCACATAGCCCACGGCCGTGGAAAACACCCCGGGCTGCTGCCAGAAGCGACGCTCCGCGCCCCAGAAACAGCCCATCGCGAACTCTGCCACCTCGAGATTGGCGGGGAATGGCTCCACCAGCGGGTTGCCACTCACGGCGTGACGGGCGGGCACGGGAATGGACTCTGCCCGGCCGGGCAAGGCCTCTCGGGCGGTGGGGAGGGGAAGTGCGGTGCGTCCGAACATGGTGTCTTTACGCCGGCGGTGTGGGTTACGGTTCGTGAGGCCAAAGCTGGCCTATACTGGCCCGACAAGCCTACCACCTTGGCCCATCGATCCGGAGATCCGGCGCGTGTCCGTTTACCGATTCAGCGAGAATCCCGGTACCCGCCAGATACTCTGTCATGTGCATCAACCACAGACGTCTGACCTGAACGCCTTCCGGCTGCGCCAAGCCTGGGACAGTTCCGATTTCGCCAACTGCCACCTTCTCCCGGAAAACATCGACCCGGCGCTCAACTCGGCACTGGATGCCCTGCTGAAGCCCCAGTCCGGGTCAGTTACCGGGGAAGAGTCAGCCCCGCTGCACAGCTTCGTGCTGGCCGAACGCCGCGACGCGAGTTGCGCAGTGAAGGTATCTGATGACCACATGAACGCCGAGGCCGAGGTGATGCCCGCCGAGGGCGGTGCGGCACTCGGCTGGCCCGGGGTCTGCGCAGCTCTCGGTGCTGCCGGTGTGATCTACGGTATCGACGAGGGCGAGATTCATGTCCTGCTGCGGGATGCTGCTCGGGGCACGCCGGGGGTCGCGGTACACCGGATGCTCGCCCGCGGACTGAAACCCGGAAAGCCCCTGCGCAGCCGTTTCGAGAACCTCGTCACTCCTTTCCAGGATCGCCTGCTGCGCCCGGTAGAACGCGAGGACGGCACGGTCGATTTCCACGAACTGGGCGATATCGAGAACGTGCGCGAGGGAGACGCGCTGGTCCGCCGACACCCACCCCGGCCCGGACGGCCTGGCTACGATGTGCTCGGCAACACCCTGATGCTCGATCTGCCGGCCGAAACACCGTTCGCCGAGGGAGAGGGCGTGCTGATCGACCCCGAGGACACCGGCCTGCTGCGCGCAGCACGCGAGGGCGTACCGCACCGCCTCGCCAACGGCATGAGCGTGAACGATGTACTGCAGGTGATGGACGTGGACCTGCACACGGGGAACATCGAACTCTCGGGCAGCCTGGTGGTGAAGGGCGACATACACTCCGACATGCGCGTCAGCGTGACGGGCGATGTGGTGGTGGCGGGATTCATCGAGGCAGCCGAGGTGATCGCAGGCGGCGACATCACAGCCGGCCAGGGCATCATCGGCCCGACGGTGCAGGGTTCGCTTCACAGCTGCCGGGTGAAGGCAAGGAACATCACGACGCGCTACGCGCAGAACGCGGCGCTGGAGGCTGAAGAGAACATCAGTGTCGGCATGAACCTGACACAGTGTCATGTGATCGCCTGCCGCAACCTCATGGTCGGAGGAGAGCGCAACAGGAGCGCACGGATCCTGGGGGGCTCCATCCACGCGAGCCTGAGCGTGTCGGCAGGGATCTTCGGCTCCGAAAAGGAGTCATCAACCCGTATCGTGATGGATGACGCGATCCTCAAGCTCCGTCGCGAGGCCGACTCCCACTACTCCGAACGCCTGGAGATAGAGGAAACCTGCGAGAGCCTGGAACACTCGCTATTCGAGTTGCGCCACAAATCCCCGACCCCTGCCATCAACGCGATGATCGGGAGAGTGGAAGCCACGCTCGCCGCCTACCGGGAGCAGATGACAGCGTTCGATGAGGAAGAGGCCGCCAAACGCCATCAGCTGACAGAAATGACCTCAGCCTGCCGGGTAATCGCACGCTCACACGTGCACCCGGGGCTGGAACTGCAGTGCATGGACGCGCGTCACCGGTTCAGCGTAGACAAGGGGCCCGTCACCTTCGGAATACGCGACGGGCACTGGGCTGCTATCGAGGACTGAGGGGCCTCAGTCGATGACGCTGCAGCCCGCATCCGCGATGCGCCTTGCGGCCTCACCGAAACGGCTGGCCTCCGCACTGGAGGCATTGCCGTCCAACCCGCGCTTGTAGACACCCTGGCAGATCGAGGCCAGCCGGAAGAAGCTCACAGCAAGACAGAAGGTCCAGTCCGTGATGCCATCGATGCCCATGCGCCGGCAGTAGGCCTCGACGTAGGCCTCTTCGGAGGGAATACCGAGCGCCGCGCGATCGACACCACCCAGACCTCTGAGCGCCGAGCTTCCGTAGGGCAAACGCCACTGCATGCACTGGAAGGCGAGGTCGGCGACCGGATGGCCCAGCGTGGAGAGTTCCCAGTCGAGCAGCGCGATGACGCGCTCTTCGGTGGGATGGAACATCATGTTGTCGAGACGGTAATCACCGTGCACCAGCGATACGCGGCCATCGGCCGGTGGCTCGTGGGCCGCGAGCCACCCGATCAGCCGCTCCATCGATTCCAGGCGGTCGGTCTCTGCGGCGCGGTACTGCTTGGTCCAGCGGCTCACCTGACGCGCGAAGTAGTTGCCCGGCTGGCCGTGGTTCTGCAGCCCGACCGCGTTGACGTCCACGCTGTGCAGCGCCACCAGTACACGGTTCATCTCGTCATAGATGCGCCCGCGAGCGGCGGCGTCCATCTCCGGTAGCGCGGGATCCCAGAGGATGCGCCCTTCCTTGAATTCCATCACGTAGAACATGCTGCCGATCACGGCGTCGTCTTCGCACAGATGCAGCGCCGCCGGCACGGGGACATCGGTGCCCGCCAGCGCCGCCATCACGCGGTACTCGCGGTCAACGGCGTGCGCCGAGGGCAGCAACTGGCCCGGGGGTTTGCGCCGCAGCACGTAGCGGCCACTGCCGGCTTCGAGCCTGAAGGTGGGGTTGGACTGGCCACCGGGGAATTTCACGGCCTCCGTCAGTCCGCGGAATCCGGGAATGTGCGCCTCGAGATAAGTTCCCAGCGTCTCGATGGGCAGTGTGTCAACGCTCATGCTCAGGTCTCCGTGCTCTGTTCAGCCGTAGGTGATTGCTGTTTCCCGCCCCTCGACCTCGAGGTGCGGCACCGCGTTCCAGCTGGCCAGCAGGAATTTTTCGCGGTTGATGAAGAAGTGACTCAGTGAGGTGTTCCTGATCTGCAGATTGAGATCCACGATGTGCGCGGGGGACAGCCCCAACCGCCCTCCGAGGAGGGTGGCCATGGCTCCACCTGAGCCGATCGCCAGGATCCGGCTGCTGTGTGCAGACAATTCCTGCAAGGCCGTGGCGGCGGCGTCCACGCGCTCGCGAAATGCGTCCCAGCTCTCGGGGAGCGGACCGGGAAGACGGTCCTCGGCCCAGGCCTGCAGGGTAAGGCGGAGCACGCGGTAGAACGCCGATTTGTCGCGCAGATCCGCGTACCGGGCGCGCACCAGGGGATGGTCCGGCTCCATGCTCTCGAATGCCGCAACAAGCGCCCTGAATTCATACTCGTCCAGACCGGGCACCTGCAAGGCGGGCTCGAGTGTGTCGAGCCCCAGCCCCTGCCGGATCCCCTCCAGCGTCTGGTGGTGCCGACGCAAGGTGCCGGTGACAACAGCGTCGAAGGCCGTTCCGCGCGCCGCGAAGAGTTCTCCCAGCCAAAGCGACTGTTGCTCACCGAGGGGCGAGAGGCAGTCGTAGTCGGCCGCGTGGAACGAGGCCTGCGCGTGGCGCACGAGCAGAAGTTCAGCCAAGACGTGGCCTCCGGTTGCGGGGTGATAGGGGGGCTTGCACCCGCGAGCCGCGATGGTAGCCGCAGGCAGCAGGGCAATCCACCGTGTCGCGGCGCGAGACGAAGTGCCCCGCTTTCTAGAGTGTGGCCTCTAGACGCGGCGACTAGTCTGCCGTCGTCCCCGTCATGCCGACCCGCGTCGGCAACCACTCCCAGCAGGAGCCACACATGGCCGACACGAACACCGCGCGCAGCACCCGCAAGCGTCCCGCACCCAAGGCACGCGCCACCGCGTCCGCGAGGACTCGCCGCAAGCCCGCCCCACGCAAGCCCTCCAAAACGAAGACCCGTACCGAAACACCCACCACCCGTCCCGTCGGCAGACTCGAGGCCGCGGCACGCGACATCGCGCTCGCGCAACTCGGCATGGCCGCGCATCTGCTCGAGGCGGTGGCCACCCGCGCACTCCTCGCACGCGCAGAGGCTCCCAAACAGTGGGATGCCTGCGTGAAGCGCGGCGAGCAGGTGCAGCGCGATATCGGGCAGGCGGGAGATGGCCTGATCCGCCAGATCACGGCTCGCGTGGGCAAATTTGAACCTCTTGCGGCCGTTGGCGAGAGCATCGCAACAGCACGCTCGCTCTACTCAATGATCAGCCGTCGGCGCGCGCCGGCCTGAGTTAACGACATCCTGTTACCGGGATTTTTCAGGCCGCCTTCGGGCGGCCTTTTTTTCGTCCCGAATTCCCGCTTGCGGCGCAGCGAGCCGCGGGTTTAGTGTCTGTCACGAGCGGGCGACACCCTACTCGTACCACGGAGGACAGCGCCTTCCCAATCAGGGAATCCTTCAGACACGCGCAGGCGGATGCCGCATGACGACTCCGCGGATCCTGCGTCTCAGCATTTCCGGCCAGCCCGTCGAGTGGCTGAACTGGCAGGAGGCGACTTGCCTCTATGCGCGCGGGATGGTCGCGTGGACGCTGGGAGACACCCTGCGCACGGTCATGGGTGGAACCTCCCGCATCAGCGGCGAGCGGTCCAGCATCACTCTCCACAGCATCATCGCCTGCAATGGCCAGGGTTCTTGGCGACCCCGCGCCGCGCCGCCCCTCACCAACCGTGCGCTGTTCCGCCGCGATCTCCACCTGTGCATGTACTGCGGCGAGCCAACGCGCGAGACGGAGCTCACGCGCGATCACATCGTGCCTTGGTCGCGCGGAGGCAAGGACGTTTGGAGCAACGTGGTCGCCGCGTGCAGGCGCTGCAACCAGCGCAAGGGCAACCGACTTCCGGACGAAGCTGGCATGGAGATTCTTGCGATCCCCTACCAACCCAACACCGCCGAGTGGCTGGCACTGGTGAACGGAGACCGTATCCGCGGGGATCAGATGGCTTTCCTGAAGCAGCAGTTCTCGAAGCACTCGCGCTGGAACTGAGGCGGCAGGTTCAGTGCAGGATGCGGTGGAGCTGCGCCTGCACACCGGCCACGCGCGAGCCGAGCATCGCGATCTCGCCCGTGTAGCGGCGTTCGCCGTCGCTGGTGAACTCGAAGGCGTAGATGCGGCGGATGCGCAGGGTTCCTGTGGGATCCCGAGCAAGCCCCGTGCGCTGGCGGCTCACGGTCTCATCGAGGAACTGCACGCCGATATTGCGACAGTAATCACGCCCGGCGCGCAGCGCCAGTTCCCGGACCTGCATGCCGTCAAAGAAAAGCCAGCCGCCAAGGGAAAGGCAGAGCAGCAAGAACCAGTGTTCAGGCATCCGCAGGCCACTCGAAGCGCTCGCCGACCATTTCTTCGGACACGCTCCACAGTCTCTCGGCGGCATCCGCGTCCACGGCGTAAGGGCGGTAGCCGCCCTCCCCTGCAACCGGATCCTCGTTGGGCACGCCGATCGTGCAATCCTCGAGGTACAAGCCTCCGCGCGAAGCGAATTGCGGCGCGGTGGCTGCCCACACGGTGGTGGCAGCGCCCGCACCAAGGCTCTTGAAATCGAAACCGCGATCGCTGTTGCTGCGCTCGGCGAGCAGGCGGTAATCCTCGGTGCGCAGATGGCGGCCGAGTTCTGTCTCGCGGATGGCGCCGGGGTGCACGGCATTCGAGGAGACACCCAAGCCGCCAAGGCGACGCTGCAAGGCGACAGAGAACAGGATATTGGCCGTCTTGGCCTGCCCGTAACCCTGCCACTTGTCGTAGGGGCGATGCAGGTAGTCGATGTCCTCGAAGACCACCGGGGAAAGTTTGTGGCCGGCAGAACTCAGATTCACGACACGCGACGGAGCGCCGTCCAGCAGCGCGGGCACCAGCAGGCAGGTGAGCAGGAAATGCCCGAGATGGCAGGCCGCGAACTGCATCTCGTGGCCTTCGACCGAACGCTCCAGCGGGCAGGCCATGACGCCCGCGTTGTTGATCAGCGTGCTGAACTGCCGGTGCATCCCGAGGTAGCGCGCAGCGGCCGCGCGCACCGAGTCGAGCGAGGCGAGATCGATGTCGAGCGCGTCGATGTGCGGGTTGCCGGTAAGGGCCGCGAGCTCTGCGGCAACCGCGTGCATACGCGCTTCGCCGCGCCCGGCAACGGTGATTGCCGCGCCCCGTGCCGCGAGCGTGCGGGCCGTTTCACGCCCCAGGCCAACGGCAGCGCCCGTAACGAGTACACGCATGCCGGAGAGATCCAGCCCCTCCAGCACCTCTTCGGCGGTGGCGTGACGATCCGTCACAGCGTTGTCGCCGGCTCGGCGACAGCGCCAGCGCCCGGCGCCTTGGCTGCGATCTCGCCCTGCTTGAGAATCCGCAACGTCCGCGCGAGTGGCAGCTTGAGATCGACCCGCGCGTCGAGGCGATAACTCACCGGATCGTCGGGATGCTCCATGATCGAGCGCACCAGTCGGATGCCGTTCAGAAGGCTTGCGGACAGCACGACTTTCATCTCCTGCTCGCCATAGGCAGGCACCACCGGCGGCTCGGCAATGGCACCGCTCAGCACCGGAACGTCGTTGAAACCGGCGCTCACGACCACGCCATTGGCCTTGAGATCGAACCCGTTCGGATTCATGAAGCGCAATCCCACCTCGATGCGCTGCTCGGCGCCGGAGGGCGGGAGCAGGCGCAGCGAGGTAAGCGTGATGCGCGGTTCCTCCACCGGCCCGATCACGCTGGCGCATGCGCCCAACAGCGCCACCACCGCGAACAGCAGCCATTTGCGCCACGAACTTGCCATCGGCCGCGCCTCCGGAACAATGCTGGAATGGCGCGAGTGTAGGGGGGCGGTACAAGGCAGGCAACGCCGCTGACGGCTTTGGTCAGGCGCGATTGGAACGCCCGCCCATTGTCGGAGGACCACTGCGCGGCAGATCATCCGTCCACCATCCACGCATCACGGAGTGCTGCCATGCGTACGGACCTTTGCGAGAAACTCGGCATACAGCTGCCCATCTTCGCCTTCACCCACTGCCGCGACGTGGTGGTACAGGTAAGCAAGGCGGGAGGACTCGGCGTGCTTGGCGCAGTGGGTTTCAGCCCCGCGCAGCTGCGCGAGGAGCTCGACTGGATCGATGCTCACATCGGCGGCCTTCCCTACGCCGTGGACATCGTGATCCCGCAGAAGTACGAGGGACTCGGCAACACCGATCCCGCCGAACTCGAGAAAATGCTGTCGGCCATGGTGCCAGCGGAGCATCACGCTTTCGCCGAAAAGCTGCTGCAGGAACACGGCGTGCCCGAGTGGCCGGACCGCGAGCAGCGCATGGGGCTTCTGGGCTGGACCGAAGCCACGGCAACGCCGCTTCTGGATGTGGCACTCGAGCGCCCCGGCGTGAAGCTGATTGCCAACGCGCTCGGCACGCCGCCCCAGGACGTCATCGACCGCATCCACGCGAGCGGCCGCCTGGTCGCTGCGCTGTGCGGGCGCGTCAAGCAGGCCGTCGCACACAAGAAGGCTGGCGTTGACATCATCATCGCTCAGGGCTCGGAGGGTGGCGGCCACACCGGGGATGTGGGCTCCATCGTGCTCTGGCCGCAGATCATCGATGCCGTTGCGCCCACGCCCGTACTGGCCGCTGGCGGCATCGGCAGCGGACGTCAGGTGGCCGCCGCGATGGCGATGGGAGCGGCCGGGGTGTGGACCGGATCGTTGTGGCTGAGCGTGGCCGAGGCGGCAGCGGAGCCCGAAGAAAAAGAGTGCTATTTCGCCGCCACCAGCGAAGACACCGTGCGTTCGCCCTCGTGGACCGGCAAGCCATGCCGGATGCTGCGCAACGAATGGACAGACGCCTGGGCAAACCCCGAAACACCCAAACCCCTCGGCATGCCGCTGCAGGGCCTTGTGAGCGCCGACGCGATACGTCGCACGCACCGCTACATCGCCACCGCAGACACCCGCAAGGTCGCGTTCCTGCCCGTTGGCCAGGTCGTGGGCCAGATCCGCGAGGTGGAAACGAGCCGCGCTGTGGTACAGCGCCTCATGCAGGAGTACGTCGACGCCCTCGAGCGGCTCAATGCGCTGATGGAGCGGAGCTGAACACGGGGCGGGAGGAACCATCGAGGAACGCGGCCACGCGGTCGCGCTCCCGCATCGTGTCGGCGTAGCCGAGATCCATCAGGCGCGCGCAGAAATTGCCGTCGAACATCAGATAGCTTGCGAAGCTCGCGCCCGCGCCCTGCGGCCCCGCACCGAGCAGTCTGAACAGCAGGCGCATGGAGCGAGGCTGGTCTTTCATGTACGCCGCGGCAATCGCATTGAAGGGCTGCGAGGGCGTGATCACCAATGTCTCGATGTGCTGCATCCCTGCGCGCCCCGCCCCGTCCGCACCCAGCTCGTCGGTGAGCGCGTTGATCCGCTCGGCGAGCAGGATGTCGGCCTCGAGGTTATCGATGAATTCGCGGTTCAGCATATGGCCTGCCATCTGGCCGATGCTGGGCCTGCGACGATCGATCATCTCTGGTGAATCGAGCCGACGCGTCGAGACACCGATCACGAAAAGCCGCGATGCACCGAGCTTCAGCGCCGGACTGATCGGGTGGAGTTGCCGCAAGGCGCCGTCCCCGTAGAAGGCATCGCCAATGCGCTGCGCAGGGAAAAGTATGGGAATCGCGGCCGAGGCCATCACGTGCTCGTGACCGAGTCTCGCGGGCTCGCCGCGGCGATAGATGCGATCCCAGGACGGCAGGCCCCCGCCCTCGTAGAAGGCCACCGATGTACCGGTGGCGTAGTCCATCGCCGTGATGCAGAGCGATTGCAGGGCACCACTCGCGAGATTTTTCCGCACCGCATCGAAATCCAGCCAGTTGCGGAGCATCCCGCGCAGGGGCTCGCTGTTCAGCAGCGAGCGCGGGGCCGCGCGCTCGCCGCGCCGCAGCGGAGCGAAAGCGATCCGGGCGAGACTCCCGATCACTGCGCGCCAACGCGGATCGTAGACATCCGCAGGAGAAATGCCCCGCCAGGTCCGGTAGAGCGCCTCGAGTCCCTCCCGGGGGCGGTGCGCGTTGGCTGCGACAAAGGCCGCATTGATGGCACCCGCAGAGGTGCCGCAGATCACATCGAAAGGCAATTCGTCGCGGCCGTGTATCTCGATGGCGGCGCGCAACACTCCCACCTGATACGCGGCCCGCGCACCGCCTCCCGAGAGAATCAGCCCCGTGGTCATCGCTCGGCCTCTCCCAGCAACACGCGCAGTACGCTCCATTGCCCGCCAGAGACGGGAGACACGGAGAGCCTTCCCTGACGCAGCAGCGCGAGCCCCGAAAGCCCGGGCTCTTCGCGCAAACGCTGCGCGGGAACTGGCTCAGGGAATCGTCCGCAATAGCGGATATCGACCGCGAACCAGCGTGGCGCCTCCGGCGTCGCCTTGGGGTCGAAGAGTGCGCTTGCGGTATCAAACTGCGCAGGATCCGGATAGGACTCGCGCGAGACTTCCGCACTGCCGACGATGCCAGCATCCCGCACCGAGGAGTGATGGATCAGACAGAGATCGCCGCAGCGCATGGCACGCAAGTTGTTGCGTGCCTGGTAGTTGCGGATGCCGTCCCAACGCATCACGCCATCGGGTGCATTGCGGATGTCATCGAGGCTGCAGTCCGCAGGCTCGGTCTTCAGGATCCAGACGGCCACGGCGGATCGCGCCGGCTCGAACTCAGGCCGGGAAGAAACGGCTGATGGTGTCGGCAACACAGGCGGGGCGGTCACTGCCCTCTATCTCGACCGTCACCCGGACGATCACCTGCACTGCTCCCTTCACTTCCTCAGCAGCGACCACCTCGCCGCGACCGCGGATACGGCGCCCCACGGTGACAGGCGAAGGAAATCGCACTTTGTCGACGCCGTAGTTCACACCCATGCGCACGCCATCGACGCGCATGAGATCGGGCAGAAAAAGGTTCACCAGCGCGAGTGTGAGGTATCCGTGCGCGATACAGGCACCGAAGGGGCCATCCTTCGCGCGTTCGGGATCGACGTGGATCCACTGGTGGTCTCCGGTGGCATCCGCGAACTGGTTGACGCGCTCCTGGGTGATTTCGAGCCAGTCGGTGGGAGCGAGAGCCTGGCCTTCGGTTCCCAGCAATGCGGCAGGCGTGGCAAATACGGTAGTCATGCGGTTGTCTCCGGGAAACTCCGCCGCGAGTGTAACCGGCGTGCGCGGTGGCGGCATATGGCGTCGCTGCCTATACTCCGGCGACACCCCGTTCCGGGAGATTCCCATGTTTTTCTCGATCAGCCGACCTGTGCTGCGCAGGCTTGTTTTTCTCGCCTTCGCGCTCGGAGCGAACGCGGCGATGGCGCTCAGCGTGGGGGAGATCGTGGTCCGCTCGCGTCTCGGCGAACCCCTGCGGGCATCGGTGCCGCTCGGCAGGCTCGGATCATTGTCGGAATCAGAGGTCCAGGTCTCGCGGGCAAGCGAAGAGGTGCACAACTCCTACGGCATCGACCACGCCACCTATGCCAGCCCGCTCGCGTTCAAACTGCAGGTGGACGGAAATGGCGTGGCGAGCGTACTGGTGAGCAGCGAGCAGCCGATCGGCGAGCCTTATCTCGATTTCGTACTCGAGGTGCGTTGGCCCGCTGGCCGCTCGGTCAAGCGCTTCACCCTTTTACTCGATCCGCCGCCACGCTGAGACCCTAGAGACATGCCCATCGCCGACGTACGCGACATCATCGAGGACATCCGCCAGGGACGGATGGTCATCCTCATGGACGACGAGGACCGCGAGAACGAGGGCGACCTCATCATCGCCGCAGAAGCCGTCACGCCCGAACTCATAACCTTCTTCGCGTCTCACGCCTGCGGCCTGATCTGCATGCCCATCACGGTGGATCGTGCACGCCAACTCGATCTTCCGCTGATGGTGCGCGACAACCGCTCGCAGCACGAAACCAACTTCACGGTATCCATAGACGCCTCCTCGCTCGGCGATCCCGGCATCACCTCCACCGGGCGCGCTGCAACCGTGCTTGCCGCTGTCTCGCCCCAGGCAAAACCTTCCGACATCGTTCAGCCGGGCCATATCTTCCCGCTGGTCGCCAAACCCGGCGGCGTGCTGCGCCGCGCCGGCCATACCGAGGCCGGCTGCGACCTCGCCAGGCTCGCGGGATTCCAGCCTGCAGCCGTCATCGTGGAGATCGTGAACGAAGACGGCACGATGGCACGGCGTCCGGAGCTCGAGATATTCGCGGAGCGTCACGGCCTGCGCATCGGCACCATCGCCGACCTCATCGCCTACCGCGCACTCCACGACCAGACGGTCATGCGCGTGCACGACAAACGGGTCGACACGGCTTTCGGCAATTTCCGGCTGGTGTCCTACGAGGACCTTGTCGACGGCGGCCTGCATGTCGCGATGGTCATGGGAGAGATCCGCCCGGAGAACCCGATCCTGGTGCGCGTGCACGTTACCAATGTGCTGCGTGATCTCCTGCAGACGGAGCGGCCCGGCATGTCGCGCGGGTGGTCTGTTTCGGGCGCGCTGCAACGCATCGCATCGGAAGGTTCGGGTGTGCTGGTGCTGGTTTCGCGCAACGAAAGTGCTGCGGAGCTCTCCACCCAGATCGAGGAATTTCCGCGCACTCCGGCGCCGCGCGCATCGAGCAGCGAGCAAGGCCAGCAATTCTGGCGCGTGAACGGCACTGGTTCGCAGATCCTGAAAGACCTCGGCGTGCAGCGCATGCGCCTGCTCAGTTCCCCGGCCAGGTTCAGCGGGATCTCGGGCTACAACCTCGAGATCACCGAGTTCGTCGAAAGTCCCTCCGCCTAGCGAACGGCCTTCGACACGACCTCGGAGAGCGGGCTGAAAGCGCCTGCGATATCAAAGGCGCTCATCGAGAAGTGGTAGGTGTCGGGCGAGAGACCATCCACCGTGTAGGTGGTGAGCATCGGATCGTCCACCGTGAACACACTGGTCTGTCCGGTGGATTCCGCCAGCATGTAGATCTCGAAACCACCGATCTCCCCCTGCGCGAGCGGCGCGCCGTTCTCGCGCGTGGTGGGCGTGGTCCAGTTCAGCGTCGCATGCCGGTTCGCCAGCACATCCAGCGCAGACATCTCGAAGTCCGCCAGCGTCTGGTTGGCCGCGACAATGCGTGAGACGGATGCAGCAAGCGAGGACCTCATCCCGTCCTGCACGGCAATTTTCTGGTCGATGGCTGACTGGTTGATGGGAACCGACAGGCGCAACTGGTCGATCTGGTACTGCACGAGGCGGATATCGAGATCGAGAACGGCGCGCTCGCGCTCCGCCGCGCGAAGCGCATCGACCTGCGCAGCCAGCGCACCGGCATCAGCCTTGCTCGCCGAGAGCAACTGCTCCCTCAGGCTGGCAAGACTGAGCTCCAGACTCGATGCCCGGGCGGTGGAAGACTGTACGCATCTCTGGTTCGAATCCAGCCGCGTCTGTGTGTCGGTTATGGCGGCAGCATTGGTGACGGGATCCGTGCGCAACCGGGCAAGGCGGCGCTGAAGGACTTCACCCCGCGCCCGGCACCGCTCGACGCGCTCCAACTGCCATTCGACGCCGGCAATCGTGGTGCCGATACTGGCCGCCACGGGTTCTGCGGACGCGGGCGCAGCACACGCAAGCACAAGGCACGCGAACAAAATCCGTGCGAGGCTTCGGCCCGGACGGGGGATGCCGCTCGCGATGATGATGATGCTGCGTAACTTGCCCAAGCCGTGGGTTTCCGGAGGGGATCGTTTCCGAGTATAGGCAGCGACCAAAAACCTGCTTTCCGGAATATTGCCGCGGGCTCGGGCACGCATCGCGGTGCGTCTCGGATACCGTTCCCCACACTCAATGCAAGGTGATGCCATGCGCGCAGCCGTACTCGAATCTGCCGGACAACCGCTCGTCGTGCACGACGATGTGGACATCATCGAACCGCGCGCGGGCGAAGTCCGCGTGCGCGTCCGCTACTGCGGGCTCTGCCATTCCGACTACAGCATCGTCTCGGGTAGCTTCCCGATGCCCGGCCCGATCATCCTCGGGCACGAGGCGGCCGGCACGGTCGATTGCGTGGGCCCGGGCGTCACGCACCTCGCCCCCGGTGATCCCGTCATCCTCACGCCGCTGCCCCC
Organism: uncultured Gammaproteobacteria bacterium; assembly: GCA_903928015.1. Taxonomy (GTDB): domain Bacteria; phylum Pseudomonadota; class Gammaproteobacteria; order Pseudomonadales; family UBA5518; genus UBA5518. The sequence continues at coordinate 32,271 of CAIYPF010000076.1, read as the reverse complement.
GTGCGGAAGTTGCTACTTCTGCCTGCGCAGCCAGCACAACCTCTGCGTGAACGGCATGAGCCTCGCTACGATGGCGCTGCCGGACGGAGAGACCGGACTGTCGCGTAACGGGGAAAAGATCCTGCGCGGCGTAGGCGTTGGCGCACTCGCCGAGTACGTGGTGACGCCCGCGAGCGGTGCCATCAAGGTGGACGCAGACGTTCCTCTCGACGTGGCCTGTGTCATCGGCTGTGCGATGCAGACAGGCGTGGGCGCGGTGCTCAACACCGCGCGCGTGGAAGCAGGCGCTACTGTGCTGGTTATGGGACTCGGCGGCATTGGCCTCGCTGCGGTCCAGGGCGCACGGCTCGCGGGTGCCTCGGTGCTGATCGCCTCCGACCCGCTGCCGGAACGCCGCGCCGCGGCGCTGAAGTTCGGCGCCACCCACGCAATCGATCCATTGACGGAAGACCTGCCCGGCACCGTGATGCGCCTCACCGGTGGCATCGGCATGGACTACGCCTTCGAGGCCGCCGGCAAGGCCGCGCTGATCGAGACGGGCATCGCGCTCACGCGCTCGGGTGGGACCACGCTTTGCCTCGGCGCACCGCCGCTGGAAGAGAACGTGACGATCCCGATGGTCACGATCTTCGCCTCCACCGAGAAAAAACTCTGCGGCTGCCTGCTCGGCAGCTGCAATTCGCCACGCGACATCCCGCGGCTTATCTCTCTGTGGCGCAACGGGCAACTCGATCTGGAAGGCATGATCACGCACCGCCGCCCGCTCGCCGAGATCAACGAAGGCTTTGCGGATCTTGCCGCGGGGCGGGGGATACGGACGGTGATAGAGATCTGAGACGAGCGCGCGCAGGACCTGAGCGTCCCTGCGAGGCAGTCACCGGGAAGGCAGAAACGAAGAAGGGGACCTGCTGGTCCCCTTCTTCGTGAGTGGCGCACCCGGAGAGATTCGAACTCCCGACCCCCTAGTTCGTAGCCAGGTACTCTATCCAACTGAGCTACGGGTGCGAAGGGGCCGTACTATATTGAGCGGGTCCGGGGCCGTCAACGGTGACGCGCAACGCGAGCCCGGCCAAATTACCGCGCATCCCGATGCCCTGGCCAAGGAGCCGCGACCCGCATGCAATCGCCCGCCACCACAGCCGTCTGGGATCTGCCCACCCGCCTCTTCCACTGGAGCCTGCTGCCGCTGTTCATCGCCGCGTGGGTGAGCGCGGAGGAAGGTTACATGGAGGTACACGAGTGGTGCGGTTACACGGTGCTGGTGCTGGTGGGCTTCCGCATCCTGTGGGGCTTTGCGGGGAGTTCGCACTCGCGCTTTTCGAGCTTCCTGCGCGGGCCGGCCGCAGTGCTCGAGTACTTCAAGCGCGGGGAATGGTCAGGCGAAGGACACAACCCCGCAGGCGGATGGTCGGTGGTGGCGATGCTGGCGCTCTTGCTGTCGCAGGGCGTGAGCGGGCTCTTCAACGAGGACGACATCGCCTTCAGCGGCCCGCTCGCGCATCTGGCAGGTGATCTGGCAGACAGCGTGAACGAGTGGCACGAACTGAACTTCAACCTGCTGCTGGCGATGACGGGCGTGCACGTGATTGCAGTGCTGCTCTATCTGCGACGGGGCAAAAATCTGGTGAGGCCCATGGTGACCGGCGGCATGGCCGGCAATCGCACGGTGACGGCCAGTCCGTGGCTCGCACTCGCACTGCTCGCGGCTTCTGCGGCGCTGCTCTGGTGGTTGCTCTCGCTGGCACCAAAGCCCGCGCCGTTCCTCTGAAGGCGGGCTGATCAGCCCTCGTCGTCTTTCTTGAAGTCGTCGTGGCAAGACTTGCAGGTCTTGCCCGTCGCGCCGAACTGCGCCTTGATCGCTTCGCGGTCACCCGTGGCCGCCACATCGCCCAGCTTGCTGGCTTCGGCCTGGAAGGCTTCCATCTTTTTCTGGAAATCATCCATCTTGGTCCAGATCGCAGGAAGGGATTCACCGCCCTCGGAGCCTGCGGGCCAGCCGCGCATGGCATTCAATGTGGAGATGGCCTTGAGATCCTTGCCGTATCCCGCGACGCGCGCGTCATCCCACGGGATGTCGCCTTTGACCATCGCACCAACGGTGCCGAAGTTCGCGTAGACCAGATCCATCAGGGCCTGACGGTAGCCGATGGCGGGGTTTTCTTCGGCAAGCGCCACTGCGGGCAGCAGCGCGGCAACGGCAACGACTACGGCACGGCGAATCATGCGGAACACTCCTGTGGTTGGGATCGCGACCGAGTGTAGCTTCAGTGCGTGCAGCGACCAAGCATCGGCACCCCGCGGAACTAATGCCACTATGCGGGGAAGGGGCAATAGGACCGCGCTGCTACACTTCGCCCCGCTCGGCGCCGCTGTCTGCCCCCGAGCGTCCTCTCCGGACTTCCCAGATCCGCCCCGGCCCCAAGACCGCTGCCCGCAACAGGGCAGGCCGCCGGAGGCAACCTACAGGTAATTTACATGTCCTTCGCTTCGCTCGGCCTAGACGCCGAACTCGTGCGCGCCGTCACGGAACACGGCTACACCGAACCCACCCCGATCCAGTCTGCCGCCATCCCCGCCGTTCTTGCCGGACGCGATGTGCTCGCAGGCGCCCAGACCGGCACCGGCAAGACCGCAGGCTTCGTGCTCCCCATCCTGCAACGCCTGAGCAAGACCATCAGCGGCCTCGAGCCTCGCGCCAAGCGCCGCGTGCGCGTACTCGTGCTGACACCCACCCGGGAGCTCGCCGCTCAGGTCGAGGAAAGCGTACGCACTTACGGCAAGTACACCGCGGTGAAATCCACCGTGATCTTCGGCGGCGTCGGCATGCAGCCTCAGGTAGACCGGCTTTCACAGACGCTGGACGTGCTGGTCGCCACACCCGGCCGCTTGCTTGACCACGTGGGCCAACGCACCCTCGACCTCTCGACGGTGGAGACACTGGTCCTGGACGAAGCCGACCGCATGCTCGACATGGGCTTCATCCACGACGTGAAGCGCATCCTCAAACTGCTGCCGGCAAAACGGCAAAACCTGCTCTTCTCCGCCACCTTCGCAGACGAGATCAAATCGCTGGCGGATTCGCTGCTGCACGATCCCGCGGAGATCGAAGTGGCACGCCGCAATGCTGCCGCCGAGATGGTGGAGCAGCGCGTCTACTTCGTGCGCAAGGAAGCCAAGCGCCACTTGCTCGCGCGGCTGATCAAGCAGGGCAACTGGTATCAGGTGCTCGTTTTCACGCGCACCAAACACGGCGCCAACCGTCTGGCCGAGCAACTCACCAAGGGCGGCATCCCCGCCCTGGCGATCCACGGCAACAAGAGCCAGAGCGCGCGCACTCGGGCACTCGCGGAGTTCAAGGGCAACCAGATCCAGGTGCTGGTGGCGACCGACATCGCCGCGCGTGGCATCGACATCAAGGAACTGCCGCACGTCGTGAACTTCGATCTGCCGAACGTGGCGGAAGACTACGTGCACCGCATCGGCCGCACCGGCCGTGCGGGCTCGCCGGGCGAAGCGATATCGCTGGTCTGCCACGACGACGAATCCATGCTGCCCGGCATCGAGCGGCTGCTGAAGAAAAAACTCCCGCGCGAGGCGCTCACCGACGAAGACCGCGCGGAACTCGACTCCCTCGTGAAAACGGCCGGCCCGGACGTGGACAACCGCCCGCCCCTTCCGCCGCGCCGCGGACAACGCCCGCAAGGACGCACGGATGGCGGCAGGACCGACAGCAACCGCGCTCGCGCGGATGGTCGCCGCGACGGAAACAGGCCACAGGAACCGCGCCGTGACGGCGGCGGGCGTCCGCAAGTCGCCGGCCGGGACGCCAACCGTCCGCAAGAAGCGCGCAGGGATGGCGCCCGTCCGCAAGATCCCCGCCGGGACGGTGGCCGCGGCCCTGGCGAGCAACGCCGCGACGGCAACCGCCCCTTTGCCGACAGCCGGCGTGACGGAAACCGTGCGCCACCCCAGGAACGCGATGGCAACCGTGCTGCTCCCGAACCGGAGCGCGACGGCAACCGCGCGCCCGACCGCGACGGCAACCGGGCACCGCAGGGGCCGGGCCAAACACGCGGCGTGGGCATGCATCGCGGCCTGCCGTCACGCGGCGGCTACCGCTGAGAACTGATCAGATCCAGCGCCGTACCTTGCCGCAATAAACGGTGTAGGACGCACCGAAGAGGCGGCGCAAGGCTGCCTCTTCGGGCTCGATCTGGAAGCGTGAGATGTACGCGATCCACAGCGGCAGGACGAGCAGTGCGAGCGCCTGCCCCAGAAAGGCCGCCCACGCGGCGAGCAGCACCAGGAGGCCGAGGTACATCGGGTTCCTGCTCCGCAGATAGATTCCCGAGACCACCAGTTGCGAGGCCCGCTCCGGGTGCATGGGATCGACCGTGGTCTTCGCGCGATGGAACGCCAGAACACCCGAGAGCATGCAAGAGAGCCCGAAGGCGAGCAGCACCACCACAAGCTCCGCCTGGAACGGAAACTCCCACCGCGCCTGCGGCACCCAGCGATCCAGACCCCACGCAAGCGATGCCAGCACGATGGCCAGAATGGGTGGGGGTATGCGCGTTTCCATATGCCGGTCCAGTGTGAATGGGCGTGGCCATTGTGCCCGCGCCACGGCACCCATGCCATTGGTTACACTTCGGCCCACATACCGCACCCGGAGCAACGCCGTGGATTCCAGCGCCGCACGCCGACTGATCGACCCGCTCTGGATGGACTCCATCCTGCCCTCGCTGGTCGAGTACATCCGCATCCCGAACAAATCGCCCCACTTCGACGCCGACTGGCAACAGCACGGTTACATGGAAGACGCCGTGACACTGGTCGAGGGCTGGTGCCGACGTCACGCGCCGCGCGGCATGCAACTCGAGGTGCTGCGCTTGCCCGGGCGCACGCCGCTCATCTTCATGGAAATTCCGGGCAGCATCGACGATACGGTTCTGCTCTACGGCCACCTCGACAAGCAACCCGAGATGAGCGGCTGGGAAGACGGGCTGGGGCCGTGGACGCCGGTGCTGCGTGACGGAAAGCTCTACGGCCGAGGCGGCGCCGATGACGGCTACTCGGCCTTTGCCTCCCTCGCCGCCATCCTCGCGCTGCAGGAGCAGGGCCTGCCCCACGCGCGCTGCGTGGTGATCATCGAGGCTTGCGAGGAGTCGGGCAGCTACGATCTGCCCGCTTACATCGAATACCTGCGCGATCGCATCGGCACGCCGTCCCTGGTGGTGTGCCTCGATTCCGGCGCTGCCAACTACGAGCAGCTCTGGCTCACCGTCTCGCTGCGCGGCATGGTCCACGCGAAGCTCTCTGCCACCGTGCTGCGCGAGGGAGTGCACTCGGGATTTTCCTCGGGTGTTGTGCCCTCGAGCTTCCGCGTGCTGCGGCAACTGCTGACACGGCTCGAGGACGAAACCACCGGTGCCATGCGTCTGCCCGAACTGCACGCCGACGTACCGCCCGACCGCATGGCCGAGGTCCGGAAGATGGCGGCGGCGCTCGGTGACGAGGTGTGGACGCAGTTTCCCTTCGCGCCCGGCGTGCAGCCGATGGGCGGCGACAACGTCGAGCGCATCCTCGGCCGCACCTGGCGCTCCACGCTGTCGGTGACGGGTGCCGCAGGCATGCCCGCGCTGGAATCCGCAGGAAATGTGCTGCGCCCACACACGTCTTTGGCGCTCAGCATCCGCCTGCCACCAACCGCGAACGCCGATATCGCGCTCGCCGCCGTGACCCGCGAGCTCACGCGTGATCCGCCGAGCGGCGCGCAGATCGCACTGGAAGCAGATGCACAGGGCGGCTGGAACGCGCCCAGCGTGGCGCCGTGGCTGGGAACCGCGCTGGAGCAGGCCTCGCAGCAGAATTTCGGTCGTGCGTTCATGTGCATGGGCGAAGGCGGCAGCATCCCCTTCATGGGCATGCTCGGTGCGGCCTTCCCCGAGGCGCAATTCATGATCACTGGCGTGCTGGGGCCAGGCTCCAATGCGCACGGCCCGAACGAGTTCCTGCACATCGAATTCGCCCGCAAGCTCACCGTCTGCGTGTCGCAGGTGCTTGCCGCGCACGCGCAACGCCACGGCGCCTGAAGCACATCACACCGGAGACCGCAGCATGAGCGCACTTTCGCAAAACCCGCCCGCACTGCTCACGGAATCCGACGTCGCCCACTGGGACCATGACACCGACGTGATCGTGGTCGGCTTCGGTTCGGCCGGCGCGAGCGCGGCGCTCGGCGCGCGCGAGAGTGGCGCGAGAGTGCTGATGCTGGAGCGTGCAAGCGGGCCGGGAGGCACGTCGGGGATAGCGGGCGGGCATTTTTATCTCGGCGGCGGCACGCCCGTACAAGAGGCTTGCGGCTTCGAGGACTCCGCCGCGGAAATGTACAAGTATCTCGAAGCGCTGACGCCGGATCCCGATCCCGAAAAACTCCGCCTCTACTGTGAAGGCAGCGTGGCGCACTTCCACTGGCTCGAAGCGCAGGGCGTGCCCTTCGACCGCAGCTATTACCCCGGCAAGGCGGCGATGCAGCCCGGGCGCGACTGCCTGATCTGGAGCGGCAACGAGAAAGTCTGGCCCTTCCGCGAGATCGCGAAACCCGCGCCACGCGGCCACAAGGTGGCCTTCGACGGACCGGACGGTGGTGGCGCCCTCGCCATGCAGCATCTCGCGAGGGCAGTGGAAAACGCCGGCGTGGAATGCGTCTTCGATGCACGCGCCGCCAATCTCGTGGCGGACACAAACGGCCGCGTGATCGGGCTGCGCTACACACGGGACGGGCAGACAAAACACGCGCGCGCCGGCTCTGCCGTGGTGCTCGCCGCGGGCGGCTACATCATGAACGAGCAGATGTTCGAGCAAGAACTTGCATGGATGCCGCGCGATCTCATCAAGCACGGCACTGCCGGTGATGACGGCGCGGGATTGCTGCTTGGGATATCAGCCGGTGGCGCGCCGATGGGGCTTCACCAGGCCTTCCTCACCTCTCCCGTGTATCCGCCCGAGAGCATGATCAAGGGAATCATGGTGAATGCGCGCGGCGAGCGCTTCGTGGCCGAGGATTCCTACCACGGACGCAGCGCCGGCATGCTGACGGAGCAACCGGATGGCATTGCCTATCTGGTGCTGGATTCAGCGACATTCGGCTATCCGCCGTACGAGTTCTTCGAGCAGGCACTGGTGGACGGCTACGAGACGGTGGAGGCGATGGAGTCAGGCCTGGGCTTGCCGCATGGCTCACTGGTGAAAACGCTCGCGGACTACAACGCCGCCGCCGCGCGTGGCGAGGACCCGGGTTTCCACAAGTACGCGGACTGGCTGCAAGCGCTCGATCAGCCGCCCTACGCGGCCTTCGACCTGTCGGTGGGGCGGGCGAAATTCGCGGGATTTTCGCTGGGCGGATTGAGCACCAGCGCCGATGCCGAAGTGCGCCGCGGCGATGGCAGCGCGGTGCCTGGGCTATACGCCGCAGGCGCCTGCGCCTGGAACATCGCGCAGGACACGCGGGGTTATTCGAGCGGCACATGCCTGGGTGAGGCCACGTTCTTCGGACGGCGCGCAGGCCGTCACGCCGGCAGCAAACCGCAAGCCTGACCCCGCAGGAGCGGGCCATCCCCGCGACCCCCTACCCCGTAGGAGCGGGCCATGCCCGCGACCGACGCGCCCCGGGATCAGCCGAACCGCACACCCTCGCGCGTGAGTTCGTCAGCCGTATCCAGCACCGCATCGTGCATGACGCGACCGATGAAGCGGATCTCGTCCTCCTCCAGCGTGAGCGGCGGCGAGAAGACGTTCAGATGCTCGAGCGGGCGCACCAGCAGATCGCGCTTCTGGCAGTTGCGCCAGATGCGCTTGCCGATCCGCGTCGAACCATCGAAGAGCCGGCGCTCTTCCTTGTCCTGCACGTACTCCACGCACATCATGAAACGGCTGCCGCGCACATCGCCCACCAACGGCAGTTCGCGCAAGGGCGCCAGCACTTCTTCCAGCAGCGGCCCCATGCGCGTCACGCGCTCGCAGAGCTTTTCGCGCTCGATGATCTCGATATTCTTCAGCGCCGCCCGACAGGCCACCGGGTGCCCGCTGTAGGTGAATCCGTTATTGAAGTAGGCACCGGGCGCGCTGAGCACCTCGTGGATGCGATCCGAGAGGATGGTGGCCGCAAGCGGCACATAACCCGAGGTGAGGCCCTTCGCGCAGGTGATGATGTCGGGCGTGATGCCGAACCTCGCCTCGGAGGCAATCATGTGTCCCAAGCGACCGAAGGCCGTTACCACTTCGTCGCTGATGTAGAGGATGCCGTAGGAGTGGCAGAGCTCCAGGCTTCTCTGGTGATAACCCGCCGGCGGCACGATCACACCGCCCGAACCCTGGATCGGCTCGCCGATGAAACAGGCCACCCGGTCGGGGCCGATGGACTCGATGGTGCTGCGCATCTCCGCAATCAGCACGTCACAGAACTCCGCCTCGCTCATCCCGCGTCCGTTGCGGTAGATGTAGGGCGACTGCAGGTGGTGCACGAAGCCCTCCTCGCGCAGCCAGCCATCGCAGTAGCCGGGATCGCTCAGGCTGGCGGTGATGTAGGTGCTGCCGTGATAGGCGTGGTGGCGCGTGAGGATGTGCTGTCGCTGCGGCTGTCCGAGCCTGTGCCAGTAGTGGTGCACGATGCGGATCGCGGAATCTGCCGCTGTGGAGCCACAGGTGCTGAAGATCACGCGGTTGAGGTCGCCTGGCGCGTAAGACGCGAGCTTGGCGCCCAGATCGGCCATGGCCGGATTGCAGAGGTCATCGAAGGGCGAGTAGTAATCGAGGGTGCGCACCTGCTCGGAGATGGCATCGGCCATTTCCTCGCGGCCGTGACCGATGTTGCTGCACCACATCCCGCCGAGCCCGTCGAGGAAGCGGCGTCCGCTCTCGTCCCACACATAGTTGCCCTTGGCGCGGGCGATGACCGTGCGCTCGCTCTGCGCCATGTGGTGCAGGTCGGCAAAGGGATGCATCAGGTGACGACGGTCCAGAGCCTCGGTGAGGCCGGTCTCGCGGGGACTGATCTGGGGCGCGTTCATGGCGTTGTTTCGCATTCATTGGCTTTGAACGGTTTTATAGCCCGCCCCGCCATCGCCCGTCCCTGCCCTTATGAGGCTATTCGGTCTCGTGCTCCCTGCCCTGCTCACCACCCAGGGCATCGAAAAACGCCGCCAGCAATTCCGCCTGCGAGCGCACGCTGAGCTTGGTGTAGATGCTCTTGATGTGATTGCGCACCGTGCCCGGCGCGATATCGAGCATTCGACCCACCACCTTGGGCGCAAGCCCCTTCAGCAACAGGCGGGTGACCTCGGACTCCCTATCGCTCAGCGCGTCCTTGCCAAAATCGCGGAAGGCCGCGCTCAGGTGCCGGTGCAAGGCCCGGCTTGCATCGTCTGGCGAAGACACGCCGCGCACGTGCAGACCACAGGCATGGCGCATGGCGGCATCTATGGCAGGCAGCACCGACTCGAGGCGCTGGCACTCCGCGGCACTGAAGGGCTTTGCGCTGCCGAGTCGCATCACAGACACATAGGCCGCGCTGTTTTCGTCAAGCCGGAGCAGGAAAGAGATCTCGTCGACCATGCCGAAAGGGCGGTAATAGGAGAGGTAGTACTCGCTGCTGCGGAAATCCCGCGGAAAGGCCTGCCCGGGCAACAGGCAGACACTCTCGCCCATGCGCAGGAAGGCCTCGTAGCTGGGATCGAGCAGATAGTGGCCATCGGTGTAGGAGCGGTTCCACTCGTCACCGGCATCCGGCCCCAGCACCAGCGGCGGCGCATCGCGCCGGTAGATGCCGAAGTACACCGGGCTCTCTTCGATCAGCGCGTCAAAACTGCGCGCGATACAGCCCAGAGCCGCATCTGCATCGCTGCTGCGCAGGGCTGCATCGATACGGCCGAGGAAGGCTGCGAGGGCGTCGGTGCGAATGCTGGTCTGGCGTCCCATGGTGCTGTCAGCCCGCGGCAAGCGCCTCGCGCAGCCGCGCGATGTGCTCCGGCCCGATGCCGCAGCAGCCGCCCACGATGCTCGCGCCGCGGCGCACCCAATCCCGGGCCCACTGCAGATAACCCTCGGGATCCAGATCGGCGCGGATGTCGCACAAGGTGGAGTTGGCCTCGGCCTCGGCCGACATGGGCGGGAAGGCGTTCGCGTAGACACCCACGCGCACCGAGGGAGCAAGCCCCGAGAGCAGCTCCACCGCCACCGACACTGCCGCACCCATCACCTCGGGCTGGCTGCAATTGAAAAGCACGGCCCCGGCGCCCAGTTCCACGGCCACGCGCACGGCCTGCTCCACCGTCTCGCCGGAACGCAGGCAGGGCGTATCGCCGTGCTCGCCGGTATCGCAGAGCGTGAAGGAAATCCACAGCGGCTTGCCGTCCTGCCCGATCACATCGCGCAGCAGGCGCGCCTCGGCAATCGCGCTGAGCGTCTCGCCCTGCCAGTGATCGACAAAGGGCCGCAACGCAGCGACCAGCACCTCGAGCAAGGGTCGTGCTGCTGCGGTATCGAAGAGATCCGCGCGATACGAGCCACACACCGGCGGCAGCGACCCCGCAACACGCACCGGATGCGGGGCGCGACGCGCGACATCACGCGCGAGTTCACCCGAGAGCGCGGCAAGACGCGCCGCATCGCGGGCGTGGCGCTCTTCGCCCAGATGAAACGGCACCAGCGCATAGCTGTTGGTGGTGATGATGTCCGCGCCTGCGTCCACGTAGGCCTGATGCACGCGGCTGACGAACTCCGGTGCCTCGATCAGTGCGAGCGCCGACCACTCCGGCTGCCGGAAGGGAGCGCCAATGCGGTTGAGCTCGCGGCCGGTGCCGCCATCGAGGAAGAGGAGTCGGGTCATGGGGATGCCGCCGTGGTGTAGAGGGCAGAGGATAACAGCCGATGGGCTATGATCGCCCCGTTCACTCCGAGGACGCCCGTCATGAGAACCCCTGCCAGAGTTTCGGCCTGCCTGTTTGCGCTGTTTTCAGCGGCTGGGGCAGGCGCTGCGCCGCAGCTTGCCACGGCGCCGTTCAGGCCCGATTCCGGCACGCTCACGGTGCGCTGCGGAATGCTGATAGACGGGATCTCGGACACGCCCGTGCGTGACGCAACGGTGATCATTCGCGAGGGCCGCGTGACCTACGCCGGCCCCACGGCAGGCGCCACCGTGCAGGGCGAAGTGCTGGACCTGGGCAAGCACACCTGCCTGCCCGGCCTGATTGACATGCACGACCACATCGCCGACCGCCCCAACGACACGCACGATCTGCGCATCTACTTCACCCGTGACGCGGCGACGCAGCGCGTGGTCGCGCAGGAGAACGCCAACATCACGCTGGCCGCAGGCTTCACCACGATACGCAGCCCCGGCGCGTATATCGCCTGGGCGGAAAACGACATCCGTGACCGCGTGAACCGCGGCGAAGTGGCAGGGCCACGCATACAGGCCGCCGGCATCTACCTCACGATCCCCGGTGGTGGCGGCGATCTGCTGGTTCCCGGTGTGGCGGAGAAAGACATCCCCGCACATGTGCGCATGGGTGTGGCCCGCGGGCCGGAGCAGTTTGCGGAAAAAGCGCGCCTTGCGGTGGCGCACGGCGTGGATTTCATCAAGGTGATCGCCTCGGGCGCGGTGCTCGCCTACGGCGGCGTGCCGGGTTCGCCCGAGATGACGCCCGAGGAACTGCGTGCCGTGGTGCAGGTGGCGCACGCCGCCGGCATCAAGGTGGCGGCGCATGCGCACGGTGCGCAATCGATCAAAGAGGCGATCGAAGCCGGCGCAGACACCATCGAACACGCTTCGCTCGCCGACGACGAAGCCATCGCGCTCGCCGCGAAACGCAAGGTCGCGCTTTCGATGGACGTGTACAACGGCGACTACATCGCAACCGTTGGTCGTGAGCAGGGCTGGCCCGAGGAATTTCTGCGCAAGAACGACGAAACCACCGAGGCGCAGCGACAGGTGTTCACCAAGGCGTGGAAGGCCGGCGCGCCGATCGTCTACGGCACCGATGCAGCGGTGTACCCGCACGGCCTGAACGGGAGGCAGTTCCGCATCATGGTCGCGCGCGGCATGCCTGCCATGGATGCCATCCGCGCGGCCACGTCCGTATCTGCGCGCTACATGGGCTGGGAGGATCGCGTGGGCGCGCTGGCACCGGGGCGCTTTGGCGATCTGATCGCCGTGCCGGGCAATCCGCTCGAGGACATCACGCTGCTCGAGAAGGTGCCAGTGGTGGTGAAGGGCGGGCTGCTCTTCAAGTACCCGGCGAAGTGAGCGTCGCTGCCTTCCACTCCATCGCCGCCCGCACACGCTTCTCCACCGAGGGGTGTGAATAGAACAGCACCTCCTCGACCACGCCAGGCCGCGGGTACCTGTATTCAGCCGTTTTGACCAGCGCGGTGGCGAGCGCATCCGGAAGGTCCACTGTCTGCAATGAATAGCGGTCTGCCTCGGACTCGCTGATGCGGGTGAGCGAATTGAGCGCCGGTTGCGCGAGCACGCCCAGCACCGACACCAGCATCAGCAACACCGGCAATCCGAGCGGATCGGAAATACCCGCGGAGCTGCCGATGGCGCGTGCTGCGACCGGATACAGACGGTCGGTGAGGAAGAACAGCACCGCCGCCACCAGCGAGAGGATGCCCACGCTGCGCCAGACATGGCCCAGCACGTAGTGGCCGATCTCGTGACCCGTGACTGCTTTCACCTCGTCCAGTGAGGCACCCTTGAAGGCGATGTCCGAAATCGCGACACGCGCCGAAGCGCCAACGCCCGAGACATTGGCCGTGAAATTGTTGGACTGGCGCGAGCCGTCGAAGACGAAGATGCGATCGGCCGGCACTCCCGCGCGCTCGGCCATCACGAGGAGCGCATCACGCACCTCGCCCTGCGGCACGGGCTTGTAGTCGTTGAAGAGCGGCTCGATCACCACCGGCGATACCAGCAACATCACAGCCACCGACACCGCCGCAAGCCCCGCCGACCAGGCCCACCAGAGCCGCCCGGTGCGACGCATGAGTGCATACACACCCATGAAGAACAGCGCGGCAAGCAGCGAGGAAATCAGCATCGACAACGTGCCCTGCCCCAGATAATCCCCGATCGGCTGGCTGCTGCGCCCGTAACTGCGCTCCCTCCACCATCCCGAGTACAGATCCCACGGCAGTGTTATCAGCGACAGCAGCACGAAAGTTGCCAGCGCAATCACGAAGGCGCGCCTGTTCGGTCCCTTGCCGGGTTTGCGGGCATCAAGGCGCTCAAGCCAGCGGCAACGCACGACAACGCAGCTTGCAAGCACGGAGACGACAAGACCCCAGAGGATCAGCCAGTGGCTGCCGTGGGTATAGGCCTGCGCCGTCGCGAGCGCGTCGGCGCCGAGCGCATCGATGTAGGCGGCGGTAGCGGATTGGGGATCGAAGGGCATGGAGGCGCTCCTGACGCGGGAGATTGAAAGCTCAGGATAGTGGACGCGGGCAAGACAGATTCGGATTCAGCGGGCGATCAAACCGTGATCCGTGGAAGAAAGCATCAATGGGGCTGCTGCTTGCGAAAACCCTCGAAGTCCGCCTGATAGAGGGTTTTGCAGAAGGTGGTGGAGAAGGAGGGATTCGAACCCTCGATAGAGCTATTAACCCTATACGCCCTTAGCAGGGGCGCGCCTTCAGCCTCTCGGCCACTTCTCCGTACTCGTTGACGCCCTCCGGGGAGGAGGCCGCGGGAACTCAGTCCTCGCGGTTGCCGTCTGCTGCCGCGGGATTGCCGCCCTCGCGCTGAATGCGTTCGTAGATCTCTTCGCGATGCACCGAAACGGTCTTGGGAGCATTCACGCCCAGACGCACCTGGTTGCCTTTAACACCGAGCACCGTGATCGTGACGTTGTCGCCAATGATCAGGGTCTCTCCGATTCGCCGGGTCAAAATCAACATGGTCCATTCCTCAAGGTGCCGGGTCGCCCCCCCCTGCCAGCTAGAGCCGGTCTTTATTGTGGGGGTGCCCCAAGGGGCAAGCGGACGCGATTATAGGTGAATAAACTTCATAGACCATACCCCGGACACAAATTGCTCACGCCTCTTCGGCCACCGGCGTGTCCAGCCCGAACTCCGAGTGCAGGGCCCGCACGGCCAGCTCGAGGTACTTTTCGTCGATCACCACCGAAACCTTGATCTCGGAGGTGGTGATCATCTGGATGTTGATCTGCACGTCCGAGAGCGCCTTGAACATGCGGCTCGCCACGCCTGCGTGCGAGCGCATACCCACGCCCACGATCGAGACCTTGGCCACCTTGGCGTCTGTCACCACCTCCCGGGCACCGATGCTGGGCAGCAGCTCCTGCAGGATGGCAGCGGCGCGCTTGGCGTCGTTGCGGTGCACCGTGAAGGTGAAGTCCGTGCTCTGGCCCTCGGCCACGTTCTGCACGATCACGTCGACCTCGATATTGGCCTCGCCCACGGGACCGAGGATCTGGTAGGCGCTGCCAGGAGTGTCGCGCACGCCGCGGACTGTCACTTTGGCCTCGTCGCGATTGAAGGCAATGCCTGCAATGGTTGGCGCTTCCATCGGGTTCCCCTCTTCCATCGTGATCAGCGTGCCGGGCCCGTCGACGAAGCTCGAGAGCACGCGCAACGGCACCTTGTACTTGCCCGCAAACTCCACCGAGCGGATCTGCAGCACCTTGCTGCCCTGGCTGGCGAGTTCGAGCATTTCCTCGAAGGTGATGCGGTCGAGGCGGCGTGCCTCGGGCACCACGCGCGGGTCGGTGGTGTAGACACCATCGACATCGGTGTAGATCTGGCATTCGTCGGCCTTGAGCGCCGCAGCCACCGCAACGGCCGTGGTGTCGGAACCGCCACGGCCAAGTGTCGTGACGTTGCCGGCTTCATCCACGCCCTGGAAACCTGCCACCACCACCACCCGCCCCTGCGCCAGATCGGCGCGGATGCGCACGTCGTCGATCTCGCGGATGCGGGCCTTGGTGAAGGCGCTGTCGGTGAGGATGCGCACCTGCGAGCCGTTGTAGGAGCGGGCATCACAGCCGCGGGCGTGGAGTGCCATGGCGAGCAGCGCCATGCTGACCTGTTCGCCGGTGGAAACCAGTGCATCGAGCTCGCGGGCGTCCGGGTCTTCCTCGATCTGCCTGGCAAGCCCGATAAGCCGGTTGGTTTCACCGGACATGGCAGACACCACCACCACCATGTCGTGGCCCGCGCGGCGGAAGCCGAGCACCTTGTCTGCCACCGCCTGTATGCGTTCGACGGTGCCCACCGAGGTGCCGCCGAACTTCTGCACGATCAACGCCATGTCAGTTCCCCGGGCCGCAGGCTGTATCAGGCACCGAGCTTGGCGCGGACAACGCCTTGCAGCGCCTCCAGCGCCGCCGGCAAAGCGGCAACATCGGTACCACCGCCCTGGGCCATATCGGGGCGTCCACCGCCTTTGCCCGCCACGCGGGCCGCGATATCGGCCACCAGATCACCGGCTTTCAGTTTTGCGCTGGCGGCACCCGAAACACCCGCCACCAGCGAGATCTTGCCCTCTTCCACCGAGGCGAGCAGCACCACGGCATCGCCAAGCTTCTGCTTCCACTGGTCCACGGCTGCGCGAAGGCTCTTCGCATCTGCGCCTTCGAGTTCGGCCGCCAGCACCTTGATGCCACCGACATCCACCGCAGCAGCAGCCAGATCGGTGCCGCCACCGCCGCTCGCCAGTTTGGCGCGAAGGCGTTCCACTTCTTTCTCGAGGGCGCGGTTGGCAGTGACCAGAGCCTCTACCTTGGCCACCACCTCGTCGCGGCCGCTGCGCAGCATGCGAGCGAGTTGTGCGTTGCGGCCGTCCACCTCGTCGAAGAGCGCGATCGCGCCCTCTCCCGTGACCGCTTCTATTCGACGAACGCCTGCGGAAATACCCGACTCCGTCGTGACGCGGAAGAGCCCGATATCGCCGGTCCGGTTCACGTGTGTGCCGCCGCAGAGCTCCACGGAGAAGTCTCCGCCCATGGTGAGCACGCGCACTTCATCGCCGTACTTCTCGCCGAAGAGCGCCATCGCGCCGCGCGAGCGGGCCGTCTCCATGTCAGTGACCTCCACGCCGACGTCGGAGTTGGCGCGGATCTGGGCGTTCACGATCTGCTCGATCTCGCGCAGTTGCTCGCGGCTCACGGCCTCGAAGTGCGAGAAGTCGAAACGCAGCCGCGAGGCCTCTACGAGCGAGCCTTTCTGCTCCACGTGTTCGCCCAGAACCTGGCGCATCGCAGCATGCAGAAGGTGAGTGGCGGAGTGGTTGAGCGCGGTGGCCTGGCGGACGCCCTGCTCCACCTGGGCGCTGAGGCCTTGGCCCAGCGCAATGCTGCCGGCCACGAGCACGCCGTGGTGCAGGAAAGCCGCGCCCTGTTTGGTGGTGTCCCGCACCTCGAATCGGGCGCCCCCCGCACCGAGCAGCACGCCGCAATCTCCGGCCTGACCGCCGGATTCGGCGTAGAACGGTGTGCGGTCCAGCACCACGATACCCGACTGGCCTGCCTGCAGCGCATCGGTGCTGCTGCCATCGGCCACAAGCGCGATCACGCTGCCCTCGTCGCTCAGCGTGCGATAGCCGCTGAACTCGGTGCTGGCATCGGCCGCGAGTCTGGCCTGCGCACCGGCCTTGAACTGGCTGGCACCGCGGGCGCGCTCGCGCTGGGCTTCCATTGCCTGCTCGAACCCGGACTCATCGATCGAGAGACCGCGCTCGCGGGCGATGTCGGCGGTGAGGTCGGCGGGAAAACCGTAGGTGTCGTAGAGCTTGAATACGGTGTCGCCCGGAATCACCGTGCCGGAGAGCGCCGCGGTTTCTTCCTCGAAGATGCGCATGCCCAGATCCAGCGCACGTGCAAACTGTTCTTCCTCGAGAAGCAGCACGCGCTCGATCTGGGCGCGCTTCTCGATCAGCTCCGGATAGGCCTGACCCATGGCCTGGCCCAGCGGCTCGACCAGCGTGTGGAAGAAGGCATCCCGCGCGCCGAGCTTGTGGCCGTGGCGGCAGGCGCGACGCAGGATGCGGCGCAGCACATAACCCCGTCCCTCGTTGGAGGGCATCACGCCATCACTCACCAGGAAGGCGCAGGAGCGGATGTGATCTGCGATGACGCGAAGCGAGGGGCTGGAGAGATCCGCCGCGCCCGTGGCGCGCTGCGCGGCCTCGAGCAATACACGGAAGATGTCGATCTCGTAGTTCGAGTGCACGTGCTGCATCACTGCGGCGATGCGCTCGAGGCCCATGCCGGTGTCAACCGAGGGCTTGGGCAAAGGCATGAGGGTGCCGTCTGCCGAGCGCTCGTACTGCATGAACACGAGATTCCAGATCTCGATGTAGCGGTCGCCGTCTTCGTCGGGGCTGCCGGGCGGGCCACCGAACACATCCGGCCCGTGGTCGAAGAAGATCTCGGTGCAGGGACCGCAGGGGCCGGTGTCACCCATCGCCCAGAAGTTGCTCTTTTCGCCAAGACGGGTGACGCGATCGGCCGGCACGCCGATTTCCTCGATCCAGATCCTCTCGGCCTCGTCGTCGTCTTTGAATACCGTGATCCAGAGCTTCTCGCGCGGGAGTGCGAGCACACCGGTGAGGAACTCCCACGCATAGTGGATGGCGTCGCGCTTGAAGTAATCACCGAAGCTGAAATTGCCCAGCATCTCGAAGAAAGTGTGGTGGCGCGCGGTGTAACCGACGTTGTCGAGGTCGTTGTGCTTGCCGCCGGCGCGCACGCAACGCTGGGAACTGGCAGCGCGGGAGTAGGCGCGCTTCTCGCTGCCGAGGAAAAGATCCTTGAACTGCACCATCCCGGCGTTGGTGAAGAGCAGCGTGGGGTCGTTTCCGGGCACCAGCGAACTGCTGGGGACGCGTGCGTGGCCTTTGCTTTCGAAGTAGGCCAGGAAGGCCTCGCGGATCTCGGCGCCGTTCATGCGGAACATTCCGTCAGGGAGCAGGGAAAAGCCTGCGCGGGTTGGACAAGGTATGGCCCGAGTATACGGGCCGGGCGACTGCGGGCGCTGCCGGGCAGAGCGTGAAAATCCGGCGGCAAGCGATCATTTGCGCTCGCGCTCCTCGAGCGTGAGTTGGCGCGCCTCGGCTTCGAGCATGATCGGGATGCCGTCTCGCACCGGGTAGGCGAGACCGCTCGCCCGGCACACCAGCTCCTGGTTCTCGCGGTCATACTCGAGCGGGCCCTTGGTGACGGGGCAGACCAGGATTTCCAGCAATTTCTCGTCGAGCATCAGTTGGCGCCTCCGGTGGCATGGTCGGGTGCCGCGGCGGGCGGCATGGGCCCGGCGAGCAGTTGGGGATCGACGCGGGCATCTTTCCAGCTCATGCGCCAATCGAGGTGAGGGCCGGTGGCGCGGCCAGTGGCCCCCACCAGCGCGATGATGTCGCCCGGTTCCACGCGCTGCCCGACCTTCACCAGCACCTTGCTCAAGTGCAGGAAGCTCGAGGAGAGCCGGTGGCCGTGGTCGATGATCACCGTGCCGCCCGAGTAGAAGAGGTCCGGCTCCGCCAAGGTGACGAGGCCGGGAGCCGGGGCGCGCACCGTGGCACCAACGGGGGCGGCAACGTCCACGCCAAAGTGAGGCCGCGAGGGCACGCCGTTGTAGTAACGCTGGCTCCCATAGACACCGCTGATGCGCCCGGTGATGGGCCAGCGGAAGCCGGCGGCGAAATCTGCCCGGGCGTCGTCGGTGGCGCGGGCGCGGTCGATGAGAGTCTGGTCCCGGGCAATACGTTCCAGGTCTGCCTTGCCGGGCTCCATGATGCGCTGGGGGATGCCCGTGACTTTCTGGATGTCGTATGTGCGCGGCTTCACCACGAGTTCGCGTTTTTCGGCGCCCGCCACCAGGGCGTGCGATGCCGCAGAGTCACGATCGAAACCGATCACGAAGACGCCATCGCCCGAGACCCGCACGCGCCGCCCGTCCAGCGTGACCGGCGTGCCGGCCGCAACGCGGCCCATCACCACACCGCCCTGCACCAGCGGGCCCTGCAACTCCAGAGCGCACAGGGCTGCTGCCGGGAGCAGTGCCAGCAGGCAGGTCAGCGTTGAGAGGCGCAGCGTTTTCATCGGCGCGAGTCTACCGTACGGGGCAAGGCACAGTCGCGGGCACAACCCGCTCCCGCACGGAACACCGCCCGCGTGGTGCGGTCGCGGGGGATTTTGGGGATACTGCGGCCATGCGACCCAAACCCGACAAGACCCCTCGCGGTCCGATCTACATCACCGCCGAGGGTGCCGCGTCCCTTCGCGCCGAATTGCAGCATCTGTGGAAAGTCGAGCGCCCGCAGGTCACCAACGCCGTGCACGAGGCCGCCAAGAACGGGGACCGCTCCGAGAACGGCGACTACATCTATGGCAAACGGCGCCTGCGCGAGATAGACCGCCGCGTTCGCTTCCTCTCCAAGCGCCTCGAGCAACTCCGCGTTGTCGAGGAACTCCCCAAAGACCGCGAGCGTGTGTTCTTCGGGGCCTGGGTGACGCTGGATGACGAGGCTGGCAAGGAGCACTGCTACCGCATCGTGGGCCCCGACGAATTCGATGTATCCAAGGGCTGGATCAGCATGAACTCCCCCATGGCCCGCGCGCTTCTCGGCAAGCGTCTGGACGACGAGGTGCGCGTCCACACGCCCGCCGGCGAGCGCGAGTTCCTGATCGCCGAGATCGCCTACGAGGCGCCGGCATGAGCACCTCGGCACCTGCCAGGCCACGCGTCGCGCTCTTCGTGAGCTGCCTGGTAAATGTCTTCCGCCCCACTGTGGCCGAGGCAGCGATAGCCTTGCTGGAGCAGGCCGGCTGCGAGGTGGATGTGCCTCCAGGGCAATCCTGCTGCGGCCAGCCGGGCTACAACGCCGGCGCCATCGCCGCGGCGCGGCCGCTCGCACAGAACCTGATCCGCTGCTTCGAGGACTACGACTACGTGGTGGCACCCACGGGTTCGTGCACGGGCATGATCGTCGAGCACTATCCGCGCCTGCTCGCACAGACACCGGGCTGGCATGAGCGCGCGGTCGCGCTCGCCGCAAGAACGTTCGAGCTCACGCATTTCCTGCACACGGTGATGGGCTTCGTACCCGCGCCCTGCAAGGGCACAGCGTCAGTGAGTTACCACGACAGCTGCGCGGGCCTGCGCGAACTGGGCATCCGTCAGCAACCCCGCGCACTGCTCGCGCACGCTGGTGTTCAGGTGCAGGAGATGCAGGGCACGGAAATTTGCTGCGGCTTCGGTGGTGCCTTCTGCGCCAAGCTGCCCGCGATCTCGACAGCAATGGCAGATGAGAAACTCGCCAACGCCGTCGCAAGTGGCGCGACCACGCTAGCGGGCGGCGATCTTGGCTGCCTGCTGCACCTCGAGGGGCGTGCAGCAGTCACCGGCATATCGCTGGAGTTCCGTCACGTGGCCGAGGTGCTCGCCGACGCTCATGTCGCGGGCCACGCCCGAGACACAGCACCAGACGTAGGAGCGGGCCATGCCCGCGACACAGCAGCGCCCGTGGCACCGCCACAGCCATCTCTCAATGTCCACCTCGGCAGCGAGCCCGGCTGATGCAGCACACCAGCGAGCATTTCGTGCAAAACAGCCGCATCGCACTCGCCGATGCGCAACTCAAGCCCGTGCTGGGCGCGGTGACGACATTCCTTCCCGCGCTGCGCCAGAAAGCCATCGACCAGACGCCGGAATTCGAGGCACTGCGGGACTACGCAGTAGCCATGAAAGACCACGTGCTTGACCACCTCGAGACCTACCTCGCGGATTTCGAGCGGGCCGTACAGGCGCGCGGCGGCGCGGTGCATCACGCCGCTGGCGCCGAGGACCTGAACCGCATCGTGCTCGCGCTTTGCGCCGGGGCGGATGTGCGCAAGGTGATCAAGGGCAAGTCGATGGTCGGCGAAGAGACCAACCTGAACGATGCTCTCCAGGGCGCAGGTCTCGAGGTGCTGGAGACAGACCTCGGCGAGTACATCATCCAGCAGGCCGGGGAGCCGCCCAGCCACATCATCGGCCCTGCGCTGCACAAATCGAAGGCGCAGGTTGCGGAGCTCTTCCGGCAGAAACACGATCTGGGCGAGCGGAACCTGGACGACGTACCGCAGATGGTGCGCGAAGCGCGCCAGATGCTGCGCGAGCGTTTTCTCTCGGCAGACGCGGGGATCACGGGCGCCAACGCGCTGGTCGCCGAAAACGGCTCGATCATGCTCGTGACCAACGAGGGCAACGGCGATCTCTGCAGCATCCTGCCGCGTCTGCATATCGTGATCGCAGGCATCGAAAAACTGGTACCCACGGTGGAAGACGCGAGCGCGCTGCACCGCGTGCTCTGCCGCAGCGCCACCGGTCAGATCACCAGCGCCTACACCACGTTCTACAGCGGCCCGCGTCGCGCTGAAGAACCCGACGGACCGGTTGCTTTCCATGTGATCCTGCTGGACAACGGCCGCCGCGCCATGCGCGCAGGCAAGTACCGCAGCATGTTGCGCTGCATACGCTGCGGCGCCTGCCTGAACCACTGCCCCGTCTACCGCCACGTCGGCGGCCACGCGTACGGGTGGGTCTATCCCGGCCCGATGGGCTCCGTGCTCACGCCGCTGATGACCGGTCTGGAGCGGGCGGTAGAGTTGCCCAATGCCTGCACCGCCTGCGGGCGCTGCGAGGAAACCTGCCCCATGCGGATCCCGCTGCCGGAGCACCTGCGTCAACTGCGCGATGACGCTGCGACCGCCGGCATCACGCCACGCGCATGGCGCCTCGGAATAGGCGCGGCAATGACCGCGTTCCGCTGGCCCTGGCTGTATCGCGCAAGTTCAGGCCTGGCGCGCAGCGCCGTCGCTTTCCTCGGCCGGCATCCCGGCGTGCTGCGGCGCGTACCCGTACTGCGCGGCTGGGCGCAAGGGCGCGCGCTGCCAGCGCCCCAAGCGGAGACCTTCATGGGCCGCTGGCAACGCCGGCAGCACGGCAAGAGCGGGGAGCATCGCCTGTGAACGCCCGCGACAGCGCCTACGCAGCGCTTGCCGCCACACGCCCGCGCGTGCATGTACCGGGAAACGTGGTGGAGCACTTCATCACGCGCCTGCGTGCCCAGGGCGGCCAGTGCAGCCGTGTCGACGACGAACCCGGGGGGCGGGCGTGGATCGCGGCGCTGGCGCGCGAAGACGGCTCAAGCATGCTGACCGCAAAAGACGCCTGGCTCGAGCGGATTCTCGCCCTGCCCGGCCCGGCCCTGCCCGTCCTCCGCGCGGCCGGAGAAGGCCCGGTCAAGGGACTCGCGATCACGACCGCCATCGCAGCGGTGGCGGAAACCGGCAGCCTGCTGCTCCATCCGCGCGCGGGCACGCCGATGGCGCTCAATTTCCTGTGTGACCGGCTCGTGGTGCTGGTGCGCGCGGCAGACGTGCTGCCGAACCTGGAAGACCTGTGGGCACGCGTGCGGCGCGAGTTCGGCAGCGACACGCCGCGAGCGCTCAGCCTGGTATCGGGGCCATCATCGAGCGGTGATATCGGCATGCAGTTCGCGACCGGCGTTCACGGGCCGATCGAACTGCACGCTCTGATCGTGAGCGGCTAGCGCAGCACCCGCTTCACGCCAGGCAATCCGGCGCAATAGCCGTCCTTGAAACGCTCCCATGCGGCATCGGCCCAGGCATCGACGCGATTGCGGAACGTCGCGGAAAACATCGCGCAAGCCTCGGGTGAATCGGGCTCCTGGCGCTCCATCAATGCAAGCACAGCCTCACGCGATGCGGGCTCGTTGGCGGTACGGATGCCGCCGTTCTGCGCGACATCGAAGACGAGGTAATCAGGCGTTGCCGAGCCCGCGCCCCACTCCGGCCACAACGGCAGATCGCCCTGACGCCCGCGCCCCGGCGTCCCCGTGGCGGCAAAAGCTGCCCAGTAGGACATCATCGCTTCGCTGAGTGCCTCGCGGCCCGAGCGGTTGTCCTCGCTGAACAGCACCTCCTGGCCGGGCCAGGAGTCGAAGGAGCCGAAGATGAAGGGAATCTCCAGCCCGTGCGCCGCCCCGATCAGGCGGCTGCCATCGACCACCCCGAAAAGCCTGCCTTCGTCGCGCCAGTCCCAACGATAGGCATAGGCCTGCGTACCGGCGGCCGCCAGTGCACGCGCCGGACGGTCCACGCCGTTGGCGCGCCAGAGCAGCGATCGATAGTTGGCCTCGCGGTCGTAGGCTTCCGGGTCGCGTATCCACAGGGGCGCCCCGGCCACGGTGCCCACGAGACGCGGATCGAAGGCCATGAAGAGCTTGGGCTCGTCACGCGTGACGCCGAGCATGGTCGGCACGGACAGATGGCGCGCGGGATCCGCGAGCAGTTCATCGACCGGCCCCTTGCGCAGCACCGTGCCGTCCTGGATCACCGTGGGGAAGAGATCGGTTTCGATGTTGGAAGGGTGATACAGCGCGTACAGGGTCCAGGGATCCATGCCACGCAGGAACGACGCGATGTCCTCCGCGCTCATTGTGTCGGCGATGGCCCGCGCCGACGCGCGATCGCTCGCACGCCCCGCCTGCACCAGCGCCTTCAGCAGTATCTCGGCGCTGCTCCAGGGCCCGCCGGGCTCGGCATCGTCCGTGTAGTGGCTCACGCGCGGCATCTGCGCAAGACCGAAGCCCAGACTCTGCACGATCACGCGCTGCAGCAGGCCCTCGCTCATCGGCGAGACCAGCAGCGCAAGCGCATTGGTGCCACCCGCGGACTGGCCGAACACCGTCACGTTGCCGGGATCACCGCCGAAGGACGAGATGTGCTCCTGCACCCAGCGCAGCGCGGCAAGCGTGTCCAGCGTGCCCCAGTTTCCGGAGGCCTCTACCGGATCGGCTGCCTCCGTGCTCGCACCGCGCGGCAGGACGAACCAGCCGAAGGGCCCGAGCCGGTAATTGATACTGACCACGACCACGTTCTGCCTGGCCGCAAGTCGCGCGCCGTCGTAGCCGGCCGCGTGCCCCACCGTATTGGCACCACCGTGTATCCACACCATCACGGGCAGTTTTGCGCCGGACGCCTTCGCAGCGTCCATGCGCGGTGCATCGATGTTCAGGAACAGGCAGTCCTCGCTCCCCTGATGCGAGCCGTTGCTGCCGACGCCTCCCATCATCCAGCCGTACTGGATGCACGGACTGCCCGACTGCAGCGCATCACGCGTTCCCTTCCACGACGCGACGGGCTGCGGGGGTTTCCAGCGCAACTCGCCCACCGGAGCCGCCGCGTAAGGGACGCCGTGCCAGCTGTGACCGCCAGCGGCGTTCAGCGAGCCGGCCACAGCGCCCTCGCCCACCGGCCGCAAGGCATCGGAGGCAGCAACGGCCGCCACCAGCGGCGCAGGCGCGGGTTTGGGTGCGCAGGCTGACAGCGCAAAGGCAATGGCAAGCAACACGAAGGCGCGCATCAGGTGCATGGGCAGTCAATGACCCCGGGAAGGTGGGAATCAGGCTATTCCCTGACAAAAAGGAACAAGCCAGCGGTGACGCAGAGTATCCCCGCAAGGCGCGTGGCGGAAAGGGTCTCGCCGAAAGCCACCACCGCGAGCGGCACCAGCAGCGCCGCACTCAAGCCGTTCACCGCTGCCGCCGACCACTGCAACGGCGCACCGTAGCGGTAGGCGATCAGGAAACCCACTTCGACCAGGAACACGCCGAGGGCCAACAACAGCACAGGGCGGCTGAATACCAGCACCGACAGCGCGGGCCCATCCGTCACCCGGAAAAACGGCGCGGCAGCCGCGGCCATGAGAAAAGCCCAGCCATAGACCGCCATCAGCAGCACCATGGGGCTCGCGGAGGCCTGCAGGGTTTTCTGCCCCACGTGGTACATCAGGGTGCCGGCCACCGCCATCAGCAGGAACAGGACATAGGGTTTCATCGCAATCTCCGGACGCCTCGACATATCCCCGAAGGGGCAGGCGCGACCATACACGAGCGTGAAAGGCCTCGGGTATGATCCGGCCACATCGCATACGGGGCGCACACCATGGCCGACACCACCGCCGGAGCACCACTGCGGATCAACCGCGAGCGGCTGATGCAGAGCTTCGAGCGCTTCAATGCCATCGGCGCAACGGGGCGCGGAGGCTGCAACCGTCAGGCGCTCACGGACGAAGACAAAGCCGGTCGTGACCTTTTCTGCGCCTGGGCGCGTGAGGCGGGCTGCAGTGTGCGCGTGGACGGCGTCGGCAATCTCTTCGCGCGGCGCGAGGGCGACGATCCTGCGGCGGCAAGCGTGCTCGCCTCGAGCCATATCGACACCCAAGCCACCGGCGGGCGCTTCGACGGACTCTACGGCGTGCTCGCGGGCCTCGAGGTGGTGCGCGTGCTGAACGAGCACGGCATCCGCACGCGGCGCCCCGTGGAAGTGGCTGCATGGACCAACGAGGAAGGCTGCCGCTTCGTGCCCGCCATGCTGGGCTCCGGCGCCTTCGTGGGCGAGCACGACATGGACTTCGCGCTGAGCCGTGCCGATGCCACGGGCCGCACCGTGGGCGCGGAACTCGATCGCATCGGCTACAGGGGCGAGCACCCCGTCGCGCCCTACCCCATCCATGCCGCCTTCGAGGCACACATCGAGCAGGGCCCGATCCTCGAAAAAGAAATCACCACCATCGGCGTGGTCACGGGCATACAGGGACTGTACTGGCTCGATGTGGTGTTGCACGGCGTCTCCTGCCACGCCGGCCCCACGCCGATGGAACAGCGACGTGATCCGTGGCGCGCCGCGACACGCATCATCGAGCGTGCGTTCGCGCTGGCCGAAAGCCGGTCTCCATGGGGACGCTGCACCATCGGCAACACGCAGTGCCAGCCGGGCGCGCGCAACACGGTGCCGGAGACCGTCACCATCGCGGTGGACATTCGCCATCCGGAAAAGACCGTCCTCGAAAGCATGCTCGCGGAGCTGCACGCCATCGCCTCCGAGGAAGCGGCGCGCGCGCAGGTCGATGTGCGCGTGGAGCAGATCTGGCACATGCCGCCCACCCCCTTCGCGCCCGAACTGGTGGACCTGGTGGAACACACCGCGCAGGCGCTCGGATTCAGCCACCGCCGCATCGTGAGCGGCGCCGGTCACGATTCGCTGTATCTCGCGCGTGTTGCTCCAACAACAATGATTTTCGTGCCCTGCGCCGAGGGCCTCAGCCACAACGAGGCAGAGGACGCGGAACCCGCGCATCTGGCGGCGGGCGCAGATGTGCTTCTGCAAGCGATGCTTGCAGCCGCCAACCAGTAAGGGAGGAGACACCATGATCCTGCGCACACGCCTCGACGCCGGCGGCACGCCCCGC
The DNA here is from genome assembly GCA_903928015.1 of uncultured Gammaproteobacteria bacterium. Classification (GTDB taxonomy): domain Bacteria; phylum Pseudomonadota; class Gammaproteobacteria; order Pseudomonadales; family UBA5518; genus UBA5518. The sequence continues at coordinate 5,937 of CAIYPF010000076.1, read as the reverse complement.
CCGGCCTATTGGGGCATCGACAGCGAGTACGGGCGGCTGACGGATGTGCTCGTGGGCCCGGTGGACAATTTCGCCTGGCGCGCGGGAAATGCCGTGGCGGAGCGCTCCGAGCGCGTGGGGCTGCACTTCGACTTCGAGGTGGCGAAGCGCCAGCACGGCGAGATGATCCACGCCTTCGAACAGTCGGGCGCGAAGGTGCACCGCCTTCCCGCGACGGACAATCTTCCCTACCAGATCTTCGCGCGCGACAGCAGCGTGATGACGCCGTGGGGCGTGATCGTCACGCAGCTGCAGAAACCCTATCGCCGCGGCGAGTACGCGGCGGTGCTGCGCTACTACCTGGAGCACGGGATTCCGATCTACGACCTGGTGACGGCGGGCAATATCGAGGGCGGGGATTTCATGGTGCTGCAGCCGGGTGTGGCGACCTGCGGCTTCTCGGGCGAGCGCTCCATCGAGCCTGCGGTGCAGCAGGTGAAGGCCTGGTTCGAGGCCGAGGGCTGGGAGTTCCGGCCCTACGCTTTCGACTCGCATTTCCTGCATCTCGACGTGCAGTTCGGGATGCTTGCGCCGGGGCTGGCAGTGGCGTGCCTGGACGCGCTCGAAGCGGACTTCGTGGCGTGGCTGCGCGGCAAGGGTATCCGTTTGCTCGACGTCTCTTATGGTGATGCGATGCAGCTCGGCTGCAACGTGGTGGCGCTGGGCAACGACAGCGTGCTGGTGCCCGCCTCGAGCAAGCGGCTGATCGAGAAGTGCCGTGCCGAAGGCCTCACCGTGTATGACCCGGACGTCTCGATGATCGGCGCGGGCGGCGGAGCGGTGCACTACATGTGCCAAGCGCTGCGGCGCGAGAGTGTGGGCTGAGGCCGCGCCGCGACGCTGTGCTGCTGTCGCGCGCATGGCGCGCTCCTACACTCCCGCAGGAGCGGGCCACGCCTGCGAGTCTGTGCTGCTATCGCGCGCATGGCGCGCTCCTACACCCGTAGGAGCGCGCCATGCCCGCGACCCTGCCCCGCAAAAACCCCACCCTCCCTGTTGATCAGAACACGCTGGAATCGAAACCCGCATTCACCTCGCCGCTGTAGCCCGAGTTCCAGCTCCAGGAACTGTTCGCGCCAGCCTTGACTCCCGCCTCGGACTTCGCCGCGCCGGTATCGCCGATGGTGCTGCTGCCAGAGGCCTCTATCCCGCCACCGAAGACCACGTCCGTAACGCCTCCGCGATCGACCTCGATACCCACCGTGGCGCTGCCTTCAAGCCCTATTTCAAGCGGACCACCCCCGACCTTGGGCCCGATCCCGGCGCTCACACCCGCGCTGATCCCGCCGCTCTTCCAGCCACTGGTGTCGAACTCGCTGTGCCCGGAAAGCTCCACGCCATCGGCCTTCACGCCGGCAGAGGCGCGCAGCAGTCGGTTGCTGCCCGCCTCGACCTCCCAGCTCGCATTGAAGGGCGCGAACAGCGGGTTGAAGGTCGCGCTGGAGGAGTTGCAGCGGAACTCCATCGCGCCCACGCCGGGCATAGTGAGTTGCGAGATGTACATGCAGTGGATGTCGTCGAAATCAGCCAGCTTTTTCGGTTGGGATTTGGGCGCCGCCTTGCTGAAACAGGCAGAGCGTCGCGTCTCGTACAAACCCTCGGGCAGGAGATTCAGAGCCTCGTAGGCCCGAAGGGCACTCGCCTTGGCGTTGACCTTCGCAAGCTCGAACACCTTGTCCGAGGAGACGAACTGCAGGAGATACGTCGACTCGTTCAGATGCCGATGGTCGATGCCCGTCTGCTCCTTGTTCCAGGGGTTCATCAGCCGGGCGACCGTCCCGAGGTATTTGTCCATCTCGGCGCGGACTTCGCCGCAGCTGTAGTCGTACTGATAGCCGCCGGCCACCTGTGAGTACTTTTCCTCGCCTTCTGCATCGATCTTCTCTACACGCCTGTTCAGGGTCTCGTCAGCTGCGGCGATCTCCTCCATGACGAGCTTGAATCGCTCCATGTTCGCATTGAGATCGTGCTGATACTTCTCGTCGACCGCATTCAGGATCGGATAGACGCGGCCGGAGAACGGCTGCGTGGCGGCAATCAGCGATTCGCGCACGGGCGGTTGCGCTGCAATCTCCTGCGAGAGGGCCTTGGCCTGCGCCGCCAGAGGCGCGGCAGCTGCCTGGGCTGCCGCCTCGAGTTCTGCTTTCCTGAGCAGTGCCGATGGCAGTTCCGCGCTGTTTGCCGGGTAGAGGAAGGGCTCGACCCGGTGCAGGCCGAGCGGATCCTCCGGCATGCGCGGCAGCGGAGCCACATCCTGCGCACGCAACTTCGCGCCCATCTTGCGCAACTCCGCTTCCTTGGAGGGGCTGAAACCCCCGCGAGTGGCGCGGCGCATCGACTCCTGCGCCGCCGCGGCATCGCCCCGGGCGGCCTGTATCAGCGCCATCGTGGCATTGGCCTGGGGGTGGATGGGCGCGGCCGCGATCACTGCCTTGAGTTGCTCCTCAGCGCCCTTGGTATCGCCCACCCCGTACAGCGCCTGCCCGATGTTGTTGCGCACGGTGGAATTGCCCGGATAGCGGGCATCCAGGGAGTAGAGAATCGGCAGTGCAGCGCCCGGCGCACGCTCCATCACCAGCATCGCGGCCAGATTGCTCAGGTCCTGCGCGCTGCCGCTCTGCACCGCGAGGCGCCCCGACAGCCAGATTGCTTCCGGCCACACGCCCCAGGCGGCCAGACCGTTGGCTGCTGCGCGCAGGCGGCCGGGATAGTCGGGGTATTTCTGAAGCTCCGCGTCAATGGCCTGTGCCCGCGAGCGTGCGTCGGCGCTCAGCGCCTCCGAGAGCTTGGGCTGCAGATCCTCGACGAACTCCTTCAGATCATCATCGTCCAGCGGATCACGGGAGACGGCGTCGAGCGCGCCCTCGTCCTGTGGCGGCGCTTCGCTGATCGAGCCGCCGGCAGCTCCTGCCGGCGGATGCGCCATCAGATCTTCCATTTGTTTGCGGGTGGCAGGATCCATCTGCTCCATCTGCTTCTGGGCCTCCTCCATGGCCTTCTGCATTTCCTTCATTTCTTCGGCGGTGGGCATCTGCGCCATCGCGGGCAGAGAGGCTCCCACAAGCACCGAGAAAGCCAGAGCCAGGGCAACGGAGAGTGTTTTGCGCTGCATGGGGGTGTCTTCCAACGGATATGGACGCGACCGATCATAATCCATCGCAGGAGCCGCTTGCCCAGCAAGCGCAGACGGGGAATCAAGCCGAGGCGAGACGGGCATCACGGGCAGTTACGAAGCCCCTGGCAACCAGCGCTACCGCAGCAGCCGCGAACAGGATCACACCCTCCGTACCCATGTACATCGACGCAAGTCCGCTGAGCGCCACCCCCGCCGTCTGCCCGCCGAAATAGGCCAGCGCGAAAAGCGCCACCGCAGCGCCGCGACGCGCAGGTGCCATTTGTGTGGCATTGGTCTGCAGCGTGTTATGGAACATGTAGAAGCCCACGCCCATCGCGAAGCAGGCGGGCACGGCGAGCCAGACGCCCGGAGCAAGTGCCACACCCGTCATGGCGAGCAACATGAGCGCGCCCCCGCCCAGGACCAGCCCTCGCTCGCCAAGGCGCCGCACCAGCCCCGGAGCGCCCAGTGCGAACACCAGTCCTCCCGCACCGAAGCCCATCACGCTCGCACCTGCAGCTGTGAGCGAGATCCCGAGGCGCTGGTGAAGATGCGTGGCGAAGAACGCCAGCGCGCCGAACACCGCAGCCCCCTCGAGGAACACGGCGAGCAGCACCACCCTCGCCCAGCGCGTGCCGAGCACAGCGGCGAACTCCGACAAGAGATGGCGCAGCGGATGTGCCTCCATTCGTGCGGCAGGCACAGTCTGCGCGGGGAAATGCCTGCGCGCGCGCATCAGCGCAATGGCGCTCAGTGCAAAGACGGTGGCGATGGCGATGAACGGCAGCCGCCGCCCGATATGATCCACTGCCAAGCCGCCCAGCAACTGACCTGCGGACACACCGAGAATCTGGCCTATCAGGAATCGCGCGAGCACGGGCTGCCGGCGTTCGTAGGGAACGACATCGCCGATCCATGCCATGGCCAAGGGCACCAGCGGTGCTGCGACCAGACCCGCGGCAGCGCGCGCCAGCACCAGCGCGGGCAATCCGCTGGCCATCGCGCAGCCGAGTGCGCCAACAGAACATCCCACGCAACTCCACCCCACCACCAGCAGCTTGCCGTGGCGATCGCCCACCGGCCCGAACAGCAGTTGTCCCGTCGCATAGGCAAGCGTGAAGGCGGTAACCACTGCAGCAACGGCAGCCAGCGGTTGCCCGAATTCCCCGGCGAGCCCCGGCAACATCGCATCCATCACGCGTTGAGATGTGCCGCTGCCAAAGGCGGCAAGCGCAAGCGCAAGCACGGCGCGGGATACGGCTTTCTCGGACTGGGTACTCATCCGGGGCCGCCTCGGCTAGCTGCCCGCTTCCACGACACCGGGCTTGACCAATGCGGGATCGATCAGCTCCGCGATGCCATCGACGAATTGCGCGGGCTCGGCCTCGGCCAGGTTCGCCAGCACGATGATGCTGATGTCGGCACCGAGGTAGCGGGTGAAGTGCGTCTTGAAACCCTGCCACGAGCCGCTGTGGAAATGCCGCGGCGCTCCGGCCACCGTATCTACAAACCAGCCGAAGCCGTAGGGGTAAGGCTTGCCGCCCGCCAGTTGCACCGGCGAATACACCTGCTTCCAGCTCGCGGGCTGCAGCACGGCCCCGGTGCGTACGCCACGATCCCAGGCGAGCATGTCTTCGAGCGAGAGGTACAGCGATCCGTCCGCGGTGGTGTTCAACTGCGGCGCCACCCACTCCTGGTTGCGCAATTCGCCTTTCACGAGCCGGTAACCCGCGGACCGGTTGGGCACGATGTCCTCCTCGCTGATGATGCGCGCGCTCTTCATGCCGAGCGGTGCAAACACGCGATCGGCCAGCACATCGCCGTAGAAGCGCCCGCTCACGCGGCGCACCACGATGCCGAGCAGCAGATAGCCCGTGTTGCTGTAGCGCCACTGGGTGCCCGGGCTGAACTGCAACGGCAAGGTGAAGGCCTTGGCGAGCATCTCGTCTTCGCTGTAATCGCGGCGCATGTCGATCAGGCCCTCGGTGTAGTCCGGAATACCCGAGGTGTGGGTCAGCAGATGGCGTGGCGTGATGGCGCCCCACGCAGCGGGCGCGCCGGGAAAGATGCGCGTAAGTGGCTCATCGAGAGAGAGCTTGCCCTCCTCCACCTGCAGCATCACGGACATGACACTGAACTGCTTGCCGAGCGAGCCCGACTGGAACACGGTCTTCGTGCTGACCGGAACACCGAGCTCCACATTGGCCAGACCAAATCCTCGCGCGAGTTGTGTCTCGCCACCCTGCACCACCGCGATGGCGACGCCTGGCACCTTCTGGCGTTGCATCTCTTCGCGGACGAACTGCTCGATCCGATCGATCGGCAACGGGGCTTGAGCGGCGAATGAGCCGCTGGACAGGACGCAGAAAAACGCCAATAGCAAATGGTGGAGGCGGAACATCGCAAGAATCCTGTGCAGCTAACGGGAACGTGGCTGCGGAACAGTAGGGCCTGTGGACCTGAGGCGCCATCCCGTAGCAATGGCGGTTTCGGCGTGGCCGGCGTAGGGGGCTGCGCGTACGCAACCGGGCATTGCGCACACACGGAAGCGTCGGATTTCTTTACAACCCGTCACGAGCGCCGCGTTTTCGAGGTGGGGGCATGCTGAATAACCGTGTTTGCATTCATACACATAGAAAAATATCGGGTTGTTGGCACGGGATCTGCTTGCGTCTGGTCGTCTCTACGGAAGCCCGCGCAAGCAACAACTTCCGCAGAAGCAGTACAGGGATTCATCAAGGAAACAAGGAGATCACCATGGCTATCCGATCCATCGCAGGCCG
>CAIYPF010000075.1 GCA_903928015.1 uncultured Gammaproteobacteria bacterium | reverse complement strand
TGTTAGGCAGACTCACGAGGATGTGCGGCTTGTGGATTATAAACCGAAACAGCGGCAGTTCGAGATCGACCCGCGGGATAGTTAGACGGTGTTCCAGGAGAGGGGGCTGTGAGAAGGCGCTTAGGGAACTGTGAACCGCCCCGGGATTGCTGGAGGCCCCATTTCCTTGGAGGATTGGGGCATGATGACCAAGACGACGACCAAGTTTTCACTGGAGGTCCGCGAGCGGGCCGTCCGGATGGTTCAAGATCACGCAGCCGATTACCCGTCACGGTGGGCGGCGGTGGTCTCGATTGCGGAGAAGATCGGCTGCGTGCCGCAGACGCTCTATGAGTGGGTCAGGAAAGCCGAGGTTGACAGCGGCAAGCGCGCCGGCGTGCCGACCGAGATGGCAGACCGGCTGAAGGCGCTGGAACGCGAGAACCGGGAGTTGCGTCAGGCGAACGAGATCCTGCGCAAGGCGTCGGCATATTTTGCCCAGGCGGAGCTCGACCGCCCGTTCAAGCGATGATCGCCTTTATTGACGAGCATCGGGAGGTCTATGGGGTCGAGCCGATCTGCCGGGTTCTGCCGATCGCCCCATCGACCTACCATGAGCGTGTCGCACAGCGCCGTGATCCTGCAAGACAGTCCGCCCGTGCGCAACGCGACGAGGCGCTGAAGCCCGAGGTGATGCGGGTCTTTGCGGACAACTTCGCGGTCTATGGCGTGCGCAAAGTATGGCGGCAGATGCGGCGTGAAGGCTTCGAGGTTCCTCGTTGCACGGTTGAACGACTGATGCGGGGCATGGGTTTGCAGGGCGTGATCCGGGGCAAGCCAGTGCGCACCACCATCAGCGACAAGGCCACCCCGTGCCCGCTCGATCACGTCAACCGGCAGTTTTATGCGCCGGCACCCAACAGGCTTTGGGTGTCAGACTTCACCTATGTCGCGACCTGGTCGGGCTTCGTCTATGTCGCCTTCGTAATCGATATCTATGCCAGGCGGATCGTTGGCTGGCGGGCAAGCAGAACAGCACATGCCGGTTTTGTTCTGGATGCATTGGAGCAGGCCATCCACGCGAGGCGGCCCGGCTATCAAAGCGGCTTGGTCCACCACAGCGACCGTGGCAGCCAGTATCTATCAATCAAGTACACAGAGCGTCTTGCGGAGGCCGGTATCGAACCCTCGGTCGGCAGCGTCGGCGATAGCTATGACAATGCTTTGGCCGAGACGATCAATGGTCTCTACAAGGCCGAAGTCATCCATCGCAGAGGCCCATGGCGATCCTTTGAAGCGGTCGAATACGCCACGCTCGAGTGGGTTGACTGGTTCAACAACAGGCGGCTCCTTGAGCCCATCGGAAACATCCCGCCAGCTGAGGCAGAGGATCGCTACTACGCCACGCTGGACGATGCAGCAGTGGCAGCCTAACTTAAGACCGGTGGCCTCCGGCAATCCCGGGGCGGTTCAAAGGTACAGGTCATCAGGAGTATGAGGCGGGCATTTTTGTTGCGGACCTGTGCCACAGAACCAATGTAATTCTTGTTTACTTAGGAACCCCGGCAGCAGCACAATCCGAGCGCTCAATCGCCTGCCACCTCTGGAATTGTACATTATCGTTTGCCTGTATATAAGCTGCGACCACCATCCCAGCTTGAACACAAGTTTGAATCTTGTCGGTACCAT
>CAIYPF010000074.1 GCA_903928015.1 uncultured Gammaproteobacteria bacterium | reverse complement strand
CGGTCCGTTGTGGCACCGCCGTGCTGCGCAGAGCCCCTTCCGAGGTAAAGCCCATGTTTGACAAGACGATGTCCATCGACGGTTTCGACCCTGAGCTGGCAGCCGCACATTGGGCGTGCATGCTTCAACCAATGGCGCAGCGTGATGCATACGGTTGGCAGCGCCTGGCCTGCGACCTGCCGACACCCTGCGTCGCCGCCGCTCTGACGCGAGCGGCCCACACATGAACCTGCGCCGCCTCGGGACGACGAACCTCGAGGTCTCCCCGCTTTGCCTCGGCACGATGTCGATGGGAAGTTCGGCCTGGAAACGCTGGGTGCTGGATGAGCCCGCCTCGATTCCTGTCTTGCGGCGCGCGCTCGACCTTGGCATCAACTTCTTCGACATGGCGGACTGGTATTCGCTTGGCCGCAACGAGGAAGTAGTCGGGCAGAATCTGCTGAAGATGACCTCGCGAGACAAGCTGGTGCTTGCAACCAAGGTCTTCTATCCCATGAGCGAGGACCCGGAGGACCGCGGCCTTTCGCGCAAGCACATCGCCACTTCCATAGACCGGTCGCTGAAACGCATCGGTACCGACCATATCGATCTGTACGTCATCCACGCCTTCGACGCGGAAACACCGGTCGAGGAGACGATGGAGGCACTGCACGCGACGGTGCGCGCCGGAAAGGTGCTCTATCTCGGTGCATCGACCATGTACACTTGGCAATTCGCGAAGATGAACCACGCAGCCGCGATGAACGGCTGGACGACCTTCGTCAACATGCAGTGCCAGTACAACCTGCTGTACCGGGAAGAGGAACGCGAAATGTTCCCCTGCTGCCGGGACCAGGGCGTCGCCCTCACGACCTTCAGCCCGCTGGCGCGGGGGTTCCTTGCTCGCGACGAAAGCGCGACCGCGCGTACGGCCCACGATCCTTACCAGGGTTTCTATGGCGACGAAATCGATCGTGAGATCGCGCGTCGCGTTTGCGAGGTGGCGGCTCGCCGTGGCGTGAGCCGAGCGCATGTGGCGATGGCCTGGGTTGCCGGGAACCCGCAAGCCAACGTACCTATCGTTGGAGCCGCAAACACATCGCAGCTCGACGTCGCGGTCGAGGCGCTCGCGCTTAGACTCGATGCCAGTGAGCGGGAGTTTCTTGAAGCACCCTACCGGCCGCGCGACGTTATCAACGACCAGAACCCGTTGCGCCGGCCGCGCGCGCTTGGTCCGGACTAGCCCGCAACCCGGTGGCCGGGGAGTGAAACCATGTTGCTGAAGTCGTTTGAAACGAATGCGTCGTCTGCAGATGTCGTCGATGTGCTGCGGCGCGATGGTGGCGTGATTGTCCGCAACCTGGCTCCGGTCAGTCTGATTGACGCCTGCTCTGCGGAGCTTCGGTTGAAATTCGATGCGTTTGATGAAAGCCAACGCACGGACTTCAGTGGTGCGAAGACACTCCGGTGCGGTGGCGTATTGCGCTATGCGCCGGCCTGCGCTGCGCTGATCTCGCACCGGATGGTACTGGATGTGGCCGATGCGATCCTCCTGCCCGCATGCGCCGATTACCAGATCGGGAGCACCACGGGGATCGAGATTCTGCCGGGGGAGAGCGACCAGCAACTCCATCGCGACGATACCGGCTATCCGATCCAGCTCGCCGGACTCGAACTCCAGATCGGCGTGATGTGGGCGTTCACCGACTTTACGGCAGAGAACGGGGCAACGCGCGTCGTGCCCGGCAGCCATCGCTTTCTCCGTGCGTGGCACAGGCCGGACCTTGCGCATCAGGTGCAGGCGGTCATGCCCCGAGGCTCCGCTCTTTTCTATCTGGGATCGACCTGGCATGGGGGCGGTGCAAACCGCAGCCAGGCTCCCCGGACCGGACTGATCAATACCTATTGCCTGGGCTGGCTTCGCTCGGAGGAGAACCACACTCTCGAGGTTCCTCCGGAATCGGCGCGGCAGTACGACGAACGAGTGCGGCGTCTGCTGGGGTATACGACGCATGGGGCCGGCCACGATCTGCTCGGCTACTACGACGGCAACGATCCGGTCTGGGTGCGGCAGGATGAAGCCGCGGCCGTGGCGCGCGGTCAGGTGGCTGCAAGGGCGGATGCACGCCTGCCATCATCGTCGGAGGTTGCGGATGCGGCGGCTCAGAAAAACGTGTGCGATCATTGACGCGGCGGATTGAGAGTCCGGCGAAGGTTCCCTGCTGATGACGAGGGTTGCACCGCTGTCCCGGCTGGCTTTCGCGTGCAGCGGAGTCCCCACCGCGGGCATCATCAGCAATGGGATCGACTATTTCCTGTTCTTTTTCTACAGTCAGGTCGTTGGTCTTTCCGCCGCCCTGACCGGTCTGGCACTCGCGATCGCGCTCACGATTGACGCAATTGCCAGTCCGCTGATCGGATACGTGTCGGACAACTGGCGTTCCCGTCTGGGCCGGCGCCACCCGTTCATGTACGCATCGATCCTGCCGCTGACCGTGTTGTACGTGCTCGTGTGGTATCCACCCTCGGACGCGAGTTCGCAGTCGGCCCTGTTCGGTTATCTGCTGACGCTGTCGATTCTCCTGCGATTGTCGATGGCGGCATTCGATGTACCGGTCCGGACCCTGGTTGCGGAATTGACTTCCGACTATGACGAACGAACCCGACTTGCGTCGCTTCCCATTTCGGCGAGCTGGTTCACCGGTGCGGTGATGACGATCGCGATGTACGGCATCTGGCTCAAGGATTCCGCCGAATTCGCCAGTGGGCAGACCAATATCGCCGGATATCAGCAGGCCGCCGTCTTTTGGGGAGCGGTCATCCTGGCTTCGCTGCTGTTCTCCTCCATCGGGCTTCACCGGGAGATTCCGCGTCTTCACATGAAGACCGCGGAGCAGACTCCGGGTCTGAAGGACATGGCCCGCTCTTTCGGCCAGCTCTTTCAGATCCGCTCCCTGCGGGCGTTGCTCCTGTCGAGCCTGGTTGTGGGCATCGGTCTCGGCACAACCGCCGCGCTCTGGATCTATCAGTACAGCTTTTTCTACGGAATAGGCAGCGAGCAGATGACCATCCTGATGGTCGTTGAAGCACTCGCCTCGCTCGCGGTCGCGCCTGTCGTCAGGAGGTTTGTCGTCAAGGGCGACAAGAAGATCATGGCTATCCGGTTCCTGGCTGCATCGGTGGCGATCAGCATGATCCTGCCGCCGTTACTGGTTCTGAAGCTGATTCCGGAGCGTGGAAGCGAGGGCCTGTGGTGGCTACTTGCCGTCTATGATTTCCTCAGCCAGCTGTTGTGGATAGTGACAGCATCCATCATTTATTCGCTGTATGCAGACGTTACCGACAACGTGGCCGAACTGACAGGCAAGCGTCTGGAGGGCGTGATATTCGCGTACCAGACGTTTGTCGACAAAGCCGCGACGGCTATTGGTACGTTGCTGGCCGGGCTTCTGCTTACGCTGATCAATTACCCCACAGCCGCCGAAAACGCAGCGATTCCGGAAGATGTCCTTGCGCGGCTCGGGATGGGCTACATGGGCGTGTGGTGCGTGTTCGCTTCTCTCGGGATCTTTTTTCTTTCCAGCTGCGACTTCGCGCGACCGATCCGGACCGGATTGTTCGTGCGCACCGAGGATTGACCAGCCACACGGCGTGACCTGCCCGGCGATTTTCGGACCGTTTGATTCTTGAGAGGATGGCCCCTGCTGACAAGCGAGGGAACCATGAGGAAGGGCCGTTTCACCGAAGAGCAGATGGTCAAGATCCTGCGGGAAGCCGACCGGGGCAGTGTCCCGGAGGTGGCCAAGCGGAAGGGCGCGTTGCGCATGCTCTGCTGGCCTTTCGCGCGGGGTGGTGTGAGTGCGGTATCGGCCGGGCCTGTTTGCACATCCTGCGCTGCAGGAGCTGCCGTGCCCGCGCAGCCTGCCAGCCCCGCTCCGGCCGCGGCCGCGGTGGCGACACCGAGGAACTCACGACGCTTGATTCCATCTGCCACGGCCTGCCCTCCGCTTGCTTGGCGGGGCGACGCTACCACGCGCGGCACCCGCGCGAAACGTCAGGCAGAACACCGAAAAAACCGGAGGCCGTGACGCGCGGGGCTTCGGGTAGAATCGCGCGGTCCGTTGTGGCACCGCCGTGCTGCGCAGAGCCCCTTCCGAGGTAAAGCCCATGTTTGACAAGACGAT
>CAIYPF010000073.1 GCA_903928015.1 uncultured Gammaproteobacteria bacterium | reverse complement strand
TGTGCCGAGGCGTGAGCGAGCGGGGCGGGGACCGGGGCTGAAGCGCGGATGCTGCATTTCTCGGGCGCCAAGTGAATTCGCATCCATCACACGCGCACCGAAGGCGAAGACCGCGCGACCGCCTGCAGGACCAACGCCATGAACCGCAGCAAAGCCTCGATCATCGGCGTCGGCTGCAGCCCCTTCGCCGAACACTGGACCCGCAGCGCGGAAGACCTGCTGGCCGAGGCCGTGCTCGAAGCCTACGCCGACGCCGGCATCCAAGAACCACGCAGCCAGATCGACGCGGTGTTCGCGGGCTCGCTCTACGCCCCCATGGGCCCCGTGCACGTGAGCGAAACGCTGCACCTGAACGCGCCCGTCACCATGGTGTACAACTACTGTGCCACCGGGACCGAAGCGCTGCGCGTGGCGGTGATGGCGGTGGCGAGCGGCATGCATGACACCGTGCTCGCGGTGGGCTTTGACAAACCCAAAGACCGCGGCGTCTCCGGCCCCAGCGTCAACATCCGCGGCGTGCGCGACTTGCCCGAGACGCCCGCAGGCTGGTTCGCACAATGCGCCGCGCCGTATTTCGCGCGCTTCGGCGCGGGCCGCGAGGATCTCGCCCGCATCGCGGTGAAGAACCACCACAACGGCAAGCTGGCGCCCAAGAGCTTCCTGAAGAAAGCGATCACGGTGGAAGAAGCGCTCTCGGCGCGCATGATCGCCTGGCCCTTCGGGCTCTACGACTGCGCCGCGCAAACCGACGGCGCCGCTGCGGCCATCGTCACGCGTAGCGATCTTGCAGCCAATTACCACGACCGCGCCGTGCGTGTGCTCGCGGTGGCGAGCGCAACCGCGCCGCACCCGCACACTGATCTCACGCACGATTTCCTGCGCTGGAAACCCACCGAGGCCGCGGCCCGCGCGGCGTATGCGATGGCCGGCATCGCGGACCCCTTCGCACAGATCGACGTTGCGCAGTTGCACGACTGCTTCACGCTCACGGAGCTGTTGAGCTACGAGGATCTGGGTTTCATCCCCAAGGGCGCTGCGCGCGAGCACATCGCCGCCGGCACCTTCGCGCTGGGTGGAGAGTTGCCGGTGAATACCGATGGGGGTCTCAAAGCCTTCGGGCACCCCACGGCCGCGACGGGTCTCCGCATGATCTACGAGAACGTGCTGCAACTGCAGGGGCGAGCGGGCGCGCGGCAGGTGCCGGGCGCCACGCGCGCGTTGAGCCACAACATTGGCGGCTATCCCACGGGTTGCGCCGTCTGCATCCTGGGGCGGGAATGAGCATGGATTTCCATACGCTGCGCTACGACGTCGAGGACGGCGTACTCACACTCACGCTGGATCGCTCCGCCGCCCACAACGCCGTGAATGCGCAGATGAGCCGCGAGTTGCCGCTGGCGTGGCAGCGCTTCGCGGAAGACGACAGCGCGCTGGTCGCGATCGTCACCGGCGCCGGAGAAAAAGCCTTCTGCGTGGGCGCCGACCTTGCGGATCTCCCGCAGATCGACGGCGAACAAGGCGCAGGCACGCTCCAGAGCATCCGCTGGAGCCCGCTGCAGAATCAGGTCTGGAAGCCCGTGATCTGTGCCGTGAACGGCATGGCGGTGGGCGGCGGGCTGCACTTCGTGGCCGACAGCGACATCGTGATCGCGGCCGAGCACGCCACGTTTTTCGATACCCATGTGAAAGTCGGGCTGGTGGCGGGGCTCGAGCCCGTGTCGCTCGCGCGGCGCATGCCGCTGGAGGCGGTGCTGCGCATGACGCTGGTGGGCGGGGCTGAGCGCATCGACGCACACCGCGCCCGCGAGCTCGGGCTGGTCGGTGAGGTGGTGCCGAGCGCGCAGCTCGCGGCACGCGCGCGTGAAGTGGCCGACATGATCAAGCGCCATTCGCCCACGGCGCTGATGCGCAGCAAACAGGCGATCTGGGGCGCGGCAGAGCGCGGGCTCACGGAAGGCCTCGAACATGCCTGGTCGCTGATCATGGCGCATGACGGCCACCCGGACATGGCCGAAGGTGCGCGGGCTTTCATCGAGCGCCGCGCGCCGCGCTGGCAGCCACCGGGCAAGGACTGAACATGCCGTACAAGCACATCCGGGTGGAGACAGACGGTGCCGTTGCCACCGTGTGCCTTACGCGCGAAGCGGTACTGAACGCCTACACGCCCGACATGGGCGAGGAATTGGTGCACGCCTACCGCGCGCTCGCGGCAGACGATGCCATCCGCGCGATCATCCTCACCGGCAGCGGGCGTGCCTTCTGTGCAGGCGCTGATCGCGAAGCGCTCTCGGGCGCGCGGGGCGAGAGCGGGCTGCGTCTGGGCGAGGAACACTTCATCACCGGGTTTGCGGCGGAACTCGCCGCGCTGCCCTGCCTCACGATCGCGGCCATCAACGGCCCCGCGGCTGGCATCGGCATCACGGCCACGCTGGCGATGGATCTGCGTGTCGCGGCAGAGGATGCGAAGCTCGTGCTGAACTTCGCCGAACTCGGGATCATGCCGGGGCTGGGCTCCACGCATTTCCTGCCGCGTTTGCTGGGGCCTGCCCGCGCGCGGGAGTTGCTGCTCTGCACGCGGCGCCTGAAGGGAAGCGAGGCCGCGGCCATGGGGCTGGTGAATCGCGCAGTACCTGCAGAGGAGGTGCTGCCCACAGCGCGTGCCTGGGCTGGAGCCGTGGCCACCTTGCCGCGCGAACTGATCGTGGCCTTCCGCGAAGGCCTCGTCGCCGGCGCCGAAGGCAGTCTGCAGGAGGCCCTCCTCACCGAGGCGGCGCTCGCCAAGCGGCTTGCCGCGCACCGTCACCGCGGGGAGAAGACGCCGTGAAAGACATCACGCTGGACGACAAATACACCGCCACCGAGGGCCGCGTGTATCTCACCGGGCCGCAGGCGCTGGTGCGCCTTCCGATCATGCAGGCACGGCGCGATGCGGCCGCGGGGCTGAACACCGCGGGCTTCGTCTCGGGTTATCGCGGCTCGCCGCTCGGCGTGTACGACCTCGCGCTCTGGCAGGCACAGTCGCATCTGTCCGAGCACAAGATCCATTTCCAGCCCGGCATCAACGAAGACCTCGCTGCCACCGCCGTGTGGGGCTCGCAGCAGGTGAACGCCCTGGGCGGTGCGCGCTACGACGGCGTCTTCGCGATGTGGTACGGCAAGGGCCCCGGTGTCGACCGCTCCGGTGACCCGCTGAAACACGGCAATTACGCGGGAAGCTCCCGCCATGGCGGCGTGCTGGTGCTCTGCGGCGACGACCACGGTGCGCGCTCGTCCACGGTGGCGCACCAGAGCGATCACGCGCTGATCCACTTCGGCATGCCGGTGTTCTATCCCGCCACGGTGCAGGAGTACCTCGACCTTGGCCTGCAGGGATTTGCGCTCTCGCGCTATGCCGGCTGCTGGGTGGGCTTCAAGTGCGTTACCGACGTTGTCGAGGCCTCTGCCTCGGTGTCGGTGGATCCCGCGCGCGTGGTGCTGCAGCAGCCACAAGACCACGCGCTCCCCGAGGCTGGGTTGAATCTCAAGCTGGGCATGTTCCCGCTCGCTGCCGAGGCGCAGATGCTCGCGCGCCTCGAGGCCGCCCGTGCCTGGGTGCGCGCGAACCGGCTAGACCGCGTGATCTGGCCGCAGCCGCGCGCGCGGCTCGGCATCGTCACCGCCGGCAAGGCCTGGCTCGATGTGATGGACGCGCTCGCGCAGCTCGGCATCGACGAGGCACGCGCCGCGGAACTCGGGCTCTCGGTGCTGAAGATCGCGATGGTGTGGCCGCTCGAACCCTCGGTGGTGAGCGCGTTTGCGCAGGGCTGCGAGCAGATCCTCGTGATCGAGGAAAAGCGCCCCGTGATCGAGGAGCAACTCGCGGCCCTGCTCTTCAACCTGCCCGACGGGCAGCGCCCGCTCCTGACCGGCAAGCGCGACGAGCACGGGGCTCCTCTGGTGCCCTCGGGCGGCGAACTGGGTCCTGCGCTGCTGGCGCGTGTGATCGCGGCGCAGCTCCATGCGCGCACCGAAGACCCCGCGCTGATCCAGCGCTGCGCCGCGCTGCACGCGGGCCCCCCGCCGGCCGCACCCGCAGGCGCGCTGCAGCGCATGCCGAGTTTTTGCGCGGGTTGCCCGCACAACACCTCTACGCGTGTGCCGGAAGGCTCGATGGCGCTGGGCGGTATCGGTTGCCATGGCCTTGCCGTGTGGCTGCCCGAGCGCAACACCCGCACCATGTATCACATGGGCGGAGAGGGCGCGGCGTGGATAGGGCAGGCGCCCTTTGTGGAGCACGCGCACGTGTTCCAGAACATCGGCGACGGCACCTACTTCCACTCCGGGCTGCTCGCGATCCGCGCGAACGTCGCCGCCGGCACCAACATCACCTACAAGGTGCTGCTGAACGGCGCTATCTCGATGACTGGCGGGCAGCCCATCGAGGGCGAGAGCTTCGACGGCGCGATCACTGCACCCCACGTGGCGCAGCAGCTCTTCGCCGAGGGCGTGCGACGCATCGCCCTGGTGACGGAGGATCTCTCGCGCCACGTCGACCGCGCCCAATTCCCCGCCATTACCACCTTCCATCACCGCGACGAACTCGATGCCGTGCAGCGCGAACTGCGCGAGATTCCCGGCGTCTCCGCCATCGTCTACGAGCAGGCCTGCGCGACCGAGCGCAAGCGCCTGCGCAAGCGCGGCAAGTACCCGGACGTGGCGAAGCGCTACCTGATCAGCGAGGAGGTCTGCGAGGGCTGCGGAGACTGCGGCGAGCAGTCGAACTGCGTGGCGCTGGAACCCGCTGAGACCGCGCTCGGCCGCAAGCGGCGCATCAACCAGTCGGTGTGCAACAAGGATTTCTCCTGCGTGAAGGGCATGTGCCCGAGCTTCGTCACGGTGCACGGCGGGCGCTTGCGCGCTGCCATCGCAGGCGCCGGGCACGACGGACTGACCGAACTCCTGCGGGATCTGCCGGAGCCTGTGGCGGCGCGTGCGGCCAGCGGCTGCAACGTGCTGGTGGGCGGCATCGGCGGCAGCGGCATCATCACGCTGGGCGCGCTGCTCGGCATTGCCGCGCACATGGAAGACAAACCCGTCAGCGTGCTCGATATCACGGGCTTGGCGCAGCGCAATGGCCCGGTGACCAGTCATGTGCGCTTTGTTGCCGGCAACGAGTTGCAGGTGGCGACGCGGATCCCCGAGGGGGCGGTAGACCTGCTGCTTGCCGCAGACCCGGTGGTGGCGGCATCCGCCGATGTGCTGTCACGGCTCTCTCCGGAACGCTCCGCCGTGGTGTGCAACAGCCACGTGGCGCCCACCAACGCTTTCGCGCGCAACCCGGATCTGGATTTCGGCAGCGCCGCTCTGCAGGACGCGGTGACGGCACGCGCGCGCCCCGGCGCGCTCGCCAGCATCGATGCCACGCGCATCGCCTCGGTGCTGCTGGGCAATGCGGTGGGCGCGAATCTCTTTCTGCTGGGCGTGGCCTGGCAGCAGGGCCTCTTGCCTCTGTCGCGCCAGAGCCTGGAGCGGGCGATCGCGCTGAACGGCACCGAGGTGGCGATGAACCTCCGCGCCTTCGCGCTCGGCCGGCTGTGGGTGGTGGCACCGCAGCGCATCGCCGCGCTGATGAGTCCGGCGCAGCCGGTGCGGGTGTTCGATGCCGCCGCATCCAAGCTCGATGAAATCGTCGCTGCGCGCAGCGCGCATCTCGCGGCCTATCAGGACGAGGCGCTTGCCACACGCTACCGTGCGGTCGTGCAGCGCGTGAGCGAGGCCGAGACGCGCGTCACCGGCAGCCCCGGCGCGCTCGCCGAGACGGTCGCGGCACAATACGCCCGCGTGCTCGCTTACAAGGACGAGTACGAGGTAGGGCGGCTGCTCTCGGGCGAGGGGCTGCGGCGTCAACTCGAGGCGCAGTTCGAGGGGGACTACACCATCGCCTTCAACCTTGCGCCGCCGCTGCTCGCGCGGCGCGACCCGCTGACGGGCCGCTATCGCAAGCGCGAGTTCGGGCCGTGGATGCTGAACGTGTTCCGCGTGCTGGCGCGGCTGAAAGGGCTCCGGGGCACGGCTTTCGATGTGTTCGGCTATTCGGCCCATCGCCGCGCGGAGCGCGCGCATATCGGAGAGTACGAGGCGCTGGTGGAGAACGTGCTGGCGGGGCTCTGCGCTGCCAACCACGGTATCGGCCTCACGCTCGCTGCCTTGCCCGCCAAGGTGCGTGGCTTCGATGTGGTGAAAGAAAAAGGCATGGCCGAGGCGGCGCAGCTGAAGGCGCAGTTGCTGGCGGAATTCCATGCTGCCGCTGCCACAGTTGCGGAGCGCGCTGCGTGAGGAGCGCGCCGAACGACGATCTGCCGGAGGCCGTGCGGGCGATGCTCGACTGCCCACGCCACCCGCAACAAGGCGACTGGCCAGCGAGCCGCGAGGCGGTGCAGGCGCTTGCCGCAGCGATCCGCGACCCCGACCCGCGGCGCTGGAGCGATGATTGCGCGGCTCCCGTGACGATGCTCTCGACCTGGGCACGTCCGCCGCAATGGTCCCCGCAGCATTCCGCTTCCGGACCCAAACGGCCGCTGCAGACCCACTATGACCTGAAGGAGATGCTCGCCTACCCCGTGGCCATCGTCGCCAGCATCGAGAGCGAGTTCCACGCGCCGGTGGCGCCAGGGGATACCGTTCAGAGCGTGGAGATACTCCGATCGCTGAGTGCTGAAAAAGATACCCGCCTCGGGCGCGGACGCTTCTGGCGTATCGAGGTGCAGTACCGCAACCAGCGCGGCGACCTGCTCGGGATCGAGTATTACGAGTGCCTCGGATACAGGCGCGGAGAGCAGGCATGAGCCGCAGATTCCTCGGGGATTACAGCGCGGGAGAGCGCCTGCCGCCGCTCGCGATAGCTGTGGATGCGACGCTTGTGGTGGCGGGAGCCTTTGCCACGCGGGACTACTCGCCGCTGCATCACGATGCCCGCTACGCGCGCGAGCAGGGCGGTCACCGTGACCTTTTCCTGAACACGCCCACGCAGCTCGCGCTGTTCGAGCGATACCTCTGCAGCACGCTGGGGGCGGGAGCCCGCATCGGCAGGCTGCGCTCGCGCATGACATCGCCCGTTTACGCGGGGGCGGAAGTCTCGATCGACGCCGAGGTGC
>CAIYPF010000072.1 GCA_903928015.1 uncultured Gammaproteobacteria bacterium | reverse complement strand
TCCAGCGTGGGCACCGGTTGCCCGTCGCTGGAGCGGTGGAAGATGGTGCGCGAGGTGGCGATGCCCATGGCGCCGGCGTCCAGCGCCTCGGCAAGCAGCGCGCTCATGCGCGCGATGTCTTCCGCTGTGGCAGGCTCGCGGTCCGCGCCGCGCTGCCCCATTACGTGCACGCGCAGCGGCGCGTGCGGCATGTAGCAGGCGATGTCCATGTCGTACTCGCGTGAGGCGAGAAGATCCAGATACTGCGGGAAGCTCTCCCAGGTCCACGGCAGCCCGCGCGCAAGCACGGGGTAGGGGATGTCCTCCACGCCCTCCATCAGGCGGATCAGCGCCTCGCGGTGCTCGGGCAAACACGGCGCGAAGCCCACGCCGCAATTGCCCATCAGCGCGGTGGTCACGCCGTGCGACGACGAGGGTACGAGGCGGTTCTCCCACGTCACCTGGCCATCGTAGTGCGTGTGGATGTCGACGAAGCCGGGCGTGACGAGCAGGCCGCTGGCGTCGATCTCTTCGCGCCCGGGTGGGAGGTCTTGCCCGACCTCTGCGATGGCGCTGCCGCGGATGCCTACGTCCGCTACGCGTGCCTCGGCACCGGAGCCATCGATCAGCGTGCCGCCACGGATCACCAGGTCGAAGCCGCTCACGAGGCGAGTGCCTCGTGCTCGCCCAGCATACGACCCATCGCCACGCTGCCGCGCAGCGTGCTGCGCTGCACGATGCGTACCTCGTCGACGGGATGCCCGAAGGCGCAGTGCATGGTGCGGCGGTTGTCCCAGAGCATCACGTCGTCGTTCTCCCACTCGTGGATGTACTGGAAGCGCGGCTGCAGCGTGTGCGCGAGCAGTCCGCGGATCAGCGCGTCGCTCTCGTCCTCCGGCATGCCCACGATGCCGCGGATGTTCAGCGTGCTGAGATTCAGCACCTTGCGGCCGGTTTCGGGGTGCGTCCACACCAGCGGGTGCGCCACGGGCGGGAAGTGCGGGTACTCGTCCTTTCTCGGCGTGAGCCGCGTGCCGCCCGGGTTGTTGAAGCGCATATCGTCCAGATCCGGGAGGAAGTGATACACGGCTTCCAGCGGTGAGATGCGTGCCTGCGTGGCGGCATCGAGTTCGTCCCACGCGCGCGCGGTGTCGATCCAGCCCGTCTGCCCGCCGTGGGCGGTGCGCTGCACCATGCGCAGCAGCGCGCCCGCGTTCGGCGTGGTGGCGAAGGCGAGATCCGTGTGCCACGGGATGCGCCCGTGGATGTGCGCGCCATCGAAGTCGTAGATCGGGCCGGTGGGGCCGTTTTTGTTGGTGAGCAGGATGAGTTCGGGATAGCCCTCGAGCCGGAAGCGCGGGATGGGGTGCACTTCCAGTTCGCCGAAGCAACGGCTCAACGCGAGCAGCGCCTCGGGGGAATCCGCCATGCGGCGGAAGAGCACGATGCCGTGCGCGATCCACGCCTTGCGCAGGGCGGCCGCAGTGGCAGGGTCTTGCAGGGATGCGGAGGACAGGCCGGTGATCGCGATGCCGATGTCGCCGGGGAGGGCGTGTGTGGCGAAACTCATGGCAGGCTCCTTGTGTCCGGGCCGGCGTGCGTGGAACCGCTAGCCGGCACCACCTGATGCCGGAGCGAGTATGTCATGGGGTCTCTTCGGCCGCCCTCACGCAAACGGCCGATGGCATCCACCGCGCAAGTCGCGCGAAGGCGATCGCGGCCACCACGGGCACCACGGCCACCATCGCCAGCGACCAGCGCACCGATTCCGCGCCGGCCACAGGCTGCAGTCGCATGTTCAGGTCACCGATCAGCAGCGGCCCCAGACTGCCGCCCACGAAACCCGCAACGGTCGTCCAGACGGCGGCAGAGACGGCGCGTGCCTGCGGAGGTACCAGCACCTGTGCTGTTGCCATCACGGGTGCCGACCATGCACCCGAGAGCAGCGATGCCATGACGGCCATGACGAAGCCCACGCGCAGGCCTGCGACCTGCAACTCCACCGGCAACAGGTAAAAACCGACCGCGAAGGGCACCAGCGCGGCCGAACCGATGGCAGGCACCCATGCATACCAGCGGCGATCGCGCGCGCTCAGGCGATCGGCGATGAGCGCGCCGAGCCAGGTGCCTAGCGCGGAGGGCAATGTGGAAATCAGCAGGTAGGTAGCGCCGGCGTCAGCGGGCCCCAGTCCGTAGACGCGGCGCAGCAGCGTGGGCTCCCAGAAGGTGCGTGCCATCCCGGCCGTCATGGCGATGCTGCTCGCCACCATCAGCCAGCGGAACGCAGGGCTGCGCAGCAGGCCGAGCAGGACCTCTGCCAGGGTGTCGGTTGAAAGCGTCGCGGCAGACGCGTCCGCGACACGGCGCGGGGGTTCCTTCACCGTACCCAGGAACAACAACGCGAGCAGGCAGCCGGGTATGCCGACGGAGATCAACGCCAGCCGCCAGCCGAACTGCTCGCTGGCCCAGCCTCCGTAGTACATGCCGCCGCCCACGCCGATCAGCGCGCCGATGGGCAGCCACGACATGGCGCGTGCGCGGCGCTCCGCGGGCACGTAGTCCATCAGCAGCGAATGACAGGGCGGGCTGCCGCCGGCTTCGCCCAGGCCCACGCCCATGCGCGCCAGCAGCAACTGCACATGGTTCTGCGCCATTCCGCTCGCGGCGGTCATCAGGCTCCACGCGAAGAGCGCCGCGGCCACGATGGGCGCGCGACGGCTGCGGTCCGCGAGGCGCGCGATAGGCACCGATGCGAGCAGGTAGGTGACCGAGAACGCGAAGCCCATCACCACGCCCATCTGACGGTCGTCCAGCGCGAGTTCGGCGCGGATGTCGTCGACCAGCACCGCGACGATGGTGCGGTCGCAGACGTTGATGGCCGAGACGAGGAAGATCAGCGCGATGACGTAATTGACGTAAGCGGGTGAGAACCCGCTCCGGGTCGAGCCTGGGGCCTGTGCCATCGCAAACCGCGGTTCAGCCGGGTCTCAGCGCGTTGCCGCAGTGGCTGCCTTCAGCCGCGCCAGCGCCGGCGCCTCGGCATCCTCGATGCCGGCCGGTACGTTCTCGTACCAGTGGATGTTCACGAAACCTTTGGGAAAGGTGCGGTAGAGCTGGGCCTTCAGCTTGGGGTCGACCAGTTGCAGCGTGCCACGCGCGGCGCTGAAGTTGCCCACCGCCTTCGTGATGCGTGCCGCGTTTTCGGGGCGAGCGGCGAAGTTGATCCATTTGTAGGCGCCCTCGTCGTTGCCTCCGTGCGCCGGGATGGACGAGGCCACGATCCAGCCGAGCATGCCCGATTTCGGCGACACGTAACGCACCGGTGCGGCTTCGCGGTTCAGGGCCCACGAGGGCGCGTCCCAGAACATGGCAGCCGTGACCGCGCCGGAGCGGAAGCCGTCCTGCGCTTCTTTTTCGGAACTGAAGACCAGCCCGATGTTCGGCATGCATTCGATCAGCCGGTCAACCACGCGGTTTGCCATGGCGGCATAGGCGGTGGGATTGGCGTAGAGCGCGAAGGGATCCTCGCCGTAGGCGAAGGCGAAGGCGATCAGCACGGGGCGCACGGAGCGTATGGCGGTCTTGCCCTTGAGGTCCGGGCGGCACAGGTCCGTGTAGTCGCTCACTTGCGCCCGGCGCGTGTTCACCGTCAGGCCTTCCGTACCCCAGAGATAGGGCACGCCGTAGACCGCATCCGCGACGGTGGTGTTCTTGCGCGTGGCCTCGAGCATCTCTGGCAGGAAGCGTTCTTCTTCGATGCGGCTCATGTCCAGAGCCTTGTAGATGCCGTACTGCACCTGCGCTCCTGCGACGCGGTCGTGGGACGGATGCACGAGGTCGAAGCCCGCGCCGTTCGAAGCGCGCAATCTGGAGATGATGTCTTCGTTGTTGGTGAGGGTGACTTCGATCCGGATGCCGGTTTCCTTGCGGAAATCCTCTGCGAGGTCCGCAGGGATGTAGTCGGTCCAGGTGAGCACGCGCAGTACCTGCGGGTCTGCGGCAGCTGCGAGCGGCAGGCACAGCCAGAGGATCAACAAACTCGTTATGGCGCGGGTCATGGCATGTTCCTCGGTGCCGGCTGCGGTGGCGCAGACGCGTGGCCTGCAGGCGGTGGCCGGGCGCAGGCGAGCCTAACCCGCTGCGCTTTGCATTGTCACGCGATGGACGTTGCCGCGGATGCCCTTTCACTGCGGGCGCAATCGCGGCAAAGGGACTAAGCTCTCGGGCGGCGTGGGCAGATGCTCCGCCATGGGCTGCGCAGGGGCGTATCGGATTACCGTGAGCACACACGACGAACTCCTCGAAGCCGTGGCCGAGGTCCTCTCGCGCCTCGCGGAGGAGCTTGCTTTCGCCGAGCCTGGCTCGGATACCGGGCTCCTGCCCGTGAACGCGCTGCTCATGGATCTGGAGCAGTTGCCCCCGCAGTTCCTGCCGGAGGCGCTGCGCGATGCACTGCGGCTGCCGCGCCGCTGGATTGACGCAGTTCTGGACAGCACCGCCACCTTCGACCAGCTCACGCTGCAGCGCCTGCATGACTGGCACGGCTGGGCCATCGACTGCCTGATGTCCGCAGCGACCGGTGCTGCAGCGCCGCCCCTGCCGCCGGAGCTGGAGGCGGAGGCCGGTCCGTCTTCACAGGTTGCGCCAGAGAATTCTGAGTCTGAGCCCGAGCCCGAGCCCGAGCCTGCTCCGGCACCAGCGCCTGTGCCCGTTGCCGTGCACACCGCTGCGCCCGCGCCCGAGCAAGGCGCACCCACCATGTTGCTCAAGATCCCCGGCGATATCGAGCTGCTCCGCGAATTCCACAGCGAATCGCTTGAGCTGCTGCGCTCCATCGAGCAGGCCGTGCTCACGCTGGAACAGAACCCCGGTGCAGCCGATGCGGTGAACGCGATCTTCCGCGCCTTCCACACCTTCAAGGGCAGTGCGGGCTTCCTGCAGCTCGACGCGCTGCGTGATTTCGCCCACGAGCTCGAATCCCTTCTCGAACTGGTGCGCAGCGGCGAGGCGGCGGTGAACCGCGCGGTGATCGATGCCATCCTTGCCGGTGCCGATGTTCTGGCCGAGTGCACGCGCCGTGTGGGTGCGCAGGTCTCTGGCGTGGATCCGGCCGAACCCATTCCCGTTCCCGCCGCCGGCGTGCTGGCGCTGGTCGCTGCGGCGCTGCGTGGCGACGCGCCGCCTGAGGCAGCGGCACCGGTTGCTGTGGTAGTGCCGGCCGCGCACAGCACTGCCGTCGCGCAAGCCGATGTGGCGGCGGCGCCGCACGCGCCGACGCCGACGCCGGCAGCGAAGCCTGCCGCTCGCGAGCAGGCGGTGGCAGACAGCTTCGTACGGCTCGATGCCGCCAAGCTCGACGATCTCGTGAATCTTGTGGGCGAACTGGTCGTCGCACAGTCTTTCGTGCTGGAGAGCCCGGATGTGCGCGGCTCGTCCAACCTCGAACTGGCGCATGCCGTGCGCAAGCTCTCGCGCATCACGCGCGGTCTGCAGCACAACGCGCTGTCGCTGCGCATGGTGCCGGTGGGTGGCCTCTTCAGGAAGATGAGCCGGCTCGTACGCGATGTGGCCGCGGCGCAGGGCAAGCAGGTGCGTCTGGTGCTGAAAGGCGAGGACACCGACCTCGACCGGCAGTTGGTGGACAAGCTCGGAGACCCGCTGATCCACATGATCCGCAACGCGGTGGATCACGGCATCGAAACTCCTGAGGAGCGCGTGGCTGCCGGCAAGGACGCAACCGGCACCATCGAACTCGCTGCCTTCCATCGCCACGGCGGCATCGTGGTGCGCGTCTCCGACGACGGCCGCGGCCTCGATCCCGCGCGCCTCGTGGCCAAAGCCATCGAGAAAAAACTGATCGATCCCGACGCACAACCGGGTGTGCAGGAGGCGCTGGAGCTGATCTTCCTGCCGGGCCTCTCCACGGCCGCGACCGTCACCGACATCTCCGGCCGCGGCGTGGGCATGGACGTCGTGCGGGGGCACATCGAATCCTTGCGCGGGCACATCGACATCGCCTCGACGCCGGGCGCGGGCGCGGGCTTCACCATCCGTTTGCCGCTCACGCTCGCACTGATCGACGGACTTCTCGTGGGTTTGGGCGGCCAGCGCTACATCATTCCGGCGCTTTCGGTGCGCGAGACTTTCCGCCCGCGTCCCGGGCAGGTAGCCACCGTGCACGAGCACGGGGAGATGGTAGAGGTGCGCGGGCAGTCGCTGCCGCTTCTGCGGCTCGCGCGTGCGCTGCAGCGTCCGTCGCGGGTGAATACTCCCGAGGACGGTATACTCGTGATCGTCGAGTCGGGCAGCGTGGTTGTGGCGCTGCTGGTCGACGAAATCCTCGGCAAGCAGGAAGTGATCATCAAGAACATGGGTGAAGCCTTTGCCGCGCAGACGCTGGTGTCCGGCGGCGCGATCCTCGGCGACGGCTCGGTGGGGCTTATCCTCGAGGTGGAGTCCCTGCTGCGTGCGCCGCGTGCTCCCGCACCCGGTGCCGCGACACGCGCCCTGCAGGCGGTGATGCCATGAGCGCCAGCGCCGGACTGCGCCCCGGGCGCTACCTCACCTTCCACCTTGGCTCCTCGCACTACGGTGTGCCCATTCGCGCGGTGCGCGAGGTGGTGCGGCTGTGCCCCGTCACGGTAGTACCGCTGATGCCCCCGCACGTGCGTGGCGTGGTGAACCTGCGCGGCAACGTGCTCCCCGTCTTCGATCTGCGCGCCAAGTTCGGCATGGCCGCGGTGGATTACAGCGATCGCGCCTGCATCGTGTTTTTCGACATGCAGGAGCGCACGCGCCACCTTGCAGCGATCGGCACCATCGTCGATGGCGTCGACGATGTGGTGATGCTCGGCGAGGCGCAACTGGCGCCGCCCCCGGACTTCGCCGGCGCAGTGGAATCGGGTTATCTGCTCGGCGTGGGCTCCACGCCGGAGCGCGCGTTCACCTTGCTGCAGATGCAGAACATTCTTTCCACGGAGGGTAGCGTCACGCTGCCGTCCTTCACCTCCACTGTGGCCGCCCGCGGCCCGGAGACGTCATGAATACGAGCGGCTGGACCATCACGCGTCGGATTACCGCCGGGCTCGGGGCGTTGCTCCTGATGCTCGTGCTCATCAGCGGACTTGCGCTGGTGCGGATTGCATCCCTGCGCAGCAGCGTGGGAGGTCTTGCCGACGAGGCCTTGCCGAGCGTGGTGGTGCTGGGGGAGGTCACCGCACAGGTGCAACGCCAGCAGCTCGACCGCAGCCGTCTGCTCGATGCCGCTCCTGAGGAGGCGAAAGCCCTCAAGGCGGAGATCGCAGCCCTGGAGACAAAGGTCGTCGCGGGCTTGGCCACATACGAGCAGAACTATCTCGGTGACGACGAGACCCGGCGGCTCTACGACGCTATCCGTGATGCCCACGAGGCCATCGTCAGCACCCGCGCCAAGATTGACGAACTCGACCTCGACACCGGTGGTGACGAGTTCCGGCAAATGATCGAACAGCAGCGCCTCATCACCGAGGTCCAGGACCCGAACTACGCCCGTTTCCTCGCTGCGGTGCAGGTCGCTGCGTCCCACAGCTACACGCGTGGCCAGACCATCGCCGAAACCAGCCGCGCGCAGACCAGCGTCACGATGTGGCTGCTCGGCATCAGCTCGCTGCTCGCCGTGCTGATCGCAGGCGTCCTCGCCTGGATCACGGTGCGGCGCATATCCGCGGCCTTGGGCGGCATCACGGTGGATCTGAACCGCGGTGCGCGGCACACCTCGTCCGCGGCGCGCCAGGTCTCGATCGCCAGCCAGACGCTTGCGGGCGGTGCCACCGAGCAGGCGGCCGCCATCGAGGAGACCAGCTCCTCGCTCGAGGAGATGTCCGTGATGATCCGCGCCACGGCCGACAACTCGCAGAAAGCCAAGGAACTTGCCTCCGAGGCCCGCGCGCACGCGGGCGCCGGTCTCGGCACCATGGCGATGATGTCGGAGGCAATGGAAGAGATCGGCACGGCGAGCGCCGATGTCTCGAAGATCGTCAAGAACATCGACGAAATCGCGTTCCAGACCAACATCCTTGCACTGAATGCGGCGGTGGAAGCCGCGCGGGCGGGCGAGGCGGGCGCAGGGTTTGCCGTGGTGGCAGACGAGGTGCGTTCGCTCGCGCAGCGCAGCGCCGCTGCTGCCCGCGAGACCGCCGACAAGATCGATGTCGCCATCCTGAGCGCCCGTCGCGGTGCAGAGCGCAGCACCGAGGTTGCGCGCTCCCTGAAAGAGATTTCCGAAAAGGTCGTTGCCACCGACATGCTGGTTGCAGAGATCGCCACAGCCGCACGCGAGCAGGCCCACGGCCTCTCCCAGGTGAATACCGCGATCTCGCAGATGGACCTCATCGCGCAGAGCAACGCCGCGAGCGCGGAGCAGGGCGCTGCCGCCGCCGAGCGGCTCGATGCGCAGGCCGAAACGCTCAAAGCGACCGTCTCGCAACTCGAGGGGCTGGTGGGTCGCAGCGGCAGCAGCGCGGAGGCCGAACCCGAGGACGATGACGAGGATCCGGCCCTGGACCTGACCGTGGCGCCGCGCCGCGTGCGCGGCCAGCGTGTGCCGCCGCAGTCCCTGAACCGCATCCCCATGCCGATGGTGTCGCGCCCGCCGCGTGACGATGACGATTTCCGCCGCTTCTGAGGTGGTACGAGACCACGCCTCATGAGGCCACTGAAGCAGCGGATCCGCGTGCTCGTCGTGGACGACTCGGCGCTCGCGCGCCGTGCCATCCAGGAGGCGCTTGCTGCCGATGCCGGCATAGAGGTGGTGGGTCTTGCGGCCGATGCCTACGAGGCACGAGAGCAGATCCTCACGCTGGAGCCGGACGTTCTCACGCTCGATCTGCAGATGCCTCTGATGGACGGCCTCACCTTCCTCAAGATCCTGCAGGAGCACCATCCGGTGCCGGTGGTGGTGGTCAGTTCGCTGACACCCGCAGGCTCGGAACTCGCGATGGCCGCGCTCGAGGCGGGCGCCATCGACGTCATCCAGAAACCCGACGGCAAGCGCGGTGCCGCGCAGATGGCGCGACGGCTCTGCGCGCAGGTGCGTGCTGCCGCGAGTGCCCGGCGCGCCGCGGCTCCCGGCAGCGGCGTCCGTTCCGCTGCGCTCGGGATGCTCTCCACTCCGCCCGACACGCGGCGTGTGGTGGTGGTGGGTGCTTCGACGGGTGGTGTGGAGGCGCTGCGCAGGCTGCTGCCGCGACTGCCCGCCGACATCCCTCCCATGGTTGTGGTGCAGCACATCCCGCCGTATTTCTCGCGTGTGATGGCGGAGCATCTCGACCGCATCTCGGCGCTGGAAGTGCGTGAAGCCGTGGACGGGGATCTGTTGCGTCCCGGCCTGTGCCTGATCGCGCCGGGTGACTTCCATGTCGTGCTCAAGCGCCAGGGCGGGCAGTACCGCGTCAAGCTCTCTCAATCTCCTCCCGTGAACCACTGCCGCCCTTCGGTGGATGTGCTGTTCCGCTCAGCGGCAGAGCAGGCCGGCGCGCAGGCCGTCGGGGTGGTGCTCACGGGCATGGGCTCGGACGGTGCGCGCGGCATGCAACTCATGCGTGCGGCCGGTGCTCGCACGATCGCCGAGGCCGAGGAAAGCTGTGTGGTCTTCGGCATGCCGCAGGCGGCGATCGCTGCAGGAGCCGTCGAAAAAATCGTGGCCTTGCCGAGGGTCGCGGAGGCGATTCTCGATGCGCTGCGCAGGGAGCCCGGGTCATGATGATGCCTGAGGCCACCGGCATCGGTGCTGCGATTGCCGCTGCGCTGGACTCCGTGCTTCCCGGCGCGCAGTGCCTGTCGCTGGCGGGCGCACAAGGCATATCCGAGGGCCTCTCGTCCGACGTTGCCTTGCCGATGCGCATCGGCGTTGGCCACGCGCTGTTGCGCCTTGGCGCCGGGGCCGGATTTTGCGCGGCTCTCCTTGCCCGCATGCTCGGGCGTGAGCCTACTGCGGCCGAGGTGGACGAGATGGGTCGCGAGGCATTGGCCGAGTTCTGCAACCTGGTGGGTGGCCATCTGGCGGGACATCTCGGCGAACAAGGCCTGGCGGTGACGATCGGTACCCCGGAGGCTTCGGGCGCGATCGGCGGCTGTGCGTGGCAGCAGTGGCAGTACGAAGGGCAGCAGTTTGCGATCGCCCTGCAAGAGGAGAGCACGGCGTGAACCCGCCCACCATACTCACTGTCGATGACAGCCGCGTTCTGCGGCTCTCGTTGATCGAACTCTTCAAGCCCTTCGAGTGCCGCGTGCTCGAGGCCGCCGACGGTGCGCAGGGCCTTGCAGCCGTGCGCGAGCACCGGCCGGATCTGGTGCTCCTCGACTACAACATGCCCGTGATGGACGGCATCGGGATGCTGCGCGAACTGCGCAACGATCCCGATATCGCCCGCACACATGTGATCATGCTCACGGGCAACGCCGCGCCCCAGACGCTTGCCCAGGTGGCGCGTCTTGGCGTGCGCGATTACGTGAT
Organism: uncultured Gammaproteobacteria bacterium; assembly: GCA_903928015.1. Lineage (GTDB taxonomy): Bacteria > Pseudomonadota > Gammaproteobacteria > Pseudomonadales > UBA5518 > UBA5518. Next base: position 4,948 of record CAIYPF010000072.1, on the reverse strand, counting down.
CAAGCCCCATGATGGCCCCGCGCTGCTCGCCAAGGCGGCGCGGCTCCTGACACTTCTTCCGCGCCCTGGCGCAGCAACCGAGCCGGTACCCCATGCCTGATCCCATAGTCCCCGACGCCGTTTCCGCCGATGCAGGCTCTTCTGCCGCGATGCTGGCAGGTGCCCACGTGCTGGTAGTGGACGACAGCCGCCTGATGCGCCTCGGCCTCATCCGCGCGCTGAAGGAACTCGGCATACAGCAGGTCTCCGAAGCCGGCAACGGCCGCGAGGCGCTCGAGAGCATCCGAGCGACATCCTTCGACCTGATGCTGCTCGACATCGAAATGCCGGAGATGAACGGACTCGAACTCCTGCAAGCCATCAAGCTGGAGCCCGCTCTGGCCCTGCCGGTGATCGTGATCTCGAGCTCCGAGCAGATAGAAACGGCGGTGCGCTGCATCGAGGCCGGCGCCGAGGACTACCTGCCCAAGACCTTCAACCCCACGCTGCTGCGCGCCCGCGTCACCACCTCTATCGACAAGAAGCGGTTGCGCGATCTCGACGCCCTGCGCGTGCTGCAGTTGCAGCGCGAGAAAGACCTTCTGGAGCGCACGCAGCGCCGGCTCGACGAGGAACTCGCCGAAGCGATGCGCTACATCCGCTCCAGCCTCCCGGAGCCCACCACCGCGCCATTGAGCATCGACTGGGTGTACCAACCCTCGACGGAACTGGGGGGCGATGCCTTCGGCTACCACTGGCTGGACGACGACCACTTCGCCGTGTACCTGCTCGATGTCTGCGGTCACGGCGTGGGTGCATGCCTGCTCGCCGTTACCGCCATCAACGTGATCCGCTCGGGAGCGCTCCCCGGCACCGACTTCCGCGACCCTGCCGCGATGATGGGCGCGATCAGCAATGCCTTTCCCTGCGAGAAGCACAACGACATGTACTTCACGCTGTGGTACGGGGTGTACCAGCGGTCCACGCGCACGCTCTCCCACGCGAGCGGCGGTCACCCGCCGGCGCTGCTTCTGTCTGCCCCCGATGCGAACGGCCACTGCACGAGCGAGAGGTTGCACTCCCCGGGGCTTATCGTCGGCCTGATGCCCGACATCAGCTACCAGTCCATGAGCGTGCAAGTGCCCGAGGGCGCCTCGCTGATCGTGCTCTGCGACGGCTGCTTCGAGATCGTCGACCCGCAGGGAGTTGATGCGAGCTTCGAGGATTTCGAGGCCTTCATGCACCGGCAGGGCACACAGGAAGGCGGCCTCGAGGGCCTGCTCGAGTGGGCACAGGACCTCCACGGCCCCGGCGCGCTGGATGACGATTTCTCGATCGTGCGGATCCGCTTCTGATCCCCTCGCGAAGTCTTGAGGCAGGTCAAGGACTCGCCGGTCCGCCGGAGTAGATTCGGTTCCGAGGGATGGGACACCCCAGGAACCGGAGGTCGCTCATGAGCATATGGATCGTTGCTGCAGACGCAGCGTGTGCGCGCATCTTCCAGGGAGAGTCGCTGCGGGGTGAATGGGAGGAGGTGGAGGATCTCGCCGATCCTTTGGCGCGCCATCCCTCGGACGACCCGCCTACCGGCGAACAGGGCCGCATGAGCGGCAGTCACGGCCCCCATCGGCTGCAACCCAAGCACAGCCCCCGCGAATCCGCCGATGCCGCGTTTGCCCGCTTGGTTTGCGCGCGCCTGCGCAGGGCTCTGGACAGCAACCGCATACAGTCATTCTGTCTTGTTGCGGCGCCGCACTTCCTCGGCTTGCTGCGCCAGTCGATGGACGAGCATCTGGGCAAGGCCTTGCTGCGTGACGTGGACAAGGATCTCAGTCGCCATACGGTGAGCGAGATCCGCCAGCACCTGCTGGCGCCGGACTGAGGCCTCAGGGCGTCACGATCGCGAAATTCCCGTCGGTGGAGTCCAGCAGCCCGAAGAACCCGAGCAGGGCAGTGCGGCTGCCCTCCACCGATATCTCGTCCGAGAACACCAGGTCGCGGATGCCTGCGGCGCCGGTGATCATGCGCAGGAAGAAACCGCGGCTAAGCCGCACCGTTGCCACTGCGGCGGGATCCGGCGCTTCCTCCCGGTGGTGGTGCAACACGGCATTTTCCAGTTGCAGCACATGGGTTTCGTTCACGTCGGTGAACTCGAAGTTGATGGAGAAGGGTTCTTCCTTCGCCGCGCGCGGGCCGTTCAGGCGCGTGGCCATCGCGGCAAAGAACAGATCGAGCGGAATGTGCTCGAGGATCGCCGCCCCGTTCTTCACGCCCATCGCAGCACCCCCGCTGCCGTGGCGCAACTCGTGCGCACCGGTCAGGTAGGCGCTGCGCCACACACCGGATTCGGCCTGGTAGCCGAGCTGGTCATAGGCGCGTGCCAGCAGCTCCTTCGCCTCGGTGTCGTCGGGTTCGGCGAACACGAGGTTGTCGAGCAGGCTCGCGGCCCAGCGGTAGTCACCGGCAGCGATGGCCGTTTTCGCCTTGCTCTTCAGCGCTGCGGCCCCGCCTATGGCCTCGACATAGCGCTTGCCGAGTTCTTCTGGCGGCAGCGGATCGAGGTTGGCGGGGTTGGCGTCGTACCAGCCGAAGTAGAACTGGTACACCGCCTTGGCGTTGTGGCGCAGCGTGCCGTAGTAGCCGCGGTTGGCGAATTGCGAGGAGAGTTGTGGCGGCAGTTCCAGTTGCTCCGCGATCTCGCGCGGCGTTGCGCCCTGGTTGGCGAGCCGCAGCGTCTGGTCGTGGGTGTAGCGGTAGGTGTCGCGCTGACCCTTCAGGAAGGCGATCGCGCGATCGTGCCCGAACACCGGCCAGTTGTGGCTGGTGAACACAAGCTCCATGTCGCCGAAGCGGCGGTTCGCGTCGTCGATATAACCACTCCACTTGAGCGCATCGCGCACCTTGGCACCGCGCAGCGTGTAGAGATTGTGCATGGTGCGGCTGACGATCTCGGCGCCGCACCAGGCCTTCCACGCCGGCAGGTAGAACGCGAGTTCGGCCGGCGCCTCGGAATCCGGGGTGTACTGGAACACGAAGTCCACGCCGTCGATCTGCATATCCTGAGGCGTGCGGTCGATGCTCTCGGTGGGCATCAGGAAACTCGAGGTGCCGCTCAACGGCTGTCGTCCCAGCCCGGAATCAACGTAGCCGCGCACGCCGGGCGAGAGCGGATAACCGAACTGGTAACTGGCACGGCGGCCCATGCCGATGCCGGCCATGATGTTCTCGCTGGTGAGTTCCTCGACGAAGCGCGCGGGTGCGATCACGCGCAGCCCCTCGGTGCGGGCATCGCCCAGCAATCCGCCCACGCCGCTGAAATGATCGACATGGCTGTGCGTGAAGATCACCGCCACCACGGGGTCGTTGCCGAGGTGCTTGCGCGCGATGCGCGTGGCGGCGGCCGCGGTCTCGACGCTGGTGAGCGGGTCCACCACGATCCAGCCGCTCTTGCCGCGAATCCAGGTCATGTTCGAGATGTCGTAGCCGCGCACCTGGTAGATGCCCTCGGCCACTTTGTAGAGGCCGTGCATCCCGTTCAGCCTTGCCTGCCGCCAGAGGCCGGGGTTCACGCTCGCGGGGACCTCGCCCTGCAGGAAGGAGAAGGCCTCCGCGCTCCAGCGCCGCCCCGTAAGCGAGGACTCGATCACCAGACCCTGCTCGCGCTCGATCAGGCCGCGCTCTGCGTCGGCGATGTCCGAGGTATCGGTGGGGAGCGATGCCGCCTCCGCGGCGTTGGCGCGAGCGGTGAATTCGCTGGCGGGCGTGTTGCCTGCGGCGTCTACCGTGCTGTCTTTGTCCGCAACGGGCGGAGCCTCCCGGCTGCACGCGCACAGCAGCAACGCAAGGGCGATCAGACGCAGGGGCAGTGTGTTCATGGCAGGGGCCGTAGCGTATCGGACGCCGGCATCTTAACCTCCGTGCTGGCTGCTTGCCGCAACGCGCGGGCGACCCGCCCTTCCACACCAGGAGAAACGCCATGACACCCGAACAGGAACGCCGCTTGCTCGAGACCGCAGACCGCATCGAGATTGCCGACGTGATGCACCGTTACGCCTGGGGCATCGATTTCTGGGACTGGGCGATGCTGGACGAGGTCTTCGACCTCGACGTGGAAGGGGATTTCTCCTCGGTGAAACAGTACGTGGGCGGCGACGGCATCGTGCGCGGGCGCGAGGCGATCGTGGGCTGGCTGCGGACCTCGCTGCTCAAATTCCCGGACGTGCTGCACTTCATGTCGAACCACATGGTGCAGTTGCGCGGGGACGCAGCCTCGGTTACCACCTACATGCACGTGATGCACATGCCGATGGGCGGCATCTACCACTGCGAGATGATCCGGCGGCCCGAGGGCTGGAGGATCAGCCGTTTCCGGCTGGCGGAGCGCACCTTCAACGAGGCCGCAGACCGGCTGACGGCGCACATGAGCGCCATGCACATTGCCGGTCAGGTGGCGCCGTAGCCGCGCGCCAGAGCCCCTACGGTGGCGAAGAACTCCTCGCGTATCTCCGCGAGTATCTGCGCCACCGGCTTGATCGAGTCGATGCGCCCGGCCACCTGGCCGGTGAGCGGTACGGCTGCTTCCATGTCGCCACCGAAGTACAACGCGGTCTTGTCGCCGAACTCGCCGAAGATGTTGTCTGGCGAACGCTCGAGCCTGCTGGTGCGTTCGGTCCGCAGCGCGCGCAACGCCGGGCCGTGGAAGCGGTTGAGGAACACGGTGTCGGTCTCTGCCGCCTGAACGATGGCGTCTTTCCAGTTGTCGTGAACGGGTGACTCCAGTGCCGAGACCATCCGCGTGCCCAGTTGCACGGCCTCTGCGCCCAGCGCGAAGGCCGCCACCATCGAGCGCCCGTCCACGAAGCCGCCCGCCGCCACCACGGGCAGGTCGAACTGCGAACACACCAGCGGCAGCAGCACCATGCTCGCCACGTCCTTCGGGTTCTTGAAGCCGCCGCCTTCCGCACCTTCG
>CAIYPF010000071.1 GCA_903928015.1 uncultured Gammaproteobacteria bacterium | reverse complement strand
TGCCCGACGGCCGCCTCGCCTCCGCTTGCACGGGCAAGAGCGTGCGGCTATGGGACTTGCGCGACGCGCGCGCGAGGGCGGCGCAGGCTGAGGCAGCGCTCCTCAGCGGGTGCCGGTGTTCGTGAATGCCAGCCACCGGTCGTACATGCTCGACGGGTTGTTGTAGGCCGATGCGTAGTAGGGCGAAGTGTGGCTGATGCCGTACGCCACGAAGTCGAGGATCACCTTGATGCCGCGCGCGTGCGCGGCGTTCACGAAGGCCAGGAACTCGGGCTCCGTGCCGAAGCGCGGGTTGAGCTGGTCGGCCGGCCCGTGCTGGTAGCCGTGGTACGCGGGCGACGGGAAGATCGGCTGCAGGTAGACCATCGTGACGCCGAGGTACTGGAGGTAGTCCAGGCTCTCGGTGGCCGCGAGTCCGCCGAAATCACCGAAGCGCGTCTGCACCGAGCCCGTGGTGTCCAGGTTCGAGTCGCGCCAGGCGATCGGCATGATCTGGTAGATGACCTCGTCCTGCGGCGCGCGCACGATGGGCGGCACGTCGGCGAACGCCGCCACAGCAGTCAGGCTGGCCAGCGTGGCGGCGATGGTCGTGGTATGCGGGCGGGACACGGGTTGAAGGGTAGCCCGGCGCTCAGATTCTCAAAGGGGAAATGAGCGAATTCCCTGCGATTCGACCCGCCTTGGTGCCCTTTGCCCAATGGACAGGCACCTTCGCGGGGGGCGCGAAGGTGCCTGCTTTCGTGTCCGAAGGAACGCCCGGAACGGCGCGTTGGTCAGGCTCGTCGGCGCTTCGCAACCATGCCAGCCGTGGCGAGCAGGGCGATGGCGCCGGGGGCCGGGAGCACCGTGGGCGGTATCACCGTCGGTCCGGAGACCTGATCGCCGTTTTCGTCACGGAGCTGGAGCGGCGAACCGTCGCCGGGGTTCACACGGAAGGTGTACGAGTTGCCCGTATCCGCGTCCGAGGACAGCACCGCCGTGTAGACGTGGCCGACGAGCAGCGTGATGGCGGGTGTCGTGAAGAAGCTCTCCCAGTGGTAGCTGGTGTCGAACGTTGATGCCGCGTTGGAGACGTTCATCAGGTAGGTCGGCGTGCCGTTGCCGGGGGCGGCGTAATCGCCCTCGTACACCATGAAGTTCACTGACGCAGAGCTGTTCGCGCCGCGCTTCATCCAGAACAGCCCACCGTCGATGTTGACGGTCTGCGACACGGACAGCGTCCAGTGCTGGGTGTGCTCGCGGTCCACCTTGGTCACCGTCCCATTGCCGTTCCTGAATCCGGACGAGAGGTAGATGCCGGCGTGTGCGGCGGCGGGGAGGCAAGCAACAGCGATGGATAGCGCCAGGGTGGCGCGTCCGAGGGAGGGGCAGATCATCTTGAACGACTCCGATGAAGGTCCGAAAGGGTTTGGCGCGGTGCTCGAGAACTCACGAGCGAAGGGAGGGACGCGACACGGTCACAGGCGCAGGAATCCGGCGCCATGGATCACGTAAATGCGGTTCGAACAGACATTTCCGCGGGGATGCATAATCCTGTCGGCTGCACCTCGCACGGCCCCATGGGTGAGGCGACATCCCGGGACGGATCCGGTCCCGATGATGCACCCGCGATTTCGGTCAGCGGCGCTCTTGCAGGAGCAGCGCGATTTGGTCGAGCCTTGCGGACATGGAGCGGAGCAACTGCAACTCCTCTTCCGATCGTGCGGCGGCCTGATGGTCGCCGTGGCGAACCGCCGCGGATGCGCCCCCCGCGCGATGCGCGCGCAACGCATCGCGCGCGGCCAGGATCCGGTTGCGGAAGTCCTGTGCGTCGATGATCCCGGTCAGCTGCATGTCGTGCGCCTGGCCAGCGCTGTGGCCCGCGGTCTCGAACTTGATGGTGCTCAGGTTGAAGCGGCGGAGCACCGGTCCCTCGACGAAGGTCACGTCCTGGATGTTCTCGAGTGGGATGGTCTTCTCGACCTGGATGAGGATGCCCTTGCGAAACCGCAGCGCGCGGTCGGTGAGCTGGCACTGGAGCAGGTCGTAGTAATGCCGTGACCACCATTGCCCCACGCCGCAGAACCAGAGCAGCGCCACCGGGATGCCGATGATGGAGATGACCATGGTGAATCCGATGGTCACCAGCAGGTACGTCCGGTACAGCGGGTTGAAGCGCGCGGTGTGGAGGACGGTCGGTGCGGAGGCTTCCATCGGGATGACACGTTACTCCGCCGTCGAATCAGGCGGCCGCGCGGCTCACTTGGCGCCGCTGCGACGGCGCAGCTCCTTCTCGGCCTCCTTGTAGGCCAGCGGCTGCTCGAGGTCGACCTTGTTCGTGTCGTAGTACTTCCACATCATGTGGCGCAGCTCGTCATCGCTCGGCCACTCCTTGCCGTTCCAGTAGGCGGACGGTCCGCTCGGGGCGGCGACCGTGGCGGCAGTCTGTGCAACCGG
>CAIYPF010000070.1 GCA_903928015.1 uncultured Gammaproteobacteria bacterium | reverse complement strand
GGATAACCATCAGCACCTGCGGTGATCGTGTCATCGCCCGCGCCACCGTCGATGGAGCCGCCGTGCACCGTGTGGAAATCGATCCAGACGGACTCGTTAAGCGCGTCGTTGCCGTCGCCGCCGGAGAGCGTATCGATGCCATCGCCGCCTTCCAGCGTGTCGTTGCCCGTGCCGCCCTGCAGCAGATCGTTGCCGGTGCCGCCCTGCAGGAGATCGTTGTCGGCGCCGCCGTCCAGCGAATCGTTGCCCATATCGCCCGCGAGCGAGTCGTTGCCGCCCGCGCCAGGCAAGGAGTCATCGCCCTCGCCGCCGCGCAGCGAATCGGCGCCGGCCGCAGGAATGCCGATGATGCCCGGGATATCCACCGCCACGTCCTGGTCGTCGAAGCGCAACACATTCACGTTCAGCAGCACGTCGTTGCCATCGGCGCCGCTCACATGCGTTTCAGTGCCGACTTGCGTGACCGTGTAATCGGCGTAATTCCCTGAGAAAACGGCCGTGTCCGTATCGCCGCCGCCGTCGATCGTGTCATCACCGCCGCCGCCGCGCAGCGTGTCGTTGCCGACGAAGGACTCGATCACGTCGGCGAGCGCACCGCCGGTGATGCTGTCGTTGCTGCCGATCAGGCCGAAGGGCGAGATACGGAGCGAGCGCACGTGGACATGGCCGTCGGTCTCTGCAGAGGCATCGAAGCGCAGACCGCCGCTCAGGTTGTTCACGCCGCCCGCTTCCACCAACAGCGTCTGGCCGGCATCGATCAGCGTGTCGGGCGCGACAAACAGCACCTCGGACCACCACTCGTAGTAGATGTGCTCGATGTGCCGAACCTGGCTCAGGTCCACCGGCACGTAGCCGTTGCCGGTGGACGACATGATCCAGGTATCCACACCGTCGCCGCCGTCGATGGGATAACCATCAGCACCTGCGGTGATCGTGTCATCGCCCGCGCCACCGTCGATGGAGCCGCCGTGCACCGGGTGGAAATCGATCCAGACAGACTCGTTCAGTACATCGTTGCCGTCACCGCCGAAGAGCGTATCGATGCCATCGCCGCCTTCCAGCGTGTCGTTGCCCGTGCCGCCCTGCAGCAGATCGTTGCCGGTGCCGCCCTGCAGGAGATCGTTGTCGGCACCGCCGTCCAGCGAATCGTTGCCGAGGGATCCCGCCAGGGTGTCGTTGCCGCCCAATCCGAGCAGCGTGTCATCGCCATCACCGCCCATCAGGAGATCGTCAGGTGGAACCGCTTGCGCCGTGAGGCTGCTGGACACGGGAGCGGACGGCCGAGCGGCATACCCGGAGCAATCGATCATGCTGTACCCCTGCGATTACATGGTGAAAAACCCGCTGGCGCAGGTGCGCGCGAAGGATAGACGCGAGGGGTAGCGGGAGCTACTTTTTCGGCTTACAACGCCCCGTCCGCCCCCCTGATCAATTCGCGGTAATACCGCGCGATCAGCAGCAGGGAGGACACCGGCACACGCTCGTTGGTGCCATGGAAGCCCTTGAGTTCATCGGCGCTGAGTTCCGCCGGCACCATCCTGAAAACGTTGCGCGTCAGCGCCTCGTAGTGGCGCGCATCGGTGGCGGCAGACAGCAGGTTGGGCGCGACGATCACACCGGGCTTCACGCTCTCCAGCGTGCGGCGGATCAGCGCGAACTGCGGGCCCTGCATGTCGGAGACGGCCGAGGCCTCGCGCCGCACGCCGATAACGCTGATATCCACCTGCGGATCGTCGACGGCCTGGCGGATGTGATCGAGCACGCTCTGCGTGGTGTCGCGCGGATGCACGCGGAAGTTGATCGTGAGCGTGGCAGAGGGTGGCAGCACGTTTTCCTTCACGCCGCCCTGCACCATGGTGGGTGCGATCGTCGTGCGCAGGATCGCGGCCGAGGCCGGCGCCGCACTCATCGACGTCACCACAACAGGCTCGAGCAGCCAGAGATTCGCGATCGCCAGCCGCTGGCCGAAGCTCATGTAGGGCATCAGTTGCTGCAGGAACTCTCTCGAGACGCCATCGATCTTTCCTACGAAAGGTGCGCGCTCGATGTTGCCCAGCGCGTGCGCAAGCCGCCCGATGGCGGTCTGCGCAATCGGCAGCGGCAACGAGGAATGCCCGCCCGGGCTGTGCGCCGTGAGCTGCAGCGTGAGATAGCCTTTCTCTGCCACACCCACCACCGCAACCGGGCCCTCGATGCCCGGCACCGCGCCCGTGGCGATCACGCCGCCCTCGTCGTCGACGAACTCGAGCCGCACGCCGCGCTCGGCCAACATCGCTGCGATGCGCGTGTTGCCCTGGCCGCCGGTTTCCTCGTCGTGACCGAAGGCGAACATCACCGTGCGTTTGGGCCGGAAGCCCTCGCGCGCCAGCGCCTCTGCGGCCTCCAGCTGGCCGATGATGCCGGCCTTGGTGTCGATGGTGCCGCGCCCCCAGACGTAGCCCTCTGCGATATCGCCGGCGAAGGGCGGATGCGTCCAGTCGGGCTCGCTGCCGGGTGCAACGGGCACCACGTCCATGTGCGACATCAGAAGGTACGGCGCAAGAGAGGGGTCGCTGCCTTTCCAGGTGTAGAGCAGGCTGTAGTCGCTCACGATCTCCCGCGACGCCTGCGCGCTAAAGGCGGGATAGGTCGCGGCGATCCAGTCGCGGAAACTCACCAGCGCTTGCCGCGAGGCCTCCACATCAGCCTGCGCTGTGCCCTCCTGCCAGGAGATCGTCCTGAAGCGCACGGCCTGCGCCAGGCGCTGCGCGATCGCATCCTGTTCGAAGGCATCTTCAGCCGACGCAGCAGGCGCCGCAGGCGCGGGCGGCGCCACCATCAGCGTGCGCCCCAGCAACACGGCGACGAGCGCGAGCAGCGCCAAGGGAATCCATACGGGCAAGATCTTGCGCACGATAACGAGCCTCCTGTGCGATACGGCCTGCGCCTCAGTCTGCGCGGCGCGCCGCCACACGATAGAGCAGGAAGGCCACCAGACCCAGCACCAGCAGGCCACCGCCCTGCCCCACGTGCCACGCTGCGGGCAGTGCCAGCACATCGGGCCTTCCGCTCATCACGATGGGCACGGCGATGGCGATGCCCATCAAGGCCTCGCCGGTGATCAGGCCCGCCGAGAACAGCGTGCCGGGACGGTGCGCGAGATCGCGTGCTGCTTCGTCGCGCGGATCGATGCCGTGGCTGCGCTCCACCAGATGCGCGAGCAATCCGCCAAGGAAAATGGGCACCATCAGTTCCAGCGGAAGGTAGATGCCGATGGCCGCCGCCAGCACCGGCACGCGGAAGTGCGCACCGCGCGCCTTGAGCCAGGCATCCACCGCAATGATCAGTGCGCCGAGCACGCCGCCCAGCGCGATCATGTCCCAGGGCAAATCCCCACCGAACATGCCCTTGGCCACGGACGCCATGAGCATCGCCTGCGGCGCGTTCAGCGAATTGGGATGTTCCGCCGTGGCGGGCCCGATGCCATAAGCGGCAGAGAGCAGGTTAAGCACCGGCGCCATCACCAGCGCGCAGGAGAAGGCCCCGATGCCGAGCATGAGCTGCTGCTTCCACGGCGTGGCGCCCACCAGATAGCCCGCCTTCAGGTCCTGCAGGTTGTCGCCGCCCACCGCGGCCGCACAACACACCACCGCGCCGATCATGATCGCTGCCACCGCACCGATGGGCGAATCCGCGCCCAGCAGCAACAGCAGCACCGCGGAGGCGAACAGGATGGTGGCGATGGTGATGCCCGAGACGGGGTTGTTCGAGGAGCCCACGAGCCCTGCCAGATACGCGGAAACCGAGACGAAGAGGAATCCTGCGACGACCATGATGATCGCCATCGGCACGCTCACCAGCCAGTCGTGCACGATGGCCTGGTAGAGCAGCAGGAGCGGAATCACGAAGAGCAGCAGCGCCACCAGCATCCACTTCATGGGCAGATCGCGCTCGGTCTCGGCCACCACCTCGCCCGTGCCCTTGCGCGCTGCGGCGATGCCACTGCGGATGCCCGAGAGCAGCGACGCACGCAACGAGAACAGCGTCCACACCCCGCCCACCAGCATCGCGCCCACGCCGAGGTAACGGATCTTCTCGGCGCGGATCAGGCTGGCGGCGTCAGCTGCCGAGAGCCCCGCGAGTTGCGCGGCCAGTGCAGGGTCCAGCGAGGGCGCGAGCGCGTGATAGAGCGGGATGGCGATGTTGTACGAGAGCACGCTGCCCAGCAGCACCACGATGCCGATGTTCAGCCCGATGATGTAGCCCACGCCGAGCAGCGCAGGCGAGAGATTTGTGCCCATGTAGCCCAGGTACTTGCCCATGAAACCCGCCGCGGTGGCGTTGTCCGGCACGATGCGCAGCCCGCTTTCAGCGGCGAGTTTCACCAGCGCGCCCAGCGCAGCGGAAATGCCCAGCAGCCGCAGCCCGGGCCCCGGGTTCTCGCCCGCCTTCAGCACCTCTGCGGCGGCTTTTCCCTCAGGGAAGGGCAGCGGATCCTCCACGATCATCGAGCGGCGCAGCGGCACCGAGAACAGCACACCCAGCAAACCACCCAGCCCCGCGATCGCCAGCACCCAGCCGTAGCGGAAGTCCTGCCAGTAGCCGAGCAGCACCAGCGCCGGCAGTGTGAAGATCACTCCCGCCGCTATCGAGGAACCGGCAGATGCGCCGGTCTGCACGATGTTGTTCTCGAGGATGCTGCCCCCTCCCAGCACGCGCAGCACTGCCATCGAGACCACCGCCGCCGGAATGGCCGTGGCGATGGTGAGACCCGCAAAGAGCCCGAGGTAGGTATTGGCGGCGGCCAGTACCATCGCGAGTACGACGGAGAGCAGCACGGCGCGGGGGGAGAGTTGGCGGGGGGCTGACGTTGGCTGCATGGCTGCTCCTGTACCGGATACGTGTTTGTGCGACAGACGACTGAATCAGGACTTCTGCCTGAGAATCTCGTCCAGCCTTGCCGGCACGCGCGGATTGCGCTCGAGGTGCGGGTAACGCAGTCCCTCGTGGTAGTCCACACGCACCACGCGGAAGCGGTCTGCGACACGCACGATCAGTTCGATCGGGCTGTCTGATGCCTGCGCCCCGCGGATGGCGTCTTCCAGGATCTCGCGGGTGTAGGCCGCACCGTTCACGGCAAGCACCGTCATGCCCTCGGTGAGCCCGGCCTTGTATGCCGCGCGCCCCCACGTGACCTCCGCCAGCGTGTTGTCTGCATCGCGCACGATGAAGCCCACGGAGTGGCGGAACGAGGCCACCTTGCGCATCGCCTCATCGCTCTTGTCGACGGCATTGGGCGTGTCGCGGTACACCAGCGTGTAACCGCCACGGCGGATGCCATCGAGCGGCGCCTCACCTCCGGCGCGGTAGACGCGCGCGTCGAGGAACGCGCGCCAGTCGTAGGGCTCCACCGCATTCAGCGCGGCCACCACGTCATCGAGCGTGTAGGGCAGCGGCTCGATGCGGCCGTTCTCCACGCCCAGGAAGGCACGCGCGAAATCATCCAGCGAGCGCCGTCCTTTGGAGCGCTCGCGGATCAGCGTGTCGGCATCGAGCCAGATCAGCTGCGCCTCGGAGTAGTAGTCCTCGAAGCGCTGCCACGTGGGCCAGGACTGCGGGCTGCGCGGGTTCATGATCGGGTCGTTGGTGGTGTCGGCGAGCGGGCGCCACGCACGACCGGACTGGTCCTCGAAATAGGCCGCCACCGATGCCAGCGAATCCCGCGCATCGGCCGCACTCCAGATGCCCGAGCGGGCGGTCAGCACCTGACCCCAGTACTGCGTCTGCCCCTCGTAGACCCACAGCAGGCTGCCCTGCATGGGCACGTTGTAGTTGGGGGTCAGGAGGTCGGCGGGCCGGCGGAACTTGCCGTTCCACGAGTGCGTGTATTCGTGCCCGAGCAGATCGCGGCCGGCGAGCTGGCCCGCGTGGTCGGTGAAGTAGTCGGGGTTCTGGCCATTCTCGCTCGACTGGTGGTGCTCAAGGCCGATCTGGTCGATCTGGTCACTCAGGCTGAGCAGAAAATCGTAGTGCGCGTAGTGACGCGAGCCGTAGAGGCGATCGGCCTGCCGCACCAGATTGCGATGCGCCGCGAGTTCGCTGTCGCTCACCACCAGCGAGGAGGGGCGGTCGGCGAACAGGTTGAGGAACACCGGCTGCGTGCTGCCCGGATCGAGGTCGATGCGTTTTGCGTAACGGCCGGCGTAGACGGGGCTGTCGATCAGGGTTTCCAGCTCGGTGCGCGCGAAGTCGCGGCGGTCGCCCTCGTTGCGCGACACCTGCAGCGCGGTGCCAAGGCTCCACTGCGCCGGCAGCGTAAGGCTCGCATCCACCGGGATGCGCCGCGCGTGGTGGCCAGCGGGGTACAGCACCAGCCCCTGCCACTCGAGCAGCATGGCGTCAGGGCTGATCTCGGCGTCTGCCACGGCGTCGCTGGTGGGCGAGAGGTAATCGAACTCGATATCGATCGACGTTGCGCCCGCCGGCACGGCCACGTGGAAGGCAAAGACATCGAGCGGGTCGCGCTTCCACGCGAGTGACTGGCCACCCGCGCGAATCGACAAGCCCGCCAGCTTGTCGATCTGGCCCATGGGCGCGTGTGTGCCGGGAAGCCACTGCGGGTAGAGCAGCACCAGATCGGGGCCCACGCCCGTGATGGTCTCGCGCACGTGGACGATGCGCCGGTCGGTGTCCGTGGCGTCTGCCTGCAGGCGTATGGCGCCCGGGAAGTCGAGGTCCTGCGGGGCGGGAACGCCGGGAGCCGCCACCGCGCAGAGCGGTGGAGCGAGAATGGCGGCAAGGATCGCGATGGCGGTGTGGCCGTGGCGCATGATGATCTCCAGCGGGTGCTTCGATTTGCGACCGTACATCACCACCGGATCGCGCTGCCCGGTCACGATACCCGAAGCGCGTGCGGGTGGCGTAGCCCGACGACCAGCACGGCCTGTGCAGCGATGGCCCCGCTGCGACGCCTCCGGCACAATCCGCTGGCATACCGTTCAGCAACTCCCCACTTGGCCGCTCCCCACCTTCAACGGGCACCGCATGAGCCACTTCAGACTCTCCAGCTTCGGCACCCGCTACGCCGGCGACACCGGCATCAGCGAACTGATGAGCGACATCTCGTCACCGCCCGCCGATCCCGCGCAGCCGCTCTGCATGCTGGGCGGCGGCAACCCGGCGATCATTCCCGAACTGAGCGAGGCCTGGGCCGAAGCCACGCGCGCGACGCTGGAGGATCCGGGCTTCCGCCGCCTGGTGGGCGCCTACGACTCGCACATAGGGCCGGAGGGATTCCGGGACGCGCTTGCGGAGCGCTTCTCCAGCGATTACGGCTGGCCCATCAGTCGTCGCAACGTGGGGCTGGTGAACGGCAGCCAGCTCGCGGTGTTCTATCTGGTGAACATGTTCTCGGGCATGTTCCCGGACGGCTCGCGCAAACGCATCCTGCTGCCGCTGGCGCCCGAATACGTGGGCTATGCAGACCAGGGGCTGGACCCGGACTGCTTCCGCTCGCAACGCCCCACCATCGAGATGCTCGGCACGCACAGCTTCAAGTACCGCGTGGATTTCAGTGCGCTGCGCACGGATGAGAGCACCGGCGCCCTGCTGGTATCCCGCCCCACCAATCCCTCCGGCAACGTGGTGACGGATGCAGAGGTGCTGCACCTCGCGGCGATGGCGCGCGAGGCCGGCGTGCCACTCATTCTCGACAACGCCTATGGCCTGCCTTTCCCGGGGATTCTCTTCGCCGAGGCCACTCCGATCTGGAACGAGGACATCATCCTCTGCATGAGTCTCTCGAAGATCGGTCTGCCGGCGCTGCGCACGGGCATCGTGATCGCACGCGAGGACGTGATCGATGCGCTGGCCGCGACGAATGCGATCGTCTCGCTCGCCACCGGTTCGGTGGGGCCCGCGGTGGCCGAGCGCTTGCTCCGCTCGGGCGAGTTGCTGCGACTCTCGCGCGAGGTGGTGCAGCCCTGCTACCGCGCCAAATCCCTGCGCGCACAGCAGATCATCGCCGAGGCGCTGGGCGAGTTGCCCTGGGCGCTGCACGCGAGCGAGGGCGCGATCTTCCTGTGGCTGTGGCTGCGTGATCTGCCCGTGCCCACGCGCGAGTTGTACCGGCGCCTCAAGGCGCGGAACGTGCTGGTGCTGCCGGGCGAGCATTTCTTCTTCGGGCTGGAGGAAGACTGGCCGCACGCACGGGAATGCCTGCGTCTGAATTACGCGGGGGACGAAGCGCTCTTCGCGCGGGGCGTGGGGATACTGGCGGAGGAACTGCGGGCGCTCTACGGCTGAGCGCCCACGGCAGAGGCGCTCAGGCCGTCATGCCCAAGCGCTTGCGCACCTCGTTCACACGCTCACCGTGACGGGCTTCCTCGCGGCCGTTCAGCCGCAGCAGCCGCGCCACCTCGGCATCGGGCTCGGCATCTGCCCAACGCGCGTAGATTTCGTCACCACCATCCTCGGCGCCGGCGAGCATTTCGAGGAACTCGGCGTTGGTCGGAATTTCCTGCGGCGTGTTGCGCACGAAGGGTATCTCCCCGTCTGCCGGCAGCGTGAACTCACCACCTTTCAACGCGATGGCTTTGAGCATCCGGTGCGCGTGTCCGCGCTCTTCCTGCCCGTTGCGCTTCAACAGCGCCTTGCACTCG
>CAIYPF010000069.1 GCA_903928015.1 uncultured Gammaproteobacteria bacterium | reverse complement strand
CGCGTCCAGGCCGCCTGCGTCACCCTCCGCACCCAGCACCACGTCGCGCTGCAGGCGCACCGTGACGCCATCGCTGCTGAAGAGATCAAATGGCACGGATGCGACGAACTCCGTGCCGGCAGGCGTCCAGTTTCCCGACAACACCATACGGCTCGCGCTGCCGCCGCTCACCGTCAGCGTGGCCTCGCCACCCGTGATGGTGCGCACGTCGCCCGGGCGGAGCACCAGCGTGTTTCCCGCCGAGAGCACGATCTCTTCGATGTCCTGCACGCGCCCGGTGGCAAGCACGGCGGCAAGATCCACCCCTCGATCCGCGGCAGGCAGCAACCAGATATCGCGGCCCGCTCCACCGAGAATCCGCGCGAAGCCGAAGTCGCTCGTCATGAACCGGTCGTTCCCGGTTCCACCCAGCGCCTCGTCGCCACCGTCGGTGCGCAGGAGGTCATCACCCGCCTCACCGAAGAGCCCATCGTTGCCCACGCCACCCGTGAGCGTGTCGTTACCCTCGCCGCCCAGCAGCAGATCGCGCCCGCCCCAGCCCTCGAGCACATCGGCATCGCGATTGCCCGTCACGCGATCACCAAGGTAAGAACCCCGGAAGGTGTCGTTGCCAAACCCCATGTCAACGATCCCGACCAGTTGACCGCCCCGGCTGTCGAGCAGGTCGGCGTCGTTGCCCATCAGCACATCTCCCTCGATGCGCCCGCGGTTCAGCAACTCGTCGCTGCCATCGAAGAGAAGAATGTCACCGAAAATCAGGCCGGTGGCGCTGTTGCTGACGGACTCCTGGCCAGCCATGCCGATGGAAGCGAAGGTCTCGAGCGCAGACGAGGGCGCGTAGATGGCGATGCCCGCGCGAAGCGTGCCGCTATTGCTCACGGTCATGTCCTCGACAGCGAGATGGCACAAATAGAGAGCCACGGATGTCTTCCCGCCGTCGATGCTCGCGGCCTCGATGCGTCCGGCGTTCTCCACAGTGCCAGCCAGGCTGCCATTGAAGCCGCCCCGCCCATACCAGACCGCTCGCGCTTCTCCGCCCTCGGCAAGGATCTCGCCGCCAGCGAGGTTGCGCAGATGTCCGCCGTTATCGAAGTGCACCGCCGAGGCAAAGCCGGTGATCCTGCCGCTGACATCGAAGCCGAAGCTCGCCTGCGCGGCAATCAGGCCTGTGTTCTCGAGTCGCGTGAGCGGATCACCGGTGAAAACAGCCTGCGCATTGCCACCGTGCGCGAGCGCGAAGAAACGGCCGCTGTTAAACAGATACGAGGGTTCGCCCGCAGGTCCAGGCGTGGTGGCAACCACCCCGAACACATACACCGCGGTCTCGGGAAAATGGTCGGGCAGCGGCCCTGCGCCTTCGGCGACGATCAGGCCACGGTTATCGAAACGCATGACATCGAGCGCGCGGAGATTCTGCTGATCAGACCAGTTCCAGATCGTGCCCTCGTTCACCAGCAGTTCGTCGTTGTAGACGAGCGGGCTGCCCCAGGAGGGGTTGTAGTAGGGCCCGGGCATCTCGCCAGCAGGGTCCAGAACCTCGCCCACCAGCACTGCGTCGGCCGCGAGCGTGAAGGGCGCCGACGGCGCGGGATAGGGATTAGGGTCGAAGGTGGTGGAGCGCGGGTGAGCGCCAGGGCGCGCACCGGGAGACGGGATGATGGTCGTCACGAAGGCTCCTGTGGTTTGCGCTGGCGTATCGAACGGCTGTCGCACGCATGGCGCGCTCCTACAGCTCCTGCTCCAGCGCATCCGCGATCGTCTGCAGCACCATCACACGCGCGAATTTCTTGTCGTTGGCGGGCACCAGGTGCCAAGGCGCATGCACGGTGGATGTGCGCTCGATCATGTCGCAGACGGCACGCTCGTACTTCGGCCATTTCTTGCG
>CAIYPF010000068.1 GCA_903928015.1 uncultured Gammaproteobacteria bacterium | reverse complement strand
GCGCGCGCCTCTGGAAGTAGGGAGAGCTGGACGGGTTTCGAACGTTTCGAGGGATCTAGCTCGCAGAAGAGAGCTGGATAGCCCCTCGTGGCGCGCTCAAAACAGGGTTCTAGATCTCTCTAGGGAGCTGGACGATCCGCACCTCCAACTCATGCACTTGACTTGTATATCGGTAGCGATATACTTTCACCGTGCTCCGCCCCATCCACTGGCTCGGGTCATCTCTGGACGACATCCGCGCGATGCCGGAGGATGCCCGCCGTGACATCGGCGTGGAATTGACGCTGGTGCAGGGCGGCGACCTCCCGACCGACTGGAAGCCGATCCGCGGCGTCGGCGTGAGTGTGATGGAGATCCGAGTGCATCGGCCCGGCGAGTTCCGGGTGATCTATGTCGCCAAGTTCGCCGAGGCCGTGTACGTGCTGCATGCCTTCGGCAAGAAGTCGCAGAAGACCCCGAAGGCCGATCTCGACCTGGCCAAACGCCGATACGCACAGATGCTCGCCCTGCGGCGGGCCAAGCCGTGAAAGAAGGAACACCCATGCCACGCAACGCCCCCATCACGAAGCGCACGGCCACGAAGCGCACGGCCACGAAGCCCGCTCGCCACCGCACCACGAAGGCCAACGGCAACGTCTTCGCCGACCTCGGTTTCGCGCCGCTCGAGTCGGCCAGCCTGCAGCTGCGGGCGCGGCTCATGGCCGAGCTGATCCGCATCGTCCGGTCCCGAAAGCTCACCCAGGCAGCGGCGGCACGCCTGCTCGGCGTGAGCCAGCCGCGCGTGAGCGACCTCATGCGCGCCAAGGTCGACAAGTTCTCGAGTGACGCGCTCGTCGAGATGCTTGCGCTGGCCGGAATCGAACTCGAGGTGACCCCGCACGCCACACGGCGGGTGGCCTGAACGCAAACGACCCGAGCTGGCGGCCGATCGCGCGCATGCGGGCGGCGTGGGGGATGGGGTCTTCGAATTGGTCCGGCAGTCGAGGGTCGGAGGTGCACGCCTCCATCCCTCTATTTCCGCAGCCATAACCAGAGTCCTCCGCTTTGTGGGCGGAGGGCGTCAGGTTTCTTCAGGGTGGGCGTCCTGCGCGACCAGCGCGCCCTCGAGGGTTTACAGCCGATGGAGGTTCACTCGGAAGTCGTTGTAGACAGCCGGAGCATCATGTGATGTTGGGCGATTGCTGCGCCATCGATCCGGAGCGCGTCGGGTTCGGTCCCCCAGGTGGTGAAGCCGAGTGACTCGTAGAGCGACATCGCGGCCTCTCCCTCCGCAGAAACGCCGAGCGCCACCCACTCGATGTTCGGCCATGTGCGAGCATGGTCGATGCACGCGGCAACCACGGAACGCCCGAGCCCGCGTCCTCGATGGGCTGGCGAGACATACACGCCCCAGATGCTCGCGCGATGTCGCTGCTTGTCGCGCGTCTCGCGAGAGATGCCCGCCATCGCGACGAGCCGTTGCGGATCAACAGGATCGGCGATCGCAAAGACAGCGCGGTTGGCGTCGGCGAGGCATTCCTCGACTGCGCCGATTTCGCGGTAACGGCAGTCGGCCGGTGATGATCCGAACGCAGTGGGCTCCCCGGAGATCGCTTCGCGTCGAAGCAAGTAGAGGGCACCGGCATCCTCGCGGGCGAGACGACTGGCATGGATCATGAAACGCAGTATCCGAAGCAACTTGTCCGATTGCAAGGCGGCCGACGACCGAGAGGCCCTGCGTGGCGGTGCACCCGCGGAGCAGCGCACTTCAGGCACTGGGCTCCGCTCACGGCCGACTCATCACCCGAGACTTCCGCCTTCCGCGGCCTCCGCGCCGTCTGGCTTGCGTCCGAAGCACCTCGGTTGCTTATGAGTTCGTGCATTTCGGCCTCGGGAACTGTGAACCAGAGACAAGTCGGGGCGCGAGGTCTCTCGATGCGCGGAGAGACAATCCGGCGAGACCTCCACGACGATTGGCCAGGCACTCGGCGACGTCTCTACGCACGCCGCAAAACGCGAACGCCCCGGCCGTGGGGCCAGGGCGTTCACTCTTAACTTGCTGGCGCGCCAAGTTCGCGCGCGCCTCTTGAAGTAGGGAGAGCTGGACGGGTTTTGAACGTTTCGAGGGATCTAGCTCGCAG
>CAIYPF010000067.1 GCA_903928015.1 uncultured Gammaproteobacteria bacterium | reverse complement strand
GCGTGCGGTCCTATGTCCGGGGTTGCTGCCGTCACGGGGGTGCAGCAAAAAGTTAGTACAAAAATATTAATACTCCCCTTTCAGAGGCTCGTCAAGAAGCCGTTGCGAGCGTCGAAAGACCTTCGCATTACAGGATGTTGCGGTGAGGTAAAGGACTTTAACTGCAGTAATTAAGGCGTATAACGTAAAGAAATCGCAGGCGATTCGCTGGCCCGAAGATCGTCGGGCCAGAGGAGGATTTTGAAAAATAAAACGTACTACTGTCGAGGGCGGGCGGCAGCTGCCATAACGGCCTCGCCGCGGCTCGCACGGTCAGAGGTCGGCGCCGCCCACGTAGCGTTCGAGGACCAGCATTGCCATCACCGAGCGCAACTCGTTGCAGAGGGAGCGGCGGCGCGCTTTCTGCTCCGGGCGCTTGGCATAGGCGCCGTGGAATTCCAGCGCGAAGCCGTTCAGTGTCACCGCGAAATACCGGGCGATCTGGCGTGCGCGCTGAACTGACAGCGCCGGCCTGATGATGACCAGTTGCTCGGCTACGGCGCGGGCGAATACATCGTCCGAGGACTCGATCTTGTCTGCGAGTTCGGTGTCGTGCTGGGCCAGTACGCTGATGGAGAGCCACGCGGAGTTTTCGGGTTCGTCGATCAGTTCGAGGCCGGCATCGATGACGGCATTGAGTTGTCCTAGAACCGTCGCAGCGGACGCCACCGCCCGTCGCAGCGTCTCCATGTGCCTTGCGCTGGCTTCGTCGAGGATCGCGTGGATCAGGTCCCGCTTGGTCGGGAAGTGGTAGGGCAAGTTCCCGATCGCAAGCCCTGCGCGGTCGGCCACGTCCCGCAACCGGAAGTCCGCGTAGCCCTTCTCGATGAGCAGTTCGCGGCCTGCATCGATGATTTTCTGGCGCGTGTCGCGGCCGTGGTCACTCTTGGCCCTGACGCGTTCCTGGGCGGGTGGCTCTTTGGCAATCCCGGGCGCTTCGGCCTGCGGGGCGGCAGTTTTTTTTCTGGGGCTCACTTCGAAGGACACCATGTTGGTAACCGAATCGGCCGGGAACCTACCACATCGGGAAAGGGATCGTCAGGTGATGGCTCCGCGGCACCGCTCGGAGTGGCGGCCGAGGTCCGAACCTTGCCGAAAGTGCTCGTTCGATCGCAGGTGCCCTTCGGCCGGGTCGTTCCTGACCATGCGATTCCCGGGATGACGAGAACGGATCCTGTGCGCATGGTCGCGCCGCGCGCGCCCGATGCGGCAGGTTCGTCGTGACTCATGAGCCTCTGCCAGCTGCAGTCGTGGTGGAACTTGGGAGTAATAAGAAGTACTAGAGTGGGCGTCATGGTCTACATCAATCGTGACCATATGCCGTGATCACCAAAGCCTTTCACGAGAGAGAGCCTGCGTTTCATGCGAGCAAGATATGCATATAAAACCATAAAAAACATATACATAAGATAAGAAAACAAAACTTGCTTGGTTGTGAACACATCGAAAACAAGGCTGTTACGCTAGAGCTCAGGGCGAGCCATCAAATCGGTTTACAACCGTATTTCTGTACTATATTGTTTTCGTTGATGCTTCTCGGCTGATGGGGCGCGGGTGCTCGTTCCAAGTCGTCCCCTCGGGGTGGTCGGCTGAGCGGAGGCCCGCACCTGATGCCAATAAACGATCTCCCATGATCCATTTAGAAGGGGAACTCTGATGAAGTGCACGCGTAGCCTGCTTGCGGAGAGAATCAGTCTTGCGATCCTCGTCTCCTCCATCGCGTGGGTCGGGGAGAGTTCCCCGGCTGCAGCGCAGACACCGGAGGGGGCGAGCTCGGCGCGTGGAAACGGAGGGGGCATCGAGGAGCTCACCGTGACCGCGCAGCGGCGCGAGGAAAGCGCGCAGGACGTCGGCGTGTCGCTCAGTGCGGTCGGCGCCGAAGACATGCGCCGGCTTGCGATTACCAACGCCAAAGACATATCCAAGTTCGCACCGGGTGTGCTGCTCGATTCGATTGCCGGCGGGGGATACACCGCGAACCTCACCATCCGCGGCATCGCGCAAACCGACTTCTCGTCTACCCAGGAGTCGCCGAACTCGCTTTACCTCGACGATGTGTACAACAGCTCTCCCAACGCCGCCGCCTTCAGCCTCTACGACCTGAACCGGATCGAGGTGCTCCGCGGGCCACAGGGCACGCTATTCGGGCGCGCTTCCAGTGGCGGTCTGGCCAACTTCATCACGAACCGTCCCAGCGAAACCCTTCAGGGGTACGTCGACCTCGGCTACTCGAGCTTCAACGACATGTACACCGAGGCCGCCGTCGGGGGGCCATTGTCGGATCGCGTACGCTACCGCGTGGCCGGTCGCATTGAAAAAGCGGATGGCTGGTTCGAGAACGGATTGCCCGGTGGAAACGACACCTTCGAGAAAGATTTCCGTGGCGGTCGCGTCCAGCTGGAAGCGGACCTCACCGAGCGGCTGACCGGGCGATTCTCGTTCAGCTACGACGAAAACCCGAAGCACCGTGAAGGCACGTACGACTCCAAGCCCGGGCAACTCGTCGACGGCAAGCCCGAGTTGTTGCCCGCTGACGTCGATGCGTGGGGGACGGGGCCGGGAAATGACCTGGTCGGCTATCGGGACCCCTACGGTCGTTTCAACAAGGGAAAGTTCAACGACTACGGCTACCTGGACAGCAAGCGCGTTTCGCCGACGCTGACCCTCTCTTACGATCTGGGTGAAGCCACCCTCACCTCGATTGCCAACTACACCGGCTTCGAATACGACTACCTCGAAGACTGTGATGGCGGTGAGGTGGATTACTGCAGTTTCGGCAGTTCCCAGGATCTCGACCAGTACTCCGAAGAATTGCGGGTCAACGGTACGCACGAAGCGCTGACCTACACGGCCGGTCTCTACTATCTCAACATCTCCCAGACGGCGCCCCAGTTTTTCAGCTTCCCGGTGGCTTCGGGAACGGATTTCGCCTTCGCCTCTACAAACTCCACCGACCAGGATCTCGAGTCCTACGCGGTATTCGGACAACTCGAGTACCAACTGACCCCGACCGTGACGGGCATTGTCGGGCTTCGCTACACGAATGAAGAGAAGAAACTGGACGCAGTGACGGCATTTCCCGAGCTTGGTGCAGCTCTCGGCGGCATAGGCGTGTTCGAGCCACCCCTGGTCATTTATGAGTTTTCGAAGGCGACGGTCGGTGGTCTCGCAGAGGAATCAGAGGGTCTCTGGAGCGGAAAGCTGCAGCTCAACTATGCGCCGGACGACGATTCCCTCTTCTATGCGAGTGTGTCCCGGGGCATCAAACCGGCAGGGTTCAACACCAACCTTGCCGGCACACTCAGCATCGAAGACACGCCGTTCAAGAGCGAGTACGTGTACGCCTACGAGGTCGGCACAAAGCTCGACATGCTTGATCGCAAACTGCGCCTGAACGCCAGCGCTTTCTACTATGACTACCATCGGTTCCAGGGCTTCGCCTTCACATTGGTCTCGAGCGTGGTGGGCAACTACGACGGCTATTTCAAGGGCGCGGAAGTCGATCTGACCTTGGCGCCGCGTGATGACGTCGATCTCAGGATCGGGGTGTCCTATCTCCAGTCCGAGTTGCAGGACGTCGCCTCGGCCTACGGCGGCGTGTCAGACGTGGAGGCGTCGATGGCGCCCGAATGGACGGCTACTGCCAGTGCCGCAAAACGGTTCGAATTGTCCATGGGAACACTGGAGCTCTCTTGGGACGCCAATTTCACCGGTGAGCGCTACGCGTCTATCGACAACAACCGCGCCACCTTCGTGCCGGACTCCTTCGTCCACAATGCGCGGGCCACGCTGTATCTCGATGGCGGCGTGGATCTCAGCGCCTTCGTGAATAACATCAGCAACGAAGACCGCGTCAACTATGCCCTCGACGGTATGAGTACTGGCGGATATTTCATCCGCAGTTACGCGCCGCCGCGCTGGATGGGTGTCTCGGTCCGCAAGAGCTTCTGATCCACAACCCGGGAACGAGGCGCGCGGCGCCATTCGGGGCGGCGAAGTAACGGGCGCGCTGCAGGTCTGGCTGCTGCGCGTCAGTGCGTGTCCAGGTTCAGTCATGAAGGAGCTGCATGTGGGTAAATCAGAAGGGGAATCGCAGCAAGACAAGGCGCCATCCCGGGATGCCGATGCCGAAAAACTCGGCATGCAGACGTCGATCACGCGGCGCGATTTCGTAGGGGGCACACTGCTGGGAGCGGGTGCCGCGCTGCTGGGTATGGCCTCTCCGGCAGTGCTGAAGGCTGCGGCAGCTCCGGCCTCGAGTGTGCGCAAGACGGGCATGGCGGGGCTGGACGCAGGCTGGACCGGCCCCGGTGGCATCGGCGACTACGCCCTGTCCAATGGCAACACCCATGCGGTGGTGAACGCCGCGCATGAAGGTATCCGCAACCTCAAATTCGAGGAGTACCTCTCCTCCGCCATCGATTCCGGTGAAACGCATGACGTTGTCGTGGTGGGTGCGGGTATTTCAGGACTGACTGCAGCGTATGCCTATCACAAATCCCGTCCCGACAGCCCCGTCCTGATTCTGGACATGCACGCCGCCTTCGGCGGAGAGGCCAAGCACAACGAATTCGAGGTGGACGGACACCGGCTCTGGGCGCCGCAGGGATCAGGCATCACCAGCCAGAGCGTGGACCCCAATAACCCGGAGGGCGTTGACCTCGGCAATGGCGTAAACATCAAGAATCTCTACTCGGAACTGGGTTTTCCCCAGCGCTGGGAATTCCAGCAAGTCACGGGGCTTTCCAGCAAGGACATGCTGATTGGCTCCATGCCGTGGGGCGCAATGCACGGCTACGGCGACGTTGCAGATACGGGATATTTCTATCCGTCAAAAGGCTGGGTCATCAACCCGTGGAAGGGTGATTTCAGCGGCGCGCCTGTGTCGGCGAAGATGCGGCAGGATGCGCACACCTGGCGCAATTTCGCGAACCCGCCCTACCGCGAAGATTGGCGGCAGTGGATGGACAGCATCACCGTGCGCGAGTACATGACCAGCGTCATGGGCCTGGGCGACGAGATGATCGCGCACTTCGATCCCGTCCTGGGCGTGACGAGCGGCCTGGGTGCCGACGTGACCTCCGCCTATGGTGCGTTCAGCCTGATGCTGTGGTCGCAACTGGAGGCAGAGGAGACGCGACGAACGGGCCGGCCTTCGTTGCCGCCGCCGGGGCACTGTGCCTCGTGGTCGGGCCTCAAGCAGTGCCCCGTCGCGTCCGTCACCACCGGGGAGTACGTCACCCTGCCGGGAGGCAACGCAGCGGTAGCACGGCAGTTGGTGCGCAAGCTCATTCCCGGTACCTATGCCGGCGAGACGCTGACCGATGTTGTCCTGGGCTCGCTGAACTGGGACACCCTTGACCGGCCAAACCAGCCGGTCAGGCTGCGGCTGTCGAGCACCGTGGTAGCGGTCACGCATGACGGCGACCCGGGATCTTCCAAAGGCGTCGTGGTGCACTACACGAACGGCGGCAAGCTCTACAAAGCCCGCGCAAAAGCGGCGATCGTCGCGGGCCAGCAGCATTCCAACAAACACATCTGTCGTGATCTGCCCGACGAGCACCGCGCGGCGATGGACACCTTTGCGCATGGCCCGATCCTCACGGTCAATGTCGCGCTCCGTAACTGGAAGTGCATGGACAAACTCGGGATCTCGGCAGCACGGTGGTTCGAGGGCTTCGGCTGGTTCACGTCGATCAACCGCACCGTGCTGATCGACGGCAAGGAACCGACCTCGCTCGACCCCTCGAAGCCCGTCGTTCTCACGCTGTACACCGGCTTCGGCATTCCCGGCATGTCCTACAAGGAGCAGGCCGTCGCTGCGCGTATGCGGCTCTTCAGCATGTCCTACGCCGACATCGAAAAGTCCGTGCGGGAACAGTTCAACACGATGTTCGCCTCGGTCGGCTTCGATGCGAAGCGCGACATCGCCGGGATCATCACCAACCGGTGGGGACACGCCTACGCGGTCGAATACCCGGGCTTCTACTTCGGCAAGGACGGGAAGCCGACGGCGAGTGAGGTCATCCGGAAAAGACACGGGCGCATCGCTTTCTGCCACGCCGAACTGGTCGGTACCCAGACGTGGCCCGGCGCTGCGATCGAGGGCAGTCGCGCCGCGGCTCAAGTGCTGGAAGTGGTGTGATCGCCCATGAAGTGTTTCGTTCTGGGTTCGGCGATGCTCGCGATGCTCTGGGCGTTTGGGGGTGCGGCACATGCCGCGCCGTCGGTGCCAGCTGCAGTGGGCGTCGCGCAGGTCCGGAGCGGTCAATCAGAGGAGAGCAACGACATGCAGAATCCGTCGAACGGCAGTGAGGAAAAGGGCATCAGGGGCCTCAAGCCACAGGTGATGTACACGGGGTACTTCGTATCCGATATCGAGCGTTCTCTGGGCTTCTACCGGGATGTCCTCGGCATGGAGAAGGAGCTCGAGTTCGACCTGGGCGGCGGGGTCCACGAAATGGTGCTCACGTTCCCCGGGGGTGACGGGCGCGGCGTGATCCTGCTGTGGAATACCAATCGCAGCACACCGTACGAGCGTGGTGATGGTTACAGCCGTATCGTGATCACCGTGTCAGATATGGACGCCACGCTGAAGCACCTGCATGCGCATGGTGTGCCCTTCGTGAAGGAACTGGTCGAGCGTGCGGCCTACTCCTATTGCTACGTTGCAGACCCGGATGGCTATGCCATCGAGTTCCTGCATTTCAAGCCTGCTGTGAAGTGAGCCGCATCGGTTGCCAAAGACAAACGATGCTGTGAGCATGCGTACGTCGGGGGTGTGGATCAGCACGTTCATCGGCCCCGCGTCAGGGAAGTAGTGCCGAGCCGGGCGAGGCATCCCCCTGCCAATAGCAACAAAACACAACGCAGCTCATATCCCAGCAGAGGTGACCTTTGGCAAAGGGGTTCGACCGTCTCACGATTCCCGTTTCGGCGACCCTCGCCTGTGCGATGTTCACCAACTGGACCATACCGCTACAGATCGGCCGTGTGATCCACGGCTTCGGCTTCACGGAGGCCCGGGCCGGCAGCTTGTTCACATTTTCCGCGCTGATGTTCAGCGCCATGACGATGCTGGTGGCACCGGCTCTCCCGAAGTACCACCCGAAGACATTTCCTTTGATCGGTGCGGTAGCCACCGCAATCGGATTCGCCGTGATCGCGATGGCCCTCACGTCTCCCGCGCTGGTGCTGGCGGGACTCCTGTTGGTAGGTGCGGGGCAGGGCGCGGCCTTCGGGGGCGCAGTGGCGCTCTCGGCACTCTCGGCGCACCACACGGCGTCCTATTCGATCGGCACGACGGCCGCGACACTGTTCGGTGCGTTGATGTTGGGCGTCATGCCGATGCTGGGTGCCGACTCGCCCATCGGTGATCCCATCTTCCTGGGCAGCGCAGTGATGATGCTGCTGTGTCTGGTGCTGATTCTGCTGCCGGATGTTCCCGCGCATCCGCCGGCCGCAACTGAAACCGCAAGCTCGCGCGGCTCCTTCGGCTTGTCGATGGCGGTCCCGATGGTCAGCACGTTCCTGCTTTTTGCTTCCGGGCAGGCGGTGTGGACCTTCGCGGAGGTGCTCGGTACCCGCTTCGGCTACGCGAGCTCCGCGGTTTCCGGGGCGCTGTCCGCCGCAGCTCTCATCAGCGCGGTTGCGCCGCTGCTGGTGGCATGGCTCACCAACGACGGCAACCTGCGCCTATCGCTCAGCATCGCCACGATAGGGACGGGCATCGCCGCGTTCGTCACCTGCGTGCCCTTCGGTGCCAACAGCTTCCTGATGGCCATTGGTTCGGAGGCAGTGGGTCAGGTAGCCCTGCAGATCCTCATGTTTTCCGTATGTCTGAAGGCCGACCCCACCGGGCGACTGTCCGCGCTGTCCTCCGGTTGCATGATTCTGGGCGTCTCCGCCGGCCCCGCGCTGGGAGGCATCCTCATGGAGAGCGGGAACGTCACTTTGGGTGCCACGGCTTTGGCGATGGCCATCGCGTCATGGCTGCTCGCGATGTGGTTCTGCAGACAGATAGACACCGCGCGCGCGACCCCGCATTAGTAAACATTAAAGTAATGCCCGGGGCATTGATGCCGGCTCCGGCAGGCACTCCCATTTCCGGATGACGGACTTATAAACCCCGATTCCGGCTGAAAAATACGCCCATCACGATTCCCGAGCAGTCGATCATGCGTCACGCCTGACGCTGAGGTTGACTTGCCTGCCACCTACGTTGTAAAAATTATAAATGTTATGGCAGCTTGGTCCTTGCCGGAAATCCGTCGGCTCCGGTCGAGTGCATCAGCCTCGGGCTGACGTGGCATTGGCAGATGCGGCGTTCCCTCGATGAGATGGCACAGACCATCGCCGGCACTGCTTGCAGGCCAACCGAGCTCGGCGAGCTACAGGTTCCGGATTCACGAAACGCGTATCGAGGAGATCTCATGAGCAGCACCGCCGACCAGCCCCGGCTCATCTCAGCGACGATGCGGGGCGCACTCTATCTGGGCGAGTTCGTCCCCGCGGCCCGAGCGGTCGATGTCACCGAGAAGGCCACCGGAGCCGTACTCTTCTCCACCGCGATCGCAACGGCAGCGGAAGTCTCGCGCGTCACCCGGGCGGCGCTGGATGCGCAAGCAGCGTGGGCAGCCATGCCGTCGGTAGCGCGCGGTGATGTACTGCGCCGCTTCGCTGCACTCTGCGAAGCGCATGCACCGGAGATCGGTGAGTGGATCGTGCGTGAGACAGGATCCATTCCGCCCAAAGCCACTTTCGAGATCATGACCTCCGCGCGCGAAGCCACCGAGGTTGCCGGATACACCGCGCAGCCCGCGGGATTCATCCTTGCCTCGCCCGCTGACCGCCCGAGTTACGCGCGCCGCGTGCCGCTCGGCGTGGTTGCGGCGATCACGCCATGGAACTCGCCTTTCGTGCTTGCCGCGCGTGCCGCGCTCCCGGCGCTGGCGATGGGCAATGCCGTCGTTCTCAAGCCGGATGTTCAGACGCCGGTGTCCGGTGGATACCTGCTGGCGAAACTGTTTGAACTCGCGGGAATGCCAAAGGGCGTTTTCTGTGTTGTGCCCGGCGATGCAGAAACCGGGGAGGCACTGACAAAGGACGTCAACGTCGCGATGGTGAGTTTCACCGGTTCCACCGTGGCGGGCCGCAAGGTCGCTACGGCCGCCGCGCAGACCCTGAAGAAGGTTGCTCTCGAGCTCGGTGGCAACAACGCAGCCATCATCTTCGAGGATGCCGACATCGACCGCATGGTGTCCGCCGCATCCTTCGGCTCGTTTTTCCACCAGGGGCAGATCTGCTTCACCACCGGCAGGCACCTCGTGCACGAGAGCGTCGCGGATCGCTACGCCGAGGCCCTCGCGTCGCATGCGCGAAACCTGCATGTAGGCGACCCCCATACCGCGCAGGTACACCTCGGCCCGATGATCAACGAGAAGCAGGCCGCGCGGGCCGAGAAACTGCTCCGCGATACGGTTGCTGCCGGAGCCACGGTCGTTGCCGGGGGTAATCGGAACGGGCTGTTCTTCGAGCCCACCGTCGTGAGCAACGTCAGCCGGGACATGCCGCTTTTCCGCGAGGAGACCTTCGGCCCCATCGCACCGATCACCACCTTCAGCACCGAGGCCGAGGCTGTCGAACTCGCCAATGACAGCGAGTACGGGCTGGTGGCCTCGATCTACGGCGCGGATCAGGCGAGGAGCATGCGCGTGGCCTCGCGACTCAAGACAGGCATCGTGCACATCAACGACCAGACGGTCGTGCACGAGGTCTACGGCCCGATCGGCGGAATGGGCGCATCGGGCAACGGCGCGCGCTCCGGTGGCCCTTCCGCAATGGACGAGTTCAGCCAGTGGCAGTGGGTCACCGTGGGTACCGACGTACCGCAGTACCCGTTCTGATCGAAACCCCTCACCGCATATCGGGAAACACGGCATGGATCTGTTGAGCAAGGCGGACATCACGGGGGCATGGGTGATCCTGCCCACACCGGCGAAGGAAAACGCGTCCGACTGGCGCGCCACCGACACCGTCGACCTCGACGAGACGGCGCGCATCGTCGAGGCACTCATCGCTGCTGGCGCAAACGGGCTTCTCAGCCTCGGCACCTTCGGCGAGGCTTCCACGCTGACGTGGGAGGAGAAGCGGGACTTCATCGCCACCGTGGTCGAAACCACGCGCGGCCGCATCCCCTTCTTCGCGGGCACCACAGCGCTCAACACGCGGGAGGTGATACGGCAAACGCGAGCGGCGGCTGATATCG
This sequence comes from uncultured Gammaproteobacteria bacterium, assembly GCA_903928015.1. GTDB lineage: Bacteria > Pseudomonadota > Gammaproteobacteria > Pseudomonadales > UBA5518 > UBA5518. The sequence goes on along the minus strand of CAIYPF010000067.1, from coordinate 6,109 downwards.
GCGTCCACGGCACCATGCTGGGCACGCCTATGTGGTGTGCGGCAGATACGCCCACCGCTCTCGAGTTCTACAGCAATGTGGCCGAGGCCTGCCCCGACACCGCCATCTGCGTCTACGCGAACCCGGAGGCGTTCAAGTTCACCTTCCCGCGCCCCTTCTGGGCGGCGGTCTCGAAGATCCGGCAGGTGGTGTGCTGCAAGTACCTCAACATCGCGCAGCTCCACACCGATCTGAAACTCGCGCCAACCATCCGCTTCCTGCCGGTGGAGGCCGACTACTTCGCCGCCGCGCGCATGGCGCCGGAAGAAATCGTCGGCTTCTGGTCGAGCGGTTCGCTGTGCGGCCCCGCAGCGCCCATGCGCCTGCGTGACGAGGTCGTGACGGCCAAGCGCACGAACGACTGGTCGGCGGCAAGGGTCATTGCCGACAAGATGGCAGCCGCGGACATCGGCCTTTTCCCCAGAGGCGAATTCGCGGAGTTCGCGAAGTACAACATCGGCCTGGAGAAGGCCCGCATGAACGCCGCGGGCTGGTTGAAGGCTGGACCGGTGCGGCCGCCCTATCACGTCGTGCCACAGGATTACCTCGACGGCGCGGTCCGCTCGGGCATGGCGTGGGCGCGCCTGCACGCCGAGTACAGCGCGGAATCGCGCGGATGACGATCTCGCGGGATGTCTTCAGGACCGGCATGCGGCACCTCGCGGCCGGTGTCTGTGTCATCACCACGAGCGCACACGGTGGCGGCCGCTTCGGACTCACCGCGACCGCGGTTTGCTCTGTGTCTGCGGATCCGCCCACCTTGCTGGTGTGCCTCAACAACTCGACAACCACGTGCAAGGAGATCCTCGAGTCGGGTCGCTTCGCCGTGAATGTGCTGGCCGGCCACGATCAGGAGATCGCGCAGGTCTTCGCGAGTCCCTTGCCGCCCGAGGAGCGATTCAATACGGGCGTATGGGACGTGCTGGAGACCGGCTCCCCGGTGCTGAATTCTGCAGTCGCGGGCTTCGACTGCCTGGTGAAGGACGTGGTCCAGGTTGCCACGCACCGCATCATCCTGGGCGACATACAGGCGTTGCGCTGCGCCGGCGCTGACGTCAGTCCGCTGCTGTATGCGCGCGGCAATTACGGTGGCTTCCTCGCCGCGGAATCCATACCGCTGCGCACTACCCACGGGAGCCTGGCCAACCTCCACAGCGCCGAGGAAGCGCAGTTTCTGGAGGATGGCCTGCACTGGGGGCTCTTCTAGAGCAGACCATGGGCCCGCAGAACCCGCGTGCCCGCATCGATCAACCAGACCGCGAGGTGGACACGTGAACACCAAAGACACGCTGAAACTGAACCGCCGCAAGATGCTTGCTGCTGCAACCGCCGCAGGCGTGGGCATGACCCTTTCCTCCGTTGCGGCCGAGGCAGAGGAGCACTGGGACCACGATACCGATGTGGTCTGCGTCGGCGGCGGCGCGGCTTCCTGCTCGGCGGCCATTGCCGCACTCGATGCCGGCGCGCGCGTGATGCTCCTGGAGAAGCTCCCGCTCCTCGGCGGTACCACGGCCAAATCTGCCGGCGTGGTCTGGGTGCCGAACAATTTCGTCCTGCGCCAGAACGGTGTGGAGGATCGGAAGGAAGACGCCATGAAGTACATGGCGCGCTACTCCTACCCGCTCGAATACAACCCCGGCAGCCCGACGCTGGGCCTCACCCCGTTCAATTACGCGCTGATCGAGGCCTTCTACGACAACGCGGCGAAGACCATCGACCGTCTGCAGGAACTCGGCGTCGTGAAATTCCGCGAATTCCGGCTCTGGCAGGTGGACCAGCCCTGTCCCGACTATGCAGACCATCTTCCCGAGAACAAGACCCCGGTGGGGCGCTCGCTCGAGTCAGCTGTGGGCTGGGGCCCGGGCGGCGGTGCCAGTCTTGCCGGACAGCTCGAAGCCTGGTTGCGCGCGAAGAAAGTGCCGATCCTGACGAAAACACGTGTGACCCGCCTGGTGGTGCGTGACGGCCGCGTGATCGGTATTGAAGCGGACAGCAAGGGAAAACCGCTGCGGATCCGCGCCCGTCGCGGCGTCGTGTTCGGCACCGGCGGCTACGCGCAGAACACAGAGTTGGTCGAGCGTCACCAGATCGCGCTTTACGGTGCCTGCGCCGGGCCGGGCGCGACGGGTGATTTCATCGGCATCGCCCAGGAGGCGGGTGCGAAAATGGGAGCGCTCGGCACGGCGTGGCGCAGCCCCGTGTTGCTCGAGGAAGCGCTGCAGAACCGCGTGCTCGGGATCGGCGCCTTCTGGATGCCCGGCGACTCGATGATCCTCGTGAACAAGTACGGCAAGCGCTGCGTCGACGAGAAGCGCCCGTACAACGTGCGTACGCAGGCGCACTTCCACTACGACTCGACGCGCGAGGAGTATCCGAACCACCTGATGTTCATGCTGTTCGACCAGCGCACACTGGACGCATTCGGCGGAGACCTCCCGCTGCCCCCGTGGCAGACAGAACACCCTTATCTGCTGCGTGGCGAGAGTTGGGAGGCGCTTGCCTCCGCGCTGTCGGCAAAGCTGCAGTCTCTGGAAGGCAAGACCGGTGGCGTGAAGCTGTCGGCGGATTTCGCGGACAGCCTCGCAGCGACCATCGCAGGCTTCAACGACTACGCGACGCAGGGCAAGGATTCCGAGTTCGGCAGGGGCAACCAGCTCTACGACCGGCGCTGGCACCTGATGGTGTCTGCGCGTCGCCAGGGCACCACCCAGCCCGAGAACCCTTACCCGAACATCACCATGCATCCCTTCGAAAAAAAGGGCCCTTACTACGCGTTCATCCTCGCGCCCGGCGCACTGGACACGAGCGGTGGGCCGCTGATCAACGAGAAGGCCCAGGTCCTCGCCCACGATGACGCGCCGATTCCCGGGCTCTACGGTGCAGGCAATTGCATTGCGGCTCCGTCGCGGGGGGCTTACTACGGCGCCGGTGGAACGATTGGCCCCGCGCTCACCTTCGGGGCCATCGCCGGCCGCAACGCTGCACGCGAAACGCCCGCATGAGAGTCGCGGCCTTCGCCCTTCTCGTCGCGGTCGACGCGGCTTCTGCCGGCAGCGTCCCGAGTTTCGAGACTGATATCGCTCCTGTCCTGCGGACGCGATGCGCGGCCTGCCACATGACGGGCACCGAGGCCGGCAACATCGCGCTCGGGCCGGATGATGCCTACGAAAATCTCGTCGGTGTGGCATCGCCGACCACCGGTCTCGTTCGCGTTACGCCCGGGAAACCGGAAGCGAGTTACCTGCTGATGAAACTCGACGGGACGGGATTGGATGCTGCGGGCAAGGGGAAGGGCATGCGCATGCCCCTGGGTGCTGCCCCGTTGCCGGAAGAGTCGATCCGGATGATCAGGGACTGGATCGCCGCGGGCGCGCCCAGAAACTGAAAAAGGTGGTGATCGACGCATGCAACTCCACGGATTCTTCCGCTCCTCCGCCGCTTACCGGGTCCGCATCGCGCTGAACCTGAAAGGCATCGGCGTAGAGCACATACCTGTACATCTGCGTAAGGGTGAACAGCGCGCCGAGGATCACCTGCAACGCAATCCGATGGGGCTCGTCCCCGTCCTGCAGGACGGGCATCACACGATCTCCCAGTCGCTGGCGATCATCGAGTACCTCGAGGACGTGAAGCCGCAACCGGCACTCCTGCCCGGGAGCCCGGCAGACCGCGCCTGGGTCCGCTCGCTTGCCCTGTCCATCGCATGTGACATACATCCGCTGAACAACCTGCGCGTGCTGAACTACCTCGGTGATGCCTTGTCGGCAGACGCCGCCGCGCGTGAGCGGTGGTACCAGCACTGGGTTGCGTTGGGATTCGAGGGAGTCGAGCGCAGCCTGGCGCGCGATCCCCGCGTCGGCAGGTATTGCTTTGGCGACCAGCCCGGACTCGCCGACGTCTGCCTCGTGCCGCAGGTGTACAACGCCGAGCGATTCAATTGCGATCTCTCGGCATATCCCACGATAGGTCGCATCGTGTCGGAGGCGCGGCAACTTCCGGCATTCCAGGATGCCTTGCCCGAGCGGCAAGCGGACGCCGAGTAGCCCCGTTTCACGACATCGGAATCCGTACATGAGCAATGAAAAGACGCTGGGACGCCTCGAGGACCTGCCGGCCGATTACGTGCAGGGACTCCGGGACCGGAATCTCATGCCGCTATGGCCGGCGCTGCGCAATGCCCTGCCGCACGAGCGGCCTGTTGCGGCAACGCGCCCCACCATCTGGCATTACGCCGATGTGCGTCCGCAACTGATGGCGGCGGGTTCGCTGGCGCCGATCGAAAAGGCGGAGCGACGCGTGCTGGTGCTCTGCAATCCGGGTCTCGGCATCGAGACCCTGCGGGCGACGGCGTCGATCTACATCGGCATGCAACTCATCCTCCCGGGAGAACTGGCTCCCAATCACCGGCATACGCCGTCGGCGATACGCTTCGCCGTGGAAGGGCGCGGCGGATACACGGTGGTGAACGGCGAGAAACTGCCCATGGAGAAGGGCGACCTGATCCTCACGCCGGCATTGAACTGGCACGAGCACGGCCACGAGGGATCGGACCCCGTGATCTGGCTGGACGCGCTCGATCTGCCCATCATCACGAACATCGAGGCCTCCTACAGCGTCGAGGGCCAAAGACATGTCATCGAGGATCCGTACAACACGTCCAACCTCCGGTTTGCCCGTGGAGGTGTCGTTCCCTACGAAATGCTGAACCGCCAACGGGCCCCGTATCCGCTTCTGCGCTTTCCGTGGTGCGATGTGAAGGCGACGCTGGATGCACTTGCGCACAGACTCCCGCCGGGCGGCTTTGCGCATGTCGCTTACGTGAATCCCGAGACGGGGCGGGAGTGCCTTCCCACGCTGGGTTTCTCCGCGCTGAAGCTGCCGGTGGGGCAGCCCGTCGAGTTGCTCCGCCAGTCGGCATCGATGGTGCTGCACGTCGTGAGCGGGGAAGGCCTTGCGGTCATCGACGGACACAGCCTGCCCTTCTCGGAGGCCGACACGCTGGCCGCCCCGACGCACGCGCGGATCACGCTGTCGTCGTCGGGGACCGAGCCCGTGTACATCTTCGTCGTCGACGATGCTCCCCTCCAGCGCAAGCTGGGTATCCACCAGGTTTTCAACGAGAGAAGCTGATCCATGAGCTACCGGTTCCCGCCACCGCAAACGCCTGCCATTGCCATATCAGGATCGGACGATCTGTTCCCGATCCGCCGGATCTTCTGCGTCGGACGCAATTACGAGGCGCATGCGAAAGAGATGGGCGTCGCGGTGGACCGTGAGGCGCCCTTCTATTTCACGAAGTCGGCCACGGCCTTCGTCGCCTCGGGATCCCGCGTCGCGTACCCGCCAGAGACGAGCAACTACCACTACGAGATGGAACTGGTGGTGGCCATAGGCGGCCCGGCCTACCGCATTCCTGCCGAGCAGGCGGAGTCGGTGATCTTCGGTTATGCCTGCGGCCTCGACATGACGCGCCGGGACCTGCAGTTGAAGGCGCGCGAGCAGAAGCGGCCATGGGACACGGGCAAGGACTTCGAAGAGTCCGCCGTCATCGCCCCGATCGTCCCGGCATCCATGACCGGACATCCGGTGAGCGGGACTATCGAGCTGCGGGTGAACGGCGCCGTAAAGCAGTCATCGGATCTGGGTCTGCTCATCCATCCGGTCGCCGCCCTGGTGGCGGACCTCTCGAAGTACTACCACTTGCAGGCCGGTGACATTATCTTTACGGGCACACCCGAAGGGGTCGGGCCCGTTGTGGCCGGCGACCGGATCGAAGGATCCATCGAAAACGTCGGCACCATCAGCCTCGATATCCTGTAACGGTACAGGTGACGTCGCACCGAGCGGACCGGGGCCAATGGCCCCGGTCCTGCCAACCTTTTGATGCCGCATCTGCGGCCGGGGCCATTCCATGAGCAGTAACTCCGCACTCTGGGAGCGCCGCACCGCCGCCGTCCCCCGCGGCGTGGGCAGTGCCACGCAACGCTTCGCCGACCGCGCCGAGAACGCCGAGATCTGGGACGTCGAGGGCAAGCGCTACATCGATTTCGGTGGCGGCATCGGGGTGCTG
>CAIYPF010000066.1 GCA_903928015.1 uncultured Gammaproteobacteria bacterium | reverse complement strand
GGCCGCCGAACTGGGCAGCCACAACGTCATGATGATGGTGAACCACGGCGTGCTGGTGGCAGCACCCACGGTGGCCGAAGCCTTCGACCAGATGTACTTCCTCGAGCGCGCCTGCCAGACGCTGGTGCTGGCGCTCTCCACCGGCAAGCCGCTGCGTGTGATGAGTGAGGAAGTGGCCGAGCGCACGGCGCAGGACTGGGAGCATTACGCCCCCATGCAGTTCGCCCACTTCGAAGAGATGAAACGCCTGCTCGACCGCGAGGAGCCCGACTATGCCAGCTGAGGCAGCGCAGACCGTCAGCTTCATCCACATGAAAGACGGCACGCGGGAAGACTACCTGCTGCTGCAGGAACTCGAGCACGCGCATCTGGCCGCCACCGCTGACCGCCTGCTGCGCGAACTGGTACTGCAGGGCGAGGAAAGCCTGCCGGGTTACCGCGTCACACGCCTCGAGCACGCGCTGCAGACGGCCACGCGCGCGCGGCGCGACGGCGCAGACACCGACTGGATCGTCGCCGCCCTGCTGCACGACGTGGGTGATGGCCTGGCACCACAGAACCACGACCGCTTCGCCGCCGAGATCCTGCGGCCCTTCATGCGCGATCAGGTGGTCTGGACCGTGGCTCACCATGGCGCCTTCCAGATGTACTACTACGCGCACCACTACGGCTGGAACCGCGAGGAGCGGGAGAAGTACCGGGGCTCGCCGTGGTTCGACGACTGCCTGGCTTTCTGCGAACGCTGGGACCAGTCGTCCTTCGATCCGGACTACGGCAGTGATGCCTTGGAGAGCTTCGCGCCGCTGGTGCGGGACGTCTTCGCACGGAAGGCCTGGTCGCCCGAGGTGATGCAGCCGGCGGTGAGCCCGCGGCTCTGAATCCTGGATGCGTGCCAGCCGGCACGCGACCCTGCCGGGGCGCTCAGCCCGGCAAGCGCCCGAACCACCCCGCCAGTGCCGCGCCGATCTCCTCGGGGGCGTCTTCCTGCACGAAATGCAGGCCAGGCACGGTGACTTCTTCCTGATTGGGCCAGCTGCGGCAAAAGCGCCGCTTGTCGTCCACCAGAAAAGCACCCGGCTCGGCATTCACGAAGAGCTTCGGCACGGCAGAGGTCGCCAGCCAGTCGGCATAAGCCTGTTCGGCCTCCCACACCTCGGCCGGCGTTCCGTCGAAGGGCACCTCGCGGCAGAGGTCCAGCATTGCCCGGCGTGACTCGCCCGGATCCGGGAAAGGACCCCGATGCACATCGAGTTCTGCCGGCGACAGGGGGCGCAGCACCGTGGCCGGCAGCGCCTGCTCGATGTACATGTTCTCCTGCAGGATCAGCTGCTCACCCGCCGGGGAGCGCAGCACGCGGAACATCTCGACCGTCTGGGGCTCGAGATCTGCCTCGGCCACGGGCCGCACCACGGCCTCCATGTAGGCAATGGCCCGCACGCGCTCGCGATGGCGGTTGGCCCAGTCGAAACCCAGCACCGAGCCCCAGTCGTGCAGCACCAGCGTCAGCGGCTCATCAAGGGCGAGCGTGGCGATGAAGGCATCAAGGTAGTCGCGCTGGGTGATGAACCCGTAAGCCCGGTCACCCCCACCTGCAAAACGTCCCGATTGCCCGAAACCGATCAGGTCTGGTGCGATGCAGCGTCCGAGGGGTGCGAGAAAGGGGATGATGTTGCGCCAGAGCAGCCCCGAGGTGGGGTTGCCGTGCAGGAGCAGGACCGGTGCGCCCTGCCCTGCTTCAAGCCAGCTGATGTGGCTATCGAGAACCGGAACCCGGTGTCTGGAGAGGCTCGCAGACGGGGCGCTGGCCACGGACGAGGGCCGTCAGGTGCCAGCGGGCTTCATGGAAGGGCCGCCCAGCTTGGGCTGGCCACTCACGCCACGGGGAATCTGCTGGATCTCGCCACCGCCCTGGAGAAACTGGGCGGTCTGCTGGGCGATCAGGCGATGCTGCTGGAGGATCGGGGGCTCATCAGACACCTTGCTGACAACGGGCTTGCTCGGCTTGGCCATCCGGACTCTCCTTGGGTAAGCCGCCAGCCTACGCCTCATGCCCCCCCGACGTCCCCCTTTTTATATGCGACGGAGTTGGCCTACTGCGTAGCTGCCCCGATCGGGG
>CAIYPF010000065.1 GCA_903928015.1 uncultured Gammaproteobacteria bacterium | reverse complement strand
TCTCGCGGAATTTCGGCGCCGTTCAGCTGGGGATGCAGAACGCCGACGTCTTCGTCTGAGTCAGTCGCGCCCGGGTGTCTCGGACATCCGGGCGCGATAATCCCACGCGCTCAGCCACACGGGCTTCAATCGGATCACCCATTCCTCGTCCACCCTGGACATCAGCCAGGTTGCGAGTCCGGGGTTGCTCTCGCCGAGGTAGCGGCTGATAAGCCGCTCCAGCAGTTCTCCCGCGCCCTCCCTCGAAAGTTCTGCCGTCGCTTGTCCCCTGACGCCGCAGTAGGGTGGCTCGTTCGGCGCAACTTCCAGCGCGCAACGCGGATCCTCGCGCAGGAAGCCGAGGATCGCGCTGCTGGAGTGCGTGGCACACCAGAGGCTGCCCTCGCGGTACTCGAACCACATCGAATTCAGCGAAGGAAAACCCTTGCCGGCGTTGCAGGCAAGGCGCAGCGGTATGGTGCTCTCCGCGAGAAAGGCTCCGATCTGTTCGATCGGCCAGGCGCTCTGGCGTCGGACCCGGGGCTGGTTGGCGTTCGGCATGGACTGCTCCTGGTGCTTGCTGGAACAGGAATCCGCCTGTGCCTCGGCGCGGGGCCGCACTCAGTCGCGCGGTGCGCGGGCGAGCGAAAGGAATTCCTGGCGCGTGGAGGAATTGTCGCGCATCCGGCCGAGCATGACCGAGGTGGTCATCACCGAGTTCTGCTTCTGCACGCCGCGCATCATCATGCACATATGCTTTGCCTCGACGATGACGCCCACGCCCTTGGCGTCGGTGACCTGCTGCACAGCGTTCGCGATCTGCAGTGTGAGGTTCTCCTGGATCTGCAACCGTCGCGCGAACATATCGGTGATGCGCGCAACCTTGGAGAGTCCCAGCACCTTGCCGGCAGGCAGGTAGGCGACGTGGCAGCGGCCGATGAAGGGCAGCAGGTGGTGTTCGCAGAGTGAGTAGAGCTCGATGTCGCGGACAAGGACCATCTCGTCGTTGTCGGACTCGAAGACCGCGTTGTTGACGATGGTCGCGAGGTCGGTGCGATAGCCCTCGGTGAGGTAGGCCATTGCCTTGGCTGCGCGCTTCGGTGTGTCGCGCAGGCCTTCGCGTTGGGGGTCTTCGCCGATGCCCTCGAGGATGGCCCGGTAATTCTCGGTCAGTTGCTCTATCACCGGTTCTCTCCTCTGGGCGTAATGGCGTGCGGTTACGGCGCGGCCAGTATGGTGGATCAATGTGCCCGGCGCGAGTTGCTCTTGCGTGCTGTTGCGCCGCCGGCCATGGCCTTGCGCCGGCTGCGTCCCAGACGCTCGGCCGCGGCCTTCAACGCATCGTAGGAACTCTGGATGCAGTCTGCGTAAAAGGCCGGATCGGGCAGCATTTCCCGGCAGGCTGTGACGGTGATCGAGATGCCGCCCTCATAACTCAGTACGGCGTGGAACAGGCCCATGTGGTCGAGCAGAGGCCCGCAGCCGGCGCTGCACACGAGCTTTGCGCCGCAGAGGTAGAGCGGCACCTGCGGCCCGGGGACGTTCGAGATGATCGTGTTGATGGGCGAGGTCGCGCCCAGGCGCAGCATGGTTTCGCTGGCGGCCCTGAAGCCCAACGCAGCGATGCGCGGAGGTATGGTCTGCGTGAGGTCGGTAAGCGTGCGAGCGCCCACGGCGCTCGAGTACTCCTTCGACGAGAGGCACTCCTCGTGCACCTGGTGCAGTCGCTCCAGCGGGTCGGCGATGTCGGTGTAGATCGAGAGGGTCATCATGCTGATGAGATTTCCGCCATCTCGATCGCCCGCGCCCCGGATGTTGATCGGTGCGCCAGCCACCAGCGACACCGTGGGCAACTCCCCCTTGGCTATCAGATAGTGCCGCAGAGCGCCTGCCACGATGGTGACGACCACATCGTTCACCGTTGCACCCGGGACCAGATCCTTGATCCTCTTGATGGATTCCAGCGGGAAAAAACGCGCGTCCACCGAGCGGTGCGCGGTGATCCTGCCGTTGAAGCGTGTGTTGACCCGCTCGGCTATGCCGTGAAAGCGGTTTTCACGCAGCCCCTCGCGCACGCGTCGCAGGGCAGGGAGTATCTCGCTTGCGGTCTGCAACATGCGTCCGGGTTGGCGCAGGTTTCCCAGCGCTGCCCGCGCCAGCAGGCTTGCCTCTCCGGGAGGCGCCTCGGGGCGCCAGCGTCGGGCGCGCAGGTCTTCCCGCGGACGCGGAACCGGCGTGGTGTCGTTGATGGCGCCGATGATTTCCGCCCCGGAAATCCCGTCGATGGCGGCATGGTGCATCTTGAGAAAGAGCGCGAAGCATCCGCGAGGCAGGCCCTCGACATTATCGAGCCCTTCGATCACATAGGCCTCCCAGAGCGGATGGGATCGGTCGAGCGGGCGCGAGTGCAAGCGTGCGATCTGTATGCAGAGTTGCCGCCAGTCTCCGGGCCTGGGCAAGGCGATGTGGCGCACGTGAAACTCGAGATCGAAGTCGGCAGATTCGATCCAGTACGGGTAGTCCAGGCCGAAAGGCACTTCCACCAGGCGGCGCCGGAAAATGGGCGCAAGGTGGAGGCGGCCGGCGAAGAGCCGCAGGATGTCCTTGAAGCGCACCAGACCGTCTGGCGCGGAGGAGGGGTCGTAGATCAGGAGGGGGGAAATATGCAGCGGGGCCCGTTCGCTCTCCTGCGTGAGGAACAGCGTGTCCATCCCTGTCAGCTGCTGCATGCCAGCGTCCCCCGGCGGTGTCTCAGTTGCGGTCCGGTTGCGACTCCGGGTGGGCCCTCATGAAAGGCTCAAGCGCCATGCAGCGCTCGAACAGCGCTGCCGTCCGCGGGAATCGCTCCATGGCAAAGCGGAATCGCTGCGCGTTCGCCACCTGCGGCACGATGAAGGCCTCTGCCATGCCGGGTGCCTCGCCTGTGCAGTAACCCTGCTCTGGCAGCAGCGGCTCCAGCGCCGCGAAACCCTCACCCAGCCAATGGTGGTACCAGCTGTTCCGGGTGTCCTTGTCCAGCGTCAATTCATGCTCGAGGTACTGCAATACCCGCAGGTTGTTCAGCGGGTGGATATCGCAGGCCACGATGCCGCAGATGGCGCGGATCCGTGCGCGCGCAAGTTCATCGACAGGCAGCAGGCGCGGTCCGGGCTGCGTCGCGTCCAGCCATTCGATGATTGCCGGCGACTGCGTGAGCAGACTGCCGTCGGGCAGTTCCAGCGCGGGCACGAAGCCCTGCGGATTGCGCTCCATATAAGCTGCTCCGCGCTGTTCCCCGGCAAGCAGATTGACCGGGATGATGCGGTACTCGAGCCCTTTGAGCTCGAGCGCGATGCGTACGCGGAATGCCGCCGAAGACCGGAAGTAACTGTAGAGGGCAAGTGTCATGGCTGCACCGCCCGCCTCAGCCCTGCGCCAGGCGCTCCTGCAACCAGCCGAGCATCTGGGTGTAGGCGCCGTTGATGATCTGACCGGCGTCTTCTGCGCTCACGCCGACGGGGATGGCCGTGGCGTTCCAGCGCACACGGCTGCTGCCGTTGCCGGTCTCCTCGACACGGATCACTGCCGCGTAATCCCGGACCGGCATGGGCAGGCCGCGCGGTATGGAGTAAGACAGGGTGCGAGCGGCGTGGTCCAGCGTCTCGAGTTGTTCGTCGATGGGCGCCATGCCCGGCATGGTGATACGGCGGATCATGCCCGGTCCGCTGCCGATCACTTCAGTGGGCGGATTGTCGGCCCAGGAGAGATCTCCGAAATCCGCGAGCACTGCCCACACGGTGCTCGCCGGAAAATTGTATTCACGCGTGACTTCCACGTTCATGTTGCTCATCGACCGTCTCCTGTGCCCAATGTTCGCACTGCGTCGACGATGCCTCGGGTGAGGGTTCCGAGGTCGTCGGGCTGCATGATAAACGGTGGCATCGTGTAAACCAGCCTGCCGAAGGGCCTGATCCACACGCCTCGCTCCACCAGCAGGCGCTGGATGCGCGCCATCTCGACAGGGGTCTCCATTTCAACGACCCCGATTCCCCCGAGCACGCGCACTTCGCGCACGCCGGGCAGGCCCGCGGCAGGGGCGAGCCCTTCACGCAGACCGTGCTCCAGTGCCGTTATCCGGCGCTGCCAGGGTTGTGAGAGCAGCAGCCGGATGCTCGCCAGCGCGACCGAGCAGGCCAGCGGATTGCCCATGAACGTCGGGCCGTGCATCAGCACACCGGCTTCGCCCTCGCAGATCCCGCGCGAGACGCGCTCGCTGGCGAGCGTTGCCGCGAGTGACATGTAGCCGCCGGTGAGGGCCTTGCCGAGGCAGAGAATGTCGGGCGCGATGCCGGCGTGCTCGCAGGCGAAGAGCTTTCCGGTGCGGCCGAAGCCGGTGGCGATCTCGTCGGCTATCAGCAGAACATCATGCGCATCACAGAGACGCCTGACAGCGGTGAGGAACGCGGGAGAGTAGAAGTGCATCCCTCCCGCACCCTGCACCACGGGTTCGAGGATCACCGCCGCGAGCTCGTGTGCATGCGCGGCGAGCATCGCTTCGAATGCAGCGATGTCGTCAGCCAGCGCCGCGTCGTCTGCGCCTGCCTCGAAGCGCGATTGCGGGCGCGGCGCAAAGAGCTGCTCGGGCAAGGCTCCGCTGAACAGGTGGTGCATGCCCGTCACGGGATCGCAGACCGACATGGCCATGAAGGTGTCGCCGTGGTATCCGCCGCGCAGGGACAGAAGTCGCTTGCGTGCGCTTCGCCCCTGCGAGAGGTGGTACTGCAGGGCCATCTTGATCCCCACTTCGACCGCCACCGAGCCGGAGTCGCTGAGGAAAACATGCGGCAAACGGCCCGGCACGATGCCGGCGAGCAGTTCGCAGAGTTCGGCGGCTGCAGGGTGTGTGATGCCGCCGAACATCACATGAGCCATGCGCTCGAGTTGCTGTGTCAGTGCCGCGTTCAGTACCGGGTGGTTGTAGCCGTGTATTGCTGCCCACCACGACGCCATGCCGTCGATCAGTTCCCGTCCGTCGGCAAGCCTCAGCCGTACACCCCGAGCACCCACAACCGGGTACGCGGGCGGGGGTGATGTCATGGATGCGTAGGGATGCCACGCATGTACGCGATCGCGTTGGATGAGCGCTTCGATATCGGCTGCGGGTAGCGATTGATCCACGGTTTTCTCAGGGGCGTAGGAGCGGCGTCAGCGAGGGCAGCACGTGCTCGAGAATGGCGGGTTGGACCTCGGTTCGGGGATGGATGCCGTCTTCCTGCATGTTTCCCGGTATACCGGCTATGCCTTCGAGCAGAAATGGCACAAGCGCAGTCTGCTGCGCCCTGGAGACCTCGGCGTACAGCGCATGGAAGCCCTCGGTGTATTTGGGGCCGTAATTGGGCGGGATCCGCATGCCCAGCAGCAGTACCTTGGCGCCAGAGGCCTTGGCATCCGCGATCATGCGTTCCAGGTTGGCACGCGTCACGGCGAGCGGGAATCCGCGCAGTCCGTCGTTGCCGCCGAGTTCTATCACCACGACCTGTGGTTTGTGATCGGAGAGCAGCGCCGGCAGCCGGGCCTTGCCGCCCTCTGTGGTCTCGCCGCTGATGCTGGCGTTAACCACCGCGGTGTCTTGTGCTGCGAGCGATTTGCCGAGAAGCGCAACCCAACCCGATCCGGAGGGCACGCCGTAGCCGGCGCTGATGCTGTCGCCGAGCACGAGTACCGTCCCGGCCATGGCGCGCGCGGTCGCCGTCGCGAATAATGCCGCAGCCGCGAACATCACTACCGAACGGAGAAAGGATTTGCCAAGCATGGGTGCGTCGATCAGGACCGCGGAAGTAGGAAGGGATATCGCGACCGCAGCGGGCGCGCTCCGCATCTTGGAAGGGATCAGTTTCGAAATCAATCCGGGAGAGGCCGTTGCCATCGTGGGTGCGTCCGGCTCGGGAAAGTCCACCTTGCTCGGGCTGCTGGCGGGGCTCGATCTCCCGACCTCCGGCAGCATCTTCATCGATGGAGAAGACATCACCCGGCTCGACGAGGACGCCCGCGCGCGGCTGCGAGGGCGTAGCGTCGGCTTCGTTTTCCAGTCGTTCCAGTTGTTGCCGGGTCTTACCGCGCTCGAAAACGTGATGCTGCCCCTGGAGATCCGCGGCGACCGCGATGCTGCCGTACAGGCGCGCGATTTCCTCGAGCGTGTCGGTCTGGGTGCGCGGGTCGAGCATTACCCGCGGCAGCTCTCTGGAGGCGAACAGCAGCGAGTGGCGATCGCGCGGGCCTTCGCCTCACAGCCGCGCTTGCTGTTTGCCGATGAGCCCACGGGCAATCTCGATGCGGCAACGGGACATCGTGTCATCGAGTTGCTGTTCGGTCTGCGCGCGGAGCAGGGAGCGACGCTGGTTCTGGTTACGCACGACGAGAGGCTTGCCGCGCGCTGCGATCGCAGGCTGGTACTCGAGGCGGAGCAGTTGGCAGCCCGGGGTGATCCTGCATGAGTCTCGCCTTCAGGCTGTTCTGGCGAGACTGGCGGGGTGGCGAACTGGGGATGCTGCTCGCCGCTCTCGCGCTCGCTGTAGGCATCGTCACCACTCTGGGCATGTTCGTCGACCGGCTGCAATCAGCAGTGGAAAAGCGCGGCTCGGCGTTCATCGCCGGTGATCTGGTGCTGCGGACGCGCGTTGAAGTCCCTGGCGAATGGCTGCTCCAGGCGAGGACTCAAGGGCTGAACGACGCACTGGTGCTCGATTTCGCCACCATGGCGATCGCCGGGGACTCGATGCAGCTCGCATCGGTGAAGGCCGTCAGCGAGCGCTATCCGCTGATCGGATCGCTGGGTGTGGGTTCCGCGCCGGGAGCGCCAGCAAGCCCGCGCCATTCCGGGCCCGCGGCCGGTGAGGTCTGGGTCGATACACGGATGCTTCAGGCCCTTGGCATTGCCGTTGGCGGGTCGGTCGAGATCGGCGTCTTGCGGCTGCGTGTCTCGGGTGTGCTGGTGAGCGAGCCTGATGCAGGCGCCAGTTTCGTCGCCTTCGGTCCGCGGCTGATGATGAATCTCGACGACGTGCCCGCCACTGGTGTGATCCAGCCGGGAAGCCGTGTCCAGTACTCCTATCTGTTCACCGGAGAGGAGACCGCGATCGGCACCTGGAGGGCGAGCATCGAACCGCGTCTGCTGCCAGGCCAGAAACTTCTCACCGTGCAAGACGGTCAGCCCCGGGTGGCGAAGTCGCTTGATCGCGCCGGGTCCTTTCTTCTTCTCGCCGGATCGCTGGGAGTCGTGATGGCTGGTGTGGCGCTCGCAATGGCGGCACGGCGCTACACACGGCGTCATACGGATTACGTGGCGATCCTGAAAACGCTGGGTTTGAGCGCGGCCTCGATCCGGCGCGTCTACGCGGTGAACCTCCTTGCGCTTGCCGTCGCCGGCACGATGCTCGGCTGGCTGGGCGGCTGGCTTGTCCAGGAAGGGGCCTTCGCCCTGATCGCCTCGATGCTCGACATGGATCTGCCGGCACCGGGGCTGCGTCCCCTTTTGCTTGGCGCGGGCACGGGTCTGCTCTGTCTTGCGGGTCTGGCGGCTCCGCCTGTTGTGGCGATGTCGGCAGCCTCGCCGCTGCGGGTGTTGCGCGAGGATGTGTCGGAAGGGGCGACCGGACGGAGCATCTACGCGGGCGGTTTCGTCTCGCTTGGCCTGCTCTTGTGGTGGTACAGCGGAGATGCCCGGCTGGGCATGCTTGTGCTCGGCTGTCTGCTGGGTGCGGCATTGATCGTGTGGGGATGCACGCACGCTCTGCTGCGACGGGCGCGGGTGCCGGGGGCCCGTGCAAACAGCACGCTCAGGCTCGCCTTTGGCGCCCTTCAGCGGCACGCGGCGCTCAACTCCCTGCAGGTGCTGGTCTTCGGGCTGTGTCTCATGCTCGCTCTTCTGCTGGTTCTGCTGCGCACTGCGCTACTCGACGATTGGCAGCGGCAGTTACCGCCGCGCACGCCGAATCATTTCCTGCTCAACATTGCGCCCTATCAGGTGGAGCCGATCCGGCAGTTTCTCGCTGCGCGTGATCTGGAGCCGGCGGGCATGTTCCCGATGGTGCCTGGGCGGGTGCTCGAGGTGAACGGTGCGCCCGCACGTATTCAGCCCGGACAGGAACTGAACCTCGATCGCGACTGGAATCTTGCCTGGTCCGATACCTTGCCAGCCGACAACACCCTTGCCGAGGGGCGCTGGTGGTCCCCCGATGCCGAGGGAGAGGTCTCGGCCGAGGCGGGAGTCGCGCGGGCCCTGGGGCTTGTACTCGGTGACCGGATCGTGGTGCAGGTCGGCGCAGACCGTATCGAATCCAGGCTTACCAGCATCCGCGAACTCGATTGGGACACCATGCGGCCCAATTTCTTCCTCATCTTTCCGCGCAAGAGCCTCGAGGCCCAGGCGGCGATGTGGCTCACCAGCTTTTACCTGCCAGCCGGTTCAGGGCCGGTGATCAACGAGTTGCTGCGCGAATTCCCCACAGTGAGCGTGATCGAGATGGAGGCGATACTGGCGCAGGTGCGAGGTATCACGCGCCAGCTTTCTCTTGCCATCGAGCTCGTGCTGGGTTTGCTGCTGCTTGCGGGAGCGCTGGTGATGGTTGCAAGTGTGCAGGCAGGGCTGGAATTGCGCTTCCGCGAGAGCGCGATCCTGCGCACGCTGGGGGCGGGCCGGATGCTGGTGCTCGGGAGTCTGGTGCTGGAGTTCGCGCTGCTGGGGCTGTTTTCAGGTCTTCTCGCTACTGCCGGGGCGGAGGCGGCCGCCTGGTTCGTGCAGACGCGGGTGATGGAGTTGGAGCCTACTCTGCACGTCTGGATATGGTTCGGAGGTCCGATTGGTGGCGCGATCGGTTGCGCGGCGCTTGGTCTGTGGTCATGTCGGCGGGTGGTGGATACGCCGCCGGCAGAAGTGCTGAGGCAGAGCGGTTGAGCTAGTTCTGCCGCGTTCCGCGACGCGTCTGCCGCTGCAGCATCACGAGGAACTGCTCGACCTGCTTTTCGCCTGCGCTGCCCAATCCTTCGAACCGTGAACCGACCACCGTGTGGCGGTAGGGTGCGCGCCGGAATTCGAATTTGCGCACTTCCAGATCGCAGCTGATGTCGGGCAGGCCCGGAATTGAGAGGACGCTGTTCTTCAGCTGGTTGTTGGCCCGCAACATCTCGCCCAGATTTCCCTGGCAACTGAAGCCCAGTCCGCCGAGAGAGAGGTCCTGCACCGTGCAGAGCTGGCGTTCGCCATCGGGGCCGCGTATCCGCAGCTTGAGGCCGGTCTCGGCATCGACCGTGACCCGGAACGTCTTCCTGCGCTGCTTGGCTTCCACGGAATCGGGCAGTGCCAGCCGGTAGGCAGGGTAGCCGTCGGCTTCGTCCAGGCTGATCGCCTTGATCCAGGAGCTGAATCGCACGGGAATCCCGCGCCTGACGCTGGTTACCTCCACTTCATCGCCCGGGGTCACGAAAAAAGCCCCGTGTGCCGGAAACAACTCGTCGATCAGCAGATAACGCTCCAGCGGGTCGACCTTGAGGATGAGGCTCTGGTAGGCGCTGTCAGAGCGGCCCGGGAAGCGCACTTCGACGAAGCTGCGTTCTTCGACCAGCTGCTGCAAACGTATGACCACCTGCTCGAAGCTCGCCTGAGGCGGCTCCCGGTCGCCGGATTCCGCGACGACCTCTTGCTCCGGCCGCTTGCGTAGCCCGGAGAGCAGCCGCTTGAGTGCTCCTTCGGCCATGAATGTGGTCGTCCTGTGGAAGAGTGGTTCCCCGGCAGTATAGCCAAGCCCCGCCGGTGTTATCGGCGGCGCGGCGCGGGTCTTGAAGAGTGGGGCTCGGGAGAGGCGCGTGCCGGTGCGGCGTGGCCGCACCGGCAGCGTGCAGAGGCTCAGGGCAGGAGGTGTGAAACGGCGTCGCGCTCTTCCTGCAATTCCTTCTCGGTGGCCTGCATGCGCGCACGCGAGAAGTCGTTGATCGATGCGTCCTGGACGATCCGCCACTCGCCATTGCGGCAGGCGCAGGGGAAGGAGTAGATCAGGCCTTCCTGGATGCCGTAGCTTCCATCGCTGTACACCCCCATGCTGACCCAGTCATCTTCTGCCGTGCCCAAGGCCCAGCTGCGCATATGGTCGACGGCAGCGTTTGCTGCCGATGCCGCGCTGGACGCGCCCCGCGCCTTGATGACTGCGGCTCCACGCTGCTGGACGGTTGGAATGAACTCCTGCTCGTACCAGTTGCGGTCGACCATCTCGATGGCCGGCTTTCCGCTGACCAGTGCATTGAAGAGGTCGGGGTACTGGGTCGAGGAATGGTTTCCCCAGATCGTCATGTGGCGGATGGCGTTGACGTCGGTGCCGGTCTTGTTCGCGAGTTGGCTCATCGCCCGGTTATGGTCCAGACGGGTCATGGCAGTGAACTGGCGCGGATCGATGTCAGGAGCGTTGCGCTGGGCGATCAAGGAGTTGGTGTTCGCCGGGTTGCCCACAACCAGAACCTTGATGCCGCGCGAGGCCGCTGCGTTGATGGCCTTGCCCTGTACGGAGAAGATCGCGGCATTCGCCTCGAGCAGGTCCTTGCGTTCCATGCCGGGGCCGCGGGGGCGGGCGCCAACCAGCAGCGCGTAGTCCGCGTCCCGGAACGCGGTCTGGGGGTCGTCGGTGCAGACCAGTCCGGCGAGCAGGGGGAAGGCGCAGTCTTCGAGTTCCATGGCGACGCCCCGCAGGGCTTCGAGGGCAGGGGTGATCTCGAGCATGTGCAGGATCACCGGCTGGTCTGGGCCGAGCATGCTGCCGGAAGCGATCCGGAATAGCAGGCTGTAGCTGATCTGGCCGGCAGCGCCGGTGACGGTGACTCGGACGGGCTTCTTCATCGAGGGATTCCTGTCGCGGGATGTTGCTGTGTGGTACGGCGGCCGTATCGGGAGCCGAACGGCCGCGCGCGATTGTAAGCCTTGACCTCCGGAGCCGCTACCGCCGCGACCCGCAGAAGCCGATGTCCGTGGGACAGGGGCCCGTTGTGGCGGGTAGAATCGCCGGCCTGTTAAACCGCCCGGAGGGCGCGACTTGGCGCAATCCGATCCCCGCAAGAGCCGGACCGAGTTCAACAAGCTCCAGAAACGCTTGCGCCGAAATGTCGGGCAGGCGATCGAGGACTACACGATGATCGAGGACGGCGACCTCGTGATGGTGTGTCTCTCCGGGGGCAAGGACTCCTACGGGATGCTCGACATCCTCATGAATCTCCAGCGCACGGCCCCCGTTCGTTTCGAACTCGTGGCCGTCAATCTCGACCAGAAGCAGCCCGGCTTCCCCGAGGAGGTGCTCCCTGCCTATTTGTCTGGCATTGGTGTTCCCTTCCATATACTCGAGCGTGACACCTACAGCATCGTCAAATCCCTGGTGCCGGAAGGCAAGACCACCTGTGGACTGTGCTCCCGCCTGCGGCGAGGCAACCTCTACAGCTTCGCCCGCGAGATCGGTGCCAACAAAATCGCACTGGGTCACCACAGGGACGATATTGTCGAGACTCTTTTCCTGAACATGTTCTTCGGCGGCAAGCTGAAGGCGATGCCCCCCAAGCTCCTGAGCGACGACGGCGACAACGTCGTCATCCGTCCGCTTGCCTATTGCCGTGAGACGGATCTCGCCGACTATGCCGCCTACAAGGCCTTTCCCATCATTCCGTGCAACCTCTGCGGCTCGCAGGAGAACCTCCAGCGTCAGGCCATAAAGCAGATGCTGGCCGACTGGGAGCGGCGTTATCCGGGGCGTTCCGAAGTCATCTTCTCTGCTATCTGCAATGTGGCTCCTTCCCAGTTGGGAGACACGGCACTCTTCGATTTCTCCGCCCTGCGTGCCAGCCCTCCCGACTCCTCGTCCATCCGCGTCTGCAATCTCTGAACGGAAGTGCGGCAATTCCTTGCCGTAGCTGGCCCGGAAACTGCACAGCCTCCGCGTACGGGCCCGTCGGGGCCCTGATCGTCAAATAGCCGTCGCTGTCCGCTGATGTCGCTCTGATCAGGAGTGCCGTCCGCAGGCAGGGCTTCGGGAGGGCAGGGCGCATGGTCGAGAGAGCGGATATAAGTCAGGTGTTGGCGCAGATGCGGCTCGTGCAGTCGCAGATCAATCGCCCCCCCTCCGAGATCATGCCCGGTGCGATTGCGCCGGGACAGCTGGCGCGTCCGCAGGACACGCCGGGCTTCGGCGCGCTCTTCAGCCAGGCGATAGACAGCGTCAACGGCGTACAAAAAGAAGCAGGCAAGCTGCGCGAGGCTTACGAGGCAGGTGCGCCCGGGGTAAGCCTTACCCAGGTGATGATCGCGGCTGAGAAGTCCAGCGTGTCCTTTGAGGCCATGATGCAGGTCAGGAACAAGCTGGTGCAGGCCTACCAAGACATCATGAACATGCCGGTGTGATGCACGGCAAACGTCAGGAGCGTTGAAAAGACATGGCTGACACCGATCAGGCTACAGGCACCCAGCTGGCGACCGCCGGCGGAGGTACCGTCACGATCGAAGCCCCGCAGAATCCCTATCTGGAGGGGATAGCGAGGTTGTCGATTCCCCGTCAGGTGGGCGTCATCGTGGGGCTTGCCGCCTCGGTTGCGCTTGCCGTTTGGGTAGTGCTGTGGACCCGCGAAGCGGACATGCGGCCGCTCTATGGCAGCCTCGAGAATCTCGACTCCCAGGCCGTTGTCGGAGTGCTCGAGGCGAACAAGATCGGCTATCGCCTCGATGCCAACAGCGGCATGTTGCTGGTCGAGGATGGCCGGTACAACGAAGCGCGACTCAAACTTGCCGAAGCCGGAATGCCGAACGACAGTTCCGTCGGCTTCGAGATGCTCGACAAGGAGCAGGGCCTCGGTACCAGCCAGTTCATGGAGACCGCGCGCTTCCGCCGCGGGCTTGAAGGCGAGCTTGCGCGCACCATCTCCAGTATCAACAGTGTGCGTTCGGCGCGCGTTCACCTCGCGATCCCCGAGCGTACGGTTTTCGTCCGCGACCAGCGCAAACCCAGCGCTTCCGTTCTGCTCGAAGTCGTGGCAGGGCGCAAGGTCGAGGATGCCCAGGTGCGCGCCATCGGCAACCTGGTGGCCTCGAGCGTGCCCGACATGGAACTTGCCGGTGTCACCATCGTCGACCAGCAGGGGCGTCTGCTCTCGAACTTTGCCGAAGACCGGGAAGCCGTGCTGGCGAGCAAGCAGCTCGATTTCACGCGCAGCCTCGAGGACCAGATGGTCGAGCGCGTGCAACGCATCCTCGAACCGATTGTCGGAGCAGGCCGCTTCAAGGCCGAGGTCACGGCAGACGTCGATTTCACGGCTGTCGAGCAGGCTGACGAGATCTACAACCCCGATCTCCCTGCAATCCGGAGCGAGCAGCGTTCCGAGGAACAGCGCACGGCCGGCGAGGCTGGTGGCGGCATCCCGGGTGCACTCAGCAACCAGCCTCCCGTGAACGGCTCGGCCCCCGAAACCGTGACCCCACCTGCGGGCGGTCCTGCTTCCGCCGCAGGTGCGGCCGTTGGGCCGAATGCCGCGGGCCAGCAGGCGGGCAATGTGAGAAGCCAGTCAACCCGCAACTACGAGCTTGACCGGACGCTGAGCTATACCCGCCACCAGGTGGGCAAATTGCGCCGTCTCAGTGTCGCGGTAGTCCTTAACGATCGCCTGAGCGTCAATCCCGAGAACGGCCAGCGCAGCAATGCACCCTGGGACGCGAAGACGCTCGAGCGCGTAACAACGCTGGTGCGTGATGCGGTGGGCTATGATGCCCGTCGCGGTGACAGCGTGAATGTGGTGAATACCG
This sequence comes from uncultured Gammaproteobacteria bacterium, assembly GCA_903928015.1. Classification (GTDB taxonomy): domain Bacteria; phylum Pseudomonadota; class Gammaproteobacteria; order Pseudomonadales; family UBA5518; genus UBA5518. Next base: position 97,495 of record CAIYPF010000065.1, on the reverse strand, counting down.
CGTTCTTCGATCTCCCGCTTGATGACCAGCAGGAAATCCCGATTCCTCTCTGGGAGCAGTCCTGGTTCTGGCCGGCGGTCCGCATGGCGCTCGGAGCGATGGGCGTGCTGCTGCTGGTTTTCGGGGTGGTGCGGCCGGTGCTTCGCACGCTGAGCAGCAATGCGCGGCAGATGCGCGCGCTGGAGGAGCGTCACCGCATGGAGCGGATGGTCTCGGAATCGGCATCCAAGGCCGAGTCCGGGGACGATTCAGTTCCCATGCTGCCGCCACCGAATCGTGAGTACGAACGCCGCATGACTGCCGTGCAGGCGCTGGTAGAAGGCGACGCCGAGAAAGTCGCCCAGGTTGTCCGCAAGTGGGTACGCGAGAGTGAGTGATTCTTCCGCCACTGAAAGTCCGAATTCGCTCGAAAAAGCGGCCATCCTGCTGCTTTCGGTGGGCGAGACCAATGCCGCGAAGATCCTGCGTTACCTGACGCCGAAGGAGGTCCAGCGCGTGGGCGCACAGATGACCAAGATGCACGACATCAGCACCGAGCAGGTGCAGGTCGTGATCGAGAGTTTTCTGGTCGAGGCCTATGCCGCCACCGGACTGGGTGTGGGCAATGAAAGCTATATCCGGAACGTCCTGATCGAAGCACTCGGCGAGGAGAAGGCCAACTCGCTGATCGACAACATCCTGATGAGCGACAAGACCAAAGGGCTCGAGGCGCTGCGCTGGATGAATCCCAAACTGGTCGCCAACACGATCCGTGGTGAACACCCGCAGATCCAGGCAGTGATCATGAGCTATCTCTACCCCGACCAGGCCGCAGAGGTGCTGGCCCAGTTCAGCGAGAAGGCACGCACCGATCTCGTGATGCGCATCGCGACCATGGAGACCGTCAACCAGTCGGCGCTGCAGGAACTCAACAAGATCGTGGAGGGCGAACTAACGGGCTCGGGCATCCAGCAGGGACAGTTCCTCGGGGGTGTGAAGTTCGCGGCTGAAATCGTGAACAACATGGAGACCACACTCGAGCAGACCTTGATGGAGCACATCAAGGAAGTCGACGAGCCGCTGGGCACCAAGATCCAGGATCTCATGTTCGTCTTCGACGACCTCAAGGGTATCGACGACAAGGGCATTCAGGCGCTGTTGCGCGAGGTGTCATCCGAGGTTCTGGTACTCGCGCTCAAGGCGGCCGACGAAGACCTCAAGACCAAGATTTTCGGAAACATGTCCAAGCGGGCCGCAGAACTCCTCAAGGACGACCTCGAGGTCAAGGGTCCGGTGCGTGTCACCGAGGTCGAGACCGCGCAGCGCGAAATCCTTGCGGTCGCACGGCGCATGGCAGACGCCGGAGAGATCGTGCTCGGCGGCAGTTCGGAGCAGATGATATGAGCGCGTCCATCACGCCGGGAGCACGCTGAGTGGCGGTGCGGCGCATACCCTCGTCGCGACTCGGCTCCGTTGAGGCGTGGACGCTTCCATCGGTTTCGCAGGGGCAGGTGCTCAAGGCTGAGTCCTCCAGGCCGTCTGATCGTGCCCGCATGTCAGGGGCTCGCGTCGAACCGGCGCCCCGTCCGTCCCTCGAGGAGCAGGTCACCGCGAATATCCGGGCCGGCCGCTATGCGGCAGGTGTGAGTGCCTCCCAGTTGGAATCCATAGTCCTCGAGGCCGCGCGCGAGGGTCGCGCTGAAGGTTACGCAGAGGGTCTGGAGAAGGGTCGCAGCGAAGGTTTTTCGCAGGGGCGGGAGGAAGGACTTGTCGCAGCCCGGCGGATCATCGACGACCAGATTGCTCGCCTTGGCACGCTGGTGGAAGCGCTGCAGCAGCCCATCGCCGGCCAGCATGAACAGTTGCGTGAAGCGATTCTCGAGATCGCGAGCCGTGTGGCCGAGGGAGTGGTACGCACCGAGCTCCGCCTGCAGCCCGAAAGCATCCGTGCCGTAGTCGACGAGGCGCTTGCAGCCCTTCCCGTGGGCGCGTCGGCCGTCCGCGTCATGCTCTGCGCCGAGGATGCGGAACTCGTTGATGGCGCGCGTCCTGCGGACGCCGCCTGGACGGTAGAGATTGACCCATCGCTCACGCCTGGCGATTTGCGCATCGCAAGCCGCGAGTCCGCTGTGGAGTACGCGGTATCCGATCGGCTCGGCCAGATGCTTGCGCAGTTGCTTGGCGCCGAGGCCGCGCGCGGGCGGGCGCTGTGAGCGCGAATCTCTCCGAGTTCATGGAGGGTGCGGCGCGCCGTCTCCGGTCTGATTGTCCGCCCGTCGCAGAGGGAATGCTGACCCGCGTGGTCGGCATGACGATCGAGGCGGTCGGTTTCGATGCCGCTCTGGGTCAGCGCTGTCTCATCAGGCAGGGCCCAGATCGCAATTTGCAGGCGGAGGTGGTCGGATTTTCCGGCGATCGCGTCTACCTCATGCCTGCCCAGAAAGTCTCGGGATTGCGTCCTGGCCTGCGCGTAAGACCCCTCGTCATGTCGGCCGATGTGCCGGTGGGCGAGGGGCTTCTGGGTCGCGTCCTCGGCGGAGATGGCGAACCGCTCGATGGCGCAGGCCCTCTGCATGATGTGGATTTCGCGGAACTGGATGCGCGTCCGATCAATCCCCTTGCCCGTGCGCCGATCCGCCAGCCCCTGGATGTGGGTGTGCGCTCGCTGAACGGCCTCCTCAGCGTGGGCCGTGGACAGCGACTGGGCATCTTCGCCGGCAGCGGTGTCGGCAAGAGCATGTTGCTCGGCATGATGACGCGGTTCACCGAGGCCGACGTGACGGTGGTCGGTCTGGTCGGCGAGCGTGGCCGGGAAGCGCGAGAGTTCATCGAGGAGATACTGGGCGTCGAGGGTATGCGCCGCGCTGTGGTCATTGTTTCGCCTGCCGACGATGCGCCGCTTCTCAGGCTGCGCTCTGCAAGGCTGGCCACGCGGATTGCGGAAGACTTCCGCGACCGCGGCAAGAACGTGCTCCTCCTCATGGACTCTCTCACCCGATTCGCGCAGGCCCAGCGAGAGATCGGACTTGCCATCGGCGAGCCGCCTGCGACACGCGGATACCCGCCATCCGTATTCGCACGTATCCCCGATCTCGTCGAGCGGGCCGGCAACAGCGAAGCCGGAAAAGGCTCCATCACGGCCTTCTACACCGTGCTTGCCGAGGGCGACGACATGCAGGATCCGGTGGCCGATGCGGCGCGCGCGATCCTCGATGGCCATATCGTCCTGTCGCGGACGCTGGCGGAAGAGGGGCAATACCCCGCGGTGGACATCGAAGCGTCCATCAGCCGGGTCATGCCCTCCATCGCCAGTCGCGAGCACCGGAGTTGGGCGCAGGAGTTCAAGAAGCTCTGGGCACGCTATCAGCAGAACAGGGACCTGATCAGTGTCGGTGCTTACGCGCCCGGCGCCGATGAGGAGACGGATCGGGCGATCGCCGCCTTGCCCGCGATGCGCCAGTACCTGCAGCAGGCGTTCGACGAGCGCGTGGATTTCCCGAACGGTGTTGCCCAACTGGCGGCGCTCTTCGGGGCGCCGCAGGTCATGCCGGATTCGCGCGGGACGCTGCCGGCAGCCTCCAACGCGCCCCGGCGGCAACTGCGCTCCGGCCCTGCGACCGAGCGCCGGTGAAGCGCTCGCGCCGCCTCGACACGCTTGTGCGACTCGCCGCAATGGCGGAGCGCAACGCCCGCACCGGGCTTGCGCGCGCCACCCAGGATTTGATGCGCAAGGACGGTCAGCAGCGCCAACTGGAATCCTATGAAACCGAGTACGGTGAGGCGTGGCTTGATGCAGGGCGGCGCGGCCTGCCCGGCGACCGGGCCAAGGGCCTGGCAGCGTTTCGCGACAGCCTTGCCAACACTCTCGAGGCGCAGCGCTCTTCAGTACGCCTCGCTACCTCGCAGCGCGATGAGCAAGCCCATCGATGGCAGGGGATGCGCGCACAGCTGAGGGTGTTCGAGGACTTGGCCAAACGCTCCCGTCAGGACGAGGAACGCGAACGCGAGCGCAAGCTCCAGAAGGCGATCGATGAGCTTTCGACGCGGGTCAGGACAATCGACTGAGGCCGTGAACTGCATGGCAAGGCCTCCCCCTCCTGCGTTAGACTCGGAGCCACTACGCACAATTCCGGGCATGCACCCATGAGCCTTCCGCTGGACACCAAGATTCTCGTCGTTGATGACTTCGAGAGCATGCGCCGGATTGTGAAACAGGTGCTCCACGATATCGGCTTCAAGGACATTTCCCTCGCAGACGACGGCGCCACCGCGCTCCCCCTGCTCAAGAAGGGCGACTTCGGCTTCCTGATCACCGACTGGAACATGCCTCAGATGGAAGGCATTGACCTCGTCAAAGCGGTTCGGGCCGATCCGCGCCTCAAAGGCATGCCGATACTCATGGTGACGGCCGAGGCGAAACGGGAGCAAATCATCCAGGCCGCGCAGGCGGGCGTGAACGACTACATCGTGAAGCCGTTCACTCCTGACACGCTCAAGGCCAAGATCGAGAAGATCTTCAAGGGAGTGGCCGGCAAGTAGCCCAACGGCGTGCAGATCAGGAGGACACACGCGTGAGCAACGGCAACTTCGATCCGGAGCAGATGATCATCGAGCGCTTGCAGGGCAAGGCGGCTGAACTCGCCAATTGCCTCGGGGCGCGCGACATGTCCGGAGCCTTCTCGATCATCGAACACATCAACGCCGTGCGCGAAGAAAGCATCTTCCACGGTCTCGGCCTGCTGGCGAGAGGTCTGCACACGGCCATCGTCACGTTCGAGGTGGATGATCACGGCAAGCACTATCTCGCGCACGACGAATCGGGTACTGCGGGTGTCACCAGCCAACTCGACAATGTCGTCAGGATGAGCGAGGAGTCGGCTCGCAAGACGCTCAACATCCTCGATACGACATTGCCCATGGTTCGAGAGCTGCGAGCCGGAGTCGATCGTGAAGCGGCCGCTGCGAGCGTCTCGTCCGGATTCCTCGAGTCGCAGAAGGCGGGGTTGCAGCAGGTCGAGCACAATCTGATGGATATCCTGATGGCGCAGGGTTTCCAGGATCTCAGCGGCCAGGCCATCCGCAAGGTGAACGGCATACTCGGCAACCTGCAGAAAGATCTTATTGCCCTGCTCACCTACGCAAACCATGTGAAGTCGATGTCCCAGACGCTGCCCGTGCAGCTCGCGCTTGCCGATGCCGAGTCTGGTGGTGTCGAAGAAGCCGAGGAGCAAACGAAGGAGGCAGCGCTGTCGCAGGGATCGGTCGATGACCTCCTTGCGAGTCTCGGATTCTGATCCGGTATCCCCACATGCAACCCCCTCGCAGAGGCAATCCGGCATGAGTGGCGACAGTCTTGACGAGATCAGGAAGATCTTCGAGGAAGAATGCATCGAAGGCCTCGACACCATGGAGGCCGGCCTGCTGAATCTTGGCGAAGGCGGTTCTGGCGGCGATGTGGTGAACGACATCTTCCGCGCTGCCCATTCGATAAAGGGTGGCTCGGCAACCTTCGGCTACAAGAAGATTGCTGACTTCACGCACCTGATGGAGACCCTTCTCGATCTGGTACGCAACGGCCGTAAAGCGGCATCTCCCCCTGTCATCGAGTTGCTGCTCGGCTGCGTCGACTGCCTTCGGGAGATGATGGGTGCGATCCATTCGGGGGAGTACGACGAGGCGCGCATCGCAGAGTTCATGCAGATGCTCCAGGCAGAACTTCTGGGCGACGATGATGCGCAGCCGCAGGTGGTCACAGCGCTCCCCGAGCCGGTAGCTGCGGAAAACGCAGCTGCACAGGGCTGGCGCATCGTGTTCCGTCCCCACGAGGAGATGTTGCGAAGCGGCAACCAGCCGCTCCATATCCTGCGTGCACTGACCGAGCTCGGAGAGTGCGTAACGCGCAGCGATGTCTCCCGGCTGCCGTCATTCGAGTCCTTCGATCCGGAATCCATCTACCTGTCGTGGGAGATCGAGCTCAAAGGGGCCTGCAGCATCGAGCAGGTGCGAGAGGTGTTCGACTGGGTGGAAGGGGAGTGCGAACTCTCCATCGAGCCGGTCGGCGCCCCGGAGCCTCCGGCTGCCGTGATCGCTGCCGTCGCAGCTGCGCCTGAGCGGCGCGGAAGTGATCGCAGGGCTCCCGTTGCAGACGATCGCAGGGACATTGATCGGCGCAAGAAGCCGGCGGCCAAAGAAGCGGGCTCGATCCGTGTCGGTATCGACAAGGTCGACAACCTGATGAATCTGGTCGGCGAGCTGGTCATCACGCAGGCGATGCTCTCCCAGTTCGGGCGTGAATCGCCCGAGGGCCTCGATCACATGGGGCTGCGCGACACCCTGGAGCAACTCTCACGCAACACGCGTGAACTCCAGGAGGCGGTCATGCAGGTGCGTATGCTGCCGGTGAGCGTGACGTTCAGCCGCTTTCCCCGCCTCGTGCACGATCTGAGCACCAAGCTCGGCAAGAAGATCGAACTGGAGATTTCCGGGGAGCAGACAGAACTCGACAAGACGGTGCTCGAAAAGATCGGGGACCCCCTTGTGCACCTTATCCGCAACTCCCTCGACCACGGCATCGAGGACGAGGCGACGAGGATTGCCGCGGGCAAGACCCCGCACGGGACGATTTTTGTCAGTGCCTCGCACGAGTCTGGGAACATCGTGATCCGGGTCGCAGACGACGGCGCAGGGCTGAATTCCGAGAAGATCCTTCGCAAGGCCCGGGAGCGCGGCCTGATCGGCGAGGACGAGGAACTCGGCCGCCAGCAAGTGAACGACCTCATTTTCATGCCGGGCTTCTCTACGGCGGATGTCGTGAGCGACGTCTCAGGGCGTGGCGTTGGCATGGATGTGGTGCGCAGCAACATCCAGGAAATCGGCGGGCGCGTCGACGTGACGTCGACGCCGGGGGAGGGGAGCGTCTTCCAGATCACCCTGCCACTCACGCTGGCGATCCTCGACGGACAACTGGTGCGGGTCGGCTCGCAGGTCTACGTGGTGCCGCTGCTCTCCATCATCGAGACGGTTCTGGTCGATCGCGAGCGACTGAACCTGATCACGGGCCAGTCGCCGGTGTACCGTTTGCGGGGCGAGGCCGTGCCGGTGCTCAGCATCAGCCGCGTGCTGCGGGTGCGAGAGGACGTGATAGAGGGCGCCGCTGCAGAACGGGAGCGCTTGCTGGTGATCGTCGAGAGTGGCCGTGACATCGTGGGTCTTGCCGTGGACGAACTCCTTGAGCAGCACCAGGTCGTCATCAAGAGCCTCGAGAACAACTTCACTCAGGTGCCCGGTACGCTGGGTGCCACGATACTGGGCGACGGCACCGTGTCTTTGATCGTCGACATCGCCGGGCTGGTCCGCCTTTCCGGCTTGCGCACCGATCTTGGTTCTGCCGCGTCGGCAGCGGCCTGAGCAGGGGGGTATCGAGATGGCACAGGTTCAGCACGGCGCGCTTGACGATCCGCTCGCCGGGGGAGGAACGCAGTACCTCACCTTCATCCTGAACGGAGAGCACTACGGCATCGAGATTCTCAAGGTCCAGGGTGTGCAGGGTTGGCAGCGTGTCACCCAGATACCGAACATGCCTCCCTTCCTCCTCGGCGTCATCAACATGCGGGGCGACGTGGTTCCGATCGTCGATCTGCGTATGCGATTCGCCCTGGGATCGGCGGAGTTCAACGAGCATACCGTCGTGGTTATTGTCAGGGTCGAGTGTCACGATCACCCGCGTACCGTAGGTCTGGTGGTCGATGCGGTCTCCGAGGTCCACACCATCCATTCAGTCGACTTTCGCAAGACCCCTGACATGAGCGGGGGCATCGGTTCCGAGTACCTCAAGGGTCTGGGCATGGTGGGAGATCGGATGGTGATCCTCTTCGAGGTAGAGAAGCTGGTTAACAGTGGCGTTCTCGCCCAGGTGTCGCAGCTCCCGCGCGATGCTGCGGCCTGATCAGGAGAAACGGTGATGGAGCTTGAATTGAGCGTCGCAGCCGATGTGTCCCGGATCAAGCTGCCGCAGACGATGTCGATCGCGGACGCTGCGGGCCTCAAGGCACGCCTCCAGGAGGTCATCGACGTTCATCCCGGACGCATCATCATTGACCTTGATGCCGTTGTATCCGCTGACACGGCAGGGCTGCAGTTGCTCACGGCCTTTGTCATTTCCGCGAGCCGCAACGGTAGCGTGATCGAGTGGGACAACCTCTCCGTCCCGCTTTACATGTCGGCATGCCAGCTCAACCTCGAAGAGGCTCTGCAGTTCTGATGACGGCGGCGGAGCCTCGCTGATGCTGGCCGGACCTGGCGCATGAGCGACTACTCCGGCGCGGCAACCCTCCCTCCGCTCGAGCCGCCCTATGATCGGGTGACCCGCTACATCGATCCGCATACCGGCCTCGTCACGGCCAAATTGGTGCCCGGCCAGCTTTTTGTGGGCGGGAGTCTCGATTGCATCACCACGGTCGTGGGTTCCTGCCTGACGGTATGCCTCCACGATTCGCGCGCGCGTACCGGCGGCATGCTCCAGTTCCTGCTTCCTTGCGTTCCCGGCGCGCTTGCCCCGGCCCGTGGTGGCAGACTCGAGCCCTCGGAGCGATACGCCTTTCTTGCACTCGAGGCTCTTGTGGGCGCAATCGAAGCCCGGGGTGCGAGGCGGACATCGCTTGTGGCAAAACTCTTCGGGGCAGCACGGGTGGATCCCGAGCTCGTCGAGAGTTCCGGGCAGACGCTCCGCCACGTCCGGGATTACCTCAGAGTGGAGCGCATCCCGGAGGAGGCCTCCGACACAGGCTTGCTGCAGGCCAGGAAAGTGGTTTTCCACCCCGGTGACGGCAGGGTCAGGTTGAAGAAGCTCGGTGAACTTCCCAACGATACGTTGCCCAGGCGGGAGCGTGAGTATTATGGGCGGGTGCTGTCCCGCGCTCTCGTTCAGCCCTGAGTGCCCCATTGAAAGATCGACCGGAGATGGCCGTGAGCAAGCGTATTCGTGTGTTGGTGGTCGATGACTCGGCCTTGGTGCGCAAGCTGCTGACCGAGATGCTTTCGTCCGACCCGGAGATCGAGGTCGTCGGCACGGCCCAGGATCCTTTGGTTGCACGCGAGAAGATCAAGGAGCTGAACCCGGATGTGCTGACGCTGGACGTCGAGATGCCCCGCATGGACGGCGTGACATTTCTCAAGAATCTCATGCGATTGCGCCCGATGCCGGTGGTGATGGTCTCCACGCTGACCGAGCAAGGAGCAGAAATCACCCTGGATGCGCTTCGCTACGGTGCCGTGGACTTCATCACCAAGCCCAAAGTCGATATTGCGTATACGCTGCAGGATTACCGGGACGAGCTGATCGACAAGATCAAGACTGCCTCTCATGCCCGTGTCCGGCAGCTCACGCCATCTGCCACCGCCCCCGAGCGTGTTCCCGGCGCGAGCGTTGCTGTCGACAAGGTGCTGCCGGCTATTGCACGTCAGCATTTCAGGACCACCGACAGGGTTATTGCCATCGGTGCGTCGACCGGCGGTACGGAAGCCATCCGGGAAGTGCTGGAGCGCTTGCCGGGTGTCACGACTCCGGGCGTTGTGATAACGCAGCACATACCCGCGTCCTTCAGTGGGCCATTTGCCCAGAGGATGAACCGCTGCTCAGCCATGGAGGTGTCCGAAGCACGTGATGGGGAGCAGATCCTGCCCGGGCATGCCTATATCGCCCCGGGGGACCAGCACCTCATGGTGGTGCGTGACGGCGCGCGCTACCGCTGCAAGCTGAGCGGTGATGTGCCGGTCAACCGCCATCGTCCTTCGGTCGATGTGCTGTTCCGCTCGGTTGCCCAATGCGTGGGCCCCAATGCCCTCGGGGTGATCCTGACCGGTATGGGCAAGGACGGGGCATTGGGTCTCAGGGACATGCGTGATGCCGGCGCCCATACCATTGCCCAGGACGAGGCCAGCAGCGTTGTCTGGGGAATGCCGGGGGCCGCGGTGGCCTGCGGCGGGGCGGTAGAGACGCTCCCCCTGGACGACATTCCCGCAGCAATCCTCAGGCGAATGCTCTAGAGCAGCGTAGCTGGCGCGGTGCTTGCAGATAGCCGGGAAGTACCTGTTTCCCGGAGTCTGTCCTGATGCATCCCAGCCCCATTGCGTCAACGCTCGCCATGTCCATTCCCGTGCAAGATCCGGCTGTTGCCGCCGGATCTGCTGCCTCTGGCGGAGCTCCGGGGGACCTTGTTGGGGGTGGTACAGCCGAGCGGATAGCCTTCCCGCAGGTGCTGCAATCCCAGATAAGCAACGCGAAGAAAATATCTCAAGGCAATGAAATAATTAAGGAAGCTATCGCTTCATCCACGCTGGTTGCGGTGGTTGAAGAGGCTGTTCCTTCGCCAGCAGGCGCGGCCGGTGCGGCCACGGCCTCACCGGCGATTGCTATCGCGGGTTTTGAGTTTCCGGAGCAAGTGGCAAGCACCGGGGCTGAATACGCATTGCCGCTGCAGGACTCTCCGGCTGGCGGCAAGACCTTGCCGAACCTCAGGCAACTGGACGTGGCCGGCAAGCGTGGCGAGCTTGCGGGTGACAAGGCGGCGGAGCCCATGGATCTGCCATGGTTGATGGTCCCCGCTGTCCCCGCTGTCCTGTCCTCAAGCGAGAGCCTGGAGTCCGATGAGCAGGCTGATGGTGTGATTGAGACCGATGCAGACATCGTGTCCGGTAGCGACCTCCTCGCGCTAAGCGCCCCTCCGGATGCTCTGCCCGGCGCCCCGGCCACCCAGGGGATCACCTTCGAGGCGACGTCATCCCCGGTGCTTGAAGGTCTTGCACGCCCTGGCAGTTCCTCGCCCGGACCGGCTCCCTCGCTGGCAACGCAGTCTGGACCAGCGACTCCACCGCGTTTCCCGGGGATATCGGGAGAAGCCCCGGGCTTTTCCCAGTCCGTAAAAACCGAAATGTCTCCAGGCCTCTCTTCGACGTCTCAGGGCGGCAGCGTGCCCGGGGCCTACGTCGACACGACCGGGTCGGGGTTGGAGGCCAGTCCATACGTTTCCAACCGGCCATACGGTGACACGGGCGTTGCCCTTGGGCGTGCAGAAGGGCAGGTGCAGTTTGCAGGCGACGGGGAGGGCGCCTCCGCGATCAAGGCTTCAGCGTCTGAAGGGGCAGCGCTCGCCATGGCCTCCCGCAGTGCTGCGGTTTCTCCGACACCTGAACGTGGCGGGGCATCAGCGGGCCTTCAGGCGGTCGCTCTGCAAGAGCCTGCAGATGCCACAGCAGTTTCACCTCCGGCAACGGGCGGTTTTGCGAACTCCGCGGCAGCGAAGCCTGGCGGCGCAGAAGTCTCCGGGCTCGCAGTGCCCGGGACACAAGCCCAAACTGTTTCGGTAAACACGGGGCGCTTCGTCAATCTGCAGGGCTCGATCGACGGCTCTGACAGGGTTCCCATCGCAGCTTCTTCCGCTACCGCGTCGCCGTTTCCTGGTCCACAGGTAGCGACTGAGGCCGCAGGCGGGGGGGCTTCCGACACTCCCGATGCTCCCGGTAACCGACGTGCAGGTGCGGAACCTGCGGGTACCTCCGCTCCCGCGCCAGCCGTCCGCGGTGAGAGCGGGGCTGTCGCGCCGGATACGGCATCGATGGGGGCACCGGATACTCAGCCCGTTTTGTCCGTTCCCGAGATCGAGACCGCCGCTGCGGCTCCGTTACGCCGGGCAGTGCAGCGAGCGCCGGTTGAAGCAGCCGCTCCCATGTCAATCCCGGGTGTAGCTGTCAGCCCCGTTCCTGTGGCGGGTCTGCCTGAAGGAGTTGCGAACGAGGAGGCTGTTGCCGGATTGCGCGGCGCTGCGGCGTTCGCGTCTGAACGTGCGTCGGCTGAGGTTGCAGCCGCCGTTCAGGCGGTGACGCAGGAGTCCCGCCCTGGCGCGGGGGGTGACTCCGGCGGATTCGCATCCTCGTTATCGTCGGTACTCTCGCGCGGCGCAGAGGCATCAGCGATGCAGCCGGCAGTCCCGCAGGCGCCGGGTTCATTGCCAGTCCTGCTCGGTGCGGCAACAGGACGACTTGGCGAGGAACTGGGCCAGCGCATTCTCTGGTTGTCCGGGCACAACTTGCGTTCCGCCGAGATCCGCCTGGATCCGCCCGAACTCGGCCCTTTGCAGGTTCAGGTGCACAGCCATCGAGACGGCGCGAGCATCCAGTTCACGACACACAGCGCGGCTGTGCGCGATGCCGTGGAGTCGAACCTCCCTCGGCTGCGGGAACTTCTCGAGAGCAGCGGCCTGAACCTTCTCGACGTGAACGTGGCGCAGCAGCAACAGGGCGGTGCGCAGGGCGAGCGCGGCGCCTTCGAGGCTGCGACCCAGGTATCCAGGGAGCGTCTCGCCGCCATCGGACAGACGGGAGACGTTGCGTCTCCGGTACGCAGGACAGTCGGGCTTGTGGATGACTATGCCTGAGGCGAGCGGCTTGATTTGCCTGCGCCGCGTGTTGGCCTCGCCATGCTGTGCTAAGTTGCGGCCGGGCTGGGCATTATCCGTGGCGTGCAAGATTCGCTGCGGTGGCACAGGGCTTGCTGCACGGCTGGTTGCAGCGTCTGGGTGACGGGACATTGGCATGGCCGAAAAGAAATCCGCAGCGAAGGGCGACGCACCGGCAGAGGGTGATGCCGACGCAGCCGCCGCCAAAAAGAAGAAATTGCTGATCATCGGCGGCGCGGTCGCGTTGCTGCTGATCATTGGGGGCGTAGCCGCGTTCCTGCTCCTCGGCGGCAAAGACGAGGAAGCCGAGAAAGCCAAGGCTGAGGCCGAAGCCGCTGCGGCACCTCCGCCGCCCGCGCTCTACGCAGCACTGGGGCAGAACTTCACGATCACGCTCGCCTCGGCCGATCGTCCGCATTTCATGAAAGTGGCTATCAGCGTGATGACCCACGAAAAAGCGGCCGTCGACGATCTGGAGGTCCACGCACCGCTCGTGCGCTCGCGTCTGGTGTCCCTGCTTGGAGGGAGCGATTTCGAGAAACTGCGCACCGATGAGGGCAAGCAGAGCTTGCGTGCGGAGGTGCTCAAGACTGTGCAGGACGTGCTGCAGGCCGAGACCGGCAAGCCCGGTGTCGAGCAGGTTTACTTCACCGAATTCGTCCTGCAGTAGCAGCGCGGCAACAGAGGACACAGCGTGCAGGATCTGCTTTCGCAGGATGAGATTGATGCCCTGTTGCACGGGGTGAGCGACGGTGACGTCGAGACCGGCAAGGACGAGGTGCCGTCAGACGTACAGTTTTACGATCTCACCAGCCAGGACCGCATCGTCCGGGGCCGTATGCCAGGCCTTGAGCGCACCAACGAGCGGTTTTCGCGGCAACTGCGCTCGGGTTTCCGCAGCCTGCTCCGGCGGGGGTTGGACATCAACTACGAAGGCATGCAGATCCAGAAATTCGGCGAGTACTTCAACAGCCTTTTCGTACCAACCAGCATCAACGTGGTCCGCCTGCACCCGTTGCCGGGTTTTGCGCTGGTGGTCATGGATGCGCGGCTCGTTTATCTGCTTGTCGACAACTTCTTCGGCGGTGGACGTTTCCACGCAAAGGTTGAGGGTCGCGAATTCACTCCGGCCGAGACCCTTGTTGTAGACAAGGTCCTCGAGACCCTCTTCGACGAATTGCAGAAAGCCTGGGGCGGGATCGCCTCCATCCGCGTGCAGCTCATGCAGAAGGAGGTGAGTCCTGATGCTGCCGGCATTTACAACGCCAATGACATCGCGGTGATCAGCTCCTTCAGCGTCGAGTTTGATGTGAGCGGGGGCAAGCTCCATCTGGTGGTTCCCTACACGATGATCGAGCCGATCAAGGATTTGCTCGACAAGTCCAATGTCGATGAGTCCGACGTCCGTGACAATCGCTGGGAACTCGCGCTCAGGGAGAACATGAGCGACGCACGGGTTGACCTGAACTGCGTGGTCGCCGAGACCGAGGTGTCGCTGCGTGAGGTCATTGACCTTGCGGTCGGAGACATCATTCCCATCGAGGCACCGGATCCGGTGCTGTTCGCCAACGAGATTCCCCTGTTCCGCGTGCGGATGGGAGGTCTGAAGGGCAATCTGGCCCTGCAGGTCCTCCGGAAAATCCCGCGCCGCGGTTGAGAACCTGATTACCGGAGACTGCCATGAGCAATGATGAACCGACCATGATCCTCGACGGATCGTCCATCCAGCCCGACGACCTTCCGGAGTTCTCCGGTTTTGCGGCAACCAGTGCCTCGAACCCGGATCTGGACATGATCCTCGACATCCCTGTCCGGTTGTCCATGGAAGTGGGCAATACCCAGATCTCGATCCGCAATCTGCTCCAGTTGGGGCAGGGTTCGGTTATCGAATTGGACCGCCTCGCCGGCGAACCCCTTGATGTGCTGGTGAACGGCACCCTGATTGCCCATGGCGAAGTCGTGGTGGTGAATGACAAGTTCGGCATCCGCATGACGGATGTCATCAGTCCTTCCGAGCGCATCAAAAAACTCGGCTGAGGCTTTTTTTCTGCCGGCACAGCTGTGCTGGCACATCGATTGCTGATGTCCCGGTGGCCCGTCGCAAACGACGGGATTCCGTCTCCGGGAGACATTCATGGCCAATCCGGCAATCGCTACTGCATCCGCGCCAGGACCCGGCATGTCCGGCGTCTGGGATATAGCTCTCGGCTTGCTGGTCGTGGTGGTGGCGATCATTGCCGTCGGTTGGGTGATGCGGCGAATGTACCCCGGCGCCATGTCCGGCACCCGCACCCTGAAGGTGGTTGCGGCCCTGCCTCTCGGACCACGCGAGCGACTGGTCCTGGTTGATGCCGCAGGCACTCATATCCTGCTTGGCGTGACCGGGCAGCAGATCAGCGCACTGCATCATTTCAGCGAGCCCGTAGTCCTGCAGGAGCCTCCGGTGGGTGGTGATTTCGCGCTGCGCCTGCGAGATGCCCTCGGCAAAGGGGGGCGCTCGTGAGCATCTTGCGGCTCACGCGTTATCTGCTGGCGGCAGTCCTGGTGCTGCTGCCTGCGCTGGCATTTGCCCAAGCGGATGCACCGTCCATCCTGGATGCCGGAGGCGCTTTGGGCGTGCCGGCGCTGAGCGTCACCACCAATCCTGACGGCAGCCAGGACTACACGGTCACTATCCAGATCCTGGTGCTGATGACGGCGCTCACGCTGCTGCCGTCGCTGCTCATGATGATGACCTGCTTCACACGCATCATGGTCGTGTTCGCAATACTTCGGCAGGCGCTTGGATTGCAGCAGACGCCATCGAACCAGATCCTGCTCGGACTCACGCTGTTTCTCACGGTTTTCATCATGGGTCCTGTCCTGGACCGGGTGAACCGGGACGCGCTTGCTCCCTATCTCGCGGAGCAGATCGGTGCCCGCGAAGCCGTTTCGAGGGCGCAGGTGCCATTCCACGCCTTCATGCTTGCGCAGACCCGCGAGACCGATCTCGGGATGTTCATGCGCATCTCCGCCACGCCGCCCGTTGCCACTCCCGAAGAGATCCCGTTCACGGTATTGGCGCCGGCCTTCGTCACCAGTGAGCTGAAAACCGCGTTCCAGATAGGGTTTCTGCTCTTCATCCCGTTCCTGATCATCGACCTCGTGGTGGCGAGCGTGTTGATGGCGATGGGCATGATGATGCTCTCGCCCGTGATCGTGTCCATGCCGTTCAAGATCATGCTGTTCGTGCTTGTCGATGGTTGGGCACTGGTTATCGGTTCCTTGGCCTCCAGTTTCGCGATGTAGTTGCCCTCCGGGGCCCAGGAGTTGGTGATGACACCCGATGTGACGATGCAGATTTTCGGTGAGGGCTTCATGCTGGTGGTGCTTATGGTGAGCGTGCTGGTGGTCCCCGGGCTGATCGTAGGACTCATCGTCAGCGTTTTTCAGGCAGCCACGCAGATCAACGAGCAGACGCTGAGTTTCCTGCCGCGCCTACTGACCACGCTCATCACGGTGCTGCTCGCCGGGCCCTGGCTGCTTACCCGGCTGATAGATTTCACGCACCGCGTGACGGGTGCCTTCTCCCTGCTGCTCGTCTGAGCCCTGGTCCTCATGCCACTCGACTTGAGCCTGCCTGCGCTTGGCGCGTGGATCGGGGGCTACCTTCTCGTTTTTTTCCGTATCGGTGGTTTCTTTCTCGTGGCGCCGGTATTCGGTACGCAACTGGTATCGCGGCGTGTACGCACAGGACTCGCGCTGTTGGTGGCCGTTCTGATTGCGCCGATGCTCCCCGCGCTGCCGCCTCAGGATCCGCTGTCGCTTGCCATGACCGTGACGGTGGCCAAGCAGCTCCTGATCGGCCTGGCGATGGGCTTCTCGATGCAGATTTTCTTCCAGGCCTTCGTGTTCGGGGCTCAACTGATCGCGATGCAGATGGCGCTTGGTTTCGCGTCCATGGTCGACCCCGCCAACGGCATCAACGTGACCGTGCTGGCGCAATATTTCCTGCTCATGCTGACGCTGGTGTTCCTCGCGACCAACGGGCACCTCGTGATGTTCGAGGTAATGCTGGAGAGCTTCCGGTATGTCCCGATCGCGGGCGAGTGGGATTGGTCGCAGAGCAGCTGGTCCATCGCCGGCTGGGGCACGTGGATGTTCATGTCGGGTCTGCTGCTCGCACTGCCGGCAGTCACCGCATTGCTGATCGTGAACATCGCCTTCGGCGTGATGACGCGCGCGGCGCCGCAGTTGAACGTGTTCTCGCTCGGATTTCCGCTGGCCCTGTTGCTCGGCCTGCTGATTGTCTGGATGGGCATGCGCGGCTTCCTGCCGCAGTACGATGCGCTGTCGGTGCAGGCCTTCGCGATGTTGCGCCAGCTCGCGGGCGTGCCCTGAGCATCAATAGCTGGTGAGGCGGTTCAGTCCGTTCAGCGCTGCGATGCGGTAAGCCTCTGCCATCGTCGGATAGTTGAACGTCGTCTCGATGAAGTAGCGGATGGTGTTGGCCTCTCCTTTCTGCTTCATGATCGCCTGTCCGATGTGGATGATCTCGGTGGCCTCTGCCCCGAAGCAATGCACCCCGAGTATTTCCAGTGTGTCGAGGTGGAACAGCATTTTCAGCATGCCGACGTCCTCGCCGCTGATCTGTGCGCGCGCGGTTTCCTTGAAAAAAGCGCGACCCACCTCATAAGGAATTTTCGCTTCCGTCAGTTCGCGCTCCGACGCGCCCACGGAACTGATCTCCGGAAGTGTGTAGATGCCTGTTGGAGTGTCGTCGACATGGCGGGTATGTTCCTTGCCCCGTGATGCTGCGGCTGCTGCCCGGCCCTGGTCGTAGGCTGCGCTCGCGAGGCTCGGGAATCCGATCACATCGCCCGCCGCGAAGATGCCGGGCACCGCGGTTTCGTAGCGATCGTCGACCTGTATCTGTCCCCGCGAGTCGGTGCCAAGACCGACATTCTGCAGCGCGAGCGTGTCGGTGTTGCCGGTGCGCCCGTTGCACCAGAGCAGCGCTTCTCCTTGCAGCCGCTTGCCAGAGCGCAGGTGAAGCGTCACGCCGTGCTCCGCGTACTCGAGTTTCTCGAATTCCTCGCCGTGGCGGATCACCGTCCCCTGCGTGCGCAGGTGGTAGGAGAGGGCGTCGGCGATCTCGTCGTCCAGATAGGACAGCAGCTGATCGCGGGTGTTGATCAGATCCACCTTCACGCCGAGCGCCGAGAAGATCGACGCATACTCGCATCCGATAACGCCTGCGCCGAATATCAGAACCCGGCGTGGCGTGTTTGGCATGTGAAGGATGGTGTCGCTGTCGAACACCGCCGGATGGTTGAAGTCGATGCCTTCGGGCCGGTACGGCCGCGAGCCGGTGGCGATGACGATGTGGTGTGCCCTCAGGAGTTCGGTCGCACCGTCGGGGAGTTTCACGGAAACGGTGTGCTGATCCACGAACGAAGCGACGCCCGTGTGCACCTCGATGCGGTTCTTGGAGTAATAGCGGGTGCGCATCGCGACCTGCTTGCCGATGACTGCATCCGCGTTCTGCAGCAACTGCTGGAACGAGAGTCGCCGAGGTTCTCCGATTGCCCGGAACATGGGGTTCGAGTTGTAACGCACCAGATCCTGGACGGCGTTACGCAGTGCTTTTGAAGGGATGGTCCCGCTATGGGTACATCCCCCGCCGACGGTGGGACGATCCTCGATTATCGCGGTTCGAAGCCCGCGCTTCGCGGTATTGAGAGCGGCAGATTCGCCGGCAGGGCCGCTGCCGATCACCAGCAGGTCATAGGTGAAATCGTGCATGTGGGCACTCGCGCCGACCGAGGGGAAGGCGGTTTATAGCCCCTCGGTCGACGGGTGTCCAACCAGATCCTCAGTGGGGGTGCCCGCCATGGTGGAGCTCGTGCATCTTTGCCTCGTGTTCCTCTCGCGATTTCCGGAACTTCTCATACTGCTCGGCGGACAGAACATCCTTCATGGCCTTGTCGTGATCGCTGCGGATCTTCTCCATCTGTGCCAGATGCTGCTCGCATATGGCGCGCACCTTTTCGACCTGCTCAGGGCTCAACCCGAGTTCCTCCTGCATGTGCCGGGTCATTTCCTCCGCAGTGGGAGGAGTGCGAGCGTGGCCGTGCATCCGGTGGACCGCGTGCTCATCCGCGGGAGGCGCCGCGGGTGGATCACCGGCAAGGCTGGCAGTGGTACCCAGAGAAAGCAGGGCGGCGAACATGATGCCAGGGGCGGCGTGTTTCATGGGAACTCCTTGGTATGCGTGAGAGGTCGTCAGTGTGGCGACTCGTGAGTTCGACGCGGGTCGGGCTTGCTTTCCTGCGCGCACACGGGCTTTCGTGCACGGAAATTGCTGTGCCAGCAGGGTGACGTATTCATGGCGCAGACATGGCTGACGAAGAAACAGGTCAGGAACGAACAGAAGAGGCCACTCCGAGGCGCCTCGAGCGCGCCCGTGAGGAAGGCCAGGTACCCCGTTCACGCGAACTCGGCACGGCAGCGATATTGCTGACCGGGTCGGGTTCCCTGCTGGCTTTCGGAGAATCGCTGTCGCACCGGATCATGGATGTCGCCCGTGGATGTTTCGCGCTGCGTCGGGCGGATATTTTCGAGACCTCGTTCATGGGTGAGCGCCTCGTCGACTCGCTCCACTGGGCCGCGCTCGGCCTCGTTCCTGTCTTCATCGCGCTGACTCTTGCAGCGGTGCTGTCCCCGGTAGCGCTGGGAGGCTGGATGTTCAGTGCCAAGCCCATGATGCCCCGATTCGAGAGGCTGGACCCGCTCGCCGGTTTGCAGCGGATGTTCTCTTTGCGATCCCTCGTGGAGCTCCTGAAGGCCATTGCGAAACTCCTGGTGGTTGGCGGCGCCGCGATCCTGTTGCTGTGGTCGCTGCGAGGCGATGTGCTCGCCATGGCGCAAGAGCCGCTCGAACCGGCGATTCATCATGCGGCTTACCTTGTGCTCTGGGCCGCGCTCGCCTTGAGTGCCTCCACCTTGTTGATCGCGGCGGTGGACGTGCCATTCCAGCTCTTCGACCACGCCGGCAAATTGCGGATGACGACCCAGCAGGTCCGGGACGAGATGAAGGAATCCGAGGGCCGCCCCGAGGTGAAGAGCCGTATCCGGCACCTGCAGCGGCAGATGGCCAAGGCCAGGATGATGAACGCCGTTCCAAAGGCGGACGTGGTCATCACCAACCCCACTCACTACGCCGTGGCACTGCGCTACGACGTCGACAGTGCCGGCGCCCCCATGCTGGTGGCAAAGGGCGCGGATCTCGTGGCCATGCGGATCAGGGAGGTCGCCCATGCCTCAGGCGTGCCCGTGGTGAGTTCGCCGCGTCTCGCGCGGGCGATCTTCCACACCACGGAGATAGAGCAGGAAGTGCCCGCAGCGCTGTACATGGCGGTGGCCCAGGTTCTCGCTTACGTCTTCCATCTGCGCAACTGGCGCCGCACAGGCGGCAAGCCCCCGCAGATGCCTGGCGAATTCGATGTGCCCGATGGCATGGACCAGCCCCGTCAACGTTGAGTGCAGTAGGAACGGATCTTGCTCAGCAGCTGACATAGGCGCGAGAGCGTCAACTGTTTGTGCCCCCCGGGGGCAGGTTCAAGGGAGAGCTCATGGCGGTTGGAGTGGCGACATTCGGCTCGGG
The DNA here is from genome assembly GCA_903928015.1 of uncultured Gammaproteobacteria bacterium. Lineage (GTDB taxonomy): Bacteria > Pseudomonadota > Gammaproteobacteria > Pseudomonadales > UBA5518 > UBA5518. The sequence continues at coordinate 77,419 of CAIYPF010000065.1, read as the reverse complement.
CGCACTGACGCAGCAGTTGCGGGTGCTCTCGCGCGGGCACCTTGGCGTGCCGCTGCTGCTGCTCGCCGTGCTGGCGATGATGATTCTCCCGATCCCGCCATTGCTGCTGGATATCTTCTTCACCTTCAACATCGCGCTTTCCCTGATTGTTCTGCTGGTGGCCGTCTATGCGATGCGCCCCCTCGATTTCGCCGTGTTTCCCACCATTCTCCTTGTCACCACGTTGATGCGCCTGGCCTTGAACGTGGCCTCGACACGGGTCGTCCTGCTTCACGGGCACACGGGCGAGAACGCCGCCGGTCATGTGATCGAGGCCTTCGGCAAGGTGGTGATCGGCGGCAACTATGTGGTCGGCATGGTGGTCTTCATGATCCTGCTGATCATCAATTTCGTGGTTGTCACCAAGGGTGCGGGACGTATTTCCGAAGTGAGCGCGCGCTTCACCCTGGACGCGATGCCAGGCAAGCAGATGGCGATCGATGCCGACCTGAATGCCGGACTCATCACGCAGGACGATGCCAGGCGCCGCCGTGAGGAGGTGGCCCAGGAGGCCGACTTCTACGGCGCGATGGACGGTGCCAGCAAGTTCGTGCGCGGTGATGCCGTCGCGGGCGTGCTGATCCTTGCGATCAACCTGATCGGCGGACTGGCCATAGGTACGCTGCAGCACGACCTCGATTTCGGTCGCGCTCTTGAGGTCTATTCCCTGCTCACCATCGGTGACGGTCTCGTCGCGCAGCTGCCGTCCCTGCTTCTTTCCACGACTGCGGCGATCATGGTCACGCGGGTGAACACCTCGCGCGACATGGGCGAGCAGGTCTATTCCCAGATGTTCGAGTCGCCTCGGGCCGTGGTCGTGGCGGCAGTTCTGCTCGCCGTGATGGGTATGGTGCCGGGTATGCCGCACGTTGCCTTCCTCGGTCTTGCCGCGCTCGCCGGGGGCTTTGCGTGGATCATCCGCAGCCGCATCGCCGGTGCCAAAACGCGCGGGACGGTGGCGCCTGAAGAGCCGCGCATGCAGACGAACACCCCGATCGAGTTGGGTTGGGACGATGTTGCTGCGGTGGATGTGATCGGCCTGGAGGTCGGTTACCGGCTTATCCCGATGGTCGACAAGGCGCAGAACGGCGCTCTTCTCGGACGTATCAAGGGTGTCCGCAAGAAGCTCTCGCAGGAGATGGGCTTCCTGATCCCGGCGGTGCATATCCGCGACAACCTCGAGCTGCTGCCAAACGGCTACCGGCTGCTATTGATGGGCGTGGCGAGCGGGGAGGGTGAGGTCTATCCGGAACGTGAGCTCGCCATAAACCCCGGTCAGGTCTTCGGACGTCTCGAGGGCCTGGCGTGCCGCGATCCGGCCTTCGGCCTCGATGCTGTCTGGATAGATCGTGGCCAGCGCGAGCGCGCGCAGACCCTCGGCTATACCGTGGTGGATGCCAGCACAGTGGTTGCCACGCACCTGAACCAGGTGCTGCTCGACAACATCGAGCAGATGCTCGGTCACGAGGAAGTGGATCAGCTGGTCCAGAAGCTCTCCAAGATCTCGCCCAAACTCGCGGAGGAACTCGTTCCGGGGACGGTCAGCGTGAACCAGTTGCTGGGCGTGCTGAAGTCTCTCCTGGGCGAGGGCGTTCCTGTGCGCGATATCCGCACCATTGCCGAGGCGATCGCCACCCAGGGCGCGCGCAGCAAGGATCCGGCCGCGTTGGTATCGGCTGCCCGCGTCGCGTTGAGCCGCACCATTTTCAATTCACTGGGCAATGGTGCACAGAACCTTCCGGTGATCACGCTGGAGCCGCAGATCGAGCAGATGCTCTCCAAGTCTCTGCAGAGGCCCGGCAATGCCAGCATTGATCTCGAGGACATCGTCCTCGAGCCCGGCCTCGCCGAGCGTTTGCAGCGATCCATTTCCGAGGCGGCGCAACGGCAGGAGGCCCAGGGCAAGTCTGCTGTGCTGCTGGTGCCGGGTCCGCTGAGAGCCGTGCTGGCGCGTTTCCTGCGTCATACGCATCGCGCAATGAAAGTCATTTCGTATCAGGAAGTGCCGGAGAACCGGCAGGTCACGATCGAAGCAACTGTAGGTTGAACGAGTTCGGATCCCGGCCCGAGTGCGTGGCGGGGGACAGGAGGAGCGAGAGATGGACATAAAGCGATTCATCGGACCTGACATGCGAACCGCCTTGCGCATGGTGCGCGAGCAGCTCGGCCCGGATGCCGTCATTCTTTCGAACCGGCGCGTAGCAGGTGGTATCGAGATCACCGCCGGTGACGGTGTGGACTTCGGCGTTGCCGCTGCGATGCCGGAGCCTGCGGCCGCACCTGCCCCGGTTGCGGCTCCGGCTCCACGGCTGCGGGCCGAGCGTCCGGACGACCTGCGTGCGATGCCGCAGAGCCGCACTCCCGGACCATCTGCCGCGCCTGCCTCAGAGGCAGAGTTCCTGGCGGTGCGCGGAGAATTGCGCGAGCTGCGTCTCATGATGGAGCAACAACTCGGAAGGCTTGGTGGCGACCGTTCCGGCTGGGGTCCGGGTATCGAGGGCTCGGCCTGGCGTCAGCTTACGCGGGCTGGTCTTCCGAATGATGTCGTGCGTGTCATCGTGTCGGCACTGGATGCTGGTGTCGAGGAAGCAGCCATGCCCGATGTGCTTGCCGGGATGCTGGCCAACGCCATTCCCGAGGCCGGCGACGTCGTGGGTCGCGGCGGTGTCATTGCGGCGGTCGGACCAACCGGGGCGGGCAAGACAACCACTCTCTGCAAGCTGGCCGTCCGGCACGTGCTGGAACACGGGCCAGACTCCATCGTGCTCGCCAGCGCCGACTCCGCCCGTCTGGGTGGCGCAGACATGCTGCGCGCGGTCGCACGCCTGCTGGAGGTGCCGTTCATTGCGGCTGCTGACGGGGAGCGTATCGAAGACCTGCTCGAGCGCGCCGGAGAGCCGCGGCTGTTGTTGCTCGACACACCCGGCCTCAGCCGGCGTCGCCCGGCGGACGCACAACGGCTCGTGGAACTCGCAGCGGCTGGCGTGCACAGCCTGCTGGTCCTGCCCGCCAATGCGCAGCTCTCGTGGATGGATTCGGCCGTGAACGACTACCGCGCAGCGCGTCCGGTTGCTGCTGTCGTAACCAAACTTGATGAAACCGTGAGCCTGGGTGAAGCGCTGGGTGTCCTGCTGCGTGAAGGACTTCCGCTCGCCTATCTCACCGACGGCCCGGACATCCCGGAAGACATCCGGGTGGGCAGCGCAGCTGAGTTCGCACGAATGGCACTGGCCCTGGCAGAGGCCGGTGAATCGCAAGCGATGCCGTCTGCCCGGTCTGCTGTCGTCTCCGGCAATGCGGCTAGAATAGCGTGAGCATGCACACGGACGGGGTGGCGCGCATGAATCCCTCGCGGGACACCGGCAAGCCGGTACAAGTCATCGCCGTCACTGGCGGCAAGGGTGGCGTTGGCAAGTCCAGCGTCTCCATCAATCTCGGCATCGGATTGGCCGCGCGTGGTCGCAGGGTCGTGATCCTGGATGCCGATCTCGGTCTCGCAAACCTCGACGTCCTGCTCGGATTGAGGGCCAAGCGCAACCTCGCTGACGTCATTTCCGGTGAATGCGGGCTGGCCGACATCATGCTCGATGGCCCTGGCGGCGTGCGGATCATCCCCGCATCCTCCGGCACGCAGTCGATGGTCTCGCTGTCGCGCGCCGAGCACGCGGGCCTGATTCACGCCTTCAGCGACATCGCCGACAGCATGGACGTGCTCATCGTCGATACGGCTGCCGGGATATCCGATTCTGTCGTCAGTTTCGTTCGCGCGGCGCAGGAGTGCCTCGTGGTCGTCTGCAACGAACCGAGTTCCATCGCCGACTCCTACGCGCTCATGAAGCTCCTGCACAAGGAGTACGGTATGCACCGCTTCCGTGTGCTGCCGAACATGGTTCGCTCGCCCCAGGAGGGCGCTGCGCTGTTTCACAAGCTCGAGCAGGTCTGCGAGCGTTTTCTTGACGTCATGCTCACGCAGGCTGGCAACATTCCCTACGATGACACGGTACGCAAGTGCATTCAGCGCCAGCGTGCCGTGCTGGACGCAGCGCCCCGATCCAGGGCGGCTGCGGCTTTCCGAGACCTTGCAGAGCGTGTGGACGCCCTCCCGGTGTCTGCGAGCGCCAGCGGGCACCTGGAATTCTTCGTCGAGCGTCTGCTCGGCGGGGCAGTGGCTGGCTGAGATGCAGCCGTGAATGGAGCAGTAATGTACGCAAAGGCAGCCCCCAGACCCGATGCCCGGCAACTGGTGCAGGACTACGCCGGTCTGGTGAAGCGCATCGCGCATCACTTGCTGGCACGGCTGCCCTCATCGGTCAATCTCGAAGACCTCATCCAGTCGGGAATGATCGGTTTGCTGGAGTCCGCCTCCAACTATGATCCCGGGAAGGGCGCCAGCTTCGAGACCTTCGCTGGCATTCGCATCCGCGGCGCCATGCTCGATGAAGTGCGCCGAGGCGACTGGTCGCCGCGCTCCGTGCACCGCAACGCCCGTCGTGTGGCACAGGCGATCCGCGGCGTCGAGACCCGCAGCGGCGGCGAGGCGCCGGATTCCATGGTCGCACGCGAACTCGGCGTGAGCATCGAGGAATACCACAGCATGCTGCAGGACACGGCGGGCAGTCGCCTGTTCAGTCTCGACGAACTCGTGGAAGAACACGGTGACGCTGACGGCATGATCAAGGGGCACTGGGAAGACCCCGCCGATGGAGCCACCCGTGACGGGCTTGCCGGCGCCATCGCGGCCGAGGTCTCGCGGCTGCCCGAGCGCGAGCGCCTCGTGCTTTCGCTCTACTACGACGATGAACTCAACCTGAAGGAAATCGGCCAGGTGCTCGAAGTGAGCGAGTCCCGCGTGAGCCAGATCCTGAGCCAGGCCACCAAACGCCTGCGTGCCCGCCTGGCGGGCTGGTGAACAAGGGAGTGCCTTCTTGATGGACGTATTGAGCCTGATCGGAATCACCATCGCCTTCGTTGCGCTGATCGGTGGCAATTTGCTGGAGGGCGGCGAACTCGCCTCGCTCGTGAATCTTCCGGCCGCATTGCTGGTGTTCGGAGGCACGTTTGGTGCCGGCCTCTTGCAGATGCCGCTTGCCGGACTGAAACGCGCGGCAGACATGCTCCGCTGGGTGTTCGTACCGCCGCGTCAGGCCTTCCGGGAGGGCGTGCAGCGTATCGTCCGCTGGGCCACCACGGCACGGCGGGAAGGATTGCTCGGGCTGGAATCCATAGCCGAGATCGAGAAAGATCCCTTCGCCCGCAAGGGACTGCAGTTGCTGGTCGACGGCAACGAACCCGACACCATTCGCAGCATCCTGGAGGCTGACTCCGGCCTGCGTGAACAGCGCGACGTGGATGCAGCCCGCTTCTACGAGGCGATGGGTGGCTATGCCCCCACGATCGGCATCATCGGCGCCGTGGTGGGTCTCATTCATGTGATGGGAAGCCTTCAGGATCCTTCCCGGGTCGGCCCCGGCATTGCCGTGGCGTTCGTCGCCACCATCTACGGCGTGGGCCTTGCGAACCTGTTGCTGTTGCCCATCGCCAGCAAGCTGCGCAGTTGCATCCGCGAGGCGGCACAGTACCGGGAGATGATCATCGAGGGCATCATCGCCATCGCCGACGGCGAGAACCCGCGCTCCATACAGCTTCGCCTCAACGGCTTCCTGGTCTAGCCAGGAGCAGGCTCCTCACATGGCCAAGCGCGTCATCCAGGAAGAAGCCATCAACCGCGACCGGTGGATGGTCTCCTATGCCGATTTCATGACGCTGCTCCTCAGTTTCTTCGTCGTGATGTATTCCGTTTCCCAGCTGAACGACGACAAGTACCGCATCCTGACGCGGACCATGGAAGAAGCCTTCAAGGTCCCGGAAACAGCGCTGAATCCGATACAGATCGGCGATCCTGTGACGGCCGTCAACCCTGGCGTGGTCGAGGACAGCGTACAGTCCCCCGAACAGAAGCCCACGTCGGGTCAGACCGAGGAGCCCGAGCAGAAGGCAACCACCTCGGAGCCGCAATTGCCAGAGGAGTTTCGTCGCATCTCCCGCGAGGTGGAGCAGAAGTTCAGTGATCTGATCGCCAAGGATCTTGTATCGGTCCGAGGCAACGAGGAGTGGCTGGCGATCGAATTGAAATCGAGCTTGCTGTTCCAGAGCGGAGAAGCCGAGCCCGGGGTGGACGCGGGCCCGATCATGGAAGCACTCGCAGATACGGTTCGCGACGGTGGATTGCCGATTCGTGTGGAGGGTTTCACCGACGATCAGCCGATCGCGAGCGAGATCTATCCCTCGAACTGGGAGCTCTCCTCGGCGCGCGCGGCCAGTATCGTGAAGATGCTCGCTGAAAACGGCGTCTCTGCGGGACGGCTCGCTGCGATCGGTTACGCCGAGTTCCAGCCGGTTGCTGCCAACGACTCGGAAGAAGGGAGGGCCGCGAACAGGCGGGTCGTATTGATGATCTCGCGTGGGGCGCGGTTGCGGCCGGAGATTCGGCAGAAGCCCCAGGCCCCCGGATTGGAGACGGGATCTCCCGCTGCTGGCGCCGCGCAGGTGCAGCCAGAGGGTGCCTCCGCAAGGCCGGGAGCTGTAGTGCCCGTAGAACTCGAGGGTGGGGGATTGTTGTACACCAGCGATCCCGCGGCGGCCGGTGGATCGCGCTCGCAGGCTGCGCCGACGTCGTCGCCTGCCGCTGGGCCGGGCGGCTGATCCGGCGTGGGATGGCTCTGAGGTTCCTGCAGGAGGATTCGAGTGGATATCTGGGCGGTAGCGAATCAGAAAGGCGGCGTGGGAAAGACCACCACGGTGGTTGCTTGCGCCGGTTTGCTCGCCGAGGCCGGCAAACGGGTTCTGGTTGTAGATCTCGATCCGCAGGGTTCGCTCACCGCATATTTCCGGCTCGAGTCATCCCGACTCCGCTTGAGCACCTACGAACTGTTCCGTCCTGCGGGGGTACCTGGCCGTGCAGAGATGCTTGCCATGTGCCACCCGGTGTCTTCAGGAGAGATAACACTTTTTCCCGCCACATCGTCTCTCGCCACCGTCGAGCGCAGGTTTCGCTCCGATGATGGAGTAGGCCTCCGGCTCGCGCGAGCCCTGGAGAGTATCGACGGCGACTTCGACCACGTCCTGATAGACACGCCGCCGGTGCTCGGCGTGTTGATGATCAACGCGCTGGCCGCAGCCGGCATGCTGCTGTTGCCGGTGCAGACCGACTACCTTGCCATCAAGGGGCTCGAGCGTATGGCCCAGACGCTGCAGATGGTGGTGCGTGCGCGGGGCAGGGAACTCCGCTATTGCGTGATCCCCACCATGTACGAGCAGGGGAGCGAGAGTTCGGCGCAGGGCCTTCGCACCCTGATGCGCAGCTTTGCCGATCAGGTTGGCGGTACCGTGGTGCCGCTCGACGGAACTTTCCGGGACGCGAGTGCGCGCGGCATCACGCCCTCGCGGTTCGCTCCGCAGAGCAAGGGTGTCAGGGCCTATCGTGCTCTGTTGCGCGGTATGGGCATCTTCGATGCAGACGCTCGCCGCCGTATTCCTGCGGCGGGATGATCCAGACGTTTCTGGCATGCATCCTGCTGATGCTGGATCGACGTCAACGATCCGGCGCAAGGCGCCCACAGGAAGCCAGCATGCCCACCGACAATTTCACCATTCTCGTTCTCTCACTCGTTGCCGGATGTCTTCCGGCGCTGATCGTGCTCGCCGCCGCGCTGCGCTTGCGCGGCATACTGGGGCGCCGACTGCAGCGGCTCGAGGACGCTTTGCGCGTCTACAACACTGCCAACGCCGAACTCGGGCGCCAGTTGCGCGAGATGGAGGAGCAATTCCGGGTGCCAGCGCCACGCTCGGCTGCTGCCCGGGCAATGGAGCCGACCCGCGCAGCGACCCGCCTGCCAGAGACCTCGCGCCCCGCAGAGCCGGTCCGCGGCAGCGCGACCGCGACTGCACGGCGTCCCGCTGCTGCCGCGGCGGGAGAGTCTGAATTCAGCGACGCCGAACTGAAGCTCGCCCGTCTACTCAAGTCACGTCTCCCCGCCATGCGGGCCGGCTAGCCGCGGTAGCATCTGCGTACCCCCGGGCTCCTCGCCCGGGTCCAGCCAGTCGTCGGACGGGTCGACCTGCTCCTCCCAACCTGCCGGGGTCTTCCCGCGCAGCGTGTAGGCGAAGGAGATGATCTGTGCGATGCACAGGTAGAGGGTTTCCGGGATCTCGTCGCCGAGTTCAAGTTGGCCAAGCAGGCCCGCCAGTTCGCTGTTCTCCACCATCGGAACGCCGTGTTCGCGCGCCAGGTCCATGATCCGCTCGGCCAGGGCATCGTTGCCGATGGCCGATACGCGGGGAGCAGCTTCGCCGTCGTATTCGAGCGCGATGGCGCGCCGGCGGGGCGTGTTTACCGCCACTGCTCAGGTTCTCACGTCGAGCAGGCTGCCGAATCGCAGCGCTGCGGGCTCTGGCGGGCGTCCCGGCAGGCATTCGACACGATCCACCAGCACCCCTTGTGAGCGCAGGGCCTCCTCGAGTTCCGCTATGGCTGCCCGTGCAGCGGCCAAGGTGCCTTCACGTTCTGCCCACAGCGTGGCGCCCAGTCTCTGACCGGAGAGCTGCACCAGCGCGTGCAGAGGCCCGAGGCTCGCGCAATCGAGGCACAGCATCACGCTCCAGTTGCGTACGCCGGAGACGGGCTCGTTGCGGCCGCTCTCGGCTTCCTCCATGCGGATCCACAGGGAATCGAATCCGGCGGGCGAAGGGATGGGCAGTTCGACAGTCCATGCCGGAATGCCGGGCCCCGCGTCGGTCCCCGCACGTGCCTCTGGAAGAGCGCTCAGCTGATGCACCCGCGTCCTTGCAAGGGCTCCGTCGACGTAACGCAGCAGCTGTTCCAGTGCGTCCTGTTCGGCTGCGGGAGGCTGTAACTCCGGGCGAGCGCGATGGCCGGAGTGCTGCGCCGAAGGCTCTGCAATTGAACCGTTTGTGATGGACCCACGGGCCGTATAGAGCGGCGCGAAACTGTCATCGGCGTTTTCGGCTGCGGGTGTTGGATTGCGTGCGATGGAGCCCGATCCGGGGAATCCATTCCGGGGCAGGAGATCGAGGAGCGCGCCGCGCAGCAGGGCGAGTGATGCCTTGAGATCGGAGCGCAGCACCTGGTGCCGATGCCGGTCAGGGAGCGGCAGCGTGTTGCCAGACTCCGCACGACGTTTGCCGTCACTCCGCGTATCGGCACCTTCGCGCCCCGAGGGTCTTCGGGTCGAGACGTCCGGCGGCACTGCGGTTGCTGTGCCAGTACCTGCTCTTGCCGCGGGAACGGGCGTTGCTGGCAGGCTTGGGTTGGGCGGCGAGGGCACGGTGCCGGGGGGCGGCGGATGCGATGTGCCCGCCGGGTCGGCTGCGGTCTTCCCGGTCGGTGCCGGCGGTGCGCCCGGTGCGACTTCGCGTTGCAGGGGCGCAGCGGGTGTCGAAGCAGTCGGCTGCGTGTTGCCGAGTCCGACGCTTCGGGCAGTGCTAGTGGCAGTGGCAGTGCCTGTGGCCTTGCTTTCCCGGGGAAGATCGGCACCGGCGTCGTAAGGATCAGGACGTGGTCCGGCAGAGGGCACTATCGAAGATTGCTCTCGCAATGGGGCCGAGATCGCACTGATGAGCGGTCCTGCAACGATCCCGGCTCGTGCAAGCGGTGACGGGATGGCATCTGGTTCTGTCATTGGGCCGGTTACGACGGCGCCCGGTTTGATCGGCAGGCCTGGTAGCGCACCAGCCCGGCGTTCACGTGGCGCAGGGTCCTGGCCGGTAGGTGGCAACGCCGATCCGGTGTTCGTCATCCGTGGGCTGGCGGTGCTCTGGTCGGCGCCGCCTTGGGGGCGATCAGGCCCCGGCGTATTGGTGGCATATCCCGTGCGTGATCCCGCGTCGCCTTGGGTGCCGCCACCCGTTTGCTGAGGGTTGGCGCGGGGTGGCGCCACATCAGCCGGTGTCGAGGTTGCCGATGCACGGTTGCTGGTCCCGGGTGGCGGCTGTGACGGAGTCTGATCCGGTCCGTTCGGAGACGCGGACGCGCTGCGTTGAACGGGCAACTCGGTCTGCAGCTTCAAGCCATTACCCGGGGTTGCTGTTGCAGTCTGGGCGCGCTCGCCTCCGGGCTGGCCAGATTTCCCCGTGCCCCCGTCTCCGTAGGAGGCGCCTTGCGTACGGGCACTAGAAGCGGGGCGGGTATCCACTCCGGTTGCGGGCGCGCTCTGGCGTTGCGGAGCAGGCGAAGGAGCGGGGCGGGTCAGCATTCGCCAGAGCCGCGCGGCGGCAGCTCCGGTCGCGCCGGCGGGTGGGTACGCTGCCTGCGTCGAGGTATCAGCGTCGGGAAGCACGGGCAGCCCGGAGGATGCCGCTCTGGCAGTGCCCGGCGCAGAGGTCTGCCGGGAAGGGCCATCACCCGAGCGTTGCAGGCGTGCCTCGAGGAAGCTGCCGCTGCTCGTCACCGCTGCGCGCAAGCCTGCTGCAGAGCTGAGTGATGCGGGTGTCGGCAATGCGGTGAGCAGGCGTTCGAGTCCGCGACGTACGTCTTCGGGAAGGGGCGCGGACTGGAGCATCCGGGCCATGCCGTCAAATGCTTGCGCCAGCGGTTGCTGGCGCGGCAAGGCCTCGCGCAGCGCTTGCTGTGCTGGCGGTGCCGGCAGGGGAGTGCGGGGATTTTCGATCACGCGCTCGACCCGTGCACGGTCCCCATCGACAAAGCGCAGCAGTAGCGTGGTGCCCGGGTCCAATGCGCGCGCGCTGCTCGCTTCGAGCTGACCCTTCAGCCCCGGGGCGTCGAGTTCGAGAATGAATCCGGCGGCTGCCGCGCCCACCGACCGGGGACGTACGGCTGTGACAACGGCCTCAAGCGTTTGGCCTGACGTGGGTTGCACGGCGTCAGAAAGGGGGGCCACTGAAGCAGTGGCGCGCGGCTGTAGCCCGGACGCAGGTATCTCCATGCTCGTTGCCTGCCGCTGGAGGGCTTCACCTATAATCGGTAGGTTCATCGGGATTATAGCGGCCACGGGCGCGTGAGCTTGAGTGCGCGCTCCAACAGCGGGATTGCCATCAGATGCCAGAGGCTCCACCGGTGCCGCTTTTCGAGGCGTGTGATTTGCGCTGCGAACGTGACGAGCGCGTCCTGTTCGAAGGGCTTTCCTTCACGCTCGCGCCCGGGGAGATCGTCCAGATCCTGGGTCCTAACGGTGCCGGTAAAACCACCTTGCTGCGTGCGGTGGCGGGCCTTAGCACCCGGGTCTCCGGCGAGATGTACTGGAATGGCGCAGCGCTTCCGGGTTCGCGGTGGGAATTCCTGCGGGAGACCCTCTACCTGGGCCACGATGCCGCCGTAAAACCGGGCCTCACGCCGTTCGAAAACCTGCGTTGGCACGCGGGACTCTGGGGCCGGACCACATCGATAGGTATCGAGGGTGCTTTGGGTGCCGTGGGGCTCGCACGCCACCGCGATACTCCCGCCCAGCATCTTTCTGCAGGCCAGCGCAGGCGTATAGCGCTGGCCAGGCTTCTTCTCAGCCCGGCCCGGTTCTGGATTCTCGATGAGCCCTTCACTGCCATCGATCTCGAGGGTGTTTCACAGGTGGAGTCTCTGGTTGCAGCGCACGCCGCCGCCGGTGGGGTCGTGCTCCTGACAACCCACCACCGCCTCTCCCTCGATTGCCGGTTCCGGCAGGTGGCATTGGAGTCGGGGGCGCTGGCATGAGCGCGGGGACCGGGCCCGCGTGGTTGGAGATCGCCCGTCGCGACCTCCTGATCGCGTTCCGGCGTCGCGCCGAGGCAGCCAATCCCCTGGTGTTCCTTCTGATAGTCGCTGCCTTGTTTCCGCTCGGGGTGGGTCCCGCGCCGCAGGAGTTGTCGCGAATCGCGCCCGGCGTGGTCTGGGTTGCTGCCTTGCTGGCATCACTGCTTTCCACTGACATGCTTTTCCGGAGCGACTTCGACGATGGCTCGCTCGAGCAGATCGTGCGCAGCCCCTCACCGCTCTATGCCACGGCGCTTGCCAAGATGGCGGTTCACTGGTTGGTAAGCGGATGTCCGATTTCCCTGGTGTCGCCGGTGGTGGCGGGCCTTCTGTACCTGCCTGCGGCGGCGATGCCGGCGTTGCTGTTCTCCATGCTGCTAGGCACCGTCACCCTCAGCCTGGTCGGCGGTATCGGTGCTGCGCTTACCGTTGGCCTGCGCAAAGGCGGTCTGCTTCTCAGCCTGCTGATACTGCCGCTCTATGTGCCTGTGCTGGTTTTCGGCAGCGCCGCAGTCGATGCAGCGGCCCACGGGCTCCCGTGGCACTCCGAGCTCGCGATCCTGGGGGGCTTTGCCTTGCTCGCCGTCACGCTGGCGCCACTCGCTGCCGCGGCCGCGTTGCGTATCAATCTGGACAGCTGAAAAAAATCCCGACACGAGGCCGGGACAAGCGTTAAGGAGGAGAAGTCGACGTGCCACCGGGACAACCGACGGCAGGCACAGTCTGCCTCTCGCATCGGCCTGTGTCCTTGACCCGGATCAAACTGCAGCATCGGTGCTTGTCACGCCGCTTCGCGCGGCAAACATGAGTCCGGCCCGGGGCTATCGGATATACTCCGGCCGCCCGGGCAACTGCCCGGCCTCGCGCGGTTTTCCGATCAGGGTGGCATGACAGTCGTGTGGTCTTTCCTCCACAAGTTGGGCTCTCCCCGGTGGTTCTATCGGATCAGCAGCCAGTGGTTGCCGTGGCTCTCTTTTTTGGCCGTGGGATTGCTCGCATGGGGCTGCACGTGGGGTCTTGCCTACGCTCCACCCGATGCAGTCCAGGGCAACAGCTTCCGGATCATCTACATCCATGTCCCCGCAGCGTTCGTCTCGTTGGCGGGCTACTACGCCATGGCCGGAGCCGGCGTCGTGAGTCTCGTCTGGAGGATCAAACTCGCTGACGTCGCCCTGCGTGCAGGCGCGGGCGTGGGAGCGGCCATGACCTTTTGCGCACTCGTCACGGGTTCAATCTGGGGCAAACCGACGTGGGGCACCTGGTGGGTGTGGGATGCGCGCATCACATCGATGCTGGTGCTGTTGTTCCTGTATCTCGGCGTTATGGCGCTCTACGAGGCGTTCGAGAGCCGCGAGACCGCTGCTCGCGCATGTGCGGTGCTGTCCCTGGTCGGCACCGTCAACATCCCGATCATCTACAAGTCGGTGGATTGGTGGTACAGCCTTCATCAGCCGGCCACTATCCGGCTGACCGGTGCGCCGACAATGCATCCGGACATGTTCCACCCGCTGGTCGTCACCATCCTCGGCTTCTACCTGCTCTACCTTGTGCTTCTTCTGCTGCGCATGCGTGCAGAGGTTCTTGAGCGCGAGCAGAAGTCCCGCTGGGTAGAGGATCTCGCGCTGGGACGCGGCCTTGCTGCCGAGCCAGGAGGTTGATCGGCATGCCGCAGATGCACTTCGGCTCTCTCGGCGAGTTGTGGCACATGGCCGGGCACGGCGCTTACGTGTGGTCGGCTTATGCCATCGTGCTCGTAGTGGTCGTATCGCTGACCATCGACTCCCGTGCCCGTAGCGGGCGGGTCCTCAGGCGCGTGCGCCAGCGGATCGACAGCGCTCAAAAGCCCGAAACACCGGAGATCTGATCCATGCACCCTGTGCGTCGCCAGCGCCTGATGATCGTGGCGTTCATCGTTGTCGGTGCAAGCGCGGCCGCTGCGCTGATCTTCCGCGCGCTCAGCGAGAACATGAATTTCTTCTATCCCCCGGCCCAGATTGCGGCGGGTGAAGCCCCCGAGGGCAGGACGATCCGCATCGGGGGTCTGGTGGTGCCAGGAAGCCTGAAGCGCGCCGAGTCCGGGTTGGACCTCGAATTCCGGGTAACGGACAACAAGGCCGACCTGCAGGTGGATTTCCGTGGGATCCTTCCGGACCTTTTTGCCGAGGGAAAGGGCGTCGTGGCTGTAGGGGAACTGCTTCCCAATGGTCGATTCAAGGCCGATCAGGTGCTCGCCAAGCACGACGAGAACTACATGCCGCCCGAAGTACACGAGGCACTGAAGAAAGGAGCGGATCCAGGTGTCGCCCTGGGCGGAGGCGCCAGAAATGATCGTTGAACTTGGTCATTTCGCGCTCATCCTTGCGTTCGGGCTGGCACTCGCGCAGGCGGCCTTGCCCATGGCGGGCGTGCTGCGGGGAGTCCGCGCCTGGTCGGGCGCCGCCGTGCCTCTTGCCTGTGGGCAATTCCTGTTTGTGCTCGTCTCTTTCGCCTGCCTTGCACACGCGTTCCTGACCGATGATTTCTCTGTCCGGCTTGTAGCCACCAACTCGAACACACTTCTGCCAGCCTGGTACAAGTTCAGTGCGCTGTGGGGCAACCATGAGGGCTCGATGCTGCTCTGGCTCACGATCCTTGCGGGATGGAGTTCCGCCGTCGCCTTGATAGGAAAGGATCTGCCGATCGAGATGCGTGCCCGTGTTCTTTCCGTCATGGGAATGATTGCCGTCGGATTCCACCTCTTCGTTCTGCTCACCTCCAATCCCTTCCTGCGCAGCTTCCCCAACGTGCCGGAAGAGGGGCGTGACCTGAACCCCTTGCTCCAGGACATCGGGCTCGTGATGCATCCGCCCATGCTCTATCTGGGCTATGTCGGATTCTCGGTCGCTTTTTCATTTGCGCTTGCCGCGCTGTGGAGCGGCAGGCTCGATACGGCCTGGGCGCGCTGGAGCCGTCCGTGGACCACCGCAGCGTGGCTTTTCCTCAGCGTCGGCATCACGCTCGGCAGCTGGTGGGCCTACTACGAACTCGGCTGGGGTGGCTGGTGGTTCTGGGACCCGGTTGAAAACGCGTCTTTCATGCCGTGGCTGGCGGGTACGGCCTTGCTGCATTCCCTTGCAGTTACCGAGAAGCGCGGCCTGTTCCGAAGCTGGGCCGTACTGCTTGCGATCATGACCTTCTCGCTCAGCCTGCTTGGCACCTTCCTTGTCAGGTCAGGCATCCTCACCTCGGTGCATGCCTTTGCGACCGACCCGGAGCGTGGAAGTTTCGTGCTTGCCTTCCTTGGCGTTGTGGTGGGTGGCTCGCTCACTCTGTATGCGCTTCGTGCGCCCCAGTCTTCGGGGCCCGCGGGATACTCCCTGCTCTCGCGCGAGGCGGCATTGCTGGCGAACAACGTTCTGCTTGTGGTCGCAATGGCCACGGTGCTGCTCGGAACATTGGCGCCACTGGTTGTTTCCGCGATGGACCTCGGGCGGATATCTGTCGGGCCGCCGTATTTCAATCTCATGTTCGTGCCCCTGATGAGCCTGCTGGCAGTGGCGATGGGCGTGGGGCCGCTGATGCGCTGGAGGGACAGTTCCGGTGCAAGCCTTCGCGCGATGCTCGCCGTGCCTGCCGCCAGTTGCCTCGTCATCGCCATCGCTTTTCCCTTCACGTATGCCGGTCACTGGCACGCAGGCGCGGCACTGACGGCCGGTTTGACGGCATGGCTTGCGGCCACTCTGGTTGCGGGATTGCGCCAGCGTCTGCGCGAACGGGGAGGTCTGCGCGCGCTCCCGATGCTCGGCTTTGCCTACTGGGGAATGGTCGTGGCGCATGTGGGTTTCGCGTTCTCCATGGCGGGAGCTGGCCTGACCAGCATCTACAGCGATGAGCGCGACGTGCGCATGAGCGCCGGCGACAGCGTGACGCTGGGCGCATACGAGTTCTCGTTTCTTCGCACGCGGCATGTCGATGGCCCGAACTACTCCGCCGAGCGCGGGGAGTTCACCGTGAAGAATGTGTCCGGGGAGCGCGTCCGGCATCTCAAGGCCGAGAAGCGCGATTACCACAGCCAGATGGGGAACGTGATGACCGAGGCCGGCATCGCGCCGGGTTTCCTGAGAGACCTCTACGTCTCGCTCGGCGAGCCGATCGGCGACGGGTCCTGGGCTGTGCGGGTCCACCACAAACCCTTTGTGCGCTGGTTGTGGATCGGCGGTGTCCTCATGGGCGCTGGTGGTGCGCTTACCTTGTTCGACCGCCGCTACCGGCGGCCCTCCGCGCAGCAACCGGTTCGCTGAGCCATGTCGCGCCTGCGCTTGTTCATTCCGCTTCTGGTCTTCATTGCGCTTGCGTTGCTTTTCTGGCGAGGTCTTTCGCTGGATCCGAACTACATGCCCAGCGCCCTCGAGAACCGCCCGCTCCCTGCGTTCACGGCAGCAACCCTCGACGGCGCTTCGATCAGCGACACGGACCTGCGCGGCGCGCCCGCACTGGTGAATGTGTGGGCGACGTGGTGTCCGAGTTGTGCCGCAGAACACGCGTACCTGAACGAGCTAGCCCGACGCGGAGTGCGCATCTATGGCATCAACTACAAGGACGATCCTGCGGCGGCGCGTCGCTGGATAGCCGAGAAGGGCAATCCCTATGTGGCGAACATTCTCGATCCTTCGGGTCACCTCGGGCTCGATCTGGGCGTGACCGGTGCGCCGGAAACCTATCTCATCGATGCCGCGGGCGTGGTCCACCTGCGGCACCAGGGACCCGTGGACGAGCGTGTCTGGCAGCGAGTGCTCCAGCCTGCGTTTTCGACTCTCGAGAACGGAGCGTCCGGGCGATGAGATTCCTGTTCGTCCTGATCCTTCTGTGGTCCGCGCTCGCGCACGCCGGTATCGAGGCACGAGACTTCTCCTCTGCCGAGGAACGCGATCGCTACCTGATGTTCACGGCCGAACTTCGCTGCCCGAAGTGCCAGAACCAGAATCTTGCGGATTCCAATGCGCCAATTGCATTGGATCTGCGCGACCAGCTTTACCGCCTGCTGCGTGAGGGTCGAACAGACGATGAAATCCTCGATTTCATGGTCACGCGTTACGGCGAGTACGTGCTGTACAAGCCGCGTGTCGAACCGCGTACATGGCTCCTGTGGGGTGGTCCCGCCCTCATGCTGGGTGGGGGCATCGTCGTGGCGTTGCTGATGCTTCGCCGCGCGCGCGCACGCGTGGCGACAGTGCCTGATCTCAGTGAGGACGAACGCAGTCGTCTTGCCCGTATTCTTGGCGAGGAGCCTCCGCGATGAATGCGGCTTTCTGGATGCTTTCTGCCTTCCTGGCATTGCTTGCTTCGTGCTTTGTGGCCTGGCCACTGTTGCGGCGCCCGGTTGCTGCTGATCCGGCAGGCGAGATGGAAGCGCGGCGCGTTCAGAATCTGGAGGCATACCGCATCGAGCGTGAGGAACTGGAGCGGTCTCACGCCTCTGGCGCGCTGGCGGAAGCCGACTACCGGGCGCTGCTGCTCGAGATCGAGCGTCGGCTGCTGCAGGATGCGGAATCCCAAGGCGCGCATGTGGCCAATCGTGCGCCGGGAGCCGGGCGCCGGCTGCTGCTCGGTATGGCGTTGGCACTGCCGCTGCTCGCGTTCGTCGGCTACCGCGAGCTTGGCGCCTCGGGCGCAGAACAGCTGGACGGGCTGCTGGGCCGGCTCGAGCAAACGCAGGACGAGAAGAGTCGCGAGGAGTTGTTGGTGCAGGTGCTTCCGCTGCTCGAGGCTGAGGCGCGACGCAAGGATGAAGACGGCGCGTACCGGTTCCTGCTCGCGCGTGTCTACACCGGCGAGAAGCGCTATCCCGAGGCGGCATCAACCTACGCCGAAGTCGCTGCCATCTATCCGGAGGATTCAGCCATCCTCGCGCAGTACGCGCAGGCGCTGTACATGGCGGGCGGTCGCCGGATCACGCCGGCCGTGCAGGAACTCATCGACCGGGCGCTTGCCATCGACCCGGCCCAGCTCACGCTGCTGGGCTTGTTGGGCATGGACCGCTTCCAGTCAGGCAACTTTGCCGGTGCGGTCGAGGCCTGGGAAAAACTGCTCGCCAACCTTCCTCCGGACGCGCCTGATGCCACTGTCATTCGGGAGGGCGTCGAGGCCGCGCGTGCGCGGCTCGCTGCCAACGGCACGCCCTTGCCTGCGCACGCCGCAGCACCCGCGGGTCCCGAAGTGAGTGCCTCGGCCTCCGCCAGCGCGCCGCGCCTCGAGGTGCACGTCGAGCTTGCTCCCGACGTGCAGGCAGCGCCCGGGACCACTGTCTTTGTATTTGCGAAAGCGCTCTCCGGCCCGCCGATGCCTTTGGCCGTTGCGCGCTTTCCTGTGTCCGAACTGCCGAAGACGGTGATTCTGGACGACAGCATGGCGATGGCGCCGGGCCTGCGCCTTTCCGGTTTCCCGGAGGTGCGGGTCGTTGCGCGGGTCTCGAGCAGCGGCGGTCCCATTGCACAGCCGGGTGACTTCGAGGGCGATGCCGGGCCGGTTCGCACCTCAGGGGGCGCTCAGCAGGTGGCGGTGCGCATCGATCGCAGGCTCTGATCCCGCGGCGTCTTTCTTCCGGGCGCTGGACTCGCCTATGCTCCCGCGGACACCCATCCGAGGAGCGCGCATCCCGTGGACAATACCGAGGACCTCTTCCGTCGTCTCGAGCAACTGAACGAGATCGGCGTGGCGCTGTCCCGCGAGCAGGACATCAATCCCCTGCTCGAACGTATTCTTGTGGCGGCAAAGAACCTCACCCGGGCCGACGGCGGAACCCTCTACCGTGTGGTGGGGGAAGGCAGTGCGCTGCGCTTCGAGATCATCCGTACCGATTCCCTCGCCATCTCCATGGGCGGCACGAGCGGGCGTGAGATCAGCTTTCCCGATATTCCCCTGCGCGATCCCGACGGAAGTCCCAACGAGCGCAACGTGGTGGCGTATGCGGTCAACCGGGACGTGACCGTCACCATCGAGGACGCCTACACGGAGCGCGGCTTCGATTTTTCCGGAACGCGCCGCTTTGACGAGGGTACGGGGTATCGATCCCGCTCATTCCTCACTGTCCCCATGAAAAATCACGAGGAACAGATCATCGGCGTGCTGCAGCTCATCAACGCCACAGATGGGCAAGGGCACGTAGCCGCGTTTTCCGAAGCCGACCGGCGCCTGGTGGAGTCGCTTGCCTCGCAGGCGGCTATCGCTCTCACCAACCGCCAGCTGATCGGGCAACTCGAGGAACTCTTCGAGTCCTTCATCAACATGATCAACCTCGCGATAGACGAGAAATCGCCTTACACCGGCGGTCACTGCCAGCGCGTGCCCGAACTTACGATGATGATCGCCGAGGCCGCTGATGCCGTGGGCGAGGGGCCGCTTGCGGTCTTCAACATGACCGAGCGTGACCGGTACGAGCTGAAGATCGCCGGTATGCTCCACGACTGCGGCAAGGTGACCACACCCGTGCACGTCGTCGACAAGGCGACGAAGCTCCAGACCCTTTTCGATCGTATCCATTTGGTGGACACCCGTTACGAGGTGCTGAAGCGGGATGTCGAGATCGTTGCTCTGCGCCGCCAGCTCGCCGCCGCGCGCGGCGAGACTGTTGCCGACGATGCAGAGATACACCGGGAGTCCCAGGAGGCCTTGCGCGCCCTCGATGCGGAGCGGGAATTCCTGCGCCACAGCAATATCGGTGGCGAGGCAATGAATCCGCAAGACCAGCAGAGGGTGCGGGATATCGGCACCGGTCACCGCTGGCGCAACCCCGACGGCGTGCTCGCCGATTTCCTCAGCACCGACGAGATCGAGAACCTCAGTATCCGCGCCGGCACCCTTACCGCGGCCGAGCGTGAAACCATCAACTACCACATCGTCGCGACTATCAAGATGCTCGAGCGGCTGCCCTGGCCCAAGCACCTCGTGAACGTTCCCGAGTACGCGGGCGGCCACCATGAGCGCATGGACGGCAAGGGTTACCCCAAGGGGCTCAGTCGCGAGCAGATGTCGTTGCAGGCGCGGATGATGGGCATCGCAGACATTTTCGAGGCCCTTACGGCCAGCGACCGTCCCTACAAGAAGGGCATGAAGCTCTCGCAGGCGCTGTCTATCCTCGGCAATTTCCGACGCGGCGGCCATATCGACCCGGATATCTTCGAGGTTTTCGTGCGCAGCAAGGTTTATCTCCGCTATGCGGAGCGCTTCCTTGATGAAGCCCAGATTGACGAGGTGGACGAAGAGGCAGTGCTGGCCTGAGCACCCGGCCTTGCCAGGGCGGGCGGCGGGGGCGCTGCCCGGTTCCTGAGCCCTCTGTTGCACCCGCGGTCCGGGTGTCCCGGGCGAGGGGAAACGGGTAGACTCGCCCACTGGTTCATGGGTAGGTCGGCGCCTAGGCGGGCGCGGCGTACAGACCCCCTCTGGCGGACTCCCGATGCGACTGAAAACCATAAAGCTTGCCGGCTTCAAGACCTTCGTCGACCCGACGACCGTCAAGCTGCCCAGCAATCTCTGCTCGATCGTTGGCCCCAACGGCTGCGGCAAGTCCAACATCATCGACGCCGTTCGCTGGGTGCTCGGTGAGGGCTCGGCGAAGCATCTGCGCGGCGAGTCCATGGCGGACGTGATCTTCAACGGCTCGACCGGCCGCAAGCCGCTGGGTCAGGCCTCCATCGAACTGGTCTTCGACAATACCGACGGCACACTGGGCGGCGAGTACGCGAGCTACGCCGAGATCGGCATCCGCCGTACCGTGAGCCGCGACGGCGTGTCCAACTACTATCTGAACGGCGCCCGCTGCCGTCGGCGTGATATCACCGATATCTTCCTCGGCACGGGCCTGGGCCCCCGCAGCTACGCGATCATCGAGCAGGGCATGATCTCCCGCCTGATCGAAGCCAAGCCGGAGGACCTGCGGGTCTACATCGAGGAGGCGGCGGGCATTTCCCGGTACAAGGATCGCCGCCGGGATACCGAGAACCGCATCCGCCGCACACGCGAGAACCTCGAGCGACTCACGGACCTTCGCGAGGAACTCGACCGCCAGCTTCAGCACCTCAAACGGCAGGCAAGCGCCGCCGAACGCTATGGCGAGTTGAAGGCCGAGGAGCGGCTGCTGCGCTCGCAGCTTCTCGCCCTCGGGTGGAAAGGCCTTGACGCGGAATCCCAGCGGCTCGGCGTTTCCATTCTCGAGCGCGAAGTGTCGCTCGCCGAGGTCAATGCGCGACACACGCATATCGAGACCTCGATGGAGAAATCGCGGGAGCGCTATCAGGAGCTCTCGTCCATACAGTCCGCGATCCAGGAGCGCTACTACGCAGTTGGCGCAGAGATCGCCCGCACCGAGCAATCGGTGCAGATGCAGACCGAGCGTGCTCGCCAGTTCGAACTCGACCTCGAACAGACCCGGCGCAGCCACCGGGAGGCCGAGGATCATCTGAGGAGCGACCAGGCCCTGCTCGACCGCCAGTTGGCTGAACAGGAGCAGCTCCTGCCCGCACTCGAGGCTGCCGAGGGTGTGGACGAGGAAGTGCAGTCCACCCTGCAGACTGCCGATCAGTCCATGCAGCGCCTGCAGTCCGAGTGGGACGCCTTCAACCTCTCTGCCGAGCAGCCCCGTCAGCAGGTTGGCGTGCAGCAGTCGCGGATTCGTCAGCTCGAGGAGTCGATGGCGCAGTCTGCGCAGCGTATCGAGCAACTCTCCCGTGAGCTGCGCGAACTCGACACCGCAGGCCTCGAGGCCGAACGCGGTGCCGGTGAAGCGCGGGTGATGGAACTCGAGGAGATCAACCGCAGCTGGCAGGAACGTGCCGATGGCGCACGCCAGCGTATCGAGTCGGGCCGGCGCGACATCAACGCGCGCGACAGTGCGCTCGACCAGGTTCGTGGCGAGCTGCAGGAGCAGCGGGGGCGCTTCGCCTCTTTGAGCGCACTGCAACAGGCCGCACTGGGGCAGGGCGACGAGAAAGTCACCGGCTGGATTGCGGACCGGAACCTGGGTTCCTCGCGTCGTCTGGCCGAGCGCATTACCGTGGATGCGGGTTGGGATGCCGCGGTCGAAACCGTACTCGGCCGGCATCTCGAAGCCGTCTGCGTGCCGGATATCGACGCGCTGGCTCCCTCCCTTTCGCTTTTCGGTGACGGCACACTCGGGCTTTTCTCGCCTCGTTCCGGTGGCGGTAACTCCGCGCCGTCGGGAAGATTGCTCTGCAAGGTGCGTGCGGATTTCGATCTGTCCGGATTGCTCGGCGGCGTGCTCGCTGCAGAGTCCCTTGCAGAGGCGCTCGCTCTGCGCGCGGGTCTTGGCCTGGGTGAATCCGTCATCACCCCTGATGGCATCTGGCTGGGCCGCGACTGGCTTCGTGTGGCGCGTGATGCCGATCCGCGTGCGGGCGTCATCCGGCGTGCAGCCGAACTCGTCGAACTCGAGCAATCGATCGAGATGATGCGCGAGCGTGAGGCGGCCGGTCAGTCGGCGCAGGAGGAGGCCCGAGACGCGCTGCGTGCGGCAGAGGAAGAACTTCTCGGCCTGCAGCAGGAACAGAGAGCAGCCGCTGCCCGTTACACCGAGGCACGCTCGGCGCTCAGCGCCTGTTCCGCGCGTCTCGAGCAGATGGAGCTCCGTTCCGAGCGCAACCGCAACGAGCAATCCCAATACCGCGAGCGTCACGAGTCGCAGCGGGCCTCGTTGCAGGAAGCGCGCGGACTTCTCGAGACCGCTCTCGATGCCATGCACAACGACACGCAGCGGCGTGAAGAGCTGCAGGAATCCCGCGAGCGCGCCCGCTCGGCGCTTGACGCCGCAAGAGCCCGCTCGCGCGAGAGCCGGGAGTCGGCGCACCGCCTCGCAATGCGGCGCGAGTCGCTGGCGGCGCAGGTCGAAGGCCTGCGTGCAGCGATCGTGCGTATCACGGGGCAGTTCAATACGCTGGAGGACCGCAGTCGCCACCTCGGTGAGCAGATCGCAGCCACCGCCACGCCCATCGCGGAAGGGAAGGCCACGCTCGAGGGGCAGTTGGGCCGCCGGCTCGAAGTCGAGCGCGAACTCCAGTCTGCCCGCGCCGCGGTGCAGGGCGTGGAGCACGAACTCCGTGAGTCAGAGAAGCTCCGTCATCTGGTTTCTCAGGAAGCGGAATCGGTCCGTTCGGGTCTTGAGCGCGAGCGTCTCTCGCTGCAGTCGGTGCAGGTGCGGCTCGAAGGTGTGCTCGAGCAACTCCAGCGCGCAGGAGCGGATTTGCCCGAGGTCCTGCAGTCACTGCCTGCCGAGGCAGAAGAATCAGCCTGGCAGGCACAGCTCGAGCGCCTTGCCGCGCAGATCGCCAGATTGGGGCCCATCAACCTCGCTGCAATCGAAGAACACCGCGCCCAGTCCGAGCGCAAGACCTATCTGGATGCCCAGAACGCAGATCTGGTGGAGGCCCTCGACACCCTCGAGAATGCCATCCGCAAGATCGATCGGGAGACCCGGACCCGTTTCAAGGAGACCTTCGACAAGGTCAACGCCGGTTTGCAGGAGCTGTTCCCCAGAGTCTTCGGTGGCGGGCATGCCTATCTGGAGCTCACCGGCGATGACCTGCTCGACACCGGGGTGACGATCATGGCGCGCCCTCCGGGAAAGCGTAACGCCACGATCCACCTCCTCTCTGGCGGAGAAAAGGCGCTAACCGCCATTTCGCTGGTGTTTTCGATCTTCCGGCTGAATCCCTCGCCGTTCTGCATGCTGGACGAGGTCGATGCTCCGCTGGACGATGCGAACGTGGGCCGATTCACTCGTCTGGTGAAGGAAATGTCAGAGCACGTGCAGTTCATTGTCATCACCCACAACAAGATCACCATGGAGATGGCGCAGCACCTGATGGGCGTCACGATGCAGGAGCCAGGTGTTTCGCGTCTGGTGAGCGTCGACGTGGACGAGGCAGTTGCACTTGCGGAGACGGTTTGAGTGCGCAGACCGTGGTCGCGCTGGCATCCAACAATCTATAGTTGACCCATGGACCTCGACTCTCAGGACTGGCTGATCGTCATAGGCGCGCTGCTCATCGTCGGCGTGCTCCTCGACGCGTGGCGTCGATACCGCAATGATCGCCGCAATCCCATTCGCATCGCCCGCAAGACCATGGGGCCAGGTGGTGGATTCGCGCGCGATGAACCCGACCCGGCCAGCTCGGAACTCCCCGGCGGTGGAGCTCGTGTGGTGGTGCGTGATGCGGACTCACCGGAGCCGCCTCGGGCTCCAGTTCCCCGCAGGCGCGAAGCCAGGGTGGAGCCGCGGGTCGAGGCGCCGAAAGAGCCGCGCATGCCAGAAGCGGCTCCGGTGCCACCTGCACCTGCAGGCATTCCCGATAGCGTCCAAGCCGCTTCAGCAGCGGAGCCCGTGGCTGCAACAGAGCCCGACACTCTTGATGTCCCCGCTTCCCGGCCGGATGCGTCCATAGCGCATGCTCCGCGCGTTGCTGTTCCCGCGTCAGCCTTGGCAGAAATTCGTCCCGCTGCTCCGGTCGCGCCGGAGCGTGACGTGCTTTTCGTTCGCGTTGTCAGCAGGGGTGACGGGGGCTTCAGCGGGCCTGATCTGGCGCGCATCTTCAAGGAATGCGATGTGCGGCTCGGCCCGCAGAAAGTCTTCCAGCGCACCGAACTCGCGCGTGGCGAGGGTCCCGTGCAGTTCACCGTTTTCAACGGCACGAATCAGGGTGTTTTCGATGCCGCGCTGGACGAATCCTTCGCGACACGCGGACTTGGGTTCCTGATGCGGCTTGGGGAAGCGCAGAAGCCACACGAGGCCTTCGACTGCATGCTTGAAACCGCGCGCGCGGTTGCCAAGTACTGCGACGGCGAGCTGCGTGACGACAGCAACAGTGTCTTCACCCAGCAGACCGGCGAGCACTGCCGGGAGCGCATCAGCGATTTTGCGCTGCGCGCGCGAGCACGGCGCTGAAGGTCCGGGCGGCTTTTCTTTCATGCCAGTCGATGACCCGACGGTCGGCGCCGAAGTAAGCGAACTCCGCGAGCTGCTCGCCCAGCACAACCACCGCTACTACGTCCTCGACGACCCCTCGGTGCCCGACGCCGAGTACGACCGTCTCATGCGCCGGCTGCGCGCACTCGAGGAGGCTCACCCCGCACTGGTCACGCCGGACTCCCCCACGCAGCGCGTGGGCGGCGCCGCTCTGGATGTTTTCAACAGCGTCCGTCACGAACTCCCGATGCTGTCCCTGGACAACGTCTTCAGCGAGGAGGAATTCCGCGGTTTTGATCGGCGGGTGCGCGAACGGCTGGGGGAGGGCGCCGAGGTGCAGTACTGCTGCGAGCCCAAGCTCGATGGGGTTGCGCTCAGCCTGCTCTATGAAAACGGGTTGCTCGTCCGTGGAGCCACGCGCGGTGATGGTGCGAGCGGGGAGGACATAACCGCGAACGCGCGCACGATTCCCAACATCCCGCTGCGCTTGCGGGGCGAAGGCTGGCCGCAGCGGCTGGAGGTGCGCGGTGAGGTATACATGCCTCGCGCAGGCTTCGAGGCCTTCAACAGCAGGGCGCTCGAGACCGACGGCAAGACCTTCGTGAACCCCCGGAATGCCGCGGCAGGCAGCCTGCGTCAACTTGATCCACGCATCACCGCACAGCGTCCTCTGGAGTTTTGTGCCTACGGGGTTGGCATCGCCAGCGGCGAGTTGCCTGCGCGGCAGTCGCTTCTTCTCGCGCAACTGCGGGAGTGGGGCCTGCGTTGCAGCCCCGAGATACGGGTGGCGCAGGGCGTTGCCGAGTGTCTCTCTTACTACGAGGACCTGCTCGAGCGGCGCGCTTCTCTTCCTCACGACATAGACGGCATCGTCTTCAAGGTCGACAGCATTGCCTTGCAGGAGCGACTCGGCTTCGTCGCGAGGGCGCCGCGCTGGGCGGTTGCGCACAAGTTTCCCGCCGAGGAAGAGATGACGCGGCTCGAGGACGTCGAGTTCCAGGTCGGTCGCACCGGAGCCATCACGCCCGTTGCACGTCTGGCGCCGGTGTTCGTGGGCGGCGTAACCGTGAGCAATGCCACGCTCCACAACATGGACGAGATCGAGCGGCTTGGCCTGATGCGGGGCGACACGGTGATCGTGCGTCGGGCGGGTGACGTGATCCCGCAGGTGGCCCGGGTCGTGCCCGAGCGGCGGCCGCCGGATGCCTCGCCGATTCTCCTGCCGCAGCTGTGCCCCGCGTGCGGTTCTCCGGTCGAGCGTGTTCCGGGGGAGGCAGTGGCGCGCTGCACCGGCAATCTGCTGTGTCCCGCGCAGCTGCGCGAGGCCTTGCTGCACTTCGCTGCGCGCCGCGCCATGGATATCGACGGCCTCGGCGAGAAAGTCATCGACCAATTGCTCGCGGCTGGCCTGGTCAGGGACGTGTCCGACCTCTATCACCTCGAGCCCGGTGCACTGGCGGCGCTGGAGCGGATGGGACGCAAGTCTGCCGAGAACCTCGTCCTGGCCATCGCGCGCAGTCGCGAGAGCACCTTGGAGAAGTTCCTCTTTGCCCTTGGCATGCGCGAGGTCGGAGAAGCCACTGCGCGTGCTCTTGCAAGACATTTCGGAGCGCTCGAGCCGTTGCTGGAGGCGGACGCGATTCGCTTGCAGCAGGTCCCTGATGTCGGGCCGATCGTGGCTGGACATGTCGCGTCGTTTTTCGCAGACCAACGCAACCGGGCTCTTGTCGCGCGGCTGCTCGAGGCCGGTATCCACTGGCCGGCAGTCGAGATGCCGGCGGGCGGCGGGCCTCTCGATGGCGCCTCCGTGGTGCTCACGGGTTCTCTCGAATCGATGACGCGCGAGGCAGCCGGCGAACTCCTTACCCGCCTCGGCGCGCGCGTCTCGGGGAGCGTCAGTGCCAAGACGCGTCTGGTCGTCGCCGGTCCCGGTGCAGGCTCCAAGCTCGCCAAGGCCGAGTCCCTCGGGATCGAGGTCTGGGACGAGGAGCGACTTCTCGGATTCCTGCGTGAGCATGGGTTGGTGGAAGTGTGATGGCCAGCGCTTTCCATGGCGCGTCATCACCTCTACAGATGAGCGAATTTCCCGAGCTTGTCATACAATTGACCGGTTCGCGCCGCCGGCTCCCGGGTTGCTCCCGGGGCGGTACCGCCAAGTATTTTTTTTGGCACGGAGTCAGTAAAGAGTGAAGCCTACCGACATCGGTGATCCCGAGTATTTCCACAAGGTGGTTGACTGCCAGTACGCCTGCCCGGCCCACACGCCGGTGCCCGAGTACATCCGCATGATCGCTGCCGAGCGCTACACCGACGCCTATATGGTGAACTGGGAGTCGAACGTATTCCCGGGGATCCTCGGGCGTACCTGCGATCGGCCCTGCGAGCCTGCGTGCCGTCGTGGCCGCATCGAGGCAGACCCGGTGGCAATCTGCCGCCTGAAGCGGGCCGCTGCTGATAACAAGGGCGACGTCTCGGAACGCATGCCGTCGGCTCCCAAGACCAAGAACGGCAAGCGCATTGCCTTGGTCGGCGCGGGACCTTCTTCGCTTACGGTTGCTCGCGATCTGATTCCCCTCGGCTATGACATCGAGATCTTCGACGACCAGCCCAAGGCTGGCGGCATGATGCGCAGTCAGATCCCTGTCTTCCGTCTCCCGCCGGGCGTGCTCGATGAAGAAGTCGGTTTCATCATCGACATGGGCGCGACAACCTTCCTCAATCACCGCGTCGAAAGCCTTCGCGCCGTGCTGGCGCAGGATTACGACGCGATTTTTGTTGGCACGGGCGCGCCGCGCGGCAGCGACCTCGATATCCCCGGTCGCAAGGAAGCCGGTGCAACCATCCACGTCGGCATCGACTGGCTTTCCAGCGTTGCCTTCGAGCACGTCGAGAGCATCGGCAAGCGGGTGATCGTTCTCGGTGGCGGCAACACGGCAATGGACTGCTGCCGCACCGCGCGTCGTCTGGGCGGTGAGGACGTCAAGGTCATCGTCCGCTCCGAGTTCAGCAAGATGAAAGCCTCGCCATGGGAAAAGGAAGACGCCATGGCAGAGGGCATTCCGATCATCAACAACCACGTACCGCGCGCGTTTCTTCACGAGAACGGCCGCCTTGTGGGCATGAGCTTCGACCTCGTCGAAGTCAGCTATGACGACAAAGGCCGTCGCAGCCTTGTCCCCACGGGCGAGGTGGTGGAGTTCCCTTGTGACGCAGCGCTGATTGCCATCGGCCAGGAAAACGCATTCCCGTGGATCGAGCGCGATATCGGTGTGGAGTTCGGCAAGTGGGACGTGCCGGTGGTGGATCCGCAGACCTTCCAGAGCACCAACGAGAAGGTCTTCTTCGGCGGAGATGCTGCGCTCGGTCCCAAGAACATCATCACCGCCGTCGCACACGGGCACCAGGCAGCGATTTCCATCGATCTGTTCTGTCGTGGCCAGGATGTACGCGAGCGACCGGCCCCCGGCGTCACTCTGATCAGCCAGAAGATGGGGATGCACGAATGGAGCTATGACAACGGGGTCTCCGACGACCACCGTTTCAAGGTCCCGCACGCAGACCCGGCGCTCACGCTGAAGAACCGCAAACTCGAGGTTGAACTCGGGTTCGATGTCCGCACCGCCCTGGCCGAGGCGCAGCGCTGCCTCAACTGCGACGTGCAGACGGTGTTCACCACCTCGCGCTGCATCGAGTGCGATGCATGTGTCGATATCTGTCCGGTCGACTGCATCAACTTCATCGCCAACGACGAAGAGCCGGTGTTGCGCGCAGGCCTGAGGGCGCCGGCGCTACACGCGGAACAGGACCTGTACGTGTCCGACACGCTGGTGCAGACATCGCGGGTCATGGTCAAGGACGAGAACGTGTGCCTGCATTGCGGCCTCTGCGCCGAGCGCTGCCCCACCGCAGCGTGGGACATGCAGAAATTCCTCTACAACGTGACCAAGGCGGGACAGGCATGCGCGCCAAGCAAGCGGTAAACGATTTCGTCGTCAAATTCGCCAACGTCAACGGCACGGGTTCGGCGAGCGCCAACAGCCTTTTTGCCAAGTCGATTTTCCGGATGGGCATTCCGGTGAGCCCGCGGAACATCTTCCCCTCGAACATCCAGGGACTGCCGACCTGGTACGAGGTGCGGGTGAGCCACAAGGGCTACCTTGGACGCAGGGGCGGAGTGGACCTCATGGTCTGCGTGAATCCGCAGAGCATGGAGCGTGACGTGAAGGACGTGGAGCCAGGTGGCTACTTCCTGTACGACTCGACCAAGCCGATCGATCCCCGTTTGGTACGCGATGACATCAACTACCTCGGTTTGCCTCTGACCGAGATCTGCCTGCGCGAGTACACCGATGCGCGGCAGCGCCTGCTCTTCAAGAACATGATCTACGTGGGCGCGTTGTCGGCCCTCCTGGAGATCGAGTTCCAGGTGCTGAAAGACCTGATTTCCGACCAGTTCAAAGGCAAGGAAAAACTGGTAAGTCCCAACATCCATGCGCTGGAGCTCGGACACCATTACGCGATGAAGCACTTCGAGTGCCCGCTCGGCATCCGCGTGAAGCGTGGTGGCGACATTGCACCTCACATGTCGGGTGTCGACCACATCCTGATGGACGGCAATACCGCGACGGGACTCGGTGCTGTGTACGGCGGGGCGACCGTCATGGCCTGGTACCCGATCACGCCGTCCACCTCCGTGGCGGAAGCCTTCGAGCGATATTGCACACGCATGCGGATCGACCCCGGTACGGGTCAGAAAAACTATGCCGTGGTGCAGGCCGAAGACGAGCTTTCCGCTATCGGCATGGTTATCGGTGCCGCCTGGAACGGGGCGCGTTCGTTCACGGCCACCAGCGGCCCCGGACTCTCGCTCATGGGGGAATTTCTGGGTCTGGCTTATTTCGCGGAAATTCCCACCGTTCTGGTGGACGTGCAGCGCGCCGGTCCATCAACCGGCATGCCAACCCGCACGCAGCAGTCCGATATCCTCGCGGCGGCCTACGCTTCCCATGGCGACACCAAGCACGTATTGCTGTTTCCGGCCACGCCTGCAGAGTGCTTCAGCCTCACGGTGAATGCCTTTGATCTTGCCGAGCGCCTGCAGACCCCGGTCATCATGCTTACGGATCTCGAGTTGGGCATGAACGACTGCATGTCCCCCCCGCTCGAGTTCGACGACGCCTACCGCTTCGACAGGGGCAAGGTGCTCGATGGCGAAGCCCTGGACAAGTTGCAGTCCCGCTTCGGGCGCTACCTCGACGTCGACGGCGACGGGATTACGTATCGCACCCTGCCCGGAGCCCATCCCACCAAGGGTGCGTTCACGACCCGGGGTACCTCGCGTGACGACTATGCCATCTACACCGAGGATGGTGACGCCTACGTGCGCAACATGGACCGCCTGCTGCTCAAGTTCGAGACAGCCAAGCGCTATGTACCGGCTCCCAAGATCAAGCCCGCGGCGCAACCCACGCGCATCGGCACGCTGTTCTTCGGTACGACCGCCTCGCCTGCCTACGAGGCGCTCGAGATCCTCGAGGAAGAGGGCTACGCGATCGATGCGCTCCGCCTGAGGGCGTTCCCGTTCACGCGCGAGGTAGAGCAGTTCATCGACGAGCACGACACCATCTTCGTCATCGAGCAGAACCGCGACGGACAGATGCGGCGCCTGCTTCTTAACGAAAGCAATTGCGCGACGCGGGAGAAACTGGTGTCCGTGGTCAACTACGACGGCTTGCCCATCACCGCCCGGCATATTGCGGGACACATCCGCAGCCGCCTCGGCGGTGCCAACGTCACCGATATCGCGCAGAAACGCAGCAGTTCCGGGAGAACCATGGCATGACCTACCAGCGTCCCAATTTCCGCCACCCAGACGCGCCCACGAATCCCCTCGGCTACACGCGCCGCGACTACGAGGGTTCCATCTCCACGCTGTGTGCGGGATGCGGCCACGACTCCATCAGCGCAGCCATCATCGAGGCATGCTTCGGGCTTCCGCTGGAACCCCATCGCATTGCCAAGCTGTCCGGCATCGGGTGCTCGTCCAAGACGCCGGCGTATTTCCTTGGGCGCTCCCACGGTTTCAACTCCGTGCACGGACGCATGCCCTCGGTTGCCACCGGTGCGAGCCTCGCCAACAACGAGTTGGTGTACATCGGGGTTTCGGGCGATGGCGACTCCGCCTCCATCGGAATGGGTCAGTTCGCGCACGTCGTGCGCCGCAACCTCAACATGACCTACATCGTCGAGAACAACGGCTGCTACGGGCTTACCAAGGGTCAGGACTCGGCCACGGCGGATCGCGGATCAAAAAGCAAGAAGGGCGCAAGCAACCCCTACGAGGCCATCGATCTCGCGAGTCTGGCGATCCAGTTGGGTGCCACCTTCGTGGCGCGGAGTTTCTCCGGTGACAGGCATCAGCTCGTTCCTCTCATCCAGGCTGCGCTCAGTCACAAGGGCTTTGCGCTGCTGGATGTCATGTCACCGTGCGTGACGTTCAACAACCACACCGGCTCCACCAAGAGCTACGTCCACGTGCGTGATCACATCGATCCCGCTCCGGTTGATTTCGTGCCCATTCGGGACGAGATCAAGGCAAGCTACGAGGCGGGCACCACCTTCGAGGTGCGTATGCACGACGGCTCGGTTGTCCGTCTGCACAAGGATTCGGGTCAGGAGTACGACATCGAGGATCCGCAGGCGGCGCTGCGCGCCATCGCCGAGCACGAGCAGGCGGGACGCACGCTCACCGGCCTGCTGTATATCGACAAGGACGCGCCCGATCTGCACAAGGTTCTCGGAACCTCGCCCCGGCCGCTCAATTCGATGCAGGAGAAGGACCTCTGTCCCGGCAGCAAGATGCTGGACAGCATCAACGCCGGTTTGCGTTAGCGATACAGCTCCCTGGGTCGGGCGATTGCCCGGCCTAGGGTTGCTCCCACGCGATCTCGAGGAAGAGTTCGCGGGGCTCTCCCACGAAATAGCGGTAATCCCCGAAGGCATAGTCAGCGCGCTCGGCGTAGTCCTCGTCGAGCAGATTGCTGAGGCGGGCTGTGACAGACCAGCCGGGCGCCACCGTATGCCGTACCCTCAGGTGCAGCAGGTCGTGACCCGGGTAGTCGAAGCTCTGGGTGGGTTCGAGGAAGTAACGACCCATGTGCTGCCACTCCAGTTCCGCGCTGGTCTTGCTGTTTGCCTCCCATGACAGCCTCACCGACGAGAAATTGCGAGGCGCGGTGTCGATATCATTGCCCTTGATATCGGTGCCGGCCGGCAGACCCTGCAGCGGATCCGCACTGTCGTAACGGTGAGCCGCCACGGTTCCGTCCGCCGAGAGGCGCCAGCTTTCGCCCAGCTGCAAGCCTGCGGAGTACTCGAAGCCGCGGTGCTTCGTGCGAGCCCCGCTCACGTTGCGGCGGTCAGCGTCCTGATAGATGACCTCGTGCTTTTCCATGGCGTAGGCGACAAGCGAGTAGTCTGCGGGGCCAAACCTGCCGCGCAGCCCCGCCTCGATGCTGTCAGCCTGTTCTGGCTGGATGTCGGTCGTCAGTTGCCCGGCCTGGAGGCGATAGAGTTCTGCTGTTTGCGGCGGACGGAACCCCCGACCCGCGTTCAGGATCAGATCCTGGTCCGCGCCCAGTGAGTGGACCAGGCCTGCGTTCCATGACCACTCGGTGAAACTGTCACGGCTGTCTCCGGGGCGAGAATAGCGGCAGGGCGCCGGGCGGCCGGGCGGCCCGCAGGGGCTGCCATCGTCCCGTGTCGCACCGTCGATCATGCGGTTGTCGTAGTCGTAGCCCTGACGTTCGAGTCGAAGGCCTGCCAGCACGCGGGTGCGGGGGAGGGCCTGCCACTCGAGTTGCGAGAAGGCAGACGTCATGGCGCTGTCGACGCGGTAGTCATAGTGCCTGCCCGCGGGCAGTGAGCTGTTGCCGGGTATCGCAGCAGCCTGGGTTTCTTTGAGCCAGCCCTCAGCCCACTCGCCGTCGATGCCGGCACTCAATCGCGACTCCGAACCCATGGGCGTCGTCCACGCGGACTGCAGTCCTGCAGCCTCCACGCCGTTCTCCTCCAGCGGCTCGCCGAGCAGGAAGTGCTGCAGGAATCGCATGTCCTGGTGGCGCAGGTAAGGGCTAAGCGTGAATTCGCTCTCGCCGGGGCCATCGAGCCGGAGTTCACCGCTCCAGCGGTGCACCCTGTTGTCGCGGAAGGATTCGGGATTCGGGTTGTCGCGTCGGGTGTCGGTGCGGCGGTAGCTTCCCTCGCCGATGATGAAGCCCGCTGTGTCCTGTTCCAGATTCATGAAGCTGTAACGGGAGGAGAAATGCCCGCCGTCCCAGTCGAGGTCGTTGCGAAGACCGAGTTTCTGCTGCTCGTAGCCCGAGCTCCTCTTGTAGCCATCATCGTGCGAGGCGTTCAGTGTGAGAAGCCAGCCTTGATCCGCATCGCCCGCGCCGAGTCGGCCCAGCAGCCGGGTGTAGTCGTTCGCCCCGGCCTCGAGTGCGATTACCCGCTCCGTGCCATCTCGGGGTGGTGCTCGCGTGATCACGTTGATGACGCCGTGCTGTGCGTTGGCGCCGTGCACGGCTGTCCCCGGTCCGCGAAGCACCTCTATGCGCTCTGCCTGCTCTCCATTCACTTCCGAAAGCGCGTTTACATTGCAGAAGCCGCTGGGGCGGATCGGAACGCCGTCTTCAGCCAGATAGAACGCGCCGCAACTGCCCGCACCGGTGAACACCGGCGAGCGGATGGCCGTGAGGTTTTCCTGGCCGTTGCCGCGGCTGATCCAGGTGCCTGGCACCCGGGCAAGCGCTTCACTGATGTGAACGGCACCGATCATCTGGAGTTCGGCGGCACTCAAGGCGCTCAGGCTGGACGGCAGAGCACCGGCGTTGCGGGTATCGCGGGTCGCAGTTACGACGACAGTCTCGAGTTCGGCCGCAAACACGTGCTGGGCGAGGCAGGACGAAAGAAGCAGAACTGTTGCGAGATCAAAGCGGTGTTTCATTGTGGCTGAGAGTCCGGCTTCCGAAGTTGCTCTGTCACCTGCGTCCGGAGGTCTTGCCCGGGTTGCCTCAGGCAGGTCGCGCCGGCCGGGTGATGGCCCTTTGTACGTTCAACGTCAGGGCCGCGATCATAGCAGCAGTGACCTGCGCTATAGCCTCTCCAGCAGGGTTTACGCTGCCGTCCGCGGCGCGTAAGGTGCCCCTTGATCTGTTCTTCCGGAAATCCTGATGCTCGATAAAACCGGGATAGGCGCTCCCTCGCGTCGTTGCTTCTTGCGTCTGGCCGCCGGGGCAGCGCTGGCCTGCTCGGCAGCGGGGAGAGCCTTCGCTGCCTTGCCTGCACGCGAACTCGGCTTCCTCAACCTCCACACCGGAGAGCGGCTGCGAGTGCCGTACTGGGAGAACGGCCGCTATCTTCCGGATGCTCTTGCCGACATCAACCATGTGCTTCGCGATCATCGCAGCAATCTGGAGCACGCCATCGATACCCGCTTGCTGGACCTTCTGGCACGACTCAAATCGCTGGTCGGACGAGAGGCGAACTTCGAGGTGATCTCCGGTTATCGCTCCCCAGCCAGTAACGCCATGCTGCGCTCGCACAGCTCGGGCGTTGCGCAGTCGAGCATGCACATGCTCGGCAAGGCGATCGACATCCGTTTGCCGGGTTGTGATCTGAGCGCGTTGCACCGGGCAGCGGTGGGAATGCGATCGGGCGGTGTGGGGCTCTACACCAGCTCGAACTTCATTCACGTCGATACGGGGCGCGTGCGCTACTGGTAGCGTGCGGCCTTGTCCTGCTCCTTCGTGAAGCGCCTCGAGAGACACATCCACTCGGCGGGTGTGTCCCTTACCCAGGTTTCGAAGCGGACCATCATGGCTGCCGTCATCTCCAGGGCTTGCTCGCTCGCGGATCGCGCTGTATCCGGTGCCGTGACAGGGGCCTGCAGGCTGATCCTGTAGCGCTGCCCCGGCAGGCGTTCGGCCAGAACCGGCACCAGTGGTGCACCTAACCGCAGGGCCAGCCGCGCGGGCACGGTGTTGCTCAGCACCGCATGACCAAAGAACTGAACGGGCTCTCCCTGATCCATCCGTGTATCGCAGGCAAGCCCTACGGAGTGCCCCGCGCGCAGCTCCTCAAGCAGGGTCCGTATGCCGCCAGCGCTTGGGAGCCAACGGCAACCCAGGCCATTGCGAAGTTCGAGCATCAGTTCGGCGAGCCCCGGGTTGGATTCTTCGGCGTACAGCGAGGTGAGCGGGATACCCCAGTGGCGCGAGATCATGTTGGTGAGCTGCCAAGCGCCGACGTGTCCCGTGACCATCACCATCGGCCTTCCTTCCGCCAGGATGTCCAGGAGGGAAGGGTCGGCAATCCACTCGATGCGCTCGTCTTCCGGCGCGTAAAGATCTGGCGCGAGCACCAGTTCTGCGATGGCATCGCCAAGGTGCGAAAAGGTCTGGCGACGCAGCGCCCTGCGACTGCTTGCACCGAGTTCGGGGAAAGCGATTGCGTGATTGCGTGAGACCTTGTCCCAGAGCGGCGTGAGGGGCCCGAGAATCCGCATGCACCCGCGTGCAAGAGCGAACGAGCACGCTATCGGCAATATGCGGAGCAGCCCGACCAGCGCGCGCAGGAAGCCCGACTCCATGCGCTGCGCCAAGACTCCCAGCCTGGGAAAAGCCCTGGCGAGGCGTTTGGGTAGCAACAGGTGCTCGGCCATCGTGCTCCAGCCCTTGGCGATGGTTCAGCGCGCTCCCTCAGGCGGATAGGTGCGGAACACGTGATCCCAGAGAGGCGAGCTCACACCGTAGCGAAGCCCCTTCGAGCCATGGTGGTGCTGCAGGTGGTAGACCTTCAGGAAATGCAGCACCGGATGTCGCATCGGGAAATGGTGCGTGCCGTAGTGGATGTAGTCGTAGCAGAGGTAACCGACGATGAAGAATGCGAGAAAAGGCTCCAGCCAGGGCTCGGGTACGACCAGCCCGAACAGCTGCCACAGGAAGAACATCACGATTACGGCGCCCGCAGGCGGCATCACCAGACGGGATTTGTCGCGCGGCGCGTCGTGATGCACGCCGTGGAACATGAACACCAGATATTTGCCGATACGGCTGGTCGCGTTGAAGTGGAACAGGAAGCGGTGCAACAGGTATTCGCTGAGTGTCCATACGGCCACGCCCGCAACGGCAGCAAGTGCGATGCCGCCCGCCCCAAGCGTGTCGGATGAACGCGAGTTCCACAGCAGCCACGCCACCACCGGTGACCAGAACAGCAGGGGCACGATAGGGTGCACGTGCGTCAGTGCTTCGAGGAAGTTGTTCTCGAAGAGCCGTATCGAGGCTTCTTCGTGGCGAGCCGATGGCCTGTTGCTCATGGCATTGCACTCCTGGTGTCCGGGGCCTTGGCCGCGGAGGTGTAGGTCTCTTTGGGCCACAGCCGTTTCGAGGCGAACCAACTGCCGGGGCACTGGCGGATCCATTGCTCGAAGAGACGATGGAGCTGCTCTGTCATCTCCAGCGCTTGCTGCAGTTCATCGTCGCCCTCGGGTACGGCTACCGGAGGGTGAAAGCTCACCCTGAAACGCGCCGGGCCCAGTCTTTCGACGTGAATAGGCACGAGCTCGTAGCCATACCGTATGGCAAGGCGTGCGGGGACCAGCGTGGTTGGCTTGGGATGGCCGAACAGCATCACGGGTTTTCCGCTGTCGACGCGCCGGTCCATCACAATTCCGAGGGAACGCCCCGACGACAAGGCCTTGATCATCGGGCGCATGCTTTCGTCGCGCGCGATCAGTTCGCAGCCGATACGGATGCGCCATCTGCGAAGGAGTTCGCCGAGCAAGGGGTTGGTTGGGGGTGAATACACTGCGGTGAGCGGAACGCCTTGCCGCACGATCGCGGCGCCGGACATTTCCCAGTTCCCCTGATGGGGCAGCACGAAGATGGCCGGTTTGGTGGAATCCGTGAATGCGGCGATCTCGCCCAGAATCCGCACCTCCAGGCCGTCGCCTTGCGGATCCGAGATCGCCTCCAGATGCGCGAATTCGGCGAATACCGCGCCTGCGTTGCCCCATGCCTCGCGAGCTGCGTCTCGACGGGCTGCGGCGTCCAACTCCGGAAGCGCCACGCGGAAGTTCTCCTCCAGGGCGCGGCTTTTCTTGAATCGCGGCCCGAGAAAGGCGCCTATACGGGCGCCGAAACGTGCCGCGGGTACGGGCGGTAAAAGACGGATCAGCCAGAGCAGTGCGCTGAAGAACGCATGGTCAAGCAGGAAGAGGGCGCGCTGCACGCCCGGGTTGCGATCGCCAAGAGAGCGGAAAGCGTGTCCAAGAATGAATCGCGCCATTGATGCGAGTCCGCGCGCCGAATCGGTGGGAACGGGCCGAGTCTAGCCCAGCACCCGTGCCGCGACACGGGAATACTGGTATCCGGGCAGCGCATGACTCATGAGGGCCTGAAACCGCGCTGCCGCGCTGGGCGCGCGCCTCTGGACGCCGGCGCCTGCTGCTCATGTCCTTGTGCCCGACCACCCGGTGTGGCTCCGCGGCGAGCGTCCCGCGCCTGCCCCGTGCCTGCCGGCTGGAAAGAGGGGACAAGGTGGCGCTTGCCGTTGCCGATCAGATCGGCTCGTCCCATGCGCTTCAGGGCCTCGCGCAGGAGCGGCCAGTTCTCGGGGTCGTGATAACGGAGGAAAGCCTTGTACAGCCGCCGGGTCTTCAGTGCCCTTACGGTTTCGACCTCCTCGCTGTCGCGCTTTACCCGTTTCAGCGGGTTCTTGCGCGTGTGGTACATCGTGGTGGCGAGTGCCATGGGCGTGGGCAGGAATGTCTGGACCTGATCGAGCCGGAAGCCGTTCTTCTTAAGCCAAAGGGCGAGGTTAAGCATGTCCTCGTCTTCGGTCCCGGGATGCGCTGCGATGAAGTAGGGGATCAGGTACTGCTGCTTTCCCGCCTCTTTGGAGAACCGGTCGAACATCTCCTTGAAGCGGTCGTAGCTGCCGATGCCCGGCTTCATCATCTTGGAGAGCGGGCCTTCCTCGGTGTGCTCGGGTGCGATCTTGAGATAGCCCCCGACGTGATGCTGAACCAGTTCTTTCACATATTCGGGCGAGCGCACGGCCAGGTCGTAGCGCAAGCCCGATCCGATCAGCACCTTCTTGATGCCCGGCAACGCCCGCGCCTTGCGGTAGAGCGAGATGAGAGAGGAATGATCGGTGTTGAGGTTCTCGCAGATGTCCGGGTACACGCAGGAGAGTTTGCGGCAGGCGCTCTCGATCTCCGGGGTCTTGCAGGCGATGCGGTACATGTTGGCGGTCGGCCCGCCGAGGTCCGAGATCACGCCGGTGAAACCTGGTGTGCGGTCACGGATCTCTTCGATCTCGCGCAGGATCGAGCGCTCTGAGCGGCTCTGGATGATGCGTCCCTCGTGCTCGGTGATTGAGCAGAAGGTGCAGCCGCCGAAGCAGCCGCGCATGATGTTCACGGAGAACCTGATCATGTCCCACGCGGGAATCTTCGCATCCCCGTAGTCGGGATGCGGAGCGCGCTGGTAGGGGAGATCGTAGACGCCATCCATCTCTGCGGTGGTCAGAGGTATGGGCGGGGCGTTCAGCCAGACATCCCTCTCGCCATGGCGTTGCACCAGCGGCCGGGCGTTGCCGGGATTCGACTCCAGGTGGAAGGTGCGCGAGGCGTGCGCGTAGGCGACCTCGTCGTCCTTGACCTGCTCGAAACCGGGCAGGCGCACAACACTGCGTTCACGATCCACGCGCCGTGCGGGCCGCCCGAGCAACTTGACGGGTTGTACATCGTCATCTGGCGCTGTCGCCTTGGCTGAGACCTCGGGTTCCATTGCGTATGGATCCGGGTGGCGGATCAGCGGCCCCGGTGCGTCCACCTCGGTGGAGTCGACTTCGACCCAGTCCGGTGCAGGCTTCCATCCACGCGGCACCATGAAGGCTGTGCCGCGCAGGTCGCGGATGTCGGCCACGGCTTCGCCTGAAGCTATGCGATGGGTCAGTTCCACCAGAGCCCGTTCGGCGTTCCCGAAAAGAAGGATGTCGGCCTTGCTGTCGGGCAGGATGGAGCGGCGGACCGTATCCGACCAGTAATCGTAGTGGGCGATGCGTCGCAGGCTCGCTTCGATGGAGCCGATCACCACGGTGGCTTCCGGAAAAGCCTCGCGCGCACGTTGCGCATACACGATCACGGCCCGGTCCGGTCTCCGGTTGGCCTCGGCGCCTGGGGTGTAGGCATCATCAGAGCGGATTTTCCGGTCTGCCGTGTAGCGGTTGACCATCGAATCCATGTTGCCGGCAGTGACGCCGAAGTAGAGGTTCGGCTTCCCGAGCGCGCGAAACGCGTCTGCCGAGCGCCAGTCGGGCTGCGCAATGATCCCTACGCGGAAGCCCTGTGCCTCCAGCAGACGGCCTACGAGGGCCATGCCGAAACTCGGGTGGTCGATGTAGGCATCCCCGGTGACGAGAATCACGTCACAGGAATCCCAGCCGAGCGCGTCCATCTGGGCGCGGTTCATTGGCAGGAAGGGTGCGGTACCGAAGCGTTTCGCCCAGTACTTCCGGTAGCCGAAGAGGTTCTTTGCTGTCTGCATGCTGGCATTCTAGTCGGGCGACCCGACGTGCTGCGCGCACGGATCAGGGCAATAAGTGGCTCTCCAACTACCGACTGAGAATCCTCCGATGCTGCAGATCGTGAACCCCGCTCTCGAACTCGCCATCATCACGACCAAACCCGAGGAGATGCTGCGCTTTTACCGTGACGTTCTCGGCTTCGGCTACCAAATGCGACTGGACTTCCCGAGTCCGTCAGGGAATCAGGATCTGGGCGTGCCGCGGGGATTCCAGCATCGGCTGCATGCGGGAGGCATGCTCATCAAGCTGATCCACTGCCCGGGGGCGGACATCAGGCCTGCGGTGCCCGAGCGGGCTTATGCACGCACCGGCATGCGCTTCCTCACGGTCGTGGTGAGCAACCTGCGCGAGGCGATCGAGGCCTGCCGAGCGGGCGGGGGAAAGGTTTTGCACGAACTGAGTGAGTACGAGGGAGCGGTGCACTACGCCTTCGTGGCGGACCCTGATGGCAACGAGATCGAGCTCGCCGGTGCTATCGACTGATGGCGCGGGCCTGCGTTATCCGGAGCTTTTTCCTTGGATTCAGTCGCTGCGCGTGAGCAGCGGAGTGCCCGGATCAATCGTTGCCTGTTGATACGCGTGGCGGAAGTCTGTTAGAGCAGTTGTGGCCAGACTTGCCGGTCTGTCTGCGCGCAGCGCAAAGCTGTCGAAGCCACAGCGGCGCATCAGGAAAATCTGGTCGCGCAGCACATCTCCCACCGCACGGAGTTCGCCCCGGTAGTGCATGCGCTCGCGCAGAATCCTCGCATTCGAGTAGCTGCGGCCATCGCTGAACACGGGAAAATCGAGTGCGATGATCGACAAGCCCTCGAGTTGTCCATCGAGTTCCTCGACCTGCTCGTCGGAGTACACGAGCACACCGATGCGCCCATCCCTGCCGAGCAGTGTTTCGCGGGATTCCCGCCACAGTGCCAGCGGTACGATGAGGTCGCCGGCGGGCGCATCCTGAAGTGGCGTCTCCTTCTCCAGCAGGATCCAATCGTCGTCTGCGACGCGCCCGTCAGTGCTGAGCAGGTTTTGCATATACGCTCTCGCGGAAGGGTTCGATGCCGACGCGGCGCGTGAACTCCAGGAAGGTCTCTCCCTGTTCTCGCCGTGAAACGTAGAGGCCGAGGATCTTCGCGATGACGTCGGGTATGGCGTCGTGCGCGAAAGACGGGCCAAGGATTGTCGCCAGCGAGGCCTGGTTACCCTGGCTGCCGCCGAGCAGAACCTGATAGAACTCCGCGCCCTTCTTGTCGACCCCGAGGATTCCGATGTGCCCCACGTGGTGGTGCCCGCAGGCATTCATGCAGCCCGAGATGTTGAGTTCGATCTCGCCGAGGTCGTGGAGGTAGTCGAGGTCGTCGAAACGTCGCTGTATGGCTTCTGCAACGGGTATGGACTTGGCGTTGGCGAGCGAGCAGAAGTCCCCGCCCGGGCAGCAGATGATGTCGGTGAGAAGGCCGATGTTCGGCGTGGCGAGTCCCGCTTCGCGCAGGCGATGCCACAGTTCCCGGAGCTTGTCCTCACGCACGTCCGCGAGCACGAGGTTCTGCTCGTGTGTCACGCGGATCTCGCCGAAGGAATAGGCATCCGCCAACTCGGCGACGACTTCCATCTGGTGGTCGGTGGCATCGCCGGGCGCGATACCCGTGGGCTTGAGGGACACGGTCACGATCGCGTAGCCAGGCTGGCGGTGTTCCAGCACGTTCCGTGAGAGCCAGCGGTCGAAGGCGCGGTCTGCTGCTCGCTGCTGCGTGAGGATGTCCTTGCTCGCCGCCGCATCAATGCTGGCGTAGGGCTGTGAGGGGAAGCAGGCCTTGATGCGGGCCATACGCTCCGGAGCAACGGGATCCATGCGTCCGCGGATGTCCTGCCACTCCCGCTCCACGCGTGCGCTGAACTCCTGTTCGCCCAGAGCCTTTACGAGAATCTTGATGCGCGCCTTGTAGATGTTGTCGCGCCGGCCTGCGCGGTTGTACACCCGCAGGATCGCTTCGAGGTAGGAGAGCAGTTCGTCTGCGGGGAGGAACTCCCTTACTACCGTTCCGATCAGCGGCGTCCTGCCCAGGCCGCCTCCGACCAGAACCCTGAAGCCCGTTTCACCATTGGCGTTCTTGAGCAGTTCCAGGCCGATGTCGTGGACCTTCACGGCAGCCCTGTCGCTGCGCGAACCGCTGACGGCGATCTTGAATTTGCGGGGCAGGAAGCTGAACTCGGGGTGGAAGGTGGACCACTGCCGGATGAGTTCGCACCAGGGGCGGGCGTCTTCGACTTCGTCGCGGGCCACGCCGGAGTACTGGTCTGCGGTGACGTTGCGGATGCAGTTGCCGCTGGTCTGTATGGCGTGCATATCGACGGTTGCGAGATCGGCGAGGATCTCGGGAACATCTTCCAGCCGCGGCCAGTTGAACTGGATGTTCTGGCGGGTGCTGAAGTGTCCGTAGCCCTTGTCGTAGCGCCGGGCAATCTGGGCCAGCATGCGCAGTTGCCGGCTCTCAAGCATGCCGTAGGGAATGGCCACGCGGAGCATCGGGGCCAGACGCTGAACGTAGAGCCCGTTCTGCAGACGAAGCGGGCGAAACTCCGCATCGCTCAATTCCCCCCGGAGATAGCGGGCGGTCTGGTCGCGGAACTGCTCAACGCGATCCGCGAGCATGTTTTGGTCAAAGGAGTCGTAGCGGTACATGCATCGGATACTGCGGCAGTGGCTGGGGGTGTAACGGCTAGAAGCCGTGAGCGTCCTTGCTGACAAAGCGGCCGAACGTTATCAGATCGTCGGCGCTTTCAAAAAGCACGTTTTTTTCATACGCAAAGATTCTTTGGTGCTAAGCCTCGGGGGCAGGGGCGGTGCAACGGTACCCGCTGCTATACTCGCGCCGCCGCTTGCGCGGCAAACGCACAGACGCTGGAGACGAGTACATGAGCAAGGCAGATCAGGGCACTGGCATTTCCGACGCGGAGCTCCGCGCTGACGGCAAGGCCGATTCCATCGCTGCAGTCCTTCTGGTGGCCCTCGCGGTGGCGACGATGGTGTATTGGGTTGCAGGCCACTGATCGGCCTGCTCCCGGAGCCTCAATCCAGCACCAGATTCACGACCACCACCAGTGTGGCCACGAACAGCACCGTGAAGATGACGCCGGCAATGATGAATTGCCGGTACTGTCCCTGACTGAAATCGCGCTCCCTGTTCCGCGAGCTTTGAACGCCGAAGGCAGCCGATAGCACGCTTGCGATCACGTTTCGGGTGCTCATTTTCGCGGGGCTTGCGTCAGGTTTCTCGATTGCGCGTTCGGTCTGCGATGTTTCGGTCACTGGTGTTCCATCTCGCTCGGCTGGTGAGGCTTCAGGGTACTCCGCGTGGCCTGGGCCAGCAGCGGCGGTGAATCCTACACTCTGGGGCGGGATGGCGACGAGACAGAAAAGGGGCGTTGTCGTTCGCCATGCCTGGCGGTCGCGCGGTGATGCCCTGCTACTCGGGCGTGTCGATCTGCACGGAGATGCTTATCGCTGTGGCTAATACCTGAGCGTGTTACTAGAATATTGCTCGCCCACAGACCGGAGCCCGACGAATGATCACGATCACGGAATCTGCCCAGAACTATCTTGTTGGCCTGCTGGCAAAGCAGGACGCCGAGGTGCGGGGTATCCGCGTGTTCATCAACGACCCGGGTACGCCCCGGGCAGAAACCTGCATCGCCTACTGCCGCGATGCAGATATACGCGAGGAAGACGAGCGTCACGAGTTCCCCAGTGGCTTCGTGGCGTGGTTTGAGGGGCGCAGCCTTCCATTTCTTCAGGACGCATTGGTGGACTTCGCCGAGGACCGCATGGGCGGGCAGCTCACCATCAAGGCTCCCAACGCGAAGCTCCCTCGGGTGGGGGCTGACAGCTCCCTCGAAGATCGGATCAATTACATCCTGTACAACGAGGTTAACCCCCAGCTGGCCGCCCACGGTGGCGAGGTCAGCCTTGTCGAGATTCTCGAAGGTCCGGTAGCAGTGCTCAAGTTCGGCGGTGGATGCCAGGGCTGCGGCATGGTGGACGCGACGCTCAAGCACGGTGTTGAGCGTAGCCTTCTCGAGCAATTGCCCGAGTTGAAAGAGGTCCGCGACGTGACAGACCACAGCAAGCGAGAAAACGCCTACTACGCCTGAGTCAGGCTCCCCTCCCGCGGGAGACGACGGGTTCAGGGGCGGTGGGATCTCGGGCCCGGTTCAGTCCTTGCCGAGTCGCAGCGGCAACACATCGCGAAGTTTCTCCCGCATGGCCCTCAGGGCGGCAGCGGTGCTTTCCCAGTCAAGGCAGCCATCGGTCACGGAGACGCCGTAGCGCAGCAACGACAGATCTGCGGGAATCGCCTGGTTGCCGCCCTCGATATTGCTCTCCAGCATTACCCCGACGATCGAGCGATTGCCCTCGACGATCTGGTTGGCCACGTTGTCCAGCACCAGCGGTTGCAGCGCCGGGTCCTTGTTCGAGTTGGCGTGGCTGCAGTCGATCACGATCCCGCCCGGCACCCCGGCCTTGGCAAGCTCCCTTTCTGCGAGCGCGATGTGCACCGAGTCGTAGTTGGGACCTTGTGAGCCGCCTCGCAGCACCACGTGCGCGTGCCGGTTTCCGCGGGTATGCACCACGGTCACACGGCCGGTCTCGTCTATTCCCAGAAAACGGTGCGGGCTCAGTGCGGACTTGAGCGCGTTCACGGCCACCGTGAGCCCGCCGTCCGTGCCGTTCTTGAACCCGACTGGACAGGACAGCCCGCTCGCGAGCTCCCTGTGAGTCTGGGATTCCGTCGTGCGAGCGCCAATGGCTGACCAGCTGATCAGGTCCTGGAGGTACTGGGGCGAGATCGGGTCGAGTGCCTCAGTTGCGGTAGGCAGCCCGA
Organism: uncultured Gammaproteobacteria bacterium; assembly: GCA_903928015.1. Classification (GTDB taxonomy): domain Bacteria; phylum Pseudomonadota; class Gammaproteobacteria; order Pseudomonadales; family UBA5518; genus UBA5518. The sequence continues at coordinate 33,144 of CAIYPF010000065.1, read as the reverse complement.
GTGCGCCTATGTCCACAAGCAGCTTCCGCGCGATGCGCAGTCCGTCCTGTATGCGGAACGAGTCGTTCAGGTAAGGGTCGTTCACCAGGCCTTTCCACCCTGTGGTGGTCCGAGGCTTCTCGAAATAGACGCGCATCACGACATGGATCGTGTCGCCGATCTCGCGAGCGAGGCCAGCGAGCCGCTGTGCATAGTCGAGTGCTGCCACGGGGTCGTGGATGGAGCAGGGTCCAACCACCACGAAGAGCCGGTGGTCCTTTCCGTCCAGGATGTCACGTATCGTGGATCGGGCTTCGAGCACAGTGCTGCGCAGAGCCTGGGGTAGCGGCACCTCGCGCTTGAGTTCGTCGGGAGTGACGAGCCCTTCGAAGTTCTCGACGTTAAGGTTTTCGATGGAACGGTCAGTCATGCGAGGGGAACTGCTTCAGGGGAAAAAGGTCCCGGAAACCCGGGTCCGGCCGAGTATAGCAAGGCACCGAGGCACATTCGTTCCGGCTTCAGGCGTGCGACTCCATAGGCGCACCGGTGATTTCGTTCAGCAAGTCCCGTATCCCTCGCTCCAGCAGTCCCAGAACACGCTCGAACTGTCCCGGGTCTCCGTAAAAGGGGTCTGGTACTTCCTGGCTCCCGGTTCCGGAATCGCCCGGCAGCAGGCGGAGGCTGCCGGCGAAACACGCAGGGGACCAGCCAGAGAGTGTGTGCAGGTTGGATCGGTCCATTGCGATGATGTGGTCGAACTCCAGAAAATCCTCGTCGGATATCTGCCGTGCGACGTGGCCTTCCAGCACGTAGCCATGCGCGCTCAGCGCAGCCATGGCCCGGGGATCCGCAGGTTTACCGGAATTGAACCCGGCTGTGCCACGCGACTCGACCCTGATGGCACGGCCCGGGAACCCTTCCATCAGCATTCTGCGGGTAACACTTTCAGCCATGGGTGAGCGGCAGACATTGCCGAGGCACACATAGAGGATGCAGGGTTCACGCACACTCATGAGTGCACTCCATAGTTCTCACGGAAGTCTCAACCATAGCAACAGCCGGTAGCGGGAAGCAGGTTTTGTGTCAGGCCCCGTTCCGCCGTCGCGCCGGATCCTTGCGTAACGCGGAGAGTTTTGTCACCCCGCATTGGTCTGCCCGGCCATTGAGGCGGTTCCTGCGCGGGATACACTGCGGGCTGTTGCAGCACGGGAGGAGCCCTCGCATGGCATTTACGGGTAAGGTCGCACTGGTTACGGGTGGCGCTAGTGGCATGGGCAAGGTGGCTGCGTTGCGGCTCGCTGCAGCGGGCGCCAAGGTCGCCATCTTCGACATGAACGCGCATGCGCTCGCCGAGACGGCTGCCGCATCGCCCAACATCAGGGCCTGGCGCTGCAACGTTGCGGACTGGCAGCAGGTTCAGGATCGGGTGGCCGAGGTCGAGCGTGAACTTGGGCCCATCGACCGGCTGACCCATGCGGCAGGCATCATGCCGAGTTATGCGGTGATGGATACCTCGCTCGAGGAAGCGCGCCGTCTCGTGGACGTGAACTACTTCGGCACGCTTCACATGATCCGTGCCGTCGTGCCTGGGATGATCGAGCGCAATCGGGGTGACGTGATTCTTTTCGGCTCGATATCCGGCATGGCTCTCACTCCCAAGCTGGGCGCATATGCCGCATCCAAAGCCGCCGTGAACGTGCTCGGAGAGACTCTCGCGAACGAACTCTCCCACACCGCCTTGCGGATCGCCGTCGTTCTGCCGCCTGCCGTGAACACGCCCCTTATCGAGCAGTCGCTGAATACCGATGCTGCGCAGGCACTGCGGGAAGCGCGCAAGAGCGGTCGCCTCAGCGACCCCGGCAAGATCGTCACGCAGATCGAGGCCGGCCTCGAGAAAGGTCGCAAGGCTATCTACCCCGGCGAGGCAAAATTCCTCGAACTGTGGCACGCCCTGGCGCCGCGCCTGTGGTGGAAGGCCGTTATGCAGTTCGAGAAGCGTTGAGGCTCAGCAGGTTCTTTTCGCGGCACTGAGCCCGGCCTTGCGGCCAGAGAAACTCGCGTCTCCAACCGAGATCCCGCTGCAGTAGCCCGCCGCCGTGCGGGGCACGCCGCAGGCGGTGCGCCCGGCGGCGTAAAGGCCCGGAATGATTTCGCCTTCAGGTGTGAGGACTTCGCCCGTGACGCGAGTATCAAGGCCGCCAAGGGTGAAGAAGGGGTAAAACGCTCCGCGCCCGGGTGAGCAATCAATTGCAGCCAGCGGCAAGTTGAGCGGCGTGGTCCACTCGGCTGCCTTGTGGAACAGCGGATCCTCACCACGCTCGGCGTGGCTGTTGTAGTAAGCGATCGTCTGCTGCAGGCTGCCTTCGGGGAGCCCGATTTCTGCCTCGAGCTCTGCCACTGATTCCTCTGCCGTTCCGGCGAACTGCGCGTTCAGGTAGCTCCCTTCCGGATAGCTGCCGAAGTCGTCCGCGCTGGCCACCAGGAACACGCGCTGACCGGGTTGCTGGAGGCAGTAATAGCCTACGCGACCGTGATAGCAGTCTTCGTTGATGAAACGCTGGCCTTGTGCGTTCACGAAAATGCCCCGAGTCAGTGAGGCGGGCGGGTAGTAAGGCACACTGACGAAGCCCTCGTGCATGTTTATCGCGGCGGCGCCAACCCCTTGACCCATGAGGATCCCGCTGCCGGTATCACCGGGATTGCCGATCGGTTGGGAAGCGCCGAGCAGCATCGGGGCGTGTTTGCGCAGCATGTCTTCATTCATCACGAAGCCGCCGCAGCAAAGCACTACGCCACTTCGCGCTCGCACCAGCTTCTCCTGCTGGTCGATGCGGACCACCAGGCCGTGTACGGCGCCACTGTCATCGGTGATCAGCGTGAGTACCCGTGCTTCGAAGTGCACTGCGATGCCTCGCTCCTCGACGTTGCGTCGGAGAATGCTCGCAAAAAGCGGCCCCCCGTTATCGCCTTCGATCTGGAGGTTGTGGCCGCGCGGAGCGGGTCGGGCGACGTCGGGGAAGGGCCAGGCTTTCTCGCTACCGGTGTACAGCAGGCAGTCGTCGGTCAGCGCCATGATCGCGCGGTGCGGATAGACGGAGTCCTTGTACGGCACGCCCAGTGTCTGCGTGAGCCAGTCGAAGTGCTCGACGCTGCCCTCGCAGTAAGCACGTACCTTGGCTTCGTCGGCGATGGGGCCGTTCGATGCCATGAGGAAGTTGAACATGTCCTCGACGCTGTCCTCGATGCCGCAGGCCTTCTGCACGCGCGTGCCCGCGCCCATGTAGATCTCGGCGCTGGACAGGCGGGTGGAACCCCCAGAATCGCTGGCCAGTTCGAAGATCATCACTCGGGCGCCCTGATCGTGCGCCTCGATGGCCGCGCAGGCGCCGGCGCCGCCGAAGCCTGCGACGGCAACGTCGGTTTCGAAGTCCCAGGCGCTGACGCTGGAGATGTGGCGAGGGCGTGTTGCCATGGTGCGGGAGTCGCTCACTCAGGTGTGTCCTTGTGCGTGTGTAGGAGGCTTCAGGGAGCCGTTGTCTCGATCAATGTGTCGGGAAGGGCGGGGCGTGCCAGCGGCCCGAGTGCCGAGGACGGTATCCGGAAATACTGCAGCAGTGTCGCGGCGATCTGGCCCTGGTGCAGTTCCGGCGTGTTGCTCGCCTCGCCGACGGCGGGGGTGTCGGGCCCGAGGACCAGTGCCCAAATGAACTCGCTGCCCGGAATGCTGCAATCGTGCTCCGACCAGTCTTTTCCCTTGATGCCACGCCCGTGATCCGTGGTGACCACCAGCGTGGTGCGGTCACGATAGTGTTCGCTGGACTGAATACTGGCCCAGAGCTCGCCGATCAGACGGTCTGCGCGATTGAGGTATACCAGCAATCTGTCGTAACGGTCTGCGTGCGCCCAGTCATCCGAATTGCCGAGGCCAATCCACAAGAACCTCGGCCGTTGTGCTCCGAGGTAGGCTTCGGCGATGCGAAAGCTGAGGACATCTTCGCTGCCTTCCTCCCAGAGTCCGAGCACATCCTTGCGCAGCGCGACGAGTTGGTCGATGGCGGGTGTGGAGAGCCGTGGAGGCAGTGCATCGAAGCCCCCGGTCGTGAGGATCCGTCCGTCACGGCTCGCGGCCGCGGACGCAAATCCGTCCCAGGAGCCGATCTGGGCAACCGCGCCGAAGGGCAGTTGGAGATTTCGTGCGAGCACTTCCGGAGCGGTGATGTAGGGGTACCGGCGGATGTCGTTACTGGTGACCTCTTTGCGTGGGGCCCCCGTGAGCATCTCGGTGTATCCGGGGGCTGAGAAGCAGTGCGGATTCTCTACCCGCATCACCGAGCCATGATCCCGGTTGCCGAAGATGACGCCGCGCGGCACGAGTTCCTTCCACATCACGGGCATCAGCGCTTCCCTGCGGGTCTCGGGCGTTGCACCCATGAAGCGCGAACGGATCGTTTCGATCTCCGAGTAAGGCTGTATCGCCGAGTGAGCCGCGATGATTTCATCGAGCCCGCCGAACATCTCCTGCGTCCGCACGCCATCGAGAGTGATCAGCACCACGTTGCGGGTTTGCGGGGCTGCCGCGGCAGTCGCGGCAAGAAAAACCCAGAGGAATGCTGTCGTAATGAGGTGGTGCCGCATGATTCTGGAATCCCCGGTTTCTGCGATCAGAGAGGCATGACCCGTAACTCCGGATCCTGTACGGCCCGGGCCCACATATCATCGAACTGCAGGCTGAAGTGCTTCACCAGCGGGCGGTCGCTCGGGTTCAGGAAGCAGAACTTGTCGTCTTCCATCGGCATGAAATACACGCCGCAATCGTCGATGAGGACATAGTTGGCCGAGAAGTTATCGGGAAGTCGCGTAGGTTTGCGTATCTGGACTGATGACGTCAGCCTTCGGTGCAGGTTGCCGATGCGGTGTGAGCGCCGCGTCAGGTGCTGGCTGTTTTTCAGCAGTATCCGGACTTCACACTGACGACCCTGCCGTGCGAGGCGCGAGAGTTCCGCTGCGATATCCGGGTGATCGAACAGAGCCGGCTCGAGTTCGTCGCTCAGAATACGGACGATCCTCTCCGCCCCTCGCAGCAACTCTGTCAGGGCAGCGACCTTGTTTTCCGCGGAATCGAGTTCCCGGCGTCCCTCTGTGTTGGGAAGTACCACGCGTTCACTCCTGACCGGTGATGCGGGCGCGTATGCCTCGCGCCTGCTCTGCTGCATTTCCTGTGTATGTGGCGGGGGTGAGGGCCGCAAGGCGGGCCCGCGCGTCCGCAGGGATGTCCAATGTTCCGATGAAATCCCTCAGCTCGCTCGCAGAGATCCGCTGACCGCGAGTGAGAGCTTTCAGTTTTTCGTAGGGTTCGGGAACTGCGTGGCGGCGCATGACTGTCTGTACCGCCTCTGCAAGAACTTCCTGATTGCCCTCGAGATCTGCTGCCATTTGTGCAGGCGCCAGTTCCAGTTTGCCGAGCCCGCGCAGCAGCGAGTCCCATCCTAACAGGCTGTATGCGAGGGCCGAGCCCACGTTTCTCAGGACGGTGGAATCGGTCAGATCACGCTGCCAGCGCGATACGGGCAGCTTGCCGGCAAGGTGCTCGAGGAGTGCGTTGGCGACACCGAGGTTGCCTTCCGCATTTTCGAAATCGATGGGATTCACCTTGTGCGGCATCGTCGAGGAGCCCACCTCGCCGGCCTTTGTTTTCTGGCGGAAATAGCCGATCGAGATGTAGGACCACATGTCGCGCGCCAGATCGATCAGGATCGTGTTCGCGCGTTGAACCGCGGCGAAGTACTCGGCGAGGCAGTCATGGGGCTCGATCTGCGTGGTGTAGGGATTCCACGAAAGGCCGAGCGATTCCACGAAGCTCTTGGCCGTCTCTTGCCAATCGATCTCCGGGTACGCGACGAGGTGAGCGTTGTAGTTGCCGACCGCCCCGTTCATCTTTCCCAACAGGCTCACGGATGCCAGTTGCCTGCGCTGGCGGTGCAGCCGCCAGGCCACGTTGGCGATTTCCTTGCCCATGGTGGTGGGCGATGCAGGTTGGCCGTGGGTGCGTGCAAGCATTGCTTGGTCTGCCCACGTTTCCGCCATCCCGCAGAGCGTGTCGAGCAGCGTCCCAAGGCGCGGTAGCAACTCGCGCTCCCGGACATCGCGGAGCATGAGCGCATAGCTGAGGTTGTTGATATCTTCAGACGTGCACGCGAAGTGCACAAACTCCAGCGCACCAGCGCATATCCCGGCTTCAGAGAGCCTTTCTTTCAGCAGATACTCGACGGCTTTCACGTCGTGATTCGTGGTGCTCTCGATGGTTTTTACGCGTAGCGCGTCGGCTTCGCTGAATCCTGCGAGCAAGGACTCGATGGACGCGTCTGCAGCTGCGTCGAAGGGAGGAAGTTCATCCAGCCCGTCCAGTCGGGCGAGACACTGCAGCCACCGCAGTTCGACCTGGACGCGATAACGGATAAGCCCGTATTCGCTGACGAGTTCACGAAGGCGCGACAGCTTGGGGCCGTAACGGCCATCAAGTGGTGATATCGCGCTCAATTCCGACAAATGCATGGCCGCTCCCGGAGTGCCCCCGACAGCACTGCGCCTCGGGGCTCTTCAGGGTGCCGATGATAGCTCATGCAATGCGGCAACCGCAGCGAGCAGCTTCCGGCGCTCGAGAGGCAATCTGTGTCGCCGGCCTCCCAGATGACGCCAGAGTACGGCTGCGCGAAGCCCGCACAGCAGCAGGGCACGTATGCGCTCGGCAACCCGAGGATCCTGAAGGTGGCGCGCGCTCCCGTTCACCTGGATGCGGTAGCGCTTCGTGCTCACGCAATCCTGGTAGATCGCGGCCAGATTTGCGGCCAGCTCGTCAAAGCGACTGCTGAAGTGCGCTTGCTTCAGCGCGGCGTGCTCGAGTCGGTTGCGAATGGCGCCGAGGCGAGCTGGATCGCTGGCAAGCTGCCGGCCCAGGTGAAGCATCGCCAGCGTGTAGCGCAGGGCCGCACGGTGCTCGGTGGTGTTGCCGGCTTGCAGCAGGTCCCCTAGCGCTTCCAGCCCCCTGTTGATAGCAGGTAATCCGCCATAGACGTCTTCGACGCGCTCCCATTCGAAACGGAACAGGCTATCCGCGAGTGACTGCATTCCAGCAGCAGGCGCAGTCCCTTCCTTGGACAGCAAGTCGACCAGCAGGGCTGACTGTACGACTGCAGCCAGCGCAACGGCTTGGTCCCTCAGGCGTGTGTCGGGCGCTTGCTTCACGGGATTCGCGACTCGATCACGCCGCCCCCCAGGCAATGCTCCCCCTGATAAAAGACGACGTACTGTCCCGGCGTGACGGCACGTTGGGGCTGTGTGAAGCGGACATGTCCGCGGCCACGGTCTACCTCTTCCAGCGTACAAGCCTGATCAGCCTGGCGATAACGGATCCGTGCTGCCAACGGACCTTCCCCGGGCGAGCCGTCGATCCAGTGGAGTCCAGAGCACTCGAGCCCCGCCGAGAGAAGGGCAGGGTGCATGGCGCCCTGGCCCACGAGGAGCGTGTTGGATGAGAGGTCTTTGTCGACCACGTACCACGCGTCCTCTGCGAGCCCGCTCACACCTCCTATTCCCAGCCCCTGTCGCTGGCCCAGGGTGTAGTACATCAGGCCATGGTGCTTTCCGAGCACTCTGCCATCGACGCTGCGTATCTCGCCCGGCAGGGCGGGTAGGTAACGCTTCAGGAAGTCGGCAAAGCGCCGTTCCCCGATGAAGCAGATTCCCGTGCTGTCCTTCTTGGACGCTACGCCGAAGCCCCGCTCCCTTGCTATCCGGCGGACCTCGCTCTTGGGCAGTTCGCCAACGGGGAAAAGGCATCGCTCCAGCTGCTTCCCGGCGACAGCGTGGAGGAAATAGGTCTGGTCTTTGCCGGCGTCCAGGCCCGTGAGCAGGCGTACCCGCCCGCCGTCGCGCTCGAGCCGGGCATAGTGGCCGGTGGCGATCATGTCGGCCCCCAGCGTGGCCGCGTACTCCGCGAAGACCTTGAACTTGATCTCGCGATTGCAGAGAACGTCGGGGTTGGGCGTGCGGCCGGCCCGGTACTCCGCGAGGAAATGCTCGAAGACGTTATCCCAGTACTCCGCGGCGAAGTTGGCCGTGTGCAGTCGGATCCCGAGTTGGGCGCACACCGCTTGCGCATCGGCGAGATCGGCCTTCGCGGTGCAGTACTCGGTGCCGTCGTCCTCGTCCCAGTTCTTCATGAACAGGCCTTCGACGGAATAACCCTGCTCGAGCAGCAGGAAAGCACTCACCGCGGAATCCACACCACCGGACAGACCGACGATGACAGACTCCCCCCGGGTGTTCATGTCGCGGGCCTGGGATAAAAGAACGTATCTGCGGGAAAGCTGACGCCGGATCGGTGTTGCTCGATTGTCGCCAGCACCGACTCGCTCCGGAGCTTCGACAGGTCCGCCACGATCTCCTCGTAGCTCATCCAGCGTGGACCGAGAATCTCGCTGTCGAGCACATGCTCCGGATCGTGGCGCAGCGGGCGTGCCAGGAAAGTTGTACGGTAGTAAGTGATGCCGGTGATGGCATTGGTGAGAAGAGAGGCCCCGAGAAGGGCTTCGATCTGCACGTGCCAGCCGCTTTCTTCGAGGGTTTCTCGCACAGCAGCCTCGGCAAGTGATTCGCCGGGCTCCAGATGCCCTGCAGGCTGATTCAATACGGGGCGTCCGGTCTCGGCTATTTCCTCGACAAGCAGGTAGCGGCCCTTTTCGAAGACCACCGTTGCAACAGTGACGCGTGGAAGCCAGGGGCGAATGTCGGTGCTCATGCGGGTGCTCTCCGAGGGCGGCGCATTATGCCGTTCTGCGATGTCTGGCCGCGACCGTGGGCAGCGACGCCAAGTTCTGCGATCTCTCTGCGCCACGCGCCGGGCGCCAGGCCCTCGACGCACCAGGGGCCGATTCGCCAGCGAACAAGCCGGAGGGTAGGGAAGCCCACGGCGGCCGTCATGCGGCGCACCTGCCGATTGCGGCCCTCGTCAAGCACAATCTCGAGCCAACTCGTGGGTATGTGGGCGCGGAATCGCACCGGGGGGTGTCTCTCCCACAGCAGCGGAGCCGCTATGGGTCTGGCTGATACCGCCCGGGCGGGGCCGTCGTTCAGCGCGACGCCCCTGCATAGCTGCGTAGCTGCGGCCTGATCGATCTCTCCCTCGACCTGAACACGATATGTCTTAAGGAGTTTGTGTCTGGGTGAGGCGATTCGAGCCTGCAGGGCTCCGTCGTCGCACAGCACCAGCAGGCCTTCGGAGTCTGCATCGAGGCGCCCCGCCGGACGAAAACCGGGCGCGTGCAGCAGGCCCGCCAGTGTGGGCCGGCCAGCCTCATCCGTGAACTGGCTGAGAACGCCGAAAGGCTTGTTGAGAAGGATGATCGGAGACGACACGGCTAGTCCGAATGCGGGGCCTGAGGTTGGCTTGGGCGATGCTATACTCCGGCCGCGTGGGCTCGCCAGCGGCCCAGTGATCTCGAGTTCATTTTTCCTGGAGAAACACATGGCTTACAAGCACATCAAGGTGCCCGCGCAGGGCGAGAAGATCACGGTCAACGCCGACCACTCGCTCAACATCCCCGACCACCCTGTGATCCCGTTCATCGAGGGCGATGGCATCGGAGTGGACATTACACCCGCCATGATAAAAGTGGTGGATGCAGCGGTTGCCCGGTCCTATGGCGGCAAGCGCAAGATCAGCTGGATGGAGATCTACACGGGCGAAAAAGCAGCGGAACTCTATGAGGGCGACTGGTTTCCCGCGGAGACGCTCGACGCCATCAAGGAATATGCGGTGTCCATCAAGGGCCCGCTGACGACACCGGTCGGTGGCGGTTTCCGCTCACTGAACGTGGCGCTCCGCCAGGAACTCGACCTCTACGTCTGCCTGCGTCCGGTACGCTGGTTCGAGGGCGTTCCCTCCCCGGTGCGTGAGCCCGGCAAGACCAATATGGTGATCTTCCGCGAGAACTCCGAAGACATTTATGCAGGGATCGAGTGGAAGGCCGGTTCGCCTGAAGCCGACAAGCTCATCAAGTACCTGCGTGAGGAAATGGGCGTCAAGAAGATCCGCTTCCCCGAGAACTGCGGGATTGGCATCAAGCCGGTCTCCAAGGAAGGAACAGTCCGGTTGGTGCGGCGGGCCATCCAGTATGCGATTGCCCAGGACCTGCCCTCCGTGACCTTGGTCCACAAGGGCAACATCATGAAGTTCACTGAAGGCTCCTTCAAAGAGTGGGGCTATCAGCTCGCTCAGGAAGAGTTCGGCGGGCAACTCCTCGACGGCGGCCCCTGGGTAAAGGTCAAGAACCCCCGTACGGGCAAGGACATCGTCATCAAAGACGTGATCGCTGACGCGATGCTCCAGCAGGTTCTGACCCGTCCTGACGAGTACAGCGTGATCGCAACGCTTAACCTGAACGGCGACTATCTGTCTGACGCGCTTGCGGCACAGGTCGGCGGCATCGGTATCGCGCCGGGTGCCAACCTGAGCGACACGGTTGCACTCTTCGAGGCAACCCACGGAACGGCGCCCAAGTATGCGGGTCAGGACAAGGTAAACCCGGGTTCGCTGATCCTGTCAGCAGAAATGATGCTCCGCCACATGGGCTGGAACGAGGCCGCGGATCTGATCATCAAGGGGATGAACGGCGCGATCCAGGCGAAGACCGTAACCTATGATTTCGAGCGCCTGATGGAAGGGGCAAAGCTCCTCAAGTGCTCGGAATTCGGTGACGCGATCATCGCGCACATGTAAGAAGTGGTAAGTGCTGCCCGGTATTCCCGGGCAGCACCTCTCGCTCAACCCGAGAACGCCGACACCGAAATGCCCTCGAGGGCTTCTATAGCCACCGCGTGCATCCCCTTGGGGCCGGCCTCAACTTCGAATTTGACAGGTTGCCCGGCCCTCAGGGTCTTGTAGCCTTCCATGACGATGGCGGAGTAGTGCGCGAAGACCTCTGCGCTACCCTCGTCCGGCAGGATGAAGCCGTAACCTTTGGCGTTGTTGAACCACTTGACGATGCCCGTATGCATGGCTTCGATCCCAGTGCCCTTTAAGGGCATCGCTTGTTGTCATTATGTGTGGCTGCTCTTTAGAGAGCGCCGTTGGTCTTTTTTTAGCCGACCCGGCAAGGGCGAGTCAAGGGCGAGCGCGAATTGCGTTTGTCTTGTACCTGCGGGCAATCCATGAAAGAGTCTCAATGCGTATGAAGGGTTGCGTAGTCACACGGATTCGCGGGCTTGGCATTTCTATGGAACCAAGGGCTCAGGCGCAGAAGACCGCTCCTCGCCGGGATGGCGACATGCTGGTTCAGGAGACAACGCCGGAACTCAAGCGCCCGCCGATGTTCCAAGTCGTAATGCTGAACGATGACTACACGCCCATGGAGTTCGTGGTCGACGTACTTCAACAGTTTTTTGGTATGGGGCGGGAGCAGGCCACCCGCATCATGCTGGCGGTGCACACCGAGGGGCGCGCTGCCTGTGGCACTTACCCGCGTGACATCGCAGAGACAAAGGCGGCGCAGGTCAACCGGTATGCCCGCGAGCACCAGCACCCTTTGCTCTGCGAGATCGAGGCGGCCGGAGATGCCTGAGGCTTCGCGGGCTATGGGTTACGGGATTGTGGCGGTCGATGCTGTCGGGTTGCCCCGCAGATCAGGAGATCCAGGATGCTGAGCAAAGACCTTGAATTCAACTTGAACACCGCCTTCAAGCAGGCGAGGTCCCGCCGGCATGAGTACATGACGGTGGAGCACCTGCTGCTCGCTCTCCTGGAGAACGAGGCTGCCACCCGGGTACTTCGGGCCTGCGGAGCAGACATCAGCGTGCTGAGCGGCGAACTCTCCGAGTTTGTCGAGACCACCACACCCGTCATTCCCGAGTCCGAAACGGACCGTGAGACCGAACCCACGCTGGGCTTCCAGCGTGTTCTTCAGCGTTCCGTGTTCCACGTCCAGTCTTCGGGCAAGACCGAGGTCACGGGGGCGAATGTCTTGGTCGCCCTTTTCAGCGAGCAAGAGAGCCAGGCGGTCTTCCTGCTCAAGAAGCAGAACATTGCTCGCATCGACGTGGTCAATTTCATCACCCACGGGATTTCAAAAGTCTCTGACAACCCGCGTCCAGGTTCTGCGGAAGGCGGGACGGAGGAAGAGCAGCAGGGGCCGGCGGCGGAAGGCGAGGCGAGCCCGCTGCAGAGTTATGCCACCAATCTGAACGATGAAGCACGGGCCGGCCGTATCGACCCGCTTGTAGGGCGTGAGCCTGAACTCGAGCGCGTGTCGCAGATTCTTGCCCGCCGTCGCAAGAACAACCCACTGCTCGTCGGGGAATCCGGCGTGGGCAAGACAGCCATTGCCGAGGGTTTGGCCAAGCGCATAGTCGATGGGGAGGTGCCTGATGTGCTGCGCTCAGGTGTTGTCTATTCGCTCGACCTTGGCTCATTGCTGGCGGGCACCAAGTACCGCGGCGATTTCGAGAAGCGACTGAAAGGCCTTCTGGCAGAACTGAAGAAAAAGAAACACGCCATTCTTTTCATCGACGAGATCCACACGATCATCGGGGCCGGAGCGGCCTCCGGCGGCGTGATGGATGCCTCCAATCTGTTGAAGCCCCTGCTCAGTTCCGGCGATATCCGCTGCATCGGTTCCACGACGTTCCAGGAGTTCCGCGGCATATTCGACAAGGACCGGGCGCTCAGCCGGCGTTTCCAGAAGGTTGATGTCAACGAGCCCAGCGTGGCCGAGACATTCGAGATACTGAAGGGTTTGCGCAAGCGCTTCGAGGAGCACTACGGGCTGCGCTACAGCACTGCAGCGCTCAAATCGGCAGCGGAGCTTTCGGCGCGCTACATCACCGATCGATTCCTGCCCGACAAGGCGATCGACGTCATCGACGAGGCCGGCGCCTATCAGCGCCTGCAGCCCGAGTCGCGGCGCAAGAAGCTGCTCGGCGTGAAAGAAATGGAAGATATCGTCGCCAAGATTGCGCGTATTCCGCCGCGAAACGTCTCTGCCTCCGACAAGGAAGCCCTTCGGACCCTTGAAGAGGATCTGCGCCAGTCCGTGTTCGGGCAGGACGAGGCGATGCACGCTCTTGCTACTGCGGTAAAGCTCTCGCGGGCTGGCCTCAAGGCACCGGAAAAGCCCATTGGATGCTTCCTGTTTGCCGGCCCTACCGGGGTAGGAAAGACGGAAGCCAGCCGTCAGTTGGCAAAGACGTTGGGGCTTGAGCTGATCCGCTTCGACATGTCCGAGTACATGGAACGGCACACCGTTTCCCGACTTATCGGTGCGCCTCCTGGTTACGTCGGCTTTGATCAAGGCGGGCTTTTGACAGACGCCGTGACCAAACATCCCCACAGCGTCTTGTTGCTCGACGAGGTCGAGAAGGCCCACCCCGAGGTGTTCAACCTGCTGTTGCAGGTCATGGATCACGGCACGCTTACCGACAACAACGGACGCAAGGCCGATTTCCGCAACACGGTTCTGGTCATGACCACCAATGCCGGTGCCGAGCAGATGAACCGCGCGTCGATCGGATTCGTGGAGCAGGACCAGAGCACGGACGGCCTTGAGGCGGTCAAGAAGATGTTCACACCCGAGTTCCGGAACCGTCTGGACTCGATCATCCAGTTCGGGGCGCTAGGCAAATCCGTTGTGCGTCGGGTCGTTTCCAAGTTCGTTGCGGAACTCCAGGCACAGATCGCCGATCGCAAGGTCACGATCGAGATCGATGACGAGGCCTGTGACTGGCTTGTGGAGCGCGGTTATGACGAAAGGATGGGCGCGAGGCCGATGGCACGCGTGATCCAGGAGTACATCAAGAAGCCGCTTGCAGAGATCCTGCTTTTCGGCGCCCTCGAGAAGAGCGCCGGTGTCGTGGTGGTCTCTGTCGAAGACGGAGAGCTGACGGTGAGAGCAGATGTGCCTGAGGCCGAAGTGGCCTAAGCGCCTTGAAAATGGGGCCTGACCCCATTTTCCGGAAGGGAATCAGCGTTCGCGGAAGGTGATGCGACCTTTGCTCAGGTCATAGGGGGTAAGTTCGACCTTGACCTTGTCGCCGGTGAGGATGCGGATGTAGTGCTTGCGCATCTTGCCGCTGATGTGGGCGATCACCACATGCCCGTTCTCGAGGCGAACCTTGAACGTCGTGTTGGGCAGGGTGTCGACCACCTCGCCATCCATCTCGAGAACGTCTTCCTTCGCCATCCGGCCTCACTCTTGCTGTTACGGGCGGGCCGGATTCTGCCCTATCGCGACGGCAAATAGGAAGGGCAAAGATTGCCGCTTATCAGTCGACGCGGATCCAATGTCCGTTGGTGAGAAGCTCTATGGGCCTGAAGCGCGTCTTGTAGTTCATCTTTCTGCAGTTGCGGATCCAGTAGCCGAGGTAGACAGCGGGGAGCCCGAGATCGCGGGCCAGGCCGATCTGCCAGAGGATCACGAAACTGCCCAGGCTTCGCGCAGACGCGTCGGGCTCGTAGAAGGTGTAGATGGCCGAGACACCGTTCTCCAGGCGGTCCAGCACCGCCACGGCGATCAGACATTCGCCATCACGGAACTCGACGAATTGCGTCGTGCCCCATTCGCGCGTGAGGAAGGAGTTGAACTGCTCCCGATCCGGAGGGTACATATCGCCGTCGCTGTGACGTCCGCAGATGTAACGGCTGTAGAGTCCGAAATGCTCGTCCGAGGAAATGTCCTCGACGACATCTATACGCAGGTCCTGGTTGCGGGCAAGGATACGGCGCTGGCTACGGTTGGCGCTGAAGCTGGCGACCGGCACTCGCGCCGGAACGCAGGCGTTGCAGGCTGCGCAATGCGGACGGTACAGATGTGGGCCGCTGCGCCGGAACCCGATGTAAGACAACTGGCTGTAGATACGGGCATCCAGAGGAGTGCTCGGATCCACGAACAGGGTTGTGGCCTGCTCGCCTGGCAGATAGCTGCAGTTGTGCGGGTAGGTGGCGAAAACTCGCACGTTCGCCAGCAAGGTCACCGGGTTACCCATGCCTCGTCGTCTGCGCTCCGCTCTATATGCCAAGGCGAGGGGGCGCCCGGCAGGTCGATGTTGGCGGCTAATATATCCCGAAACACCGACCTCGCAATGCAGCGTGATCCGAAGCGCCTCATGTGCTCGGTGTCCTGCTGGCAGTCGATGATGGCGAAGTCCCACTCGCGCAGTTGTGCGGCAAGGTGGGCGAAGCCGATTTTGGATGCATCAGGCGCGCGGGCGAACATCGACTCCCCGAAAAACACCTTCCCGAGCGCTACGCCGTAGAGCCCCCCCACGAGTTCGCAGCCGTCCCATACCTCGATGGAATGTGCGAGACCGGCGCGATGAAGCGCTGAATAGGCCAGTTGCATCCGCGAACCGATCCATGTGCCCCCGCTGCCCGCGCGCAACTGGGCGCAGCCACTCATGACGGCCTCGAAGGCGCTGTCTGCAGTCACGCGGAACGGCCCCTGCCTCAGGCGCTTGCGCAGGCTCCGCGACAAATGAAGTTCGTCTGGAAAGATCACTGCCCGAGGCTCAGGCGACCACCAGAGAATGTGGTCGGGTTCCTCGAACCACGGGAAAATCCCCAGACGGTACGCAGCCCTGAGCCGCGACACCGAGAGGTCACCGCCTATGGCCAACAGTCCGTTCGGCTCGTGCAGGGCTTCTTCGAGCGGCGGGAAGGACTCTGGGTCAGCACCCAGCACGCTCAGACGGCGCACGCAGCACAGGCCCCGTCAGAGTCCGTCGAGATATTTCTCGGCGTCCAGCGCGGCCATGCAGCCAAAGCCGGCAGAGGTGATTGCCTGGCGGTAGACGTGATCGGCGACGTCTCCCGCGGCAAACACGCCCGGAACGCTGGTTGCCGTGGCGTTGCCGCCGAGTCCGCTGCGCGTGCGGATATATCCGTTTTCCATCTCCAGCTGGCCGTCGAATATCGAGGTGTTCGGGGTGTGGCCGATGGCGATGAACACGCCGTCCAGGGCCACATCCTCCGTGCTTCCTCCTGCAACCGGCCGCAGTCGCATCCCCGTCACTCCGGATGCGTCACCGAGAACCTCCTCGAGCACGCTGTTCCATTTCATCTCGACTTTCCCCTCGAGAACGCGGGCCTTGAGCCTGTCCTGGAGTATTTTTTCGGAACGCAGGCTGTCCCGGCGGTGAACTACGTAGACCTTCGAGGCGAGATTTGCGAGATAGAGTGACTCCTCGACGGCAGTGTTGCCCCCGCCGATCACGGCGACGATCTTGTTCCGGTAGAAAAAGCCGTCGCAGGTAGCGCAGGCGCTGACGCCACGCCCGAGGAATGCCTCCTCCGACGGCAGGCCGAGGTATCGGGCCGATGCGCCAGTTGCGATGATCAGCGCGTCGCAGGTGTAGGTGCCGCTGTCTCCTTCGAGGCGGATGGGACGCTCGCCGAGAGCGGTCGTGTGGATGTGGTCGTGCACGATCGCCACCTCAAAGCGCTCAACATGCTCCTGCATGGCCTGCATCAGTTCCGGGCCCTGAAGATGCCCATGACCACCGGGCCAGTTCTCGACCTCCGTGGTGGTCATCAATTGCCCCCCGGGCTGCAGTCCGGCGATCAGGGCAGGTTGGAGGTTGGCCCTGGCCGCGTACACGGCTGCGGTATAACCAGCGGGGCCGGAGCCGAGGATGATCAGTCGGTGGTGAGCGTGTGCCATGGTGCGATGAGCCTGTTCAATCAAGGACTTGGGGGCCGGTCTAAGAGCCCGGGCAGAAGCAGGATTAGCGCCTATACTTCCGGGACGCACGCGTCCGCCAGGGGGCTCGTGCAGTGTAATTCAATCACCCCTCCGGAGCAGTACGGCGTGTCGAGAACGCGAGGTGCATCACTGATCCAGACCCGCAGCGGGCCCACGGCCCTGCAGCACGGGATGCGTGAAGGGGTGGTGATCGGCTTGGTGGCTCTTGCAGCCTATCTGTTGCTTGCCATCAGCACCTTCAGCCTAAGTGATCCGGGCTGGTCCTCCACTGGCGCCGGAGCCGCTACCGTCAACGCCGGGGGCGCCACAGGTGCCTGGGTCGCGGATGTCCTGCTTTCGCTTTTCGGCTACGTGTCGTACCTGCTTCCCGTGCTTCTCGCATTTCGTGCCTGGGTGCTGCTTCGGGATCGCGAGGAACCCTTCGAGATCGATTGGCTTGTGATCTCGATCCGCGGAGTGGGCTGCTCCCTCGTTGTGCTTGCGGCAACCGGCATTCTGGCCATCCGGGGCAGTGAGGGTTCGCTGTTGCCCTTCGGCATCGGCGGGATGCTGGGTGAGACGCTTGCCTCGGTCTGCAGTGATGCATTTGGCCTGGCCGGAAGCGAAGTCTTGCTCGTGGCTCTCATGTTGTTCGGGCTCACGATCTTCACCGACCTCTCCTGGGTCTGGCTCGCAGAGCGGACGGGCGAGCACACGCTAGTCTGGTTGGGGCGGGCCCGGGTATGGCTGCTCGCGCAACTCGAGGAGCGCCGCCAACAGCGTCAAGCAGAGCCCGGTTTTGTCCGCAGCCCCGTCGTGAGAGTGGTGCAGGCAGAAGAACCCGAGCGCAAGCGGCGCATCCGACGCGAGCCCCAGTTGGACGAGGCCACTCCGCAGGCACTCCCGTCCGAGGTCGAGGAGCCTGTGATCCGGGTCGCTGCCATCAAGCGCAAGGAACCCGGCGAGCGCGTGCTGAGGGAAAAGCAGGGTGCTCTGTTCACGCCTCCCGCGGGAGCAGGCGGGCTGCCTCCTCTTGCACTGCTCGATATGGCTGACAAATCCCAGCGACGTGGTTATTCGGCGGAGGCGCTTGAAGGGCTTTCGCGATTGCTCGAGATAAAGCTCGCGGATTTCGGGATCGAAGCCAAGGTCGTATCGGTCCTTCCCGGCCCTGTGATCACGCGTTTCGAGATACAGCCTGCCGCTGGCGTGAAGGTCAGCCGCATCAGCAATCTGGTGAAGGACCTTGCGCGATCGCTCGCGGTGGTGAGCGTCCGTGTGGTCGAGGTCATCCCGGGCAAGTCGGTTGTGGGGATCGAGATTCCGAACGAGGACCGCGAGACGGTGTTGCTTGGCGATGTGCTCGCCTCGCGGGCCTACGAAGCATCGCGTTCGCCGCTCTCGCTTGCGCTCGGCTACGACATCTCCGGCGAACCCATGGTCGTCGACCTGGCGCGGATGCCTCACCTGCTTGTCGCCGGCACCACTGGCTCGGGCAAGTCCGTGGGCGTGAATGCCATGCTTCTCAGCCTGTTGTACAAATCGACGGCCGAGGACGTGCGCCTCATCATGGTCGACCCCAAGATGCTCGAGCTTTCTGTCTACGAAGGCATCCCGCACCTGCTCACGCCCGTGATAACCGACATGAAGGACGCGGCGAACGGGCTGCGCTGGTGCGTTGCCGAGATGGAGCGGCGCTACAAGCTGATGGCCGCCATGGGGGTGCGTAATCTCGCCGGTTTCAACAGGAAGATCACTGACGCGAAGGAAGCCGGAAGTCCGATACTCGATCCTTTCTGGAAGCCCGAGCCCACCGTCTTCGTGCCCGAAGACGAGCAGGTGGCACCCTCACTCGAAACGCTCCCTGCCATCGTCGTGGTGATCGACGAATTTGCCGACATGATGATGATCGTCGGCAAAAAGGTGGAGGAATTGATCGCGCGTATCGCCCAGAAGGCCCGGGCCGCAGGGATACACCTCATTCTCGCCACGCAGAGGCCATCGGTCGACGTTATCACCGGCCTCATCAAGGCCAACATTCCGACCCGCATGGCGTTTCAGGTGTCCTCGAAGATCGACTCCCGGACCATCCTCGATCAGGGTGGGGCCGAGCAACTGCTCGGACACGGGGACATGCTCTATCTGCCGCCGGGCAGCGGTGTGCCGATCCGGGTCCACGGCGCCTTCGTCTCTGATGCCGAGGTACACCGTGTGGTTGCCGAGTTGCGCCAGCAAAGCGGCGGCCCCAATTATCTGCCCGGCATTCTCGAGGAGGGCAGCAGTTCGCCTTCCGGCCTGCTTCCTGGCGAGGCATCGGGAGAAGAGGATCCCGAGGGCGACGGGCTCTACGACGAGGCCGTTCGCTTTGTCACGGAAAGCCGGAAGGCATCCATCTCCGCGGTGCAGCGCAAACTTCGCATCGGCTACAATCGCGCCGCCCGGATGATCGAGGCCATGGAGGCCGCCGGTGTCGTCAGCGCCATGAACAGCAACGGCGGCCGTGAGGTCCTGGCACCGCCCCCGCCGTCCGGCTGAGGGCTCACCACAGGTGCTGCTGCCGTGTCGCGTGCTCTGTTTGTCGCCGTACTCTGCCTGCTTGGCCTCCCCGCTCTCGCCGATGATGCGGCGGTGGCGCGTCTCGGTGAACTTCTCGGGGGGATGCGCAGCATCGAGGGCCGGTTCAACCAGCAACTGAAAGACGAAAAGGGCGTCCTGATACAGGAGTCCTCGGGTCGTGTCCTCCTCGCTCACCCCGGCCGCTTCCGCTGGGAAACATCTCCTCCCTTTGAACAACTGGTCGTCTCTGATGGCACGACCGTCTGGCAGTACGACCCTGATCTCGCGCAAGTCGTCGTGCGTCCGCTCGACAAGCGCGCGGACCAGGTGCCCTCGATGCTGCTCGCGGGGGATGTGGCTTCCGTCGACAAGCTCTATCGCATAGAGACCTCGCACGACGATGCTGCAGCCGAGCGTTTCGAACTGCTGCCGCGCGCCGATGGCAGTCCTTTCTCTCGCCTTGCCCTGCAGTTCCGCGAGGGACGTCTCGAGCGACTGGAGATCACAGATGGTCTCGGGCAGCGCACCGAGGTCTCTTTTTCGGATGTGCGCGCGGTTGCTGTGGTCGACCCTTCGCGATTCTCGTTCCGTGCCCCGGATGGGGTAGACGAAATCCGCGATGAATGAATCCGCCACGTCCCCGGCGTACGTGCCGCTTGCCGCGCGCATGCGACCGCGGAGCATCGAGGATTTCATCGGGCAGGAGCACATCCTCGGGCCGGAGACGCCTCTGGGGCGTGCCGTTCGCAGCGGTTCCCTGCACTCCATGATCCTGTGGGGGCCGCCTGGCGTCGGCAAGACATCCCTTGCACGCATGCTGGCCGAGACCACCAACGCGCACTTCCAGTCGATTTCCGCGGTGCTTGGGGGAGTGAAAGACATTCGCGCGGCGGTCGAGGCCGCACAGGCGGAGCGCCGTGCGAGCGGGCGTCGCAACATTCTCTTCGTCGACGAGGTACACCGGTTCAACAAGGGGCAGCAGGACGCTTTCCTGCCCTACGTTGAAGACGGCACGGTGGTGTTTGTCGGCGCCACCACCGAAAACCCGTCCTTCGAATTGAACAGCGCCCTGCTGTCCCGCGCACGGGTGTACAAACTGCGTTCGCTGACAGAGGTGGATATCGCCAGGGTGTTGCGCCGCGCGCTGTCAGCCGACGGCCTGCTCGCCGACAGGCTGTTGAGCATCGACGATGAGTCCTTGCTGCGCCTCGCACGTGCCGCAGACGGCGATGCCCGGCGCTCCCTCAACCTTCTCGAGGTGGCGGCGGATCTCGCCCGGGACGGAGTGATAGATGACGCCGCGCTGGCCGAGCTCTTTGGTGGCGATGCGCGTCGCTTCGACAAGGGCGGCGATGTTTTCCATGACCAGATCAGCGCGCTGCACAAGGCTGTGCGTGGCAGTTCGCCGGATGCAGCGCTCTACTGGCTCGCGCGGATGCTCGATGGCGGCTGTGACCCGCTGTATGTCGCACGCCGGGTGGTTCGCATGGCCGCGGAGGATATCGGCAACGCCGACCCGCGAGCCCTGTCCATAGCGCTTGACGCCTGGGATACGCAGGAGCGGCTTGGCAGTCCCGAAGGTGAACTGGCGATCGCGCAGGCTGTGGCGTATCTCGCGTGCGCCGCCAAGAGCAATGCCGTGTATGTGGCGTGGAAGGCCGCCCGTGCCGAGGTGGAGGCGGGCGGCAGCGTCGAGGTGCCGCTTCACCTGCGAAACGCTCCCACCGCGCTCATGAAGTCGTTGGGGCATGGTGCCGAGTACCGCTACGCCCACGACGAACCTGAGGGGCATGCCGCTGGCGAGAATTATTTTCCGCCTGAGCTGGCGGAGAAGCGCTTCTACCATCCGGTGGACCGCGGGCTCGAAAAACAGATCGCCGAGAAACTCCGCAGCTTGCGCGAACGTGATGCTGCCAGCGCGTTGCAGCGCTATCCGCGGGGGAAGCGCACATGATGCGTCAGGTGCTGTTTGTGGCGGCAGGCGGCGCACTGGGTGCTCTCGCCCGCTTCGCGCTCTCACATCTGGCCCAGTCTTTCTGGGGCGCGCGATTTCCCTTCGGGACGCTGGGCATCAATGCAGTCGGCTCCATCGCGATCGGCGTGCTGTATGTCCTGATTGCAGAACGAGGGATCCTGCACCCCGATTGGCGCAGTATCGCGATGGTCGGATTCCTTGGAGCATTCACCACGTTCTCGACATTTTCTCTCGAGACCGTGACCCTTCTGGAGAGTGGCCGCGCCCCGGATGCGCTGGCCTATGTGATTGGCAGTGTCCTGCTCTGCGTGGGCGGGGCCTGGTGTGGAATCTGGCTCGCGCGCATGGCCGCGAGCGGCTGAGGAGGCAAGACCGATGATCGATGTGAAGTGGCTGCGCGGTGATGCCGAGGGCTGTGCCCGCGAACTGGCACGCAAACGTTTTGTTCTCGATACGCCGCGTTATCGCGAACTCGAGGATGCACGGAAGCGACTCGATGTCGAGACGCAGGAACTCCAGGCCGCGCGCAACCGAGCATCCCGGCGGATCGGGGACCTGGTGCGTGAAGGGATTCCGGTAGAAGACGCCAAGGCGCAGGCGGGGCGCGAGATCGCCGACATCAACGCCCGCCTCGACGCGCTTGCACAAGAGAACGACGCGCTTCATTCCGCGCTCGATGCCTTCCTCGCCGCCATTCCCAATCCACCGGCACCCGAAGTGCCCGATGGAGAAGGCGAAGAGCAGAACCAGGAGGTGCTGCGCTGGGGTGCGCCACGCGAGCTCGATTTCACGCCGCAGGACCACGTTGCGCTCGGTGAGCGGCGTTCGGCGATGGATTTCGATGCGGCGGCCAAACTCACCGGCGCGCGTTTCGTCGTGCTCCGTGGCGAGCTCGCCAGGCTGCACCGCGCGCTCGGGCAGTTCATGTTGGATCTGCACACCCGCGAGCACGGTTACGAGGAAGTCTACGTTCCCTACATGGTGAACACGGCGTCCGCCTTCGGAACGGGTCAGTTGCCCAAGTTCGCCGAGGACCTGTTCCGCCTGGACGGGGAGCAGGGCTACTACCTGATTCCCACCGCCGAAGTCCCGGTCACCAACCTCGCGCGTGACACCATCCTGGACAATGCAGGCCTGCTTCCCGTCCGCATGGTGAGCCACACCCCGTGCTTCCGCAGCGAGGCGGGCAGTTACGGACGTGACCAGAGAGGGATGATCCGGCAGCATCAGTTCGAGAAAGTCGAGCTGGTGCAACTGGTGCGGCCCGAGGATTCGGATGCAGCGCTTGAGGAACTCACAGGCCATGCCGAGGCGGTGTTGCGTCAGCTCGAACTCCCGTACAGGAAAGTGCTTCTGTGCGGTGGAGACATGGGCTTTGCTTCGCGCAAAACCTACGATCTCGAGGTCTGGTTACCCGGTCAGGGTCGCTACAGGGAAATCTCCTCGTGCTCGAACATGGGCGACTTCCAGGCCCGCAGGATGCTGGCGCGTTTCCGTAATCCGCTGAGCGGGAAGCCCGAGTTGCTGCACACACTGAACGGCTCCGGGCTTGCTGTCGGACGGACAATGATTGCTGTGCTCGAGAACGGGCAGCAGTCCGATGGAAGCGTGGTGTTGCCGCTCGCGCTCAGGCCGTTCATGGGCGGTCAGGAGCGGATTCTCGCGCCAGGCTGACGCAATCGAATGGACTATTTGCCGGTCTTCATGCAGCTGCGCGATCGTGCGGTCGTGGTGGTCGGCGGCGGCAAAGTGGCGCTTCGCAAGAGTGAACTGCTCGTGCGCGCCGGTGCGCAGCTGCATGTTGTGGCGCCGGCGGTAATCCCCGAGCTTGCCGAGCTGGCGCGCGCGAGTGGCGGAAGCGTCTGCCTTGAGCCCTTCCACGAGACGCATCTGGCGACGCAGTCGCTGGTCCTCGTTGCAACCGGGATCGAGGAAGTGGACCTCGCTGTTTGCGCTGCGGCCCGTGCCCTGCGCATTCCGGTGAACGTGGCCGACGTCCCTGAGCTCTGCGATTTCATCCTGCCAAGCATCCTTGATCGCTCCCCCGTTATCGCAGCCTTTTCCACCGGAGGACGTGCGCCCGTGCTCGCGCGGCGCATACGTGCCCAACTCGAGACGTTGATGCCGGAGGGTGTCGGCAGGCTGGCCGCATATCTCGGGGCGCGCAGGCCCCGCATCCGCGCCGCTGTTCCGGATGCCGCGATGCGTCTTCGGCTCTGGGAGCGTCTTGTTGACGGTCCCGTGGCCGAGCGTGTGCTTGCCGGTGACGAGGTGGCTGCAGACGCTCTCATGGCGCGGGAATTCGAGGCCGACACCTCCTGCGGAGAGGTCTTCCTGGTCGGAGCAGGTCCGGGTGACCCGGACCTGCTCACGTTCCGCGCCTTTCGACTGATGCAAAGCGCAGACGTGGTTCTTTTCGACAGGCTGGTCAGCGATGCAGTGCTGGATCTGGTGCGGCGCGATGCCGAACGCATCTACGTGGGCAAACGACGCGGCGAACATACGCTGCCGCAGCCCGATATCAACCGGCTGCTGGTGGATCTGGCCCGTGAGGGCAAGCGTGTGCTGCGCCTCAAAGGCGGCGATCCGTTCATTTTCGGTCGCGGCGGTGAGGAGATCGAGCAACTTGCGGCCGAAGGGATTCCTTTCCAGGTGGTTCCGGGAATAAGCGCAGCCAACGGTTGCGCCGCCTACGCGGGAATTCCGCTCACGCATCGCGATCATGCGCAGTCGGTTCGCTTCATCGCCGGACACCTGCGCGACGGCACGGTCGATCTCGACTGGGCCGCTTTGCTGCAACCCCGCGAGACTCTGGTCTTTTACATGGGACGCGTGGGCCTGCCGCAGATCTGCGAGAGGCTCGTAGCTCACGGCGCCGATCCCGCCACGCCGATCGCGCTGGTACAGCAAGGAACGCTGCCCGGCCAGCGCGTGCTGGTGTCCACCCTTCGGGACATGCCCGGTTTGCTGCTGAATACCGACATCCGTGGCCCCACGCTCACGATCGTCGGGAGCGTCGTCAGCCTGCACGACCAACTGTCATGGTTTCAAAGCTCATCGAGGACCCGGGATGACGGAATTTGACTTCGATCTCTTCGTGATCGGCGCCGGCTCCGGCGGCGTGCGCTGTGCGCGCATGGCCGCTGCCGCGGGAGCAAAGGTAGCGATAGCCGAGGAACGTTACCTTGGCGGCACCTGCGTCAACGTCGGCTGCGTACCCAAGAAGCTCTTTGTCTATGCGGCGCATTACCACGAGGATTTCAGCGATGCCGCAGGCTTTGGATGGGATCCCGGCGATGTGCAATTCCAGTGGTCGCGCCTGCGCGACAACAAGGATCGCGAGATCAGTCGCCTGAACGGGGTGTACCGCAATCTCCTGGAAGGCCGTGGCGTGCGGATTTTCGAGGGTCGCGCAAGGCTCGCGGATCCGCACTCGGTCGAGGTGCTCGGGCAGCGCTTCTCTGCGCGGCACGTGCTGGTTGCCACGGGAGCCTGGCCTTACGTCCCCGATTTTCCGGGTCGCGAGCACGTGGTCACCTCGAACGAGATGTTCCATCTGGAGCATCTGCCGCGGCGTGCGGTTGTCGTGGGTGGTGGCTACATCGCGGTCGAGTTTGCCGGGATCCTCAACGGTCTTGGCGTGCAGACAACGCTTGCCTATCGCGGTACGCAGTTGCTGCGGGCCTTCGATGCCGACCTCGGTGCGGCACTCGCTACCGAGATGCCGCAGAAAGGTATCGCGCTGCGCTTGCAGGCCGACGTCGAACGGTTGGACAAGCAAGCCGATGGCAGCTTGCTGCTGCGTTTCAGCGACGGGCACGAGGAGTCCACCGATCTTGTGCTCTATGCCACGGGTCGCCGACCTTACAGCCACGGCATCGGTCTGGAAGAGTGCGGGGTGGCGTTACAGGCGGACGGGGCTGTCGTTGTCGATGCCTTCTATCGCAGCAGTGTTCCCTCTATCCATGCCTTGGGCGACGTCATCGGTGGGCCGGAACTCACGCCGCTTGCCCTGGCGCAGGGCATGGCGCTTGTCAGCACCCTGTTCAAGGGCGAGCCCAGAAGCGTTCCGCTCGAGAACATTCCGACCGCGGTGTTCAGTCAGCCAAGCATCGGCACTGTGGGATTGAGCGAGGAGGAGGCACGCGCGAAGCATCCGCGCGTGCTCATCTACAAATCGGGTTTTCGCGCGATGAAAAACACCCTGAGCGGAAATCCCGAACGCACATTGATGAAGCTCGTCGTGGACGCAGACACCGATCGTGTACTGGGTGTCCACATGCTTGGCCCGGACGCTGGCGAGATCATCCAGGGACTGGCTGTGGCGTTGCAGGCCGGTGCGACCAAGTCGGTCTTTGATGCGACGTTGGGCATCCATCCCACCGCCGCAGAGGAGTTCGTGACGATGCGGGAACCGGTGGGTTGACGCGCTGCGGGGGCGCTGCCTCAGTGCTGGGTCGCCGCCAAACGGCGGCCCAGGCCGATCGCATCCAGCAGGATGCGCCCTGACTCCGATAGCAGGGCGTCGTTCGCAGGGTCGTGATGCTCGGGTTCCGCGCTGTCGGTCTCATCAGCGTCCTCGCCGTCCGCTTGCGCGGTGTCCTTCTTGCCGTCGAGTTCGTCCATCGATGTGAGCAGGGCCTCGCCCTTGGCCTTGCGCAGCGCGTTTTCCAGGGCGAGTTCTTCTTCGCGCTGCTTGCTGCGTTCATCGATGCGGATTTTTTCCGAGAGGGAAACGGTGTTCGCCGCGCTGCGTTTGCGGGCAACGGCGATCTCTCCCTCGAGGTGGATGAATTCCGGATCCTTGGCGACGCGGGCCTCGTGCTGTGCGCGCAGGACGCCCAGATTTGGCTGGTAGTCCTGATAGAGCCGGTGGCGTACGGGAGCGATACGGTCCCAGGGCAAGGCATGGTGCAGCGCGCTTTCGCCGACTTCGTCGGTGTCGTAGAGGCTGGGGAACTCGATGTCCGGAACCACACCCCGGTGCTGGGTGCTCTCGCCGGATATCCGGTAGAACTTCGATTCCGTGAGTTTGAGTTGACCGTGGTTCAGTTCGCTCAGCGACTGCACCGTTCCCTTTCCGAAAGACTGCGTACCCACGATCAATCCGCGACCGTAGTCCTGGATCGCGCCGGCGAAGATCTCGGATGCGGAGGCGCTCAGACGGTTGATGAGCACCAGCAGCGGGCCGGAATAGTAATAGTCATCGCGGAACTTCTGCTTGCGCTCCACACGCTCGTTGCTGTGACGGATCTGCACCGTCGGACCTGACTCGATGAAGAGTCCCGTCAGCTGGTTGGCTTCCTCGAGCGAGCCGCCACCGTTGTCTCGCAGGTCGATGATGACGCCCTCGACCTTCTGTTCCTGCAGGCCCGACAGAAGTCGTGCGACATCCCGTGTGGTGCTGCGGAAGTCGGGGTCACCGCGCTGCATGGCCTCGAAGTCTGCGTAGAAGGCAGGTACGTCGATGATGCCGATCTTGTGCTTGACGCCACCGCTTTCGAGTTCGAGCACTTCGCTTTTTGCCGCCTGCTCTTCGAGCTTGACCTGTTCGCGGACGATGCTGATGGTGATCCGCTGCTCTGCCGCTCCGCTGCCTCGAAGCACCTCTAACCTAACGGTGCTGCCCTTGGGCCCACGGATGAGATCGACCACGTCGTCCAGGCGCCAGCCCACGACGTCTACGGTCTCGCTGTCACCCTGAGCGACCGCAACGATGCGGTCGGAGGTTCGCAGCTGGCCCTGTTTTGCGGCGGGGCCCGCCGGCACCAGCCTTGCGACCTGGGTGAATTCCTCGTCTGCCTGCAACACGGCGCCGATCCCCTCGAGGGACAGGCGCATGTTCATGTTGAAGTTCTCGGAGCTACGCGGCGAGAGGTAGTTGGTGTGCGGGTCGAAGAGCTCCGTGAAGGAGTTCATGTACAGCTGATAGACGTCTTCGCTGTTTACCTGCCGCACCCGGCGGAGCTGATCCTTGTAGCGTTTGGCGAGGAGCTTCTCGATCTCCGGCATCGGCTTGCCTGCGAGCTTCAGGCTGAGCACGCTGGCCTTGAGTTGCTGGCTCCATACGGCATCTGCGGCGGCCTGATCGGCGGGCCAGTCGAGCTTGCTCCTGTCGATCACCATGACCTCGTCCTTGCTGAAGTCCATGCTCTTCACAAGTTCGGGCAGGCGGGCATCGATTCCGGCAAGGCGCGACTCGAGACGGTCCCGGTAGCGACGGTAGATGCGGAAGCCGGCGTCCAGGTCCCCCGAGAGCAGCGCGTCGTCGAGCTGCGTGCGCAGCGGCTCGAATTCCGCGATGTCGGATTTCAGGAAGACGCTGTGCGAGCCGTCCAGGTTGTCGAGGTAGTTGTCGAGAAGCCGCCCCGAGAGGCTGTCGTCGACCGGGAGCCTCGCGTAGTGGTGGCGCCCGAGTCGCTCGATGATGTCGAGTGTGGTGAGGCTTTGCAGGCGGTCATAACCCAGTGGCTGCTCCGGCGCGAGCGCCTGCACCGGAAATGACAGGGCGATCTGCAGCAGCGCCGGAAAGAGTATCCGGGCGTAGAGGCGGGGGCTTTTGGACATCTGGATGGGCACGCGGCCGGTGGCGATGACAATGCCCGGGATATTACTGATAATCCGGCGGCCTTTCACCGGCCGCGTATCTGCGGGCGGTGTGAATTCTCAACCCCCCGTCTGAGGAAGCTCCAGCATGCGCATAGGACTTAACGTTGGCTACAGCGGCAAGCGGGCCGTGGTGCCCGTCGAACTGGTGCGCCAGGCCGAGGCCGTGGGCTTCGATTCCGTGTGGGTGGCGGAGGCTTACGGTTCGGATGCCATTTCCATTGCCACCTGGCTCCTCGCCCAGACGACGCGCATACGCGTCGGTACAGCGATCATGCAGATTCCCGCCCGCACGCCGGCCAACGCTGCGATGACGGCCATGACGCTCTCGCAGATTTCCGGCAATCGCTTCCTGATCGGGCTCGGGGCTTCGGGGCCGCAGGTTGTCGAGGGTTGGCACGGGGTGCCTTACGCCAAGCCGGTCACCCGGATGCGCGAGTACATCCAGATCATGCGCCTGATCATGGAGCGCGCCGGGCCGGTCGAGTTCGACGGAGAGATCTACCAGTTACCCTATCGGGGTCCCGGTGCCTCGGGTCTCGGCAAACCGCTCAAGAGCATCCTG
Source organism: uncultured Gammaproteobacteria bacterium (assembly GCA_903928015.1). Lineage (GTDB taxonomy): Bacteria > Pseudomonadota > Gammaproteobacteria > Pseudomonadales > UBA5518 > UBA5518. The sequence continues at coordinate 4,736 of CAIYPF010000065.1, read as the reverse complement.
GAGGCCACGCCCGGCATCCCGATCTACTGCGCCAGTTTTACGCCGGCCGGACTCGCTGCGGCATCCGAGGTGGCGGACGGTGTATTCCCGATCTGGTTGTCACCGGCAAAGGTCGGTCTCGTGGAGCAGCACATCGCGCCCGGACTCGCAGCCCGCACCGATGGCAAGACCCGCGCGGCCTTCGATGTCGCACCCACCGTGTCTGTCGTCGTGGGCGATGACGTCGACGCCTGTCGCCGCCCGGTCAAGGAGCACCTGGCGCTCTACATCGGTGGTATGGGCGCGCGAGACAAGAATTTCTACAACCGTTACGCCCGTGACATGGGCTACGAGGCCGCGGCGATCGAGATTCAGGATCTTTTCCTGTCGGGACGCAAGGAAGAGGCCGTGGCAGCTGTGCCGGATGCGCTGGTCGACGAGGTCGCTCTGGTCGGGCCGCTCGGCCGCATCCGCGAACGCGCCGCCGAGTGGCGTGAACTCGGACGTCAGGAGCGGGTGGGAACGCTGATCCTCGCCATCCGGCAGCCCGAACACCTCGGCGCCATTGCCGACATCCTTCTCGGCTGAGCGACGATGCTCTCCCGCATCCCTGATTTCGCCGGCGTCCAGGGCCCCGTCGTCACTGTCGTAATGGACGGTGTGGGGCAGCGGCGCGAGGATGCGGGCAACGCAGTGTCTGCGGCCCTGACGCCCACGCTTGACCGACTGGCTGCCGAGGCGCCGAGCGTGCTGCTTCGCGCTCATGGAACAGCGGTAGGCATGCCGAGCGACGACGACATGGGCAACTCCGAGGTCGGGCACAACGCGCTCGGATCGGGGCAGGTCTACGCGCAGGGTGCGGCGCTCGTGAGCGATGCGATCGCGAGCGGAGCGATCTTCGGTGGCAGCGCCTGGCAGGAAGTGGCGGGCAACGCCGCCCGCGATGGCGCCACCCTGCATCTCATCGGATTGCTTTCAGACGGCAACGTGCATTCCCACGATGCGCATCTGCGCGCTTTGGTGATGGCGGCCCGTGGCGCCGGCGTGCGGCGCGTGCGCGTTCATGTGTTGCTCGACGGGCGCGATGTGCCCGAGACCTCCGCGCTCGACTACCTGCGCCCCTTCGAGTCTTTTCTCGCCGGGTTGCGCTCGCCTGACTTCGACGCCCTGATCGCCAGCGGCGGCGGCCGCATGCAGATCACCATGGACCGTTACGAGGCCGACTGGGATATGGTCGCTCGCGGCTGGGCCGTGCATGTGCATGGAGAGGGAGCGCGGTTTCCCGATGCCGAGTCTGCGGTCCTGGCGCATCGGTCGGCGGCGCCCGGCATCATCGACCAGGACCTGCCTGCGTTCGTTATCGCCGATGGGAGCGGACCCGTTGGCCGCATCAGGGACGGTGACTCGGTAGTGCTGTTCAACTTTCGCGGCGACCGCGCGATCGAGATCACGCGCGCCTTCGAGGACGAGACGCTCGCCGCCTTCGCACGTGGTCCGAGGCCGAAGGTTGTTTTCGCCGGCATGCTTCAGTACGACGGCGATCTTAAGCTCCCCGCACGATTTCTTGTGGCCCCGCCCGCGATACGCGACACCATGGGCGAGCACCTCGCCCGGGCGGGGGTTTCCCAGCTCGCCATCTCGGAGACGCAGAAATTCGGGCACGTCACCTATTTCTGGAACGGCAACCGCAGCACTCCCTTCGACGAGCGTTTCGAGCGGTGGATCGAAATCCCCTCGGACCGCGTGCCCTTCGAACAGCGCCCGTGGATGAAAGCCGCAGAGATCACCGATGCCCTGATCGCCGAATTGCAGACGGGGCGTTACCGCAGCGCACGCGTCAATTACGCCAACGGCGACATGGTCGGTCATACCGGCAATTTCGCCGCTGCCGTCATGGCGGTGGAAACGGTGGATCTGGCGCTTTCGCGCCTTCTGCCAGCCATCGATGCCCTGGGTGGCGTGGCCCTGATCACCGCGGACCATGGCAATGCGGAGGAGATGTACGAGCTCGATCGCAAGACGGGAGCGACTTCGCGGACAGCGGAGGGACGGATACGTGCGAAAACGAGTCACACGCTGAACCCTGTTCCTCTGTATCTGCACGATCGTGTTACCGGAGGGCGCCTCGGACTCCGGCAGGATGCCGATGCCGGACTGTCCAACGTTGCTGCGACCACGCTGCACCTTCTGGGCTTGCGCGCCCCCGCGATGTGGCGCCCGAGCCTGCTCGAGGTGGCCCCGCGCTGATTCAGCGGGGTGATCGCACCCGCCACAGCAGCATCGCACCCCACGCCAGCGCTGCCGCCATCATGAGGATTCCCAGCCAGAAGCTCGCGCGTGCCAGCGCGTAACAACTGTCCACCGCCTCCCACTGCGTGAGCAGATTGCCCCAGTCGTGGCTTTGTTCCCCGTTGCCGCCAACCAGCGGGAGACCACGGTACTCGGCGTCGCGGATGTACGGCGAAAGATCCACCAGGTTCTGGCCGGCCCACCACGAGGCGACGGCAGCGGCAAAGTTGTCCTGTTGCCACGCAGCAAAGTACAGCGCTAATGACACGGGCAGCAGGAACTGGAACAGGCTCCCGCCCAGGATCGTCATGGTTCTGCCGAACGGCATGAAAAACAGGTGCCCGAATTCGTGGAACGCCAGATCGACGCTGTGCAGGAATGAGCCCCCGATGGCTTCCCAGTCGATACCGCCCGAGGCAAACCACAGTGTCCAGATAGCGAGTGCTGCAAGCAGCAGTTCACGCAGGCCTGTCCGGTCCGGATCCGATCCGTCGGGCGGAAGCAGCAGTTGTTCGCGCAGCCGTTCGCCGAGGCTGCCTTCGTGCCCGGATGCGGTATCGAGTGTTTCTGCGCGATCTGCTTCAGGTTCGGACGCTGCCTGCCTCGCGAGCCACTTGGCGTAGGCGATACCGCAGGCGGGACAGACGCCAGGATGCGTGTCGGGGTCGGCAGGTCCGGGACGATGACCGCAGCGCGGGCAGGTGGCTGTAGTCACGTAAGGCGGCTCACGATGGCCGCAGGCAACACCTGCATGACCCGTCCCATCAGGGTCCAGGGCCAGCGCGGAACGGTGGCCTGATCCACGCCGCGCTCGATCAGATCTGCCATGTCCCGGGCCGCGCGTGCGGCACCCACCACAAACGGACGGTTGGGAATGTCACGGTTCATGGGCGTGTCTATATAGCCCGGAGCCAGTTCGGTCACCCGTATGCCGGCGCTGGCGTGTTCCATTCGCGTGGCCTGCAGGTAGCGGTGCAGGCCGGCCTTGGTGGCGCTGTAGATGCCGAGGCGTGGCAGGCCGCGGTAGCGGGCCATCGATGTGATGCCCACAACCTGACCGGCGTGGGCACGGCGCCTGAAATCAGCCACTGCGGCGTCGATGGTGGCGCAGGCTCCGGTGAGGTTCACGCCGATCATTTGCTGCATTTCCGCGATCTTTCCCTGTCCCGCAGCGAAGGAGTTCGCCACGCCCGCGTTGGCGATGACGAGGTCCAACCCCCCGAGTGCCGCCGAGGCGCGCTCCAGACAGGGCGCTATCGCCGCCGTGTCGAGCAGATCCAGTTCCGCGGTGATGACCTCCGGTGCGCCCAGGCTGCGCAGTTCGGTCGCCAGTGTGTCGAGCATCGCCTGACGGCGCGCGACGAGCGCAATCCGCCAGCCGCGTGTTGCGTACTCGCGCGCGAGCGCCTCGCCGATGCCGCTCGAGGCGCCGGTAATCAGAACGGAGCGGGGCATGGTGTCCTCGGGATGCAAGAAGGTATCAGGCGGCCGATTCTGTTGGGTGTGAGCATCGGCGGCAAGCGTAGTGCCGATCCCCCGGGTATCCTGTGCGCTCCGAACGGATCGCAGAGTGCATTACATGAGCAACGGCAGCATCGGGCCACTGCTGAAGGCAGACGAGTTCTTCAACCACCAGATCGTCGATACCTTCGCCACCGTTTCGCAAAGCGATTACTCCTGGACCGAGAAGGTCTGTGGCATGGCGGCGGCGCGCGACGGGTCTCTGCAGGTTGGTTTCGGCTTCGGCAAGTATCCCAACCGTAATGTCGTCGACGGCTACGGCGGAGTGGGGCGGCAGCGTGAGCAGTGGACTGTGCGGGCGAGCCGCGAGCTCGCCAGTGACCCCGACTCGGTGGATGTTGGCCCGCTGCAGTACCAGGTGCTCGAGCCCCTGAAGCGTATCCGCATCGCCCTGGCGGCTACCGATACCCAGCCGATCGCATGGGAACTCGAACTCGACGGTATCGTCCCCTGCATGCTCGAGGACCGGGAGGACCGGCGAAACCTGCATGGCTTCCGGCACACGGCGAGCCAGATCCGCTATCACCAGACGGGCACTGCGCGTGGCTGGGTGGAGGTCGAAGGCAAGCGCATCGAGGTCCGCCCGTCCGAGTGGATCATGACGCGTGACCACAGCTGGGGGATTCGCCCGGATGTTGGCGTGAGGATCCCTGATCTCGCGCCGGACCCGATGGACGGACGTGTTCCCAGCGCGCTCGCGGTCTGGAACCCGCTGTACTTCCAGCGTCCCGACGGCTCCACGTATGCCTTCCACCAGTACTACCTGAACTACAGCGGCCCGGGTTTCCGGCACGAGCGGATCCAGGGAGGCTATGAGCACGCGGACGGGCGGAGGGAACCACTTGTGGGGATGAGCCCCCGGTTGCGCTTCGATCCGGCGACGCTCCGGCTGCTCGGTGGCGAGTTCCGGGTGCAGATGGCCGATGGCTCCGAACGTCTGCTGACCG
>CAIYPF010000064.1 GCA_903928015.1 uncultured Gammaproteobacteria bacterium | reverse complement strand
CATGTAGAACGAGAGCATGCGGTCGTTCGCGTGGCGGCCAAGCGTGGAGGTGACTTGCACGCCCGCGGCTTCCACGCGCTCGAGGCATTGGCCCACCTGGTCGATGCCGTCGACTTCGAGCATGAGGTGGTGCACGCCGGGGATATCGGCCACCTTGAGCAGGCCCACGCTGTGGTGGCGCGCGTTGCAGTGGAAGAAGTTCGCGGAATTGTCGCCGCCGAAGCGGATGAAATCCGTGAGCCTGAAGCCGAGCGTGCGCACGTAGAAATCCCGCGCCTCGGGCAACAGCGGCGCCATCAGGTTGATGTGGCCGAGACCCAGCTCGCCCGCCACGAAACGCGTGCCGTGCGGGGAAGCGAACTTGCGATCCTTCACCGGGCCGTAAAAGAGTTCGAGCGCGTTGCCGAGTGGGTCGTGCGTGCGGCCGATGCCCGTCACGGCGCGGGCGGCGGCCTCTTCTGCGCTGCCCATGTGCGCGGCGTGGCCTGCGGCGTTCAGCTCGCGCAGTGCTTGCTCCAGTTCGAGGGGCCCCGCTACCTCGAAGCCCATGTACAGCAGCCCTGCACGCCCCGGGCGCGGGTGCACGGCGATGCGCCACTGCTGATCGTCCATCTTGAGATAGACGCTGCCGTCCGGCGCTGTGCCGCTGCCCGCGCTTGCCGGGCCGCTGCCGGGGATGGCAGGTGTGCCCCAGTCTTCGCCCGGGCAGGCGCGTGCAGGCATGAGCCCGAGGATGCGCGTGGCGAAGTCGAGGCAAGCGGCAGGGTCTGGCGCGGCGATGCCGATGTAGCCCAGAGAGCGGATGTTCATATTTCAGTCCTCAAAAGCGGGAATGCCCGCATTTCATCTTTGTGTTGGAGGGGGCCATGCCCCCGATCTGTGCAAGCACAGAGGCTCACGTCGCGGGCATGGCCCGCTCCTACAGTGGCGCAAACCCCACCGGCACCCGCAAAAACCCCGACAGATGCTCCCCATACGCCCGCTCGCAATTCGCAAGCTCCACCCGGTAATCCGGCGCCGCGCGCATGAACTCTTCCAGCAGGATCACTCCACCCATCGTCGCCAAATGCATCCCCAAACACTTGTGCCCACCCGCGCCATAAATCAGATCGCGGTGATGCGTGCGGAAGATATCGAAGGCACCCGCCCGCTCGAACTCCGCCTCGTCCCGGCACGCCGAGGCGTAGATGTACAACAGCACCTGCCCCGCCTTGATCTGCGCGCCGCCCAGCGTGAAATCCCGCACCGCGCGACGGCCGAGCATGTTGGTGGGCTGGTCGAAGCGTGCGGTCTCCAGAAAGAGCCTGGGCACCAGCGACAGATCCGCCAGCACCGCGGCCTTCTGCTCCGGGTGCTGCTCCAGATAATGAAGCGCACCCGCGCAGACCATGGGCGTGGTCTCTGAGCCCAGAATCAGGAAGTTCATCAGGATGTTCACGAGGCCCACATCGTCCAGACGCTCGCCGTCGATCTCGGCGTTCATGTAGGCCGCGGTGTGGCCGCTCGCAAGCGAGGGATCGCGGCGGATACGCGAGACATAGGCAAAGAGATAGCCCCCAAGCTCCGCCGCTGCAGACTGGTTGCGCGGCGAGCTGCCCTTCTGCCCCGGCTCGCGGTGGACGATCTCGTCGATCAGCGCGCGCCAGGTGATGGCGTCTTCCATCGGCAGGCCGAGGTTGTGGCCGGAGTTGAGGCAGAACACGCGGTTCGCGTAATCCCGATAGGCATCGAAGCCGCCCTGCGCCAGCAAGGGCGCGAGCACCTCACGCGTGAGCGCACGAAAGCGCGCCTCGTGCGCACGCGCACCCTCGGGCGTGTAGTCGCGCCGCACCACGCCGCGCCACTTGCGGTGCGCGGGCGCATCCATGGTGGTGAAGGCGTGGGGAATGGGCT
>CAIYPF010000063.1 GCA_903928015.1 uncultured Gammaproteobacteria bacterium | reverse complement strand
CCGCTCCTACCGGGGCGGGCGGGTCGCGGGCATGGGCCGCTCCTACCGGGGCGGGCGGGTCGCGGGCGTGGGCCGCTCCTACCGGGGGGTTTGGTGTAGGAGCGCGCCATGCGCGCGACAGCCGGGTGCAGCACCGGCGCAGATCGCGGGATACCATCTGCGCAGTCAAAAACACGGAACACCTCATGGCCATCAAACGCCCCACCGCGCCCGAGGGCAGAGTCGTCGTGCTGGAGCACGTCTCGCAGGTGCTCGCAGGCAACCCGCTCGGTGATCCGCATGTGCGCAAGCTCCATGTCTGGCTGCCACCGCAGTACGACACCACGGCCCGCAAGCGCTTCCCGGTGCTCTTCGATCTGGCGGGCTTCACCGGCTCGGGGCCTGCGCACCTCGCGTGGCGCGCCTTCGACGAGAACCTTCCCGAGCGCCTCGCGCGTCTGGTCCATGAGAAGCGCATGGCGCCGGCGATACTCGTGTTCCCCGACTGTTTCACCTCACTCGGCGGCAACCAGTACATCAACTCGAGCGCCATCGGCCGCTACGCGGATTATCTCGTGCGCGAGCTTGTGCCCACCGTGGATCGCGAGTTCCGCACGCTCGCCACGCGAGACTCGCGCGGCTGTTTCGGCAAATCATCGGGAGGCTATGGCGCGATCGTGCACGCCATGAAGCACCCCGACACCTGGGGCGCGGTGGCGAACCACTCGGGCGATGCCGGTTTCGATCTCTGCTACCGGTCCGACTGGCCGAACACACTGAACGCCCTCGCACGCTTCGCCTCGCCGCCGCGCAAGCCCGGGCGCATCGACGTGGCGCGCAACGCGGCCAGGCTCACGCCCGGCGTGGATGACGGCCGCGTGCAGCGCTTCCTGCAGAGCATCTGGAAAAAAGAGCGCCCGGGCGGTGGCGATGTACACGCGCTGATGAACCTCGCCATGGCCGCGAGCTACGACCCGGACCCGAAGGCGCCGAACGGCTTCCGCCTGCCATTCAACGTGGAGACGGGTGAACTGATCCCCCAACGCTGGGCCCGCTGGCAGGCCCACGACCCGGTGAACATGGTGCAGGCGCACCGCGCGGCGCTCGGCAAGATGCGCGGCATCTGGATCGACTGCGGCTGGCGCGACCAGTACCACATCCACTACGGCACCCGGCAGCTCTCGATGAAACTCGCGCGCGCCGGCATCGCGCATGTCTACGAGGAATTCGACGACACGCACTCCGGCATCGATTACCGCATGGACCGCAGCCTGCCTTTCCTCACGCGCAGCCTCGCGCGTTGAGGCCGGCGAAGGATGGGCCCGCGAGAGGCCGTCCAAACCCCGCAAGGCGCGCAGCACAGCGCTGCCTCAGGGAGCCTTCAGCGCATGCCTGTCCTTTCGCCTGAAATCGCCGTCAACCGCTTCGGGCTGGGAGCCCGGCCCGGTGAGCTTGCGGCAGCCGCCCGCAATCCGCAGGCCTGGCTCGAGGGCCAGCTCGGGCCGATCACCTTTGACGAGGCGGCCGGCAGTTCACGCGCCGTCCTGGAGCTTCTGGGCAAGCGCGTCGAAGGCAAACGCGCGGGAATCCCGCCTGCCATGGCACAGGACGAGGTGAAAGCCATCGTGGAGATGGGCGAAGCCATGGCCGTCGACACGATCTCCCGCGCCATCACCAGCAACCGTCCGTTCGCGGTGCGGCTGCTGGATTTCTTCTCCAACCACTTCAGCGTATCGACCGGACCCACGCCCATGCGCGGGCTCGCGGCCACGCTCGAGCGCGAGGCCGTGGCGCCCAATCTGGGTGGGCGTTTTGCCGACATGCTGCTTGCGGTCGAACGCCACCCCGCCATGCTTACCTACCTGAGCAATGCGCAGTCTGTGGGGCCGGGATCGCGGATGGGGCGCCGGCAGGCGCGCGGCCTGAACGAGAACCTCGCCCGCGAGATTCTCGAGCTGCACACGCTCGGCGTGGACGGCGGCTACGCGCAGGCAGACGTGCGCGAACTCGCGATGGCGATCACGGGCTGGAGCATCGGGCTGCCACGCCGCAACGAGGAGCCCGCGTTCCTGTTCCGCGAGGCCACGCACGAACCGGGCGCGCGGGTGGTGCTCGGGCGTCGCTACGAGCACGCGGGCGTGGCGCAGGGCGAGAGCATCCTGCGCGATCTGGCGCGGCATCCCGCCACAGCGGAGCATCTGTGCTTCAATCTGGCGCGGCATTTCGTTGCTGACGCGCCTGCGCCCGCGCTCGTTGCCGCCATGGCCACGCGCTGGCGCGAGACAGACGGCCGGATTCCCGAGGTGATGCGCGCACTGCTGCGTCATCCCGAGGCCCTGTCACCCCTGCGCCGCAAGCTGAAGACGCCGAGGGAATTCGTGTTGTCCGTAATGCGCGCCTCCCGGCTTGCGCCACCGCGCGGAAAGACGCTGCTCGGCGTTCTGACGGAACTCGGCCAGCAGGCGCTGGGTGCAGGATCCCCGGCAGGCTTCAAGGACGTGGCGAGCGCATGGGACGGCGCCGAGGCGCTGATGACGCGTATCGACTGGGTGGAGCAGCTTGGCGAGCGCATTCGTCGTGGCGAGCCTCCCGCCATCGCGCGCGAATCTCTAGGCGCATGGCTGGACCCGCGCACCGAGGCAGCGATACAAGGCGCAGACAGCCGCAGGCAAGCGCTCTCTCTGCTCTTCATGAGCCCCGAATTTCTCAAGAGGTGAGAACGATGCAGCGCAGGCAATTCATCGGTCTGGGCGCGGCAGTGTCCGCGAGCCTGCTGCTGGGCGGCACCGCGTTTGCCGGCGCACCGGCCGCCGCGAGGCGCTTCGTATGGATCAACCTGCGCGGCGCGATGGACGGCTTGCATGCGGTGCTGCCCACCTTTGATCCGGATCTCGGCAAACAGCGCGCCACACTGCTCGGCGCGGTGGAATCGGGGCTGTTGCCACTCGATGGCGGCTTCGCCTTGCATCCGGAGCTCAAGACGCTCCACGCATGGTTCCGCGAAAAAGCGCTCTCGCCCGTGGTGGCGGTGGCCTCACCCTACCGCGAGCGCTCGCATTTCGCGGCGCAGGACGTGCTCGAGAGCGGGCAGTCGCCAGCCAATGCCGAGAACGGCTGGTTGGCGCGCGCGCTTGCCGGCTCGGGCCTGTCGGGCAACACGGGCGTGGCCATCGCCCGCTCCGTGCCGGTGGTGTTGCGCGGTGACCAGACGGCGCAGACCTGGTATCCGTCCGCGTTGCCGCCGGCAGACCAGGACCTCTACCAGCGTCTGCTCGCGCTCTATGCCGAGGACGAAGCCTTGCAGTTGCGGCTGCAGGAGGGCATGGCAACGCGCTTGGCGATGGACATGACGCCGCCTGCATCCGGGGAGCTGAGACATCCGAGCTTCGCCAGCCTCGGGCGCGCCTGCGGCGAGATGCTTGCCGAGAACCCCGCGCTGCGCGGCGCAACGCTCGAGATGGGCGGCTGGGACACGCACAACCAGCAGATCGCGCGGCTCACGCAGCAGTTCCGGCAACTTGATGCCGGGCTCGCCGCGCTGCGGACGGGGCTTGGAGGTGCGTGGTCGAGCACCGTTATCGCGATCGGCACCGAGTTCGGCCGCACCGTTGCCCCGAACGGCACGGGCGGTACGGATCACGGCACGGCCTCGGTGATGTTCCTCGCCGGCGGGGCGCTCAGTGGAGGCAAGGTGCTGGGTGACTGGCCGGGGCTTGCTTACGCGTCGCTACACCAGCGGCGCGATCTGCGGCCTACATCGGATGTGCGTGAGTGGCTGGGCGGGGCGCTGCAGCTCGCGTGGGGATTGGATGATGCGGCGCTGCAGCGGGTGTTTCCCGGTGTGAGGCCGCGTCGGTCGCAGGCCTGATACGCGACTGCCATTCCCGTCGCGCGCATGGCGCGCTCCTACAAACCCGGACACTCCCCCGCAGGAGCGGGCCATGCCCGCGACCCCGCGCCGCCGCAGCGACCCGTCCCGCAGGAGCGGGCCATGCCCGCGACCTCGCGCCGCCGCAGCGACCCGTCCCGCAGGAGCGGGCCATGCCCGCGACCACTCAATCGCCGCTGCGCCGCCGTGCTCGCTTGGGGGGCGCATTCAGCCCTGCGACATCCTCGAGCTCCACCAGCGCCTCTTCGATGTAATCGATCAGCCTCTGCACGTGGGGCACCGAGCGCCGGCAGGCGACGATCCCGAAATCGAGGCTCTGCGCGTAGCTCACCAGCGTGATGTTCACGGCAAAGCCATGGAAGGGAATGGATGCGGGGTAGATGCCCTCGAGGCGCGCGCCGTTCCAGTACATGCGCTGGCGCGGGCCGGGCACGTTCGAGATCACCGTGCTGAAGGCCGGAAAGCGGCTGCCAAGGCCGAGCACGGTGGCAAGCGCCATCGGGCCCTGCGTGAGGATGGTGTAGAGCTCGACTTCGCGCCGGCTCATGCCCGCGAGCTGCTGCTTGCCCGCACGCATGGAGTGCTGGATGGCGTGGAAGCGCTCTGCCGGATCCTCGATGTGCGTGGCGAGATCGGCCGTGATGAAGCCGATGGCGTTCGATGAATCGACGTCACCCTCGGCGCGCAGCGATATCGGCGCCATCGCCTTCAGCGATTCCGCGGGCAGATCGCCCTCCGCGAGCAGGTGCCGCCGCAAGGCTCCGGCGCACATGGCGAGCACCGCGTCGTTCAGGGTGCCGTCCAGGGCTTTGGCCACTGCGCGTACGCGCTCGAATGGCCAGGACTGCGCCACGAAGCGCCGCGCGCCGCTCACAGTAGTGTTGAAGTGCGTGCGGGGCACATGCCGCCAGGGCACCGAAAGCGCGCCCCCGCGGCCGAACCAGACATCCTTGTAACGCCGCAGCGCGCCGGCCACATTTCCGGCGGTGTCGAACTGCTGCTTCAGGAAATCAGCCACCGCGAGCAGGTCCTGGGGCGCGGGCTCCTCCTCGTGCGCGGAACGATGGCCGTTCCCTGCAAGGCGGGCGCGGTAGGCGTCCGCCGCCGCCCGCGAGAAGGGCGAATCCGTGCTGCGTTCGCGCGCACTGGCCGAGAGCATGCTGTTGGTGAGGTGCATCGCGCCCACGCCGTCGATGGCGCAGTGGTGGGCCTTGATGTAGGTGGCGAACTGCCGCTTCTGCAGGCCCTCGATCAGGTGCATTTCCCAGAGAGGACGCGAGCGGTCGAGCAGCGTGCTGTGCAGCCGCGACACCAGCGAGAAAAGCTCGCGGTAGCGCCCCGGCCGTGGCAGCGCGGAATGGCGCACGTGGTAGTCGAGATCGAGTTGGGCGTCCTGCTCCCAGCCCACCGGGCCGGCGGCTCCCAGCGGACCCATGCGCAGCCGCTCGCCGAAGGGGCGTCGCATCTCGCAGTCCTGGCGCAGCAACTCGCCCAGTTCGCGCAGGAACTCCTGCTCGTCCACCCCCCGCGGCAGCGTGTAGAGGTTCACGCCGCCCACGTGCATGGGCGTCTCGCGGGTCTCGTTCAGCAGGAAGAAGGCATCCGTGACCGGCATCCTGCGCATGGCGTCTTCCTCCGCTCAGGGTGTGTTGGCGTGGAGCAATTCGAGCAACCGGTCGACCTCGGCCGGCGTGTTGTACTGCGCAAAACCGACCCGCACGCCACCCTCGTGCTCGCGCCCGAGCTTGCGGTAGGCCTCGACGGCGTAGTTGTTTCCGCTCCAGACGAAAACGTTCTGCGCCGCGAGCATCCGGGCGATGGACTCGGGAGCCACGGACTCGCGGATGAACGACACCGTCGGCACGCGCCGGTGCAGACGGGCCTGATCGACGATGCCGAGCACGCGCACGTCCGGCATCGTTGCAAGGCCATCGAGCAGCCGCCGCACCAGCGCGTCCTCGTGGCCTTTGATGGCGCAGTATCCGGCCTCGATGGCCTTGCGGCGGCCCGGGCCTGCCGGGTCTCCCATCGTGCGGCCCAGCCACGCGAAATGCTCCACGGCGGCGGTAGTGCCGGCCATGCACTCGCGGCTCAGGGTGCCTGTCTCGAATTTGTGCGGGAGCTCGTCTCCGGCCGGACGCACGCGGTAGGCCACCAGACGCTCGAGGTGCTCGCGTTTGCCCCAGAGGATGCCCTGATGGGGCCCGTAGAACTTGTAGGCCGAGCAGACCAGGAAGTCGCAGCCCAGTGCCTGCACATCGATGGGGATGTGCGGTGCCGTCTGCACCGCATCCACATACACCAGAGCGCCCGCGCGCTTCGCCAGCGCCACCACGCCGGGGATGTCGGTGAGCGAGCCGATAACGTTGCTCGCGTGGGTGACCGCGATCAGTCGGGTGCGGGAGTTGACCAGGGCATCAAGCTGCTCGAGATCGAATTCGAAGGTCTCGAGATTCCAGTCCCACCAGCGCACCGTGAGACCGTGGTCCTCGGCCATCATGAGCCAGGGGCTGACGTTGGCCTCGTGATCCATGCGGCTCACGATGATCTCGTCGCCGGCTGCGAATTCGCGGCCCAGCGAGCGCGAGATGCTGAAATTCAGCGAGGTGGCGTTCTGTCCGAAGATGATCTCGCCCGCATCATGGGCGTTCAGGAAGTCGCGCATGGCCTCGTGGGCGGCATCCACCACTTCACCGGCCAGGCGCGTTGTGCTGAAGAAGCCGCCGAGGTTGGCGTTGGTGCGGATGAGGCAGTCGGAGATCGCATCGACTACCGATTGCGGCACCTGTGTGCCGGCCGGGTTGTCGAAATAGACGCGGGGCAGGCCGGCGTCAGTGATGATCATGGACGGGAAAGAGGCACGTACGGCTGCGATATCGAAGCTCATGGCGAACACCGGTCAGGAAAGCGCGGATGGTAGCCTCTAGAGGCGCCGGCGGGGGAGCGTCGGGCCGCCGGGACGCATGGCGCATTAATGTCAGGCCCCGGAGATTCCCGATTTCCTGAACGCTCGTTTAAGATTAGGGCCTTCCCGCCCCCCCGGAAGACCATCATGGCCATGTGTGCGCGCCTTGTGAGCACCTGCCCCTACCGGGTTGCTGCGGCTGCGCCCGTCTCCGGTCCCGGTTGCTGAGGTTCATGTGAGCGACACCCACGCCACGGACAAGGTGCTGGTCCTCGCCTGCGGCGCCATCGCCCGCGAGCTCGAGGCACTGCGCCGCGCCGGTCCGCTCTCGCACGTGACCCTGCGTTGCCTCGACGCCGCCCTGCACAATCGCCCCGAGCGCATCGCCCCCGCGGTGGATGCGGCGATCAAAAAGCACAGCGGGAGCTTCGCGCGGATCTTCGTGGCGTATGCAGACTGCGGTACAGGCGGGGAACTCGACCGCGTGCTCGATGCCCACGGCGTGGAGCGGCTGCCCGGGGCGCACTGCTACGAGTTCCTCGCAGGCACGGAGGTCTTCACCGCGCTCGCCGACGAAGAGCCCGGCACGTTCTACCTCACGGATTTCCTCGTGCGCCATTTCGACAGGCTGGTGCGTCAGGGCCTGGGCCTCGACCGTCACCCCGAATTGATGCCCGTGTACTTCGGCAACTACCGCCGGCTGGTCTACCTCGCGCAGACCGAGGACGCGGGGCTGGACGAAGCCGCGCGTGCCGCGGCTGCCTGGCTGGGGGTTTCCTACGAGAAACACCCCACCGGCCTCGCGCCGCTTCACGAGGCGCTGCACACGCAGGTGCTGCAATGGCAAAACTGATCAGCATTTTCTGGCGCGACATTCCCTCGCAGGTGATCGGTCGCGTGGGCCGCGACAACGTCAAGCGCGAACTCCACCCGCGCTTCGTGCGGGCCATCGACCGTGCCGCCATGCGCGCGGGCAAAGGCTCCAGCGATCTCTACCTCGCCGAGTGGCGCCGGGAATCCGAAGACGTGGATGCCGCCGACATGGCGTCGCAGGTCGCCCGGCGCGCTGCTGAACTCGAGGCGCGTTTCCCGCCCGAATATCTCGAGTCGGTTGTGAAGGCCGGAGGCCTCATCGCCAACATCCGTCCGCCACGTCAGGCCGCGGCCTCGACAGGAGCCGCACCATGAGCCGCCGCCCGCAACGCGAACGCCGCGTGGCATCTGCCGTGCACCAGTTGCCCTGGCGCAGCCTGCGCAATCCTTACCCGCCGATAGAGCCGCTGTCCGCAGACCAGCTCGAGGCCATCATCGACGGCGCGCTGGAGGTGCTCGAGACCTACGGCATGCGCTTTCTCGAGCCCGAGAGCCGGCAGCTGATGCGCGTATCCGGCGCCAGCGTGGACGAAGACTCGATGATGGTGCGCATGGACCGCGCGATGGTGCTGGAGCAACTCGCGCATGCGCCGTCGATCTTCGGGCTGCGCGCGCGCAATCCGGCGCGCGATCTGGTGATCGGCGGCAATCATCTGGTCTTCGGTGCGGTGGGCGGGCCTGCATTCGTGAGCGATCTTGACCGAGGTCGCAGGCCGGGTACCTACGCAGAGCAATGCGATTTCATCCGGCTGGTGCAGTCGCTGGAGATCCTCCATCAGGAAGGCGGCGGGCCCTTCGAGGCAATGGACCTGCCGCCGGAATCGCGGCATCTGGATCTCTACCTCGCCCAGCTCACGCTCACCGACAAGAACTGCCAGGGCTTCGTGCTGGGACGCGAGCGCACGCAGGACTGCATCGCGATGCATCGCATCGCGCTTGGCGTTGACGATGCGGAGCTCGCGCGCAACCCGGCGATCCTCGGCATCGTGAACACCAACTCGCCGCTGCAACTCGACATCCCCATGACGGAAGCCGTGTTCGAACTGGCGCGTGCGGGGCAAGTGACCTGCATCACGCCCTTCACGCTGGCAGGTTCCATGAGCCCCGCCACCATTGCCGGCACGCTGGTGCAGCAAACAGCAGAGGTGTTGGCCGTGGTGGTGCTCGCGCAACTGCTGCGCCCGGGCGCACCGGTGATGTACGGCTCCTTTGCCTCGAACGTCGACATGCTGAGCGGCGCACCTGCGCTCGGCACGCCGGAGTACACGAAGTCTGCCTGGGCGAGCGGGCAGATCGCGCGCAAGCTGGGAATTCCGCTGCGCTCGAGCAACACAACGAGTTCCAACTACCCGGACGCCCAGGCTGCCTACGAAAGCGGCATGTCGCTGTGGGGCGCGGTGATGGGTCACGCCAACCTCGTCTACCACGCCGGCGGATGGCTGGAGAACGGCCTCACGGCATCGTTCGAGAAACTCATCATCGACGCCGAGATGCTGCAGATGGTGGCGGAGTCCCTCGCGCCGATCCCGGTCAACCCGGATACCCTCGCGCTGGACGCCATCCGCTCGGTGGCGCCGGGCGGACATCACTTCGGCACGCAGCACACCCTGCAGCGCTACGAAAGCGCGTTCTACCAGCCGCTGCTCTCCACGCGGGACAACTTCGAGCGCTGGCAGGAATCCGGTTCCCCCGACACCGCAAGGCGCGCCAACGCGCTGTGGAAAAAACTGCTTCAGAACTACGAGAAACCGGCCACCGATCCCGCCATCGAGGAAGCGCTCACGGATTTCGTGGCGCGCCGCAAGCGCGAGATCGGCCACTGAACGGCGCCCCGGGCGCCCACCCACACAACCCAGGAAAACCAGAACCATGCGCCCCACACTGAACGTGCTGAGCGAGGGAATGATCGGCAGGATCCTCGACGAGGCCATGCGCATCATGTCCGAGACCGGGATGGAAATCCGCGGTGCAGGAATGAAGAAACGCCTGCTGGAGAGCGGCCTCTCCACCGACGCGAGCGGCGAGCGGATCTTCTTCCCGCGCGAGGTGGTGGAGCGCGCCATCGCCACCGCGCCGAAGAGCTTCACGCTCTACAACCGCGACGGTGATCCGCACGCAGAACTCGGCGGCAACAACGTGCACTACGTGCCGGGCTCGAGCGGGCTGAAGATCCTCGACCACCGCACCGGCGAGACGCGGCTCTCGGATTCCACGGATTTCATCGAGTACGCGCGGCTCTGCGACGGCCTGGAGCACATCGCCTACCTCGCCACCGCCTTCTCGACCAACAAGGACATCGAGTCGCAGGTCTCGGATGCGTGGCGGCTGTACATGCTGCTCACGACCTCGAAAAAGCCGATGGTGTCCGGCGCCTTCACCGAGCACGGCGTGGAGCGCATGGCCGAGATGATGCAGCTCTTCCGGCGCGACCGCGCTGATCTCATCGCGCGGCCCATGTCGATCTTCACCATCACCGCGACGGGCAATTTCCGCTTCGGCGAAGACTCCTGCCAGAACCTGCTCGACTGCGTGGAGGCGGGCATTCCGGTCGAGATCGTGCCGGTGACGCTGATGGGGCTGATCGCGCCGGTCACGCTGGTGGGCTCGCTGGTCTTCCACATGGTCGACACGCTGACCGGGCTCACGATGGCGCAGATCATCCGTCCCGGCGCGCCGGTGCTGATCGGCGGCGCGCCTGCCACCTTCCACATGAAGTCCGCGAGCTCGCCGATGGCGGCCATCGAGGCGCAGCACCTGAACGTGGCCTACGTTGCGATCGCCAAATCGCTGGGATTGCCCACGCAGGCTTACATGGCGCTCTCGGATGCGAAGTTCCTGGATGCGCAGGCCGGCGGCGAGACCTTCTCGAGCGCGCTGCTCGCAGCGCTCGCCGGCGTGAACTCGGTCTCCGGACCCGGCATGCTCGATTTCGTGCTCACCTTCAGCCTGCCGAAGCTCGTCTTCGACAACGAGGTCTGCGGGCAGTCGCTGCACTTCGTGCGCGAACTCACCGTGCTGGAAGATCTCCCCGCGCACGACCTGGTGCGCGACCTCCGCGCCGACGACCACCTGATCACCTCGCCCCACACGCTGAAGTACTGGCCACAGGAGCTCTACCTCACGGATCCCGTCTTCGACCGCGAGAACCGCGAGACCTGGCAGAAGCAGGGCTCCAAAGAGCTCTACGCCCGTGCCTGCGAGCAGGTGGAGCGCCGCTTGGCGGCCTACCAGCCCATAGAGACAGATGCCGCCGTGGACGCCGAGATGCAGCGCATCATCTTCTCCGGACTCGAGAAGCAGACCACGCTGCCCGTGCTGCCGCCGCTACCCGCCCCGCGCGAGGCCGACACCGCCGGGCGGCGCACGCGTGTGACCCGCAGGCGCAGTTGATACCGAGGCTTTCGACAGATTTGAGGTGGGTCGCCCCGCCTCACGTCCGATAAAACGCACCGCTTTCTCCTGGAGATCACATACATGACGGCTTTGGAACTCATCACCGCCTACTACTCCGCCTTCAACGCCGGGAACATGGAGGGCTTCCTCACGCTCCTCCATCCCGAGGTGGTGCACGACATCAACCAGGGCCGCCGTGAGACCGGCAAAGAGGTCTTCGCCCGCTTCATGCAGCACATGAACCGCTGCTACCGCGAGCAACTGGCCGATATCGTGGTGATGGTCTCTGCCGATGGCAGCCGCGCAGCCGCCGAGTTCACGGTACACGGCGAGTACATCGCCACCGACGAGGGCCTGCCGGAGGCGCGCGGCCAGCGCTATGTGCTGCCCGCTGGCGCGTTCTTCGAGATCCGCGATGGCAAGGTGGCCCGCGTCACCAACTACTACAACCTGAACGACTGGATCGCCCAGGTCGGCGCGTGATCACGGAGACCGTCACCGGAGCCGCGCTCGCAGCGCAGATCCCGGCGCTCGCGCGGTTGCGCATCACGGTCTTCCGCGACTACCCGTATCTCTACGACGGCAGCGAGGCCTACGAGGCCGATTACCTGCGCACCTACACCGCCGCTGCGCAGGCCATGGCGGTGATTGCCCGCGATGGCGCGACGGTGGTGGGCGCATCTACCGGTCTGCCGCTCGCGAGCGAAGGCGAGGCCTTCCGCCGTCCCTTCGAGGCGCTAGGCATCGACCCCGCTACGGTGTTCTATTGCGGCGAGTCCGTGCTGCTGCCCGCGTGGCGCGGGCGGGGCATCTACCGTGCTTTCTTCGATGGACGCGAGGCCTTCGCGCGCGCGCTGGGCGGGATGCGTTTCATCAGCTTCTGCGGTGTGTTGCGGCCCGACGATCACCCGCTGCGCCCCGCGGGCTGGTCGCCGCTCGACCCGGTGTGGCGGCACTTCGGCTACGCGCCCGAGCCGCGGTTGCAGACCACCTACGACTGGAAAGACATCGACCAAGCCGCGTCCAGCGCGCACCCGATGCAGTTCTGGATCAAAGCACTCGACTGATGCGGGCGGCACAGTTGGAGTAGTCTCTGGCGTCAGCCCAGCCCCCGCGAGGCCACCACCATGACAACCCCTCTCTACCCGCACCGCAGCCGCCTCACGGTGGCGAGCGCGCAGTATCCCGTGGAGCGTCACGAGGACTGGTCCTCTTACGAGCGCAAGCTCGACCGCTGGGTCTCGGAGGCCGCGCACCACGGCGCCAAGCTGCTGCTCTTCCCCGAATACGGCCCCATGGAGCTCGCCTCGCTCTTCGGCGAGGAGGTATGCCGCTCGCTGCCCGCACAACTCGAGGCGATGCAGGGGCTGCTGCCACGCTTCCTGCATCTGCACGAGTTGCTCGCCGCGCGTTACGCGGTGCATATCGTGGCGGGGAGTTTCCCGGTGGCGCAGGACGGTGGGGGCTACCGCAATCGCAGCTACCTCGTGCGTCCCGACGGGCAGCTCGATTGGCAGGAAAAACTGCAGATGACCCGCTTCGAGAACGAGCAGTGGCACATCGATGCGGGCGACGAGATCAAGGTCTTCGATACGGATCTCGGGACGATCGGCATCGCGATCTGCTACGACGTGGAGTTTCCGCTGCTGGCGCGGCGTCAGGCCGAGGCGGGTGCGAGCATCGTGCTGGTGCCGAGCTGCACCGATTCGGTCGCAGGCTGGAACCGGGTGCGCCTGGGCGCACGTGCCCGCGCCATGGAAAACCAGTTCTACACGGTGCAGTCGCCCACCGTGGGGGATGCCCCCTGGACCGAGGCCATCGACACCAACGTGGGCGCTGCCGGCATCTACGGCCCGGTGGACCGCGGCTTCCCGGAAGACGGCGTCATCGCCGAAGGCACGCTGAACGCAGCGCAGTGGGTCTTCGCCGAACTCGACCTGGTGGCGCTGGAGGAAGTGCGCGCCGACGGTCAGGTGTTCAATTTCCGCGACTGGAGCGGACAGCTGCGCGTCACCGGCCCGGGCAGCTGAGGCGCGGGGCCGCGGCTCAGCCCGAGGCCATTATCCGGTCAACCACCACCGTGTTGCGGCCTGCGCCCTTGGCGCGGCGCAGGCAGGTGTCGGCGGCACGCAGCCAGTCTTCGAGCCACGCGCCGTAGCCCGGATCGGCGAGCAGTGCGCCGATGCTCGCCGTGAACCGCAGCATGGCGCCTGTGTCGGACACAACGTCGGAGTCCGCGATGCGGCTGCGCAGCCCCTGCAACCGGCCCTGCAGCGCACCGGGATCGGCGCAAGCCGTGACCACCACGAAACGATCACCCGCATGGCGGCAGAGGATATCGCTCTCCTGCAGGAATTCGCGGCGCAGCAGGCCCGCGACACGGATCAGGCACTGGTCCGTGGCGGCACGCCCGTGCGTGCTGCCCAGGCTTCCGAAGTGGTCGAGGTCGATCATGGCCACTGCAAGCATCTGGTTCTCGCGGCGGGCGTCGGCGCGCAGCACGGGAAAGCGCGCTTCGAGCACGCGCCGGTTGCACAGTCCCGTGAGGGTGTCGTTGCTGGCGAGCGATTGCAGCATCTCGTTGGCGCGGAGCAGATCCTGCGTGCGTGCCGCTACCTGAGCCTCGAGATCCTCGCGATTGGCCGTGGCAAGCCGCAGGCTGTGGTCGAGCTCGCGACGCAGCAGACCGATCTCATCCTCGGCGTTGGCCTCCGCAAGTTCCGGCGTCCCGTTGGCAAGACGTCCGGAGGCGAGATCCCGGGCAAGTTCTTCCAGGGGTGCGGTGATATGCCGCGCGGCGCCGTCGGCCAGCATGCCCATCGCGACCATGGCGAGCGCCAGCAGCACGAACACCGCCAGATACTCACGGTTGAACGCGCGCAGCACGCTGGCGTAGGGGATGAGCGCATCGACGGTCCATCCGTTCGACAGCAAGGCGCGGTGCGCGAGGAACTCACGCTCGCCGCCGGGCGTGAGATAGGAGACCGTGCCCGGGGCATAGGGCCGGTCACGCAGGTAACGTCCCAGCGCCGAGAGCGGCTTGAAACCGAGTTCGGGGCTGGCACTCACCACCTGACCGCGTGCGTCGCACAGGATGATGAGCGGCGCCTCGCCGTTGACCTGTACGCCCGCAACGCCCGGAATGGCCGAAAGATCCAGCGAGCCCTCGACGATGCCGATGGCGGGCCCGGTTCCACCGTGGCGGAAGGCTCGTGCGATGGCGACGATGGTTTCGGAGCCGAAGCCGCGGCCGATGAACACGTCGGACACGAACACGCCTTCGCGTTTCATGGCCGCCCGGAAGTATTCGCGATCGGCAATCGAGAACGTGGGCAGACCCGACATCCGCTCGCTGGGAGAGCCTGCGACCAGTTTGCCGCTCGCATCCGCGCCGAGCATGGTCAGGAAACCGCCATTCAGGCGGTGCGTTTCATCCAGCATGGATTGCAGCAGCTGATCGCTATCCGGGCTGTGCGACAGCATCTCGGCCAGCATCGAGATGCTGCGGCTGTGGGAGTCGACGTGGTCTTCAACGCGGCGCGCCATGCTGCGCGCCACCTCGTCCAGGCTGTCGCTCACCAGGCCCTCCTGATAGCTGAGCAGACGCGCGCTCACGAGCAGCGTGGAACTCACCGTCACCAGCGCCGAGACCACGAGGATCGCGTAGACCAGCCGCGGGCGCAGGCCCAGTTGCAGCTCCGGCTGCTGGTTCCAGCTCCCGCGAAGGCGTGACCCGAACACCAGCAGCAGCACGGCAGCCAGCGAGCCGTACGAGAGGCCGTTGAAGATCTGCTTCACGCCCACAACCATCATGTGTTCGAGCGGAACCGGCCCCAGCCGCAGCCTCACCAGCAGCATCGCGAGCGGCATGCCGATAAGCGCCCAGAAAAGCGCCACCCCGTAAAACACCCTGAGTCCGCGCCCGCGCAGCCACGCCACCACGATGGCCTCGAGGCCGAAGACGATGAAGCCGTTGGGATGCCCCCAGTGCCAGGTGAAGGGAATCACCGTGATCAGCGCCGTCACCAGGCTCCATGCCGGGCCGAGGCGTGCCGCGACCATGATGTAGGCGAGGTTGCCGATCACCAGAGAGGTGCCCGCAGCGAGCGGAATCTCGAAGACGTTCAGCAGGAAACCGAGCAGCCCGAGAGAGAAGGCGAAGGCGGCCCTGGCGCGGGTGGTGTCGTCAGGTCTCATTGCAAACGTGTTCCGCGCAGTGCGAGCACCTCGGAAGGCGGGCCGAAGCTGTCGGGGCTGGATGCGTCCCAGTACATCTTGAACACCCGGTGCTCCGGCATGCCGCCGTCACGCAGGATGTTCGGCGGCAGCCACAGGTGCAGCGCCGCAAGCGAGCGCACCTCGGTGGAGGTGACGCGGCGAATGATGTGTTCCGGCCCCAGCTCCGCGGGATGCTGAAGCCCCGCTGCCGCAAGCAGCTCGTTCAGCGCGCCCAGGGTGTTCTGGTGGAAATTGAACACGCGCGTGGCCTTGTCGGTGGGATCCAGCGCGCGATAGCGCTGCGGGTCCTGCGTGGTGACACCCGTCGGGCAGTGGCCCGTGTGGCAGGTCTGCGCCTGCAGGCAGCCCAGCGCGAACATGAATCCGCGCGCCGCGTTGCACCAGTCCGCGCCCAGCGCACAGGCCCGCGCGATGTCGAAAGCGGTGATGATCTTGCCCGCCGCGGCGAGCCGGATCTGCGGTCTCAAGCCGGCCGCCACCAGCGTGTTGTGCGCGAACACCAGCGAGTCGCGCAGCGGCGTGCCTACGTGGTCGGTGAATTCCTGGGGTGCCGCGCCGGTGCCGCCCTCGCCACCGTCGATCACGATGAAGTCCGGCAGGATGCCGGTCTTCATGATCGCCTTGACGATCGCGAACCACTCCCACGGGTGGCCTATCGAGAGCTTGAAGCCCACCGGCTTTCCGCCCGAGAGCTCGCGCAGCCGCGCGATGAACTGCAGCAATTCCACGGGCGTGGAGAAGGCCGAGTGCGATGCAGGCGAGATGCAATCCTCGCCCACCGCAACGCCGCGCGCCTCGGCGATGGCGGCATTCACTTTGGAGCCGGGCAATACGCCGCCGTGACCGGGTTTGGCGCCCTGCGAGAGCTTCACTTCGATCATGCGCACCTGATCGGATGCCGCGTTCTCGGCGAAGCGCTCCGGGCTGAAGCTCCCGTCGGTGTTGCGGCAGCCGAAATAGCCCGAGCCGATTTCCCAGACCAGATCGCCGCCGTGCTCGCGGTGGAAGGTGGAGATCGAGCCCTCGCCCGTGTCGTGGTAGAAACCGCCGCGCTTCGCGCCGGCGTTCAGCGCGAGTATCGCGTTGGGCGACAGCGCCCCGTAGCTCATCGCCGAGATGTTGAAGACCGAGGCGGAATAGGGCTTGGCGCATTGATCCGAGCCCACGGTCACGCGGAAATCGTGTCCGTCGATATGCGAGGGCACCAGCGAGTGGTTGATCCACTCGTAGCGGGATTCATAGACATCGAGCTGCGTGCCGAAGGGGCGCTTGTCGACGGCGTTCTTCGCGCGCTGGTAGACGATGGTGCGCTGCACACGGGAAAACGGCACTGGTGTGGTGTCGTCCTCGAGGAAGTACTGGCGGATCTCGGGGCGGATGAATTCCAGGAAAAAGCGGATGTGGGCCAGCACGGGGTAATTGCGGCGGATGGCCTGTTTTTTCTGCGACACATCTGTCACGCCGACCACGGTGAGCGTGCCCGAAAGCAGCGCAAGCACCAGCCACCACTGGAAGCCTGTTTGCAGCCACAGCACGGATGCGAGTGCCGTGACGGCGATGCAACCGGCAAAGAAACCGTAGCGCGAAGGCAGGATATCGCTGGCCATGATGAGCTCCCGGGGGCGGTCGGAAGTGTAACCCGCCACGCCTGCTGACTGTGCCTACCCCCAGTGCTGCTGTCGCGGGCATGGCCCGCTCCTACCGCCATCAACTCGCGGG
>CAIYPF010000062.1 GCA_903928015.1 uncultured Gammaproteobacteria bacterium | reverse complement strand
GGGCATGGCCCGCTCCCACATGCTCCCGTAGGAGCGGGCCATGCCCGCGACACCGCTAATGTGGGAACGGGCCACACCCGCGACTCCCATCCTGATGGCCTGCTGCTGATCGGCCGACGCCACATCCGCGACATGAATTCGTGGCTGCACAACCTGCCGAACTTCGTGCGCGGAAAAGACCGCTGCACGCTGAAGATCCACCCCGCGGATGCCGCGAGCCGCGGCCTCACTGACGGCGACAGCGCACACATCCGCTCCGCGGCTGCGGAACGCATCGTCACGGTGGAAGTGAGCGATGAAATGATGCCCGGCGTGGTGAGCCTGCCGCACGGCTTCGGCCACCGTTACCCCGGCACCGGCCAGCCCGTGGCGAGTGCGCACGCAGGCGTGAGCTGCAACGACCTGGTGGGCGATGCGCTCGACCTGCCCTCCGGCACCAGCGTGGTGAACGGCGTACCGGTCGAGGTAGAGGCGCTCCCCGCGTGAACGCGGCCACGCACGAGGCACCGCCGCTGGTCGACCGCTTCGGGCGCCGCGTCGATTACGTGCGCCTGTCGGTCACCGACCGCTGCGATTTCCGCTGCGTGTACTGCATGGCGGAAGACATGGAGTTCCTGCCGCGCAACCAAATCCTGAGCCTCGAGGAAATCCTCGCCGCCGCCGAGGCCTTCGTCTCGCTCGGCGTGCGCAAGATCCGCCTGACCGGCGGCGAACCGCTGGTGCGCCAGAACATCCTGTGGCTGGTGGAGCGCATCGCGCGGCTGCCGGGGCTGCAGGAGCTCACGCTCACCACCAACGGTTCACAGCTCGCCAGGATGGCCGCTCCGCTGCGCGATGCGGGCCTGGGCCGCATCAACGTGAGTCTGGACAGCCTCCGCCCGCTGCGATTCCGCGAACTCACACGCACCGGCAAGCTCGAAGACGTGCTCTCGGGCATAGCAGCAGCGCGACGCGCAGGCTTCGCGCGGCTCAAGCTGAACGCGGTGATACTGCGCGGGCGCAACGACGATGAAGTCCTCGACCTCGTGGACTACGCCCGGAGCAATGAGCTCGACATCAGCTTCATCGAGGAAATGCCGCTCGGGAAGATCGAGGAGCACGACCGCGCCGGCACATTCCTCTCGAGCGAAGAGCTGCGCGCGATCATCGCCACCCGCCACTCACTCACACCCACCGAAGAGAGCACCGGCGGCCCCTCGCGCTACTGGCGCATGCCGGACAGCGATACGCGCGTGGGCTTCATCTCACCGCATTCCCACAATTTCTGCCATCTCTGCAACCGCGTGCGGCTCACTGTGGAAGGGCGATTGCTGCTCTGCCTCGGCAACGAGCACTCGGCAGACCTGCGCGCGCTGATGCGCGAGCACCCGGGAGATGCGCCGCGGCTGCGCGAGGCGATCCGCGCCGCCATGGACTTGAAGCCCGAGCGCCATTGGTTCGATCTGGACACCGAGCCACAGATCGTGCGATTCATGAACATGACCGGCGGTTGAATGTCGATTTCCTCCCTGCCTCCCCGCATGCCCACCGCGCTTCTCGATTCGCCGGACGCGATCCGCGCAGGCTTCGAGGAACTGCATTACATCTGCAGCCAACAGGTGGCCACCACGGTCTACCTCGCTTACCACCTGCAGAAACCTATACTCGTCGAGGGCCCGCCCGGGGTCGGCAAGACCGAGCTCGCCAAGACGGCCGCGCGCTACCTCGGGCTGCCGCTCGTGCGACTGCAGTGCTACGAGGGACTCGACGAATCCAAAGCGCTGTACGAGTGGAAATACGGCAAGCAGCTGCTCTACACGCAGGTGCTGAAAGACCAGCTCGCCGACATTCTCGCCGGCGCGCAGGGGCTCGCGGAATCCGTGCAGCGGCTCCACCAGTTCGGCGACATCTTCTACAGCGAGGAATTCCTCGAGCCGCGTCCGCTGTTGAAGGCGCTGCGCGCAGAGGATGGCGCGCTGCTGCTGATCGACGAGGTCGACAAGGCAGACCAGGAATTCGAGTCGCTGCTGCTCGAGATGCTCTCGGACTATCAGGTCTCGGTGCCCGAGATCGGCACGGTGCGGGCGCGCCAGACGCCGATGGTGGTGCTCACCAGCAACAACACCCGCGAGGTGAGCGACGCGCTCAAGCGCCGCTGCCTGCACCTCTACATTCCCTTCCCCGATGCCAAACTCGAAAACCGCATCGTGCGCAGCCAGGTGCCGGGCATCGAGGAGGCGCTGCGCACGCAGCTTGTGGCCTTCATCCAGGCGCTGCGTGAGCTCGACCTCAAAAAACCGCCCGCCGTGAGCGAGACCCTCGATTGGGCGCGCACACTGCTGCTGCTCCACGCGCATGCGCTGGACGAGAAACTCGTGCGCGAGACGCTGAACGTGCTGCTCAAGTTCGAGGACGACATCACGTCCGTGAACGAGGGCCTCTACGGACTTCTCGCCACCGCGCGCGGCGGCTGATGGAGTCCGCGCTCACCGGCTTCGTGCGCGTGCTCCGCAATGCGGAGCTGCGCGTCTCGCCCGCCGAGACGCTGGACGCCGCACGCGCGCTGGAACTGGTGGGCTACGCCGACCGCGATCGCCTGCGCGAGGCGCTCGGCGCCACCCTCGCCAAGACCATTCCCGAGAAAGTGCTCTTCGACGAGTGCTTCGAGCGTTTCTTTGCCTGGCACGCAACCGGCGAAGACACGGAGGAGATGCCATCCTCACAAACACAGAGCCCGATGGAACAGCCGGGAGCGCCCTCGGGCACCTCGCTGGCAGGCGCTTTCTCGGGCGAGATCTCGGAACTGTCCACGCTCGTGCTGGAGGGCGATGCCACACGCATCGCGCTTGCCATCGATGCCGCCGGACGTGCAGCCGGCATTGAACGGATGCAGATGTTCACGCAGCGCGGGCTCTACGGGCGGCGGCTGCTGGAGGCTCTCGGCTGGCAGCAGTTGCAGGAAGATGTGCTGCAGCTGGAGCAGGCACCACCGGACGCCGGAGGGGGCCGCGCCAAGGCACTGGCGCTGAAGAGTGCCGCCGAGCGGCTGCGCGATCAGGTGCGTGAGCACGTGGAGCGGCATTACCTGCTGCATGCGAGCGGCAATGCGCGCGCATTGCGCGAATCCGTGCTGCGCGAGGCACGGCTCTCGAGCCTCGAGCGTCGCGATCTGGAACAGATGAACAAACTGGTGCGGCGCATCGCGCGGCGGCTGGCGGCACGGCATGCACGGCGACGCCGGCGCGCGAAACGCGGTCTGCTCGACGTGCCGCGCACGCTGCGCGGTGGCGTCGCCCACGACGGCCTGATCTTCGAACCGCGCTGGAAGCAGGTGCGCCGCGACCGCCCCTCGCTGGTGGTGCTCTGCGACATCAGCGGCTCGGTGCGCGCCTACGCGCGCTTCCTGCTGCTGTTCCTCTACGGGCTCGGTGATGTGCTGCCGCGGGTGCGCGGCTTCGTCTTCTCATCGCAGCTCGCCGAGATCACGGATCTCTTCGGCGAGAGCCGCCCCGAAGTGGCGATGGAGCTGGCGCTGAAACAATGGGGCTACGGCTCCACCGACTACGCGGTGGCGCTGCGCGGACTGCTCGCCTGCACGGGGCGCGACCTGGACGCGGGCGCCACGGTGGTGATCCTGGGCGATGGCCGCAACAACCGCGGCGATCCAGCGATGGAGACACTGCGGGAAATCGGGCAGCGCGCGCGCCGCGTGATCTGGCTGAACCCGGAATCCACATCGAGCTGGGGGACGGGCGACTCGGAGATGCTGCGCTACCGCAGCTGCGTCACCGAGGCGCGGACGGTGCAATCACTCGCTCATCTGGAGCGCTTCGCGGACGAGTTGCTGCGCAACCCGTCCTGGTAACGGCGGCAGCGCTGCTCCGCTACGGCCCGGGTACTGGCCGCTGCACTGCATTCCCCGACCCCGAAACGACGCAGTACGGATGCTCTATGGCGTCGGGTCGGGGCGCTCGCGATTGTTGGGACGGTCGCCACGGTCGCCACGGTCGCCGGAACGATCCGGCGGCGGAGCGCTGCGAGGCGCGTTGTAGGTTGGCGTCTCGCGTGGGGCGCTGTAGCTCGGCGTTTCTCGCGGAGCGCTGTACGTCGGTGTTTCGCGCGGCGGAGGCGTGTAACGCGGTGTCTCCTGCCGAGGAGCGCTGTATGTCGGCGTCTCGCGTGGGGCGCTGTAGCTCGGCGTTTCTCGCGGAGCGTTGTACGTGGGTGTCTCGCGCGGAGCGCTGTACGTCGGGGTTTCACGCGGCGGAGGCGTGTAACGCGGTGTCTCCTGCCGAGGCGCACTGTACGTGGGCGTTTCGCGCGGGGCGTTGTAGGTCGGGGTTTCACGCGGAGCGCTGTAGGTCGGCGTCTCTCGCGGGGCGCTGTACGTGGGCGTTTCGCGCGGAGCACTGTACGTCGGGGTTTCACGCGGTGGAGGTGTGTAACGCGGTGTCTCCTGCCGAGGCGCGCTGTACGTC
>CAIYPF010000061.1 GCA_903928015.1 uncultured Gammaproteobacteria bacterium | reverse complement strand
TGGCGGTAGGAGCGGGCCATGCCCGCGACGGCTTTGTCCGATATCGTGCTTTCCGCTGCTACGCTCGCTTGCTAGCCTGCTCTCCCACGGTCAAGGATGACCAACCGATGCAAGATGACACCTGCTCCGGTGCTTTCCCCGCTCGCCCCAAGGGCCAGGCAGCGCTCCGACGCTGCCGCGTCTCGGAAGCAGGGCGCTTGTACTTCCTGACTTTCGTCGTGAGCGAGCGACGTCCGCTTTTTCTGCAGTTGCCCGCGGCATGTGTCATGAGCGCTGCCCTCGCGGATGACGTGCTTGCCGGTAGCAACCTGGTCCACGCGTGGGTCGTGATGCCCGACCACGTGCATTTGCTTCTGGAGTTGTCTTCGCGCGAAACCTTGTCCGTCGCGGTGGCTCGACTGAAGTCAGGTGCGTCCCGGCGTGTGAATGCCGCGACGGGACGTCGCGGGCCTTTGTGGGCTGCTGGTTTTCACGACCACGCGCTGCGATCCGATGAAGTCCTCGAGCGCGTTGTCGCATACATGCTGATGAATCCCGTGAGGGCTGGGTTGGTGGAGCAACCCGGTGAGTACCGGTTTTCGTGGAGCCGGTGGGGGACGTGAGTGGTGTGTGCCAGATGGGTCGCGGGCATGGCCCGCTCCTACGGCAGGGCGCAGTGATTCGTGGTGGTAGGAGCGCGCCATGCGCGCGACAGCAGCGTCAGGCGCGGGACGGTCGGGGGGGCATGGCCCGCCCGGTCAGTCGCGGGCATGGCCCGCCCCTGCGGGTATGGGTGTCGCGGGCATGGCCCGCTCCTACGGCAGGGCGCAGTGATTCGTGGTGGTAGGAGCGCGCCATGCGCGCGACAGCAGCGTCAGGCGCGGGCGCGGACCATCCCGCATCGGGATCTCAGTCGAAGGGCCAGACCTCGAGGCCGTGGATCGCGTTGCGAACGTCCATGCTGAGGTTGACGGACAACACGCGGCGATTGGCGGGCAGGTCGTAGATGCTGATCGTCGAGGGAGAGGAACCTCCCGCGACCAGTCTGTCGTTCAGCAAGCAGAGCCCGCGTGCAAAGCCTGCGCGCGCCACACCGCTGGTGTCGGCCTCCATGTGCAGCAACTCGCTCGCCGGCGGCACCGGCACGCGCAGCGCACGGTCTTCTTCTCCCTCGCCGCGGCCGGCATAGCGCAGCGCATCGGCGCGGGTGTCGTTGAAGAGCACACCGTCGCGGAAGGGCCTTGCGTTGTGGGTTCCTTCGGGCAGGCTCGCGGCCATGTACACGTTGCGGCCGTTGAAGTGCAGCATGCCGCCCGTGTGCAGTCCGCTCAGGTACATACCGCCCTCGTTGCAGTGCACGTTGTTCAGGTGCAGGCGGTTCATCAGCAGGGGGCCGTCATCGCGACCGGGATCGAAGAGCAGGGCGCGGAAGCGGTCGTCTTCCGCGCTCAACTGCATCGCCCAGTCGAAGCAGTGCTGGTCCAGATCGAAGCCGAGTACCGAGTCGAAACCCGTGGAGCTGAGGAAGAGCTTGCGCCCGTAGACGCAGATCTCGTGGCAGTGGCGAAGGTAGGGGTTGCGCCAGGAGCCGATGCGCCGGAAAGACGGTGTGTAGGCGAAGAGCTCGTCGCTCGCCGCGATGTACACCGTCTCTCCGTCAAAGGCTATTCCGCGAAGCCCCCTGTCCCAACCGCGGCCCGACCAGTCGATGTCGCCGCGGTTCCAGTCGACCGGCTGGCGCACTTCCTGTGCGTCCAGATCGATCAGGTAGACCCCGCCGTGGCTCTCACCCTGGTGGCTGCCGCGGACGACCGACGTGGCAACCAGTTTCACGGGGCTCAGAGCTTCACTTTGAGACCGAGGCTGATCGTGCGCGGCCGGTAGAGCGAGCGCTCGGTGTGGAATCGCGGATCCCCGAACCAGTCGGCATAACTCTCCGTACTGCCCCGCACCAGGTTGGAGATGCCCTGGTTGTCCCAGACGTTGCGCGCCACCAGCGTCACTTCCCACTGCTTGCCCGAGTCGTAGGCAAGCTGCATGTTGCTGTGCCAGGTCTCCGGAATGAGCCCCTCGGTGTTGTCGTCGAAGGAGTCGTCGATGTTGTCCCAGATCTCGCCGGTGTAGGTGGAGTCATAACGGAGCCGGAGATCGCCGCCCACGCCGAAAGGATCCGCAATCGTGTACTCGAGGCCGAAGCGCAGTTTTTCTTCGGGTCCGTTCGGCATCTTCTGGCCGTCTTTCAGGATGCGGTTGCCACGCAGGTCGAAGGTGTCTCCGGTGTACTCGGCCTTCGCCAGGAAACCGCTGCCGTCGAACTGCAGGTTCTCGGTGATGCGCCAGTTCCAGTTCACCTCCAAGCCGCGGCTCTCGCCGCCCTCGCCGTTGAAGGTGCCGCGCAGCCACCATGCCTGGTCGGTACGGCGGTTGAACTGGATGTCGTCCCATTTCATCAGGAAGAAGGAGATGTTCACCTGCAGCGAGTTGTCGAGCCACTCGCTTTTGAGTCCGGCCTCGTAGTTCTCCATGGTGTCCGGGTCATAGGCGGCGGGCACCTGTCCGCTCGCCGCAGCGCGCGGGCTGTTTTCGCCGCCCAGCCGGAAGCCCTCGCTGTAGAGGGCGTAGAGCATGCGGTCTTCGTCGATGCGGTACTGCGTACCGAATTTGAACACTTCTGCGCTGTCGGAGCCTTCGCTGGTGTAGCGCCCTTCGCCTTCACCGAAGGATCCCACCGGAGGCTTGCCCTCGGGCGTCGAGTAGATCTGCTCGCGGTCCCGGTCGAACTTGAACCAGCGCGCTCCCCCCGTGATCTGCCAGTCCGGCGTGATGTGCCAGGACAGTTCACCGAAGGCTGCGGTCTGTTTGACCTTGTTGTCGTAGCGCTGGTCGTAGATCTTGTTGGTGGGGGCGAGAGGGCAGTCGACCTCGTAGCCCGCCGCGGCGTAGTAGCAGGCGTAGTCGTTGACGGTCTGCCAGGCCTGGGTCTTCTGGAAGTTCGGGATCTGCGCGCCGTAGTCCCAGGCGTCGTGCACGTCCTCGTAGAAGGCGCCGACCATCCAGTCGAGCTTGCTCTCGCCCTGCGAGGTGAGGCGCACTTCCTGCGTGAAGCGCTCCTGGATCTGCTCGTTGAAGATGGTCCCGAACTCGTACTCGAAGTTGTAGCGGTCCTTGCCGTTGTAGAGCGCGTAGTAGCTCGTCTGCCACTGGTTGTAGGCCATGTTGTCCCACTCGTACGAGGACTCGCGGTCGAAGTACGAGGTGGCAGATACGAGTTGCGCGAAGCCGAGGTCACCACGCACCGTGGCCGAGGTCTGCCACCAGTCGTCCTTGCGGTATTCGTCGAAGAAGCGCGCCACCTTGTAGTCCCCGAGGTAAGGGTCGCTTTCCCACGCGCCTTTGGCATCGCTGCCCTCTACCTGGTAGGCGAGGTCGAGGCTCCAGTCCTCGGTCATGTCCCAGATGGCGCGCACACGGGCGCCGGAGTAGTCGTATTTGTTCTGGTCGTTGTCGGCGATGTCGAAGTTGTCGCCCGGGCTGCCATAGGCGCCGGCCCCGGCGAAGGTGCGGCTGCGCACGTTGTCTACGTAGCCGCCTTCCTTGCTGGTGTAGCCCACGATCCGCAGGGCGAGCGTGTCTGATACGGGGATGTTCACGTGGCCGTTCAGGTCGTAACCCGGATCGCCGCCCTTGGTGGCTGAGGCCTCGCCCTCGACCTCGGCCGAGAAGCCGTCGTGGTTGGGTCGGTTGGTGATGATCCTGAGTGTGCCGGACTGGGAACTCGAGCCGAACAGCGTGCCCTGCGGCCCGGGGAGAGCCTCGATGCGCTCGATGTCGACGGCGTGGATTTCGAGGTGCTGCGAGATCGAGGTGACGGGTTGCTCGTCGAGATACACCGAGACCTGACTGTCGGTGCGGTACTCGGAGGAGCCCGTGGAGATGCCGCGCATCGAGATGGCGTTGCGCCCCGGCATGCTGTTGGTGAGCGAGGCGCTGGGCAGCGCCTTCATGTAATCGTCCATGCCCTTCATGGCCATCTTGGCGATGGCGTCCTGCGAGAAGGCCGTGATGCTCTGGGGCACGTCCTGCACGTTCAGTTCGCGCTTGGTGCCGGTGACCACCACTTCCTCGATGGCCTTGTCCGGCGCCTGGGCCTGTGCCTGGGCGGTCATCACCGAGGCAACCGCAACCGCCAGCCGGCTGAGGCGGGAGGGGCCCTGTTGCATCGTGCTGCGCTGCGTGGCGCTCTGCGGGTCGGGGGTGTGGATAGCGTTGCTCATGGCTGTGCCCTCGGCGATCTTGGTGTCGTGTTGCGGGTGTTGCGCGGATTCGGCTGGGATCATAGCCCGACGCATAGGGGGGTGGGCAAGGCGTGGAGGCGCTCAGGCACTCCGCTCGTACCAGGGCTTCGTTGCATTCACTACCCGCACCACCAGCAGCATCACCGGCACCTCGACCAGCACACCCACCACGGTGGCGAGTGCTGCGCCCGAGTCCAGCCCGAAGAGGCTGATTGCCGCTGCCACCGCCAGTTCGAAAAAGTTTGATGCGCCGATGAGCGCTGAGGGGCAGGCCACGCTGTGGCGTTCACCCAGCGCGCGGTTCAGCCAGTAGGCGAGCCCGGCGTTGAAGAACACCTGGATCAGGATGGGAACCGCGAGCAAGGCGATCACCAGCGGCTGCTGCAGGATCGCGCGTCCCTGGAAGGCGAAGAGCAGCACCAGCGTGGCGAGCAGCGCTGTGGTTGACCACGGCCCCACGCGGGCCATGACCGCATCGAAGCGGGCGTCTCCCCGCGCCAGCAGCCATTTCCGCCACACCTGTGCCGCGATCACCGGCAGCACGATGTACAGCAGCACCGAGGCAAACAGCGTGTTCCAGGGCACCGTGATGGCGGAAATCCCGAGCAGCAGTGCCACGAGCGGCGCAAAGGCGAAGACCATGATCAGGTCGTTCAGCGCCACCTGCGAAAGCGTGAAGAGCGGGTCGCCATTGCTCAGCCTGCTCCACACGAACACCATCGCCGTGCAGGGCGCCGCGGCCAGCAACACAAGCCCTGCGATGTAGCTGTCGATCTGCTCCGCGGGCAGCCACGGCGCGAAGACTTCGCGGACGAAGATCCAGCCGAGCAAGGCCATCGAAAACGGTTTTACCAGCCAGTTCACGAAGAGCGTCACGCCGATGCCCCGCAGGTGGTGGCGTACCTGCCCGAGTGCCCCGAAGTCCACCTTCACCAGCATCGGGATGATCATCACCCAGATCAGGAAGCCCACCGGCAGGTTGACCTGCGCGATCTCCATGGCGCCGATGGCGGCGGAGAGTCCCGGCGCGATCTGCCCTAGCAGGATGCCCGCCACGATGCAGAGGAAGACCCACAGGCTGAGATAGCGTTCGAAGAGGTTCATGCCGTTACTCCTGCAAACCGAGCGCCGTTCGCACCGCAGGCACGAGACGATCGCGGATCGCATCGCGCACGCTGACGAAGGCCTCGAGCGCTTGCCCGTGCGGATCCGGGAAGGACATGTGCAGGCGTGCCGTCCGGCGCGGGAACACTGGGCAGGATTCCTGCGCGTTGTCGCAGACCGTGACCACGAGGTCGATGTCTTCGGTCATGACCGACGCAATGTCCTTCGGCTGGAGTTGCGCCGTCGGCAAACCCAGTTGCTGCAGCGCGAGGATGGCCTGCGGTGCCACCGCGGGCTGCGGGTGCGTGCCCGCAGAGAGCGCTCGTACGCGGCCTGCAAAGGCGTCCTGTAGAAGTGCCTCGGCCATCTGCGAGCGGCAGGAGTTGCCGGTGCAGAGCACCAGCACGGTGTGGGGTTTTTCTGTGTGCACGGGTGGTACGTGCTCCATGCTGGCGATCGGGCAACTGGGGTTGTCGGCGTTCTGCCGTCACCTTGCGGCCCGATTGTTACATTCTCTCGGGCACCTCGATGCCCAGCAGGTCCAGGCCCTGGCGCAGCGTGCGGCCTGTGACGGCGGCGAGCGCGAGCCGGCTTTCGCGCAGCTCCGCAGGCACCTCCTCTTTCAGCACCGGGCAGGCTTCGTAGAAGCGCATCAGCAAACCCGCGAGCTCGTAGAGATAGCCGCACATGAGGTGCGGCCAGGCATCTGCCGTGACGGCTTCAAGGGCCTCGCCGAACTGCAGCAGTTTCAGCGCGAGCGCACGCTCTTCGGGAGCATCGAGGGCGATCGCGGAATGCGTGGGCGCGATCGCCGCCACGCCGGCGCGCTTCAGCAGGCTTGCCACGCGGGTGCAGGCGTACTGGATGTAGGGCGCGGTGTTGCCCTCGAAGCTCAGCATCTGCGTCCAGCTGAAGATGTAGTCGCTGGTGCGTGCTTTCGAGAGATCGGAGTACTTCACCGCACCGATGCCCACCATGCGCGCCACTTCGGCACGCTCTTCAGCGGAGAGCCCGTCGTTGCGTTCCTCGATGAGACGCGCGGCGCGTTCCACCGCCTCGTCCAGCAGTTCCGCGAGCTTCACTGTGCCGCCTGCCCGCGTCTTGAAGGGCTTGCCGTCCTCGCCGAGCATCTTGCCGAAGGGGTGGTGCTCGAGCGTGGTGCTGTGCGGCACGAAGCCCGCGCGGCGGCTGATGGCGAAGATCTGCTGCATGTGCAGCTTCTGGCGATCGTCGATGAAGTAGAGGATGCGGTCCGCGTGCAGATTGCGCGCGCGGTGCCTGGCGGCCGCGATGTCGGTGGTCGAATACAGGAAGCCGCCATCGGCTTTCTGCACGATCACGGCCTGCGGGTTGCCCTCGCGGTCGCGCAGTTCTTCCAGAAAGACCACGCTGGCGCCTTCGCTTTCCTGCAGCAGGCCCGTGTGGCGCAGTTCGGCGATCACGGTGTTCAGGTCGTCGTTGTAGGTGCTCTCGCCCTTCAGGTCGGCGTGCGTGAGCGTGACATTGAGCTTGTGGTAGATCTCCTCGGAGTGGGCCGCCGACATCTCGATGAAGCGCTGCCAGAGCGAGCGGCAGTGCGCGTCGCCGGCCTGTAGCCGCACCACGTAATCGCGCGAGCGGTCCGCGAAGGCGGGATCGGCGTCGAAGCGGCCTTTTGCCTCGCGGTAGAAGGCCTCGATGTCGGCGAGCGCGGTGCGGCCCACGCTCTCGCCAGTGGCGCCGCGTTCCTCGAGCAGCGCGATCAGCATGCCGAACTGCGTGCCCCAGTCACCGACGTGGTTCTGGCGGATCACGCGGTCGCCGCGGAACTCCAGCGCGCGTACCACGGCATCGCCGATCACGGTGCT
>CAIYPF010000060.1 GCA_903928015.1 uncultured Gammaproteobacteria bacterium | reverse complement strand
GCGGCTGCAGCGGATGGATCCGTGCTTCCTCTGCTACGTGCCGCCCGCCGATGCGCCCGCGCCCGCCATGCCCGCGGCCGACGCGCCGGTGACGTTCGGATCGTTCAACCTCTCGGGCAAGGTGGGCGTGGACGCGCTGCGGCTCTGGCGCGGTGCGCTTGACGCGGTGCCCGGCTCGCGCCTCCTCCTGAAGGCGCGCTCGCTCGGCGACCCGGCCGCGCGCGAGAGCATGCTGGAGCGGATCCGCGCCGCGGGGATCGACGAATCGCGCGTGGAGATCCTGGCGTTCGTGAAGGGCATCAAGGAGCACCTGGAGCTCTACGCGCGCGTGCACGTGGCGCTCGACCCCGCGCCGTACTCCGGCACCACCACCACGTGCGAGGCGCTGTCGATGGGCGTGCCCGTGGTGACGCTCCCCGGCGAGCGGCACGCCTCGCGCGTCAGCGCCAGCCTGCTGCACGCAGCCGGGTTCGGCGAGCTGGTGGCGAAGGACGCCGCGGACTTCGCGCGCATCGCCGCGCGCTGCGCCACCGACCGCGCATGGGCCACCGACTTCCGCGACAACGCGCGCGCGCGCATGCAGGCATCCGCGCTGATGGATTCGAAGGCGTATGCAGCGCGGTTCTTTGGCGCGCTGCGCGAGAGCTGGCGCGTGCGCTGCGAGCAGGCGGGGTGAGTTTGCGAGCGGCTTGACATCCGCGGAGATTCCGCTAGCATCACGGTCTGCGGGGTAGAGCAGCCTGGTAGCTCGTCGGGCTCATAACCCGGAGGTCACTGGTTCAAATCCAGTCCCCGCTACTTCAAGAGTGGTTGCAAACAGCAGCCCTCGCCAAACGCACGAGAGACGCGTCCTCCATGAGGGCGCGTCTTTCGCTTTGTGCGCAGGGATTTCGAGGGGTGGGCCAGGGCGGGCGGTCGCCGCGTGTCTCGGAGTGTTAACCGCCGGGTCGCCCGAACACCCCCGCTGGCCGACCGGATGGGCCGAAAGTCTCTCCGGGTCTCTCCGCGGGAGGGTGCCGGGTTAAGAGTGGGTCGGGCCCGCTAGAGCGGTCACTACCCCCGGGGTCGGGAGCGCTGGTTCGGTCCCGAACCGTTGCGAACAGCGACCCGCGGGTGATGACTCCGCTCACGCGGAGGGGTATTGTGCGTCCGAAGAGGGGCGGACAACTTATAGCGATCGAGTTGACCCCGAGGAACCGCAATTGTGCCCGCAATTGCGCTCGCCGTGATTCTGTCGCTCGGGGACAATCACCCCGGCCTGCCCCAGACGGGCTGGGTTCGCCGGCGGGCCAACGGCATCCGCTGGCCGGCTGCCAGCCGCATTGGGAAGGATTAGCGATTCGCTTCAGCGTTACTTGCAGCGCAAGTTGGACGAAGGATTTGAAAGGGCTATCAGGCGCAGGGATCCGCTTCGCTCGCCAGGAGAGAGCCTCAAGCAGGCCCAGCGCAATGCACGAGACAATTACAAGCAGATGATCAAAGATCTCGAGGCCGGGAAATCGAAGCTCGAGAGGCTCGGAAAGCTCTTCGACAAGGCCAAGCTGGTTTACGATATGGGTAAACTCGTCTCTGACTGTTACAAGGGATGCGATGAGAACCCCTGCGCTTCTCCGTGCGAGATCCTAAGGAACACGAAGTAATGCAAATCTCGGAAGTGCAGCAGTTTCTGGAGCAGGTCCCTTTGATCGTGCGGGGATTCGTTGGCTTTTTTGCTCTGGCGGTTGCCGGGCTCTATTACCTGGCCAAGCGACCCCCTTGTTGGTATGTGCTACTCGCCACTGTGATTGCTGCCATCGCCTTTGCATTGGCAGTCTCCGGGGTTATTGCTGACTCGTCCGGCTGGGGAAGGTGGCGTTCGAACACGTATTTCTTCATGTACATGTTGCCTGGGGTGGCGTCCACGTGCATATGGGCCGCGATGAAGCGGGACTTCAGCGCAAGGGTCGCGTCCCGAGGACGCCGACACCGGATCCGGACAATAGCCCGGTCGGGAGCTTCAGGGGCTCGGCGCGTCCGCGCGACCATTGCGGTGTGGCGCAGCGCACGTCCGCTACGATGAGTTCCATACTTCACGGCTCGGCAGAGTCTTCTTTAATCAGGCACCGGCAGGGCTCCAGTCCCGGGCAGCGAGGAACATTCATGCGCAACTACCGACTGGGTTACTCAATCGCGGCAGCGGTCACTTGGGTGGTTTGGATTGCGATCCCAA
Organism: uncultured Gammaproteobacteria bacterium; assembly: GCA_903928015.1. Taxonomy (GTDB): domain Bacteria; phylum Pseudomonadota; class Gammaproteobacteria; order Pseudomonadales; family UBA5518; genus UBA5518. Next base: position 744 of record CAIYPF010000060.1, on the reverse strand, counting down.
TCCGAGTTCTTCTGTTCGTGCCCATCCCTGCGAACGACAGGGGTGACGGGATGCGGACCTTCAATTGGGTGATGCTTGTATTCCTCGGATTGCTTGCGACCCTTTTCACATTCCGGGCGATGCGAGGCAATTCGCCGAAGTGACGTGGTCTTTCCCCTGATTCCTGAGCCAAACTTGATGCGAGTTATTTCAGCCAACAGGGCCCCCAGCAGCCCCGGCGCTGATGCGTTGGCGATCGTCATACCGCCCCCTCACGCCACCCGCACCGACACGTCCTCGCCGATGATCGTCACGTCCGGCCCCGCACCCGCCACTTCGTGGACGTAGGCGCGCTCGTCGCGGTGGGGCCCTCAACGCCGTTGGATGACGTCGTCTTCTCCTACACGGGGCTCTGAGAGGTGTCGCAGGTGCTGCAGAGCAGCCGCGGCAACACGGGAGGCGCATCCCCGTACGCCCGCACCGTTTCCTACGCCTACGACACGCAGCCCGTCTCTGGCGGCAACTACAGCCGCCTGCAGACGCTGACCTACCCTGACGGAGCTACGCAGGGATTCAAGTACGGCGCCTCCTCGAGCACGCCCGACTCGCGGATCAGCCGCGCCACGCAGCTCGACCTGGGCAGCACCGCGCTGGTGGGCTACGGTTACATCGGCATGGGAACCGTGGCGGTGACCGACTACAAGGTCCCGGGCATCCAACTCGACCGCTACCGCGCGCCCTCCGGGGCGAGCACGGTCGGCAGCT
>CAIYPF010000059.1 GCA_903928015.1 uncultured Gammaproteobacteria bacterium | reverse complement strand
TCTGCAGCCGGCCTCATGCCGGCGCCACAGCAGGCCCTCGAATCGACGCCAGTCTGCCCAGGTGCGCTCCTCCACTGCGTTCAGGAGAGCGACATCCTCGCGATCGCGCAAAAAAGCACGGCACTGACGGAAGTTCTCGGACAGTGCGTCGCGGAAATGCGGCGGCACGCCGTCGCGCTCCTCGTCTGCGGCAGGCGCTCGCGGCAGATCTCGGTGCAAACGCGCAAGTGTCGCGCCAAGGCCGGACCACACGGACGCCGGCACCGTGCCCGCTTGCGCACGCTCGGCGAGCAGGGCGCCATCGGGGAAGCGGCGCATCCTCACGGCGAAGTCGATGACTTCGCCCTCGCCCGCGACGCGCGGCCCATCGGGCCCGCGGACGATGGCAACCACATCGAGATAAAGCCCCGGCGCGAAGCGACGGTTGAGCCGCAATTCCTCGAAACAGAAATGCCTGCGCGCTTCCAGCGAACGGAAATCGAGAAAGCCGAAAAAAACGGGTTTCTTCAGCTTGTAGGCGAAATCACCGGCGAGGAACACGCGGGAGATGTGGGTCTCGACCAGGCGGACCTGGTCGACCCGGTGGGGATAGGCGCGGGGCTCGAGAAGTGCCTCGCTCAGTGCGTCCATGCGTGATTCAGGAAGGCAGCGATCCAGCGCGCGACGCGGGCGGAATCGGTGCCTGCGGAAAGCGAAGCCATGCCGGCATCGATGCGCTCGTCGCCGATCAGTCCGCGGCGCACTTCCATGAGATCGCGCGAGTACTCGCGACTGAATTCCGGGTGCGCCTGCATCGCGAAGATGTGCGAGCCTACGTGGTACATGGCAACCGGACAGAATGCGCTGGAAGCGAGAGGCTCGGCCTGCGGGGGAAGGGTCGTCACCTGATCCTGGTGGCTCACCACCATGCTCACGCTGCTCGCGTCGGCGTCCATCCAGGGCGCACGCGCTGTGATGCCGGCCTCGTGCACTCCCACGCCCCAGCCCTGCGGCGCTTTGACCACCTCTCCACCGAGCGCGCGGGCGATCAGCTGGTGGCCGAAACAAATGCCGACCAAGGGGATCTTCCGGGCGTCGAGCTCGCGGATGAACGTCGCGAGCCAGTGGATCCAGGGCAGGTCTTCGTAGGCGGCGTGACGGCTGCCCGTGATGAGCCAGGCGTCGTGCGCATCGGGCGCGGCAGGGTAATCCCCGGCGCGGACATCGTACTGCCGGAATCCGAGTTCGCCGTCTGCGGCACCCAGGAGTTCCTCGACCATGGTGCCGTAACCGGCATAACGCCCGGCGAGTTCCGCGGGCGGCTCACCTACCACGAGTATGCCGACAGAGTGCGTCATGGGGCGGCCTCAGGAAAGCGTGCCGCCGTCGACGCGGATGTCCTCGCCGTTGATGTGCGCGGCATCATCCGAGGCGAGCATCGCGACCACGCCGGCAACAACCTCGGGCGGACGCGGGCCGTGCAACGCCTTGCAGCGGTCCATCCAGCTGAAGTCCACGCCCGCGGGCATCTTCACGTGCTTGGACATGGGCGTGGCGATATCGCCGGGCGAGACGCTGTTGGCGCGCAGACCGAGGCGGCCGTACTCCACTGCGATGGTGCGCGTCATGGCGAGCACGGCACCCTTGGAGGCGGAATAGACCCCGCCCCACGGCAATCCCGCGTGCGAGGAGGTCGAGGCCGTGTTCACGATGTTGCCGCCCACCTTGAGAAGGTGCGGAATCGCTTCGCGGCAGAACATGAAGGTGCCGAAGAGGTTCACGTCGATCACGCGGCGGAAATCCTCCAGCGCGATCTCGTGGAAGTTGTCGAAACGCAGGATGCCGGCCATGTTGCTCAGGTGATCAAGACGTCCCCAAGCGGTTGCCGCGGCCGCCACGCTGGAGCGCACATCGGCCTCGCTGCTCACGTCGCAGCGGCGGGCGAGCGCCACGCCGCCGGCACCGAGCACCGCTTCACAGGTCTGCTCCAGGGGTTCGTCTTGCAGATCCACGCAGAAGACCCGCGCACCCTCGGCTGCCAGACGCAGCGAGACAGCGCGGCCTATGCCTGATCCGGCACCCGTGACCAGCGCCACCTTGCCTTCGAGACGCTTCATGCCGGACTCCTCGCGGTAACTGCACCGGCAACGCGCCGGCCCGCGCATGTTAATGAAGGAATGACCGGCCCTGCCAGTGCGGCGCGACGCCAACGGTCATTCGCGGCCGCAGATCGATGGATTACCATGCGCAAGCCCTCATCAAAGGTGCATCACCATGAGCGAGACCACCGATTTCCGCGCCAGCGTGCGACGCTGGCTTGAAGAGAACTGCCCCGCCAGCCAGCGCCAGCCCATCACACCGGGCGAGCAGTACTGGGGCGGCCGCAATGGCAGCTTCCCCTCTCCCGATGCGCAGCTGTGGTTCGAGCGCATGCGCGACCAGGGCTGGGTGGTGCCGGAGTGGCCGCAGGAATACGGCGGCGCCGGACTTGGCGAACAGGAGGCGCGCATCATCAAAGACGAGATGCGACGGCTGCGCTGCCGCTCCCCGCTCTTCAGCCTCGGCATCTGGATGCTCGGGCCCGCATTGCTCGAATTCGGCAACGCGGAACAGAAGGCACTGCATCTGCCCGGGATCGCACAAGGCCGTGCGCGCTGGTGCCAGGGCTACAGCGAGCCGGGCGCGGGCTCGGATCTCGCGAGCCTGCAGACGCGCGCCGACATCGATGGCGACCACTTCGTGATCAACGGCTCGAAGATCTGGACCTCGCAGGCCGATCGCGCCGACTGGATTTTCTGCCTGGTGCGCACCGACCCCGCCGCCCGCAAGCAGGAGGGCATCAGCTTCCTGCTGATCGACATGGCCTCTCCCGGCATCACGGTGCGCCCCATCGAACTGATCAGCGGCCACTCCGAGTTCTGCCAGACCTTCTTCGACAACGTCCGCGTGCCGCGCAGCAACCTCGTGGGCCCGCTGCACGGCGGCTGGGGCGTGGCAAAAGCACTGCTCAAACACGAGCGCAAGCTGATGTCCGAGATCGGCGTCGAGAGCGCGACCCGCGCCTACGGCGCTGTGGAATGCGCCAAACGTTACCTGCCGGTCTCGGCGAGCGGCCAGGTGGAGGATGCGGTCATGCGCGACCGCCTCGCCCGCCACGAGATGCAGATGCACGCCATCGGCCTCACGCAGCAACGCATCATCGAGGAGTCCAAGGCGCGCACCGGCACCGGCCTTACCGCCCTGGTGATGAAGTACTGCGGCACCGAGGAAGAAAAGCGCCGCAACGAACTCATGGTCGCCATGATGGGCAGCCAGGGGCTGGGATGGGAGGGCGAGGAGTTCTCCGGCGCCGAGATCGACACCGCGCGCGGCATGCTGAGCACCAAGGCGCTCAGCATCGCGGGCGGCAGCTCGGAGATCCAGCTGAACATCATCGCCAAGCGGGCCCTCGGCCTGCCCGGCGTGATCTGAACGCATTGCCAGCAGGAAGACACCGACATGTCACTCGTACCTTCAGACGAACAGCGCCAACTCGCCGACACTGCACGCGAATTCCTCCGCGAGTGCGCGCCGGTCGCTGCCATGCGCGAACTGCGCGACGGCCGCGATCCGCTCGGCTATTCGATGGACCTGTGGTCGCGCATGGCAGAGCTCGGCTGGGCCGGCATCACGATCCCCGAGCAGTACGGCGGGCTGGATTTCGGTTTTGCGGGCATGGGGCTCTTGCTGCAGGAGTGCGGCCGCACACTCGCTGCATCTCCGCTCTTTTCCACCTGCGTACTGGGCGCGAGCGCGCTGCAGCTCGCAGGCAGTGATGCCCAGAAAGAAGAATTCCTGCCGCTGATCGCAACCGGTGGACTGCGACTGGCGCTGGCGCTGGAGGAATCGCACCGCCACGACCCCACGGGCGCAGCCATGCCCGCCGTGCGCAGCGCTACGGGCTGGCGCCTGAGCGGCGTGAAGCAGTTCGTGGCCGACGGCAACAGCGCCGAGCGCCTGCTCGTAGTGGCGCGCAGCAGTGGCAACGCCGGCGATGAGCAGGGACTCAGTCTCTTCCTCGTCGACGCGGGCGCACCCGGGATCAGCCGGCAGAAGCTCGCCTTGATGGACAGCCGCAATGCCGCACGCATCAGCTTCAGCGACGTGGACGTCGATGCGTCCTGCCTGCTGGGCGAAGAAGGCAACGCCTGGCCCGTGCTGCAACAGGTGCTGGACCGCGGGCGCGCGGCGCTTTCGGCCGAGATGCTGGGCGGAGCGGAGGAATGCTTCGACCGGACAGTGGCCTATCTCAAGCAGCGCGAGCAGTTCGGCGCCGTGATCGGCACCTTCCAGGCCCTGCAGCACCGCGCATCGCTGATGTTCGCGGAGCTCGAACTCCTGCGCACCGCCGTGCGCGCGGCCTGTGATGCAGTGGACACGAATGCCGCGATGCTGCCGCTGCTCGCCAGCCTCGCGAAGGCGCGCGCCAACGACGGTTCGGAACTGATCACCAACGAGGCCGTGCAACTCCACGGTGGCATGGGCACCACCGACGAACTGGATATCGGGCTGTTCCTCAAACGCTCGCGGGTCTGCATGCAGTTGTTGGGCGACAGCGCCTTCCACCGCAATCGCTACGCAACGCTCCGGGGTTTCTGAGCGCGGGCCGAGGGCAAGGCGAGCAGCGCGAAGACCGCGGCCGTCAGCAGCACCATCACGCCCACCCGCCATGGCCAGGGGCCGAGGAAGTCGATCAGCGAGGGATTGCCGGGCTTGGCCGGGCCTACATAGCCGTAGTTGAAACCCGTGAGCAGGTCGAAAGGCAGCATCAGGCCAAGATACGCGAGCGCGCAGCAGAAGGCGGCACGCGCATCGGCCCAGCGCGGGCGGTAGCGTTCCACCACCAGGGCATAACAGGCTGCTCCACTCAGGTTCGCGTGCGGCAGCCAGAAGGTCCAGAAATCGACGTGTGCAGGGCCGTGCAGCAACTCGGGCGTGAGGATCGCCTGCACACTGAAACCCAGCCCCCAGAAGTGCAGGATGGCGCCGGGCAATCCGCCCGGACGCCAGATCGCCAGTGCCGCGACAAGACCCGCGATGTCGCAGACCTGCACGGGCAACACCACCGCCGCGTCAAAGCGCCCCGGAAGGAGCTGCACGCCGTTGGCGAAAAGCCAGCAGCACAGGACGACCAGCGCGAGCGATGCACGCCAGGGAGGCTCGGCCAACGTGCCGCGAAGGGCCCTGCCGCGCAGGCAGAGCAGCCCCCAGGCGATGGCGAAGCACAGCACAGTCGCCAGGTGCAGCGGCGAGAAGTTCTGCCAATGCTCCATGGAAGCGCCGCGCCGCCGATCAACCTTCCATCAGGTCGAAATCGAACTTGCTGATGCCGCAATCAGGGCATTCGAAGTCTTCGGGAACGTCCTCCCAGCGGGTGCCGGGCGCAATGCCGTGATCGGGCAGGCCGAGTGCTTCGTCATAGATGAAGCCGCAGATCACGCACTCCCACTTCCTGAAATCGCTCATGTCTTTTCTCCACTGTGTCGGCGCAGGCCCCCGCGTTTCGCCTTGGCATCCGTCCGTCTCACCGGACGCGCGCGGGTCTGCAGGCGGAGGATACAGGATCGGAAGCAGCGGCTGATGGCCGTGGTGTTCTTGATCATCTCCAGCCAGGGCCAGGTGATGCGCATGCCGATGTCCACAAACTCCCGCTCCTCGGCCGGGGAGTGGTTGCGCAGCATGCGGTAGAGGTGCGCGAGCCTGCGCGGGGGCACCAGCGTGATGTCGCCGCGGTAGTCCTGCATCATCACCGACTGGAATTTCTGGATCGCGAGGCTCGCGTTGGCAGAGGGAATGCCGCGCTGCAGCGCCTCCAGCGACAGATTCGCGCCCTCCTTCAGCAACCGCACCATGGCACGCCCCGCCACCGCACTCATGGCATCGGACGTCTGGACGCTGCGCGACACGAAGGGCAGCACCAGCGGATTCACCAGGCTCACGATGGAATGGTTCACGCCGTAGAGCCGCGTGAGGCGGCGGATCGGGAGATCGTCGCCGATGGAGCCGTCGAGGAAGCGCGTGCCCTTCAGGTAGGGAATGGTCTCGCCTCCCATGGTGCGCGCCAGCAGTTCCACCGGCGGCATCAGGAAGGGCGCGGCGCAAGAGGCGCGCACGGCGCTGCGGACCAGCACGTTCGGCGAGGTACTGTGGTTGAGCAGCCTGCCCTCGGCGTGGCGGCCTTCGGCAGAGACGGTGATGTTCACGGCGCGCCCGCTGTGCTGCCAGGCCTCACGGAAACTCATATCGCGCACCCGGCGTCCGAGTTCGCTGTCGAAGTGCGCCACATCGAACAGGTACGGCAAGGGCTTTTCGTTCCAGCGGATCAGCTCCACCAGCCCTTCGCCTGACTGCATGAGTTCACCCAGTTCGGCTTCGTCGTGCGTGGCCAGCATGGCTGCCACGACAGAGCCCGCGCTGGAGCCGGAAATCACGTGCGGCAGCAGGCCGTTCTCCCACAACGATTTCACGACACCGAAGTGGTAAATGCCGAGTGCGGCGCCACCGCTCAGCATCAGGCAGGACTGGCCGAAGGTCTGGCTGGTCGATCCGAAAAACTCCAGCAGGTCTTCGCGAGGCACATGCTGGCTGCCCGATTCCGCGAGAAATGCGAGGGATTCGCAGACCTCGTCCAAGTAGCGCTCGATCAGCCGCTTGGTGCCGAAGCGGCAGCACTGGTAGAGCAGCGGGTTGGAGATGTTGCCGAGATTGCCGTGCAGTCCTTCCTGCAGCAGGAACATCAGGCGCCGGATGTATCCACCCTCGCGCGCGGCCAGGATCTGGGCAAGGCGGCGCTGGATCAGCTGGTAGTCGTAAAAGGGCGAGGCGTCTTCGAGCTTCCAGGCCTCGAGGCCTGACACCTCGTCCCAGCGCATGGCCGCTTCGCGCCAGGCGGCATAGGTGGTGGCGCCGTCCATGTCCGTCTGCAACTGCCGCAGGCGCTGGTTGCGTTGCGCCATGGCGCTGAAATCCGGCATGAGTCCGGCCAGCATTCCCGCCACCGTGGCGTCGGGCGCTGCGCTGCTGCTGTGCCGAGTGTTCCTCATGCGCGGATTATCCGTGATGCCCTTGCCTGTGCCACTACCGATTGGCAATGCCTCGCCGCTGCAACAGAATGCCACGAAACGGCAGGAGCCCCTCATGAGCCGGATCTATCTGCAGCGCGAGCATGCGCTCGATCGCAAGACGCTGCGCAAGCGCACCGAGGCGCTGGCGAAACAGCTGAAGTCCGAGTACGGCGGGGATTTCCGCTGGGAAGGCGACACCGTGCACTACAGCTATTCCGGCGGCATCGATGCGCGCCTCACGCTGCAGCAGAAGGACATCCTGGTCGACGTGAAACTCGGGGTGCTGATGCTGATGCTCAAATCCGCGCTCACGCGGGAGATCGAGCGCTATCTGGACGAGCATCTGGGCTGAGAGGCGCTTCGTTCGGCGTCTGGATTGCTCGCCTCTGTATTGCTGCTTCCTGGCTGCGGATTGCTTCCTCCGCGCGGCAGACTGCAGCTTCCGCGCGGCGGACTGCAGCTTCCGCGCTTCGGATTGCAGCTTCCGCGATTCGGATTGCAGCTGCCGCGCTTCGGGCCGTGGCTCCTCCCTGTTCGCTCACGCCGCCGCACATCCCTGTGCGTCGGCTGCCTGCATCCGCGAGATCGTTCCCGACGATCTCGCGGCTGAAGGCCGCTCACCGGGAGGAGCCACGGCCCGAATCGCTCGTTCGAGGCATTCGCCAGCGGGCCATGCCCGCGACATCTTTTCGTGAAAACGAGCCATGCCCGCGACAGAAGCGCATCAACAGGCACAGTCGGAGGCACCGGCCCCTCCTGCACATCGGCGCTCAATCGAGCTTCAACTGTCCGCCTTCGACGCGCGCGCTGATGCCGCAGCATTCGCTGGTCTCCACGCGCGCGATCACGGCGGTATCCTGGCTGTTCGCGACACTGCGCGAGCCATCGGCCTGATCCACTACCGCCACGGCGCACAGGGCGCGATCCTCCTGGTACATCACGGTGCAGCCGCGAATGGTGACGGGGCCATCCACAAGCGCGGACACCGTACGCGCGGGCGTCTGCGCTGCGACCTCTTCGGTAACGTCGGCAAATGCGAAGCCCTCGCCGGGCGACATCGACCACACGCCGAAACCCTGCTTGGTGAGGTAACCCGAGACCGAGGTGACGAGCCCTGTACCCTGACCGCGCTCGCGCAGCAGCGTTGCCATGCGTGCGGTTGCCTGCAGCACATAGTTGTTGAGCGGACCTCCGGCGAAGGGCATGCCGCCGGTGACGGTGAGATCCCCCTCGAGAGGGATGCCGATCTCGGTGGCATAGCTCTCGACGGCGATGGGAAAACACGAGTAGAGCTCGAGGAGATCAAGCTCCTCCGCACCGATACCGGCCAGCTGCAGCGCACGCCGTCCTGCCAGTTGCGCGCCGGGGCAGCGGTGCAACTCGGGCCGCTGCGAGAGCGCGAGCATGTGATTGGACTCGGTGCCGGAGCGGGGAAACACCCATCTCTCGCGCGGTATGCCCAGCTCGCTGGCCACGCCCGCCGAGCAGAACAGCAGCGCCGCGGCCTGATCGACATTCCACGAGGTGTTGTGGAGCTTGGTGTAGGGGAAGGCCAGCATGCGGTTCTTCGCGGAGGCGTTGCGGATCTGCTCCGCGGCCACCCGCTCGCGCTTCCAGGCGTCGGGGTTCTGCACGGCGATCTCGCTGAAGCGCTCGTAGAGCGCGGCCATGCGGTCGCGGTGCTCCTCCACGCCCCAACCCATCGATTGCCGGAAGGCACTCTCGATGATCGCGTAGTAGCCGACCGGCATGTAGCCCAGGCCGCCGTTCACTTCCTCATCGAGCACCAGTTCGGCCTCGGGCTTCAGCCACTCGTCCGGCGCCCCGGAGAAGGCTGTCTCCGGGGCCTCCTGACCGGCAATCTGCGCCTGCAACTGCCGGAAACGCGCTTCTCCGCCCAGCACCATCTCGACGCGGCTCTCGCCGGCGGCGATGCGGCTGCAGGCCGCGCTCATCAGCGACTGCTGGAGGATGCCCACCTGCGCACAGGTGGTGGACGCACGGCCGGCGCCGATCCCGTGCGCCACCATGCGGCCAGCATCCGAGTAGCTCCACAGGCCCTGCGGCACGGAGATGCGATCCAGCTCCGCAAGCAGCGCGAGCGCACCGCTGTCATCCCCGGCAAGGAGCGCGGCGCGCGTCATCAGCGCCACCGCCTCCACCGCGCGTGCGGGATCCTTTTCTTTCTGCTGCACCACACCCACGCCCACCAGCACCGGCGTGCGCGGATCAATCACCGACGTGTCCATCAATACTGCCTCTGCCAGAAAACACTCAGGCCGCGCGCGGCCCTGGTTCCACCCACAACTCGCGCGGTCCGCGCAGCACCGCGCTCACGATCTCCACCGGCTCGCCCGGCACCAGGCGCATCTGCGGATAGCGCCGCAGCACCAGCTTCAGTGCGGCCTCGAGTTCACGCCGCGCGAGGTGCGAGCCAAGACAGAAATGCACACCATGGCCGAACGCCATGTTCTTGTTGCTGCGGTCGGGATCGAAACGACGCGGCTCGGGGAACACGGCAGGATCGTTGTTGCCGGGCGTGATGCCGAAGAGAATCCAGTCGCCGGCGCGTATCTGCTGCCCGCCGAGCATACGGTCCTTGCCGCAGCGCCGCGGCAGCAGCGAGGTGGGCGGTTCGATGCGCAGCCCCTCCTGCACGATCGCCTCGCGGTCCGCGTCACTGCCTTGCGCGCGCTCCCGCAGCGCAGGATCCGCGAGCACATACGAGAGCAGGCTGCCCAGGTTCTTGTAGGTCGTGTCCGATCCCGCCGGAAACAGCAGGCGGAAGAAAGACATGATCTCCTCGTCTGTCAGTGCCTGCCCCTCCAGTTCGGCGCGGGCAAGCAGGGAGACGATGTCGTCGCCGGGGGCCGCGCGCCGCTGCGCTATCAGCGGCAGCATGTAGGCGTCGAAGCCGGCCTTGGCGCGCATCGCACCTTCGGGGTCCCAGGGATAATCGATCAGCTTGACGGCCCACTCCATGAAGAGCCCCTCGTCGTGCACGGGGATGCCCAGCATCCGCGTGATCACGGAGAAGGGGAACGGGCGCGAGAAGCTCTGCACCATGTCTACCCGCGACTTGCCCTCGATGGCAGCGAGCCAGCGCTCGGCCTCGGGCTCGATGATCGCCTCGATGTAGCCGCGCACCTGTTTCGGGAAAAAGGCGTTGGAGACGAGGCCGCGGTTCATCCGGTGCTGTTCACCGGACATGGTCTGCATGGTGCGGCCCATCGAGGGCTCACTGTGCACGCGGTAGGCGGCTTCGCTGGGGAAATGCTCTTCGTCCGAGAACGCCTCTTTCAGCTCCGCAAAACGGGTGATCAGCCAGCAGGGTCCACCGTGGTGCATCACGCGCACCACGGGGCCTGCCTCGCGGAGTTCGTCCAGCACGCGGTGGAGGTCCGGCAGGTCGGCACGGGAGAAGTCGATGTCAGGCATCAGGACTGCAGGCGTGTTCATGTTCGTACTCCGGCGTGAATGGGTTCAGATCCAGCGGGCGCGGCGGAAGGTCCACATCAGCGCGCCAGCGATGACAGTCATGCCACCGAGCAGCAGGTAATAGCCGTCTTCGGCATGGAGCTCGGGCATGTTCTCGAAATTCATGCCATAGATCCCTGCAAGGAAGGTAAGCGGCAGGAAGATCACGGAAGCGATGGTAAGCGTCTTCATGATCGAGTTGAGGCGGTGGCCCGAGAGCGAGATATGCCCTTCCAGCAGATCGCGCGCGAGTTCCTGCAGCAGTGTCGAGAGACTCGCCATGCGCTCCATGTGCTCGAAGAGATCCTGGAATTCGTGCGCGGCCCGCGCGTGCAGCAGTGGCGAGACCGACTGCCGCAACTCCGCGAAACAGGACTGCTGGTAACCAAAGGTGCGACGGAGCTTGCGCAGGCGGATCACATAGCGCTGCAACTCGATCAGCAGATCGTCACCGGGGTTGCCGGCGATCTCCTCCTCGAGTTCGTCCAGGCGTTGCTCCAGCCCGAGGATCACCGGCGCGTAGCGGTCAACCACGCGCCGCAGCACGCGGTAGGCCAGATGCGATGTTCCGGTGGCGAGCGCATCCGCGGCCGCTGCAGGCTCGGCGAAGAGCGCATCGACCGAGGGCGAAGCAAGGCGGTGCACCGTGAGCAGGAATCCCCGCCCCACGAAGAGCGAGATGTGCACCACCGAGAAATTGATGTCGGCGGTCTCGGCGGTGAAGCCTTTGACCAGCAGGAAAAGGCAGTTGTCGAACCACTCGATCTTGGGCGGATGCCGCTCGCGCAGGGCGTCAGAGACGGCGAGAGGGTCGATGCCGAAGCGTCCCGCCATGAGGTTGCGTGCGGCCTGATCGTCGTGGCGATCGATGTCGACCCAGGCGAGCACGCCCGAGGCAGGATCCCAGCGCCCGAGGAGCGACTCGTCCCCTGACTCGTGGCTGCCGTCGGGATTGCGGAGCAGGACGCGAATCATGGGTTCCCCCATCGGGCACGCAGTTGGTACTTGAGCACCTTGCCTGCGGGATTGCGCGGCAGTTCGGGCACCAGGTGCAGACGCAGCGGCAATTTGTAGCGCGCGAGCCGGGTGGAGGCGAAATCACGCAACTCCTCCAGCGAGAGCGAGGCGCCGTCTTTCAGCCGTGCCACGGCCGTCACGGCCTCGCCCCACTTCTGGTCGGGAAGCCCGATCACGGCCACCTCGGCGATCGCCGGATGCTCGCAGAGCACACCCTCGACTTCGGCCGGATACACGTTCTCGCCACCGGTGATGACCATGTCCTTCACGCGGTCGCAGAGGAAGAGGAATCCTTCGTGGTCGAAGTAGCCGATGTCGCCGGTGTGGAACCAGCCCTCCCGGTCGATGGCCTCGCGCGTGGCCTCCGGGCGGTTCCAGTAGCCGCGCATCACGTTGGGTGCACGCACGCACACCTCGCCTTTTTCGCCGTGCGGCAGCGGCTGGTTGGACGCATCCACCACACGCACCTCGCCGTAGAGCGGCGGCAGTCCGGCGGAACCGGGCTTGGACTCGATCCAGCGGCTGCCGAGGAAAGTGGCAAAGGGCGCGGTCTCGGTGAGGCCGTAACCCTGGCAGAGCTTCACGCCACGGGCCTTGTAGATGCGCACCAGCAGCTCCGGCACCGGCGCACCGCCACCGACCAGCACCTCCACACTGGAGAGGTCAGCGGCCTCGAAATCCGGATGCTGCGCCATGAAGAGGAACATTGCCGGCGCGCCGAACATCGTCTGCACGCGGTAGCTGGCGATCGCCTCAAGCACCGCACCCGGCTCGAAGTTGCGCAGCAGCACCACATGCCCGCCGGTCTGGAAGGTCACCATGGTGGTGACGTTGAGGCCGCCGATGTGGAAGAGCGGCGCGCAACTCAGGCTCACCTCCGAGGCCAGGTTCTCCGGGCTGAAACGCGAATTGACGTTGTTCCAGAAAAAGTTGCCGTGCGTGAGCATCGCTCCCTTGGGGCGTCCGGTGGTGCCGGAGGTGTACATGATGAGCGCGGTGTCTTGCATGCCGACGCCCTCGGGCTCGGCGAGCGGCGTGGCATCGGCGGCGAATTCCGCGAGCGCGATCCAGCCGGCCGCGGGCGTTTCGGCAGCGACGAAGTGGCGGCAATGCAGCGCGGCGCGAATGTCGTCGATCACCGGCATGCGCAAGTCATCCACCAGCAGCGTGTGCAGGCCGGCGTCGCCGATGATGAATTCGAGCTCCGGGCCTGTGAGCCTGAAGTTCAGCGGAACGAAGATCGCACCGATGGCGGCCGTGGCGTACATGGCCTCGATGAACACGGGGTGATTGGCACCGAGGAAGCCCACACGATCGCCGCGGTTCACACCGGCGCGGCGCAAGGCTCCGGCGAGCAGCCGGATACGCGCGCCAAGCGCGGCGTAGTCGAGGGTGACGCCCTCGAAGCTCAACGCCGGCAGTGCGGGCGTCAGCGCGCAGCGGCGCAGGATGTTGGTGCCTAAGCCGATATCCGGCTGCAATGAATCGGGCATCGTCGCGCTCCTTTTGCGGGGCGGAAGCCGCCCGGAGGTCTGGGCCGGTGTTATGCCGCGATGATAGCGCAGAGACCTCGCGCAACCACAGGTTCCGCACGCGAACCGGCCGCATTGTCTGGCCGCGACGGCCTGCGTGGAACTATGCTTGGGCGGTACATGCTCCGGACTCGGCGGGAGGATCGTGGAGACCAGCACCAGCACAGTCACCGGCGTTGCCGCCGATGCCCTCGGATTCCGTGAACGGGACGTCAGCATCCTGCTGGCAGACCTGCGCGGCTACACGGCAATGGGCAACGAACACGACGGCACGACGCTGATCGAGGTGCTCGATGCCTTCCTCGCGGCAATGAGCGACGTTGTGCTCGCACACGGCGGCACCGTCGACAAATTCATGGGCGACGCCATCATGGCCGTCTTCGGCGCGCCGGAGCCCTGTACCGATCACGTGCGGCAGGCTCTGGCCTGCGCGGCATCGATGCAGATCGCCATGGATGCACTCAACGCCACGAACGAGGCGCGCGGACTGCCCGGCATCTTCTGCGGCGTGGGCGTGAACACCGGACGGGTGATGACCGGCTGGCTGGGCTCGCCGCGGCACCGCGAATACTGCGTGGTGGGCGATGCGGTGAACCTCGCCTCGAGAATCGAATCGCTCAGCCTCAGGGGGCAGGTGCTGCTGGGAGAGAGCACGCGCGCCGCAGCGGGGGACTTCGCCCTCACCGGCGAGGTGATGCAGGCCTACCTCAAGGGACAGCCCGGCCCGGTGCAGGTCTACGAATTGCTCGCCATTCCCGGGCTCAGCCTCGAGATCAGTCGCCGCGACCTGCGCCGCAGCCACCGGGTGCGCGTGGAGATGCCGTTCAACTACCAGGTGCTCGAAGGCAAGCGCGTGCAGGACGCTGTTCATCAGGGCATTGCCCGGGACATCGGCTATCAGGGCATCCTCGCGGAACTCCATCTTCCGCTCCCCCCCTTTTCAGACATCAAGCTGGCGCTCGACCTCTCGCCGCTCGGCTACCGGGAGGTGGATGTCTACGGGAAGGTGCTGCACACCAGCGCGCGCAATGGCCACGCCATGACGGCCATCGAATTCACTGCGGTCACCGTGCAGAACGACCTCGACATCCGGCAGTTCGTGCAGATGCTGCTGCAGGGATACCCCTCGGAACGCGATTGAGGCCTCCGGCCCTCAGGCGGCGGGCACAGGCGAGATTCTCGCGATGTCGCGGCAGGCTGCCGCGAGCGCCCGCTCCAGCGCATCCGTCCCGTCGCTGACCGCTACCGCGCCCCCCTGCTCCAGCAGCGCCTCGAGCGCCGCACTGGCGCCGTGCAACTGCGTTGCCCCCAACGTGGCGGCCATGCTCTTCAGCGAATGCGCGATACGGCCTGCTTGCGGGAGATCGCCGTCGGCGAGCGCCGAGCGCAGAAGACCTGCATCGCCGCTGCGCAGCTGCGCAAATCGCTGCAGCATCCGGTGGTAGGCATCTGTTCGCCCGCCGAAAAAACGCAGCCCCGCCTCCACGTCGATGACATGAGTCTCCTGATCGCGACGCCTTACCGGATCGGGCTCGGGCCGCAGCGCGGCTGCAAGCTGCTGCCCGGCACCCGCGACAGGCAGCCATTCGGCAAGCACCGCACGCAACTGGGCGGGATCGACGGGCTTGGGCACCTGGTCGTTCATGCCCGCAGCAAGGCAGCGCAGACGGTCCTCCGGGAAGGCATTCGCGCTCATCGCGATGATCGGCAGGCTCCGGCAATCCGGCAGCGCGCGGATGATGCGCGTGGCCTCCAGCCCGTCCATCACCGGCATCTGCATGTCCATGAGCACCAGATCCCAGCCGCCCGCTTGCGCGAGCCGGACCGCCTCGGCGCCGTCGCCGGCCACGCGCACATCCAGACCGAGTTCCTCGAGCATGCCGCAGCCCACTTCCTGGCTGAGAACGTCGTCATCGACCAGCAGCACGCGGGCGCCGCGGCGCGGAGCAGCGCCGCCGGATCCGGGGCCAACACGAATGCTCATGCCTTCGCACCTGCCGCATCTGCTGCGGCCAGTGCGGCGGCGAGGGCCTGCAGCGCTCCATCGAAATCGAAATTCCCCACGGCAGTACGGATGGGCACGACGCGCTCGCCGAAGGCCGCAGCCAAAAGCGCATCGTGCTGTGCCAGCAGGGAGTGGGCCTCGAAGCTGCCCTCGACGAGTGCTGCCTGAAGGGCTGCACAGGCCTGACGCAATGATCCGGTCTCTACGGTCCCCGGGTGTGCGGCCGGAAGCACAACCGCGGGCAGGGCCGCCAGCAGCGGCTCCAGAAGGTCATGCAAAGCAAGTGCGGTGTCGATGCGCGCGCTCTCCACCGCATCGGGTGCTTGTGCCGATTCGAGCGCAAACTCCAGACGCGCGGCAGCCTCACGCAGCGGTATGGCACCAATGGTGGCGGCAAGCCCTTTCAAGGTGTGCGCAAGGCGTCGTGCCTCGGCGCTATTGCCGCTCGAGATCGCCTCGCCGATAGCCCGTTCCGCCGCGCTCTGGCTGGCCGCGAAACGGCGCAGAAGCCCGAGATAGGACGCCGTTTTGCCGAGGAGACGATCAAGCCCGATGCGGACGTCGAGCCCGGGCACGGCGAGAAGGGCCGGCGGCACCGACACATCGGCCACGCGCAGCTGCCGCGGGCGGGCCACGGAGGCGCTGCGCGGCTTGATCCAGACGAGCAGCGTTGCCCACAACTGCCGCGGATCGATGGGCTTTGCGATGTGTTCGTTCATGCCGGCAGCAAGACAGCGCTGGCGGTCGGACTCCATGGCGTTGGCGGTCATCGCGATCACCGGCAGGCTCGCCAGGCCCGGCATGGCCCGGATCGCACGTGTTGCGACCAGACCGTCCATGACGGGCATCTGCATGTCCATCAGCACCGCCTCGTAGCTGCCCTCGCGGAGCCGGGCGAGCGCCTGCTCGCCGTCCTCGGCCATGTCCACCAGCAAACCGGCTTCCACGAGCAGCTCGGTGGCAACCTCGCGGTTCAGTGCGTTGTCTTCCACCAGCAGCACGCGCGCCCCGGCGATGCTCTCCAGCGAACGCCGCTGCGCTTCCTCGTCACTGAACTCCGGCACAGCCACATCGGGCCTGTTGCCCAGCAACTGCATGGCGGTATCGAAAAGGGTAGAAGGCGTCACGGGCTTCAGAAGGATGTTGTCTATGCCCACGTCGAGCGCTTCCTGCCGCAACTCATCGCGCCCGTAGGCCGTGACGATGGCAAGGCGCGGCGTGTGATCAAGACCCAGCCCGAGAATGCGCCTCGCCGTCTCGAGCCCGTCGTGCCCGGGCATGCGCCAGTCGAGGAGGACGATGTCGAAGGGGCGATCTTCGCCTGCGGCCTGCCGCACCGATTCCAGCGCGGTGTCGCAGGAGCTCGCCTCCGCCACCTCGAAGCTCATGGCGCCGAGTTGCGAGGCGAGCACCTCGCGCGCGTGGGCGTTGTCATCCACCACGAGCACGCGCCGTCCGTGCAGGTCCTGCGGGGGCGGCCACTGGCGCTTGCGCCGGGGGCTGTGACCGAATGAGGCGCTGAACCAGAAAGTCGAGCCCTTGCCGGGCACGCTCTCGACGCCGACCTCGCCTCCCATGAGCGCGGCGAGCCGTTTGACGATCGCCAGACCGAGGCCTGTGCCGCCGTACTTGCGTGTGATGGAGGAGTCAGCCTGCTCGAAACTGCGGAACAGCCTGCCGATCTGCTCTTCGGTCAGGCCGATGCCGGTATCAGTCACGGCAAAGCGTATGCACACCTCGCTGCTGTCCTTGCGGAGCATCCTCGCCTCGAGCGTCACTTCGCCCGTCTCGGTGAACTTCACCGCGTTGCTCACGAAATTGATCAGCACCTGCCCGAGTCGCATCGGATCGCCGTAGAGGTATTCCGGCAGCCCGGGGTCTATGTCGAGCAGGAGATCCAGCGATTTTTCAGCGGACTTCTCGACCTGCAGCGTCACCACGTTGTCCAGCACGCGCTCGAGTTCGAACTCCACGCGCTCGAGCCCGAGCTTGCCGGACTCGATCTTCGAGAAATCGAGGATGTCGTTGATGATCTCGAGCAGGTGCTGCCCGGCCTGCCCGATCTTGCGCGCGAAATCCTGCTGCCGCGGGGCGAGCTCGGTCTTCAGCAGAAGGTGCGTGAGCCCGACCACCGCATTCATGGGCGTGCGGATTTCATGGCTCATGTTGGCGAGGAAATCCGACTTCACCCGTGCGGCATCCTCGGCCATTTCCTTGGCAAGGCGCATCGTCCGGGCGGCGTCGCGCTCAGGCGTGATGTCGGTGAAGAGCACAAAGGAAATGTGGCCACTGCCGTCGGGGCTCTCGATGCTGCGCGCGATCACCAGGCAGGGCAGCGTGCTGCCGTCGGCACGGCGCAGCTCGAGTTCGCCGCGGAAATCGCCTGCCAGCACGGCAGCGTCGAGCAGCGCGTCGGCGCGACGTCCGCGCGGCGAAAGACCCAGCATGGCATCCATCGCGGGGTTGGAATCCGCCACCCGTCCGGAACCATCCACCAGGATGTATCCCTGGCTGGTGGCGGAAAGCATGGCGTAGAGCCGCGTGCGCGCATCGCTCATGCGCGAACCCAGCACCATCAGCACCAGACCGAAGACCAGCAGCAACAACACAGTGACGCCCACCGCAAGCGCGATGGCGTGCGGGCTTGCCGAGGCCACCGCCGGCGCGCCGTCCTCGGGCAGGAAGAACGCTGCATCCATGGCGATGTAGTGCATGCCGGAGATGGCAAGACCCAGCACCAGAGCACCGATTGCAGAACCCAGGAACGGCACGCTGCCCAGATGCAGCCGCTCGACGAAATTGCGTGTGGAGAGAGCCGGCAGCGCCAGCAGCACTGCCGCCAGCAGCGACAGCAGGAACAGCGCGGGGTCGTAGCGGAGCTGACCCGCGAAGCGAATCGCCGCCATCCCGGAGTAATGCATCAGGCCGATGCCCGCGCCCAGCACCACAGCACCGAAGACGAGCCGCCTACGGCTCAACTGCGGGGTTGTGATCACGCCGAGGGCGACCCCCGCGGCAGCCACGCCAGGCAGCATGGAAAGCGCCGTGATGGTGGTGTCGTAACCCACGCCGCAGGAAAGCCGGAACGCCAGCATCCCGATGAAATGCATGGCCCACACGCCAGCACCGAGCATGAGCGCCGCCATGCCCACCCAGACCCGACCCAGCGTGCCGCGCCCGAGTCTGAGCACGGTTTCAAGGGCACAGAAAGACGCGAACACGGCCACCAGCACCGAGGCCGTCACCAGAACCGGGTCGTAGCTGCTCTCGAAAGCATGCTCGAGTGTGCTTGCCGGGCCGGTGAATTCGATCTCTATCCCCGGCAGCAACCACATGTCAGTGGGCCTTTTCCGGTGTCTGCAGCCTGCGCAGCTGCTCTGCGGCAGCGGGGAAATCGAAGTCCTCCACCGCGCGGGAAAGGGTTGATGCGGCCTGCACCCCGAACTCCGCCACGAACCAGGGCTCCAGCTCCTGCCAGAGTTCGCCGGACCGCATGTCATCGTGCGCGAGTTGCCACTCGAGACGGCTCATGCGCTCGGCCGCCTGCTCGTTGCTCAGCACCGGAGCGAGACTCCCGCGCGGCGCCTGCACCTCGGCGGGATATGCGGCCTGGATGGCCTCGATGCTCCCTGCCAGCACCTCGTCCAGGCGTTTTGCGTGATCCGTGTCGTGGCCGGATTTGCCCGACTGCAACCACTGCTCGCAGTCTGCCGCTGCGGCGCGAAGCGCATGCGCCCCCAGCGTGGCCGCCACGCCCTTCAGGGTATGGACGACGCGGCGCGCGCCCGCGTCATCCCCGGCCTCGAGTGCTTGGCGGAACTGCTGTGCATCGCTGCGGTGCAACGCGGGAAAGCGACGCAGCATCCGCTCGTAGTTCGGTCGCAAGCCGCCGAATGCGCGCAGCCCCGCCTGCATGTCGAGCAATGCACCGGAACCGGAAACCGCAGCCACCACAGCGGGCGGGGAATCGGTGCTGACGCCCACCGCGGCGAGGATCGCCATCCGCAGTTGTTCGGGATCAACCGGCTTGGCGACGTGACCGTTCATGCCGGCCTCGAGGCAGAGATGCCGATCTTCGTCGAAGGCGTTTGCCGTCATGGCGAGAATGGGGACAGAACGTCCCCCCTGCGTGGCGCGAATGCGGCGCGTGGCCTCGAGCCCGTCCATAACGGGCATCTGCACGTCCATCAGGATGAGGTCGTAGCCGCGCACGGCCATGGCGACGGCCTGTGCGCCATCGACCGCCACATCGGCTTCAACGCCCATCACATGCAGCAGTTCAAGGGCCACCTCGCGGTTTATCTCGTTGTCCTCGACCAGCAGCACGGCGAGCGAGGGCGGGATGCGCGCATCGTGCTGCGCTTGCGGAACCTCGAGGGACAGGGGCAATCCCTGCGCGGGGCGCAGGGCAGCCGTGAACCAGAACGTACTGCCGACGCCGGGCTGGCTGATAACGCCCGTATCCCCGCCCATCAATACCGCAAGGTGGCGGCTGATCGCGAGCCCAAGCCCGGTTCCCCCGTAACGGCGCGTGGTCGATTCCTGCGCCTGCACGAAAGGCTGGAAGATGAGCGCCTGCTGCTCCGGAGTGATGCCAATGCCGGTATCTCTCACCTCGAATCGCAGCATCATCCGTCCCGAGTCCTCGGCAACGATGCCCACAGCCAAGGTCACGCTGCCGCGCTCGGTGAACTTGATCGCATTGCCGGCGAAGTTGAGAAGTACCTGCGTAAGGCGCATGGCGTCGCCCAGCAGGGGCATGTCGGACAGTCGGGGATCGTGCTCCTGGAGCAGCGCCAGCCCCTTGGCCTCGGCGCGTTCCGAGACGATGCCCCGCACATCCGCCAGCAGCGCCACCACGTTCAGCGCGCTCTCGTCGAGCGTCACGCGCTCGGCTTCTATGTTCGAGAGATCGAGGATGTCGTTGATGATGCCGAGCAGGTGCTTGGCCGAGGAGCTGATCTTCTGCAGGCGATCCTGCTGCACGGGCTCGAGGATCTCCCGGGAGAGCAGGTGCGAGAAGCCGATGATCGCGTTCATCGGCGTACGGATCTCGTGACTCATGTTGGCGAGGAACGCACTCTTGGCGACGCTCGCCGCCTCGGCCCGTCCGAGCGCCTGGCGCAACTCCAGCTCGAGCCGCTTGCGTGCATCGAGATCGCTCAGTGTGCCCACCATCCGGATCGGCGCGCCGGAGGGGTCCCGCGCCACCACCTTGCCGCGCGCCAGAACCCACTTCCAGGCACCATCGGCCGTGCGCATCCGGTACTCGTCCGGGTCGCTCCAGCCACGCTCGAACACGATGGCGGCAGTCGCCTCCGAACGCGGCAGGTCATCGGGGTGCAGCAGTTTGGTCCAGCGGCTGTCGAAATCGTCGGGAAGTGTCGCCGGGTCGTAGCCGAGCAGACGGAACCAGGCAGGGCTGCAGAAAACTTTTCCGGTCCTGAGATCGCAGTCGAAGAGTCCGTCATTGCTCGCGTCGAGTGCGTGGTTCAGGCGCTCTTCGTTCAGCCGCACGGAAAGGTTGGCGCGCTCAAGATCAGCGGTGCGCGCAGCAACCAGTTCTTCAAGGTGCCCGCGGTAGTTCTCGAGCTCGCGACTCACCTGCTTCTCGGCAGTGACGTCCTCGGTAATGCACACGAAATGCCCGGTCTGGCCAAGCTCGTCACGCAGGAGGTTTACCAGCACCCTCTCGATGCGCTCGCGCCCGTCAATGCCGATGCGTGGCAGCTCGCCCCGCCAGCAACCGGTGGCGGCAAGGTCGGTACGGATGCCGATCAAGGCATCGCCATCGAGCGCTCCGCCGCCCAGCAGTTCGAAGCGGCGGCCGGCGAGCTCCTCAAGCGTGAGGCCGTTGCGCGCCAGGAATGCGGCGTTCGCATACTCGACGTCGCCCACGAGATTGGTAATGACCACCCCGTTGGGGCTTTGCTCGACGACGAGATGGAGCTTGCGCAGTTCGCGCTCGACGCGGCGACGCTCGGTGATGTCGCGCCAGGCGACGTGGATCTGGGGCTGGCCGCCGACGTTGAGGGGCGTCAGCAGCACCTCGACAAAGAAGTGCTCGCCATTGCGCCGGATGTGTTCCCACTCGAATTGTGTGGCGCCCTGCCCCCTGGCGAGGCGAACCAGCTCCGCGACGCGCTCGTCCGACCTGCTGCCGTCGGGCTGGTACTCGGGCGAGAGCGCGTCCGGCGTTGTACCGACCAGCTCGGAGAGCGAGTCGAAGCCGAGCATCTCCAGAGCCGCGTGGTTGGCGTCGACAAAGCGGTTTTCAGCCTGCAGAAGCATGGGCTGTCGGGTGTCGGTGAACAGCGTGCGGAAGCGCTGCTCGCTCTCGCGCAGGCGTCGCGCGCCATCGATGCGCTGCACCGTCTCGCAGAGACGGGTGGCCACCAACTCGAGGAGCTCGCGTTCCTCACGCAGGAACGGGCCCTCGAAACGCAGCGGCTGGGGCGAACGGTAGGCCACGACGAGCCGGCCCCGCAGCACGCCCTCGACCGATAGCGCGGCTTCCTGGCTGGCGGCAGGCTCCGCCGGATAGGAGGGGCTGGCAAAGACATGGCCATCCCACTCGATACGCGCGGCAAAGGCCTCGGGCTGGCTCCAGCCCGGGGGCAGCAGGGAGAGCACCGCGCGGAACATCGCATGCGGGTCGAGCGAGAGGTCTTCAGTGGCACGGAAGACCGCGTGAAGGCAGGACTGTTCGCTCGCGCGTTTGCCGAGCGCGATCTCGACATCACGCAAGGCGGTGATGTCCCGTGCCACCCCCAGCACGCCGAGCAGATCCCCGGCGCTGTTCCGGACAGCGGCACGCGTGGTCTGGAACAGGCCGGCGGCCCCCTTGCCCCTCCCCACGAGCCATTCGTCGGAGGTGACCGGATGGTCCACCTTCGCCGCATGGCCGTCGCGCTCGGCATGGAGGGCTGCGAGCGCCGGATCAAAGAAATCCTGATCCGTCCTGCCGATGACGCCGGTCTCGCCCTCGGCCGAGATGGCAGCGAACGGCGGGTTGCAGAACACGTAGACGCCCTGCGGATTCTTGAACCAGACCTTGTCGGGGATGCTGTCCAGCAGCAAACGCAAACGCGAGCCCTGCTCCTCGAGTTGCCGCGCCTTCTCGCGCAGTTCCTCCCTGATACGGCGCAACCGTCGCGCGCTTAGCGCCGAGAGCACCAGCAGCACCAGCACGGTGAGAGCAGCCAGAGCGAGTTCGATCGTGAGGGGGCGGTGATCACGCCAGATCTCGGCGAAGCCGACGGGAGCACCCTGGTCAAAGGGCGGCATGCGCAGTTCGCGCATCACGGCTTCGACCGGCCGGTAATCCTGCGGCAGGCCGAAGCCGCTCACGCTGAAAAGCCCCGGCGATCCGGCACGGACGGAAACGCGCAACAGCACCGACATCAAGCGCTCGCTGAGGTGCTCGTCGACGCCGGAGAGTGGTGCGAGGGCCATGCCGGGATAGAGCGCGGTGGACAGCGCAACCGGATAGCCGGGGAGGTCACGGGCCCCGAGCACCCGCAACTGCCCGGGGCGGGCGATGCCGCTGTTGATCCAGTACTCGAGCATGCCGGCGGTGACGAACATCGCGTCGGCACGGCCTTCTTCAAGCGCATCAAGCGCGTTCTTCTGCGGCAAGCCCGTGAAGATCAGGCGCTCTTCGCCGGGGACTTCGATACCGCGACGATGGAATTCCCAGACCTGCGCCACATATCCGCCGAGGGAGTGCGGCGACACCGCCGCGATGCGCTTGCCTTCAAGATCCTCGACGGTGCGCAGGTCCTGGCGGTCGGCGCGCACGAGGATCGCTCCCGCTATCTCCTGCACCTGACGCCCCCGCCGCATCTGGACTACAGCCGCGATGGGCGGGCCCAGATGGCCGCCGTGGGCGTAGCGGAGATAATCAGGCGGGGTTACGGCCACGAAGTCGACGTTGCGGGCGTGTATCGCCGTCTCGAGCCCGTCGTAATCCAGTATCCGGGCCTCGACGGTGCTGCCATCGCCGTAAGAGGCCTCGATATCGGCCATCAACTCCTCGAGGCGTGCGGCGTCGCGGGCGCCGAAATCGACACCTATCACGCCGATGCGGACATGATCGGCGGCCATCGCGGCAAGAGGGGCGCAGAGCAGCAGGGCGACGAGGCTGCGCTGCAGCAGGCGCAGGCACCACACGCGACCTCCCGGACCTGCGGTCCGGGACACTGGCCGCGCTGGATGGATCATTCTTCTGGCGAGTCTGTGTAACGGAGGGCTATCTGGCGGAAGTCGTCGATGCGCGCGACGTAGGCATCGACCACCTCGGGGTCGAAGTGCTTGCCACGCCCCTCCAGAATGATTTCGGTGGCTTTTTCGATCGGGAACGCGGGCTTGTACACGCGCTTGCTGATCAGCGCGTCGAAGACGTCACCGAGCGCCATCAGCCGCGCGGGCAGCGGGATCTGATCGCCGCTGAGACGCTCGGGATAGCCGCTCCCGTCCCACTTCTCGTGGTGGTAGTGGGAGATTTCCATGGCGACGTACATGAAATCGAGGGCGACGCGGTCGTCCTCGTCCTGGATCGCGCGCCAGATGGCGTCGGATCCGATCTTGGCGTGGGTCATCATGATCTCCCACTCCTCGGGCGTGTGTTTGCCCGGCTTGTGGAGGATGTGGTCGGGGATGCCAACCTTGCCAATGTCGTGCAGGGGCGCGGCCTTGGTGTAGGTCTCGATGATCTCGGGCGTCAGGAGATCCGCGTAGCGCGGCAAGGTCGCGAGCTGGCTCGCCAGCACGCGTACGTAGTTCTGGGTGCGCAGGATGTGGTTGCCGGTCTCGTTGTCGCGGGCCTCGGCAAGGCTGGCAAGGGCGCGCATGCTGACGTCCTGGACCATCTGGTTCTGCGACATCCGGCGCCGGACCTCCCCCTCGAGCCAGGCATTCTGGTTGCGCAGGATGTCGCGGGCGTCCTTCAGGTCGAGGTGCGCATGCACACGCGCGAGCACGATCGAGGGCCGTACGGGCTTGGTGATGTAGTCGACTGCGCCGAGTTCGAGGCCCTTGGCCTCGTCGTCGGTGGCCGCCAGCGCCGTCACGAAGATCACGGGAATGTCTGCGGTCTCCGGATCCGCGCGCAGCCTGGAGATGACCTCGTAGCCGTCCATCACCGGCATCATGACGTCGAGAAGGATGAGGTCGGGGCGTGGATCGATGCGGGCGGCCGCAAGCGCACGGGCACCGGAACTGGCCA
The DNA here is from genome assembly GCA_903928015.1 of uncultured Gammaproteobacteria bacterium. GTDB lineage: Bacteria > Pseudomonadota > Gammaproteobacteria > Pseudomonadales > UBA5518 > UBA5518. The sequence goes on along the minus strand of CAIYPF010000059.1, from coordinate 20,969 downwards.
CCCGCACACCGTAATGGGGCATGAGGATCTCGCCGAGCAGCGTGAGGTTCTCGGGGGTGTCGTCCACCACCATCACGGTACGGCGCGCCGGGCTTGCCGGGGACGACATAACGGCAGACATAGGGTTCCTCCACTCGATTTTGCGGCGTCTGGCCCGAGCAGCCGGGTGCAATTGACACGCTGCCCGCATTTGCCGAATCAGTAAACGGCCATTATGTTGTCACTGCCGCGGTGCGGCAACGCTCGGGACGTACGTGCATTCCCCTACGGGCGGTGTAAAAGCGTCGAGCGGCTTCCAGACGGCCGGAGGAGCCGGTCACAGACGGAGCCACCATGCCCTCGATCGACAAGACCGGCGTCCGGGTTCTGGTGCTCGATGACGAGCCCCTGATGCTCGAATTCCTCGCCGACACGCTGAACTCCCTCGGTTACACGCAGGTCACGACCTGCAGCAGCGGCTACCGCGCGCTCAGCCTGCTCGACGCCCCGGGCGCAGACATCGTGCTCTTCGACCTGAAGATGCCCGAGCTCGACGGACTGCAGTTCATCCGTCACCTGAAGGGACGGGATTTCACGGGCAGCGTGGTGCTGGTCAGCGGCGTGGACGAGCGGATCGTGCAGTCCTCCGAGCAACTGGTGCGCTCCTACGGCATGGACATACTCGGCTCGATCTCCAAGCCCGTGCTTCCCGATGAACTCGACCGCGTACTCGCAGGCTGGACGCGCGAGCGCAACGCCCAGAATCCGGTGGTCACGCCCGCCTACAGTGAATCCGAGATCCGCGCGGCAATCGCCTCCGGCGAACTCCTCAACTTCTACCAGCCCAAGGTGGATCTCGCGAGCGGCGAGGTCGTGGGCGCCGAAGTACTGGTGCGCTGGCGACACCCCGTCGATGGCCTGCTCGCGCCCAGCATGTTCATCTCCACCGCCGAGCACCACGAGATCATCGAGGACCTCACGGTCAACGTCATCACGCAGACACTGGAGCAGGCGCGGCGCTGGAAGGACGAGGGCCTGCCCATGGACCTGTCGGTGAACGTGTCCACCAACTGGCTGAGCGACCTGCAGTTCCCCGATCTCGTCGCCGAACTCGCAAGGCAGGTGAACATCGCCCCCCGCCACCTCCTTCTGGAAGTGAGCGGCGGGCGACTGATGGAAGACATACACGCAGGGCTCGAGATCCTCGCGCGGCTTCGCCTGATGGGCTTCGGGCTCTGCCTCGATGCCTTCGGCGCCAGCAGCCTCTCGCTGGGGCAACTGCGCTCCATCCCGTTCACGGAGCTCAAGGTGGGTCGCTCCCTGATCACCGGCGCATGGAAAAACCGCAACGCGGGCGCGGCACTTGGCTCGAGCATGACGCTGGGCCAACAGCTCGGGGTCTGTGTGACGGCAGAAGGCGTCGAGACCATCGAGGACTGGCGCTTCGTGAAAGCCGCCGGCTGCAAACTCTGCCAGGGCTATTTCGTGGCCGCACCGATGCGCGCGCAGGAATTGACCGACTGGCTGCCGACGTGGCGGGAACGCTACCTCGCGGAACTCGCCGACGACAGCACGGGCGGCTGATCAGGACGCGGGCAATTCGATCAGCTGCGCGAGCGGCGTCTCTATCGCTCCCTCGGGCAGGAAAAACCGCCAGAACACGATGCCGAAGGCACGCCCCTCGGTATCGAGCCAGTTCGGCACGCCGGGATCGCGGTGTGCCAGCACGATGCGGAAGCTGCCGTCCTCCTCCAGCACCGTCTGCGCACGGTTCATCGACACCGGGCGGTTCACGTAATCGAGCGTTTGCTGGAAGCGGTTCCACAGGCAGACATTGCCGAAACGGCACTGCGGCCAGCGCCCCGTGATCAGCAGTGCCTGGTCGGGGCCGAGGAAGAACGGCGCCATCGAATAGGCAGCATCGAAGGCCGCGAGCCCCATCTCGCCCGGCGGCACGGGCGGCGGGAAGCTGTTCGGCATGAGCGACACGAAGGCAGGCGGCGTGCGCGCGCTCATCGGTGGCTGCTCGAGTGTGCGGCTGCGCACGAACTGCGCGACGCGGCGGATGCCTGCCGCGACGGACCTGTCGCCAGCCGCGGCGGGCGGCGCCGGTTCACCCTCACGACGGATCTGCAGGAGATCCCCGATCGCGGGATCACAGGCTGCGGGCTGCGTGGCTTCGAAGTAATGCCGTGTGGTGAGCCGCGCGGCGCCGGGCGGAAGCGGGAGCCAGTTGCGCTCGGAAGGCTCGCCGCCCACGCGCAGGCTGAATTGGCCGGCGGCGTCGATATCGAACTGCGTGTCGTTGATCACGGCAAGGATGCTGCTCGCCATGCTGCCGTCCTCCGTGCCCGACTCCACCGTGATGGAGACGTAGACCGCACCCGCGGTGCGGCCGCTCACGGTGTAGATGAAGTCGCTGCTCACCGGCGTATCGAAGTAAATGGCATCGGGGTTGTCGCCGGTGAATTTGCGCCAGGGCGAAACGATGCGCCGGAAATCCGGATGTGCCGGGTCGCTCTCGAACATGCCGGCGATCCCGCCCTCCAGCATGTGCATCAGCGCGCGGTGTGCACCGGCCACGTCGTCTGCGGAATGCAGATTCCATTCGGGCGAGGCCCAGCGGGCATCGACCTCCTGCAACAGCGCGATCAATTCACCGAGCGCAGTGCGCGAATCCGTGGACATGCTCATCCCGTTTCTCCTTTCATGTTTCGCTGCGGGAGAGGCTGCTGTCGCGGGCATGGCCCGCTCCTACCGGTAGGAGGGGGCCATGCCCCCGACAACCCGCATCCCCGTACGGCCGCCCGTTTTCCCGTAGGAGGGGGCCATGCCCCCGACTGCTGTTTCTCACACGCCGGCCTGGGGCACCACGCAAAACCGCTGCCCGTCCGGCGCCTGCATCACGATCCAGTCGTGCACGGCCGCCACGCGTGCGGCGCCCAAGGCCTCGAGCCGCTGCGCTTCCGCTTCCACGTCAGCGGCCTCGATATCGAGATGCACGCGGCTCGGATGCTCGACGCGCTGCACCTCGATGTGCAGGCCACGGCTCTCCAGTCTCACGTAGCTCTGCCCCTGCGCACCCGGCAATTCGGCGAGCGGAAGGCGCAGTGCCTCACCCCAGAAACGCGCCGCGGACCAGAGGTCGTCCGTCCTGCAGTCGATGATGAATCCGCCCAAGCGGCTCGGTGGCGCCACCGCAGGCCCGCCACCGGCGGCACGCGGCAGGCGATCAGCGGTGTCGAACCACGGCAGCCGCTCGGCCTCGAACACGTGCAGCCCCGGCGCGAACTCTTCCGGATGATCGAAGACGTTCACGTAGATGTCTATCTCGTCGGGGCGCTTGCCGTTTTCATAGGCGATGGGCGTACCACAGCGCGCGCAATGGCTGCGCGTGACGCCCGGCGAGGACTCATAGCGTGCGCGCTCGCCGACAAAGTGCACGGAGGACAGCGGGATATTGACGAAACACGCCACCGGAGAGGCCGTGTGGCGGCGGCAACTCGCGCAGTGGCAGTAGGCAATCCACGCCGGTGTGGCGCGGGTCTCGAAACGGATATCGCCGCAGAGGCAACGGCCGGTGCTCATGACGCTCTCCGGAGGATGCTCGCGCAGACCGGCAGGGATGCTAGTCTCGCGCCCCGAACCTTATCACCGGGAGGCGCAGGCATGGCAGGCAACGGCGGAATCATCGACGAGTTCATCGCGGCATGGGGCGCAAAGGACCTTGATCGCATCATGTCTTTCTTCGCTCCGGAGGCCGTTTACACGAACGTGCCGATGGACCCGCCGAACCGCGGCACGGAGGCCATCAGGGCGATGATCGGCGGCTTTCTCGGCATGGCGCAGGGCGTGGAATTCGTGGTTCACCAGCAGGCCGAGAACCCCGCCACGGGCGTCGTGATGAACGAGCGCACCGACCGCTTCCAGTTGCAGGACGGGCGCTGGGCGGCGCTGCGCGTGATGGGTGTGTTCGAATTGCGCGACGGCAAGATCCTCGCGTGGCGGGATTACTTCGACATGGCCGAGGCTCAGCGCGAACTGGGCTTCTGAGCCCGGCGCTGGCGCGACGCCCACATCAGGACTCCGCTCAGCGCGAGCAGCAGCGAGAGCACGCCGCCCACGTCCACCAGCAGCACACCGGCCCGGCCGAAGAGCCGGCCGCTGTGCAGATCGAGCAGGAATCGCTCCCAGTTGAGCCAGCCGGAGGCGCGGCCCAGCGCCTCCAGCAGTTCAGGGGGCGGCGTGGCCGGCGCCAAAGGCTGCAGGTCTGCGTCCGGCGCGGGCGCAAGACTCATGGCATCGGCATCAAATCGCTGCCACTGCCCGGCGGCCAGTAACAGGGCTTCGTCGCCCCGCAGGGCCAGCCCGGCCACCGGCACGGGAAGACCTGCCGTAGCGTCGAGGGCGTCGATGCGTTCACCCGCAGGCGTGAGCAGCAGAAGTTCGCGCTCGCAGGCGACCAGCAGCATCTCCCGCAAGACCATCGCACCCGTGATGGGCCCCTCGCAGCGCCCGATCTCGCGCGTGTCGAGGAAAAGTCTGCCCTCCCCCGCCTGCAGCACCCACGCCGCGCCCGCACCGAAACCCTTCCAGGAACCCGCAGCAGAGGTGCCGTAGAGCGCATAAGGCCAATCCCAGCCGACGGCGCGCTTGTCGAGCCGCAGTCCCTCGGAATGATTCAGGGCGAGGCCCGTCACCGCGAGCATCAGCAGCAGCAGCGAGGCGATCACGCCGGCGCGGCGATGCCAGCGCCAGAGCCACGCGGCGCGTCGTGCGCCGGCTCGGGTGCGGGGCGGGGTCTCAGCGAGCAGCTGCACGGGTATCGGCCTGGCGGGCGAGCCACAGCGCGAGCCGGGCCGCGCGGTCGGTGGCATTCACGGAGAGCGTGGCGCCGGTAATGCCATCGACGGGGTGATCGAGCTTGCCACCGGCATCCAGCCCCACGCCCGCGAACTGGCGGGTGAAGAAATCGTGGCGGATCTCCCAGCCGCGGCTCTCGCGGAAGGCCATCACGCGAAGATCGGCGATATGCCCTGCCTCCACCACGATGCCCAGCGTGATCGGCTGTTCCTTGCCGATTTCCTCGAGAATCCACGCAGTGCGCGCACCCGACTGCCAGTAGCGCACGCGCAGCGTACCGGGCGCGAGGCCCACCTCGGCGCGGGCTTTCTCGCGCAGCGCATCGTTCAGCCAGAGTGTCTGCTGCTCGGCCGCGCCGCCCGGAAAGGCAAGCGCGAGCAGCTGGTCTCGGTCGAGATACTCCTCCGCGTGGGCGGCTGCGTGGAACGCGAGCGCGCAGGCCAGCGAGACGCCACGCAGGAGGGCCCGGGAGCGCATCAGAAACTGAGGCCGACGCCGAGGTTCAGGCCATCGAGCTGGTCCTTGCCCTCGGGTGCGTCCTGACGCTGGTAATCGAGCTTGAGCACAACGCCTTCCTCCAGCCAGTAGTTGATGCCGATGTCCCACTGCGAGTAGCCCGTATCGAGCCCGCCACCGGCCTGATTGTCCCAGTCACTGTAGCGGGCAAAAACCCCCCAACGCTCGTCAAAGCGCCACGAAGGCTCCACGTACCAGCCCTCCTGCCGGTCAGCACCCGCGGCAAAGGCCTCGATGTCTTCGTTGATGTCCCAGCCCGCATAGAGCGCGCGCAGTCCGAATGGCCCGCGCCGCAAGGCCAGATGTGCCTCGTAGAGCCAGGCATCGATCTTGTCGGGCAGCGCGCCCTGATAGATGTCGCCCTGGTACTGCAGGCTGGTGCCGAGTTCGAGGCCCGCGATCCCCGTGTAGCGCAGACGCCCCGTCCACGCAGGCGATGACGCGTCCGCCTCGGAAACGTTCTGCCGGCCGTCGCGGATCTTCCACTGCCCCTCGCCCGGATCGAGCCCGAGCCCGGAGGTGAGCGCCGCATCGTAGGAAAGCCCCGGCGCAATTTCGCCCGCCGCGGCCACACCTCCCTCCCACCATGTCGCGGGAATGATGTTGCGCTCGACGTTGTTGCGCTCCACCCCATAGAAGGTGTCGGGCTCGTGGGTTTCGTTCAGCAAGCCCACGGGTACCAGAAAGAGTCCGGCCTTGATCCGCTGTCCGCCGCCGATGTCGTGCTCGACATAGGCCTGCTCGAGCTCGTACTCCCCGCCGTTGTCCTCGCCGGTGACGGAGTGCTCCAGCTCGAGCTCCGAGACAAAGCGCGTACGCGCCGAGAACTGGTGATCGACGAACAACACCATGCGGTGGAAATCGATCTGGTCCTTGTCGTCGCCGCCGTCACGGTCGTTCTGCAGCTTGTTCAGATGCATCTCGCCGTAGCCGCCCACGCGGGTCTTCTCGACCCAGCGGGCCTGCGGAGCCAGCGCCACCGACGTGGACTCCACCTTGTCGGCCGTGGCCTCGACCATCAGCACCGTGTCCTGGATGCGGTTATCCGACTCGGCAAGGCGCTTCTTGAGCGCCTCGATCTCGAGTTGTTGTTTCTGGATAAGCGCCCACATTTCCTCCGGACCGGGCGCGGCGGCCTGGGCAGGCTGACAGAGCGAGGCCGCGAGCAGCGCGGCGCTGAGTTGGCGAATCGTCATGGCGGGTCCCCGGTACAGATGGCCGGCGGCCATCACTGATCCGGGACTCTATCAAACGCAAAGCTGAATGCGAAGCGTTCCTATTTGTATTTGAGAGGCGAGTGCTTCACTTCTTTGTCTTCTGGGCTGCCAGCAGAAGCTCGCCCAGTGTCCCGGGGCGGGGCCCCTTCGACGCCGGAGGCTGGGAGGGCTGCTGCCGATCGCGGGTACCAGAGCCCTTGGCTGCCTCGGCGTTGCGGGGGCGGCGATCTGCCTCTCGCGGGGCACTGCCGGCGGCACGCGCCTCGTCGTCCAGACGCATGGTGAGCGCGATGCGCTTGCGGGGTACGTCTACCTCCAGCACCTTCACTTTCACCACATCACCCGCCTTCACCACCTCGCGCGGGTCCTTCACGAAGCGGTGACTGAGCGCGGAGATGTGCACCAGCCCGTCCTGGTGCACGCCGATGTCCACGAAGGCGCCGAAGTTCGCCACGTTGCTCACCACGCCCTCGAGGATCATTCCTGTCTCGAGGTCCGAGATTTTCTCCACACCTTCGCGAAAGCTCGCGCCACGGAACTCCGGACGCGGATCGCGGCCGGGCTTCTCGAGCTCCTTCAGGATGTCGCGCAGCGTCATCTCGCCCACGCCGGCATCGGCGAAACGCCGCGGATCCAGATCCCGCACGCGCACGGCGTTGCCCACGAACTCGTGCAGCGAGCACCCTGCGGCGTTGGCCAGTTGCTCGACCACCGGATAGGACTCGGGATGGACCGCCGATGCATCCAGCGGATTCTCTCCATCACGCACGCGCAGGAAGCCCGCGCACTGCTCGAAGGCCCGCTCGCCCAGACGCGGTACGGCACGCAGCGCGGCACGGCTCGCAAACGGGCCGTGCGCGTCCCGGTGCACGACTATCGCGTTGGCGAGCGACTCGCCGAGGCCCGACACCCGGCGCAGCAGCGCTGCCGATGCGCTGTTCAGTTCCACGCCCACGCTGTTCACGCAATCTTCGACCACGGCATCCAGCCCACGTGCCAGACGCGACTGGTTGAGATCGTGCTGGTACTGGCCCACACCGATCGCCTTGGGTTCGATCTTCACCAGTTCCGCCAGCGGATCCTGCAAGCGCCGTGCGATGGAAATCGCACCGCGGATGCTCACGTCGATATCGGGGAATTCGCGGCTTGCGAGCTCGGAGGCGGAATACACGGAAGCGCCCGCCTCGCTCACGCTCACGCGCATGAGGCCAAGGGCGGGATGCAGGCGCATCACCTCGGCGGCGAGCTTGTCCGTCTCGCGCGAGGCGGTGCCGTTGCCGATCGCGAACAGCGTGGCCCCGTGCTTGCGGGCAAGGGCCGCCAGCGTGGCCACGGAGTCGTCCCAGCGGTTCTGCGGCACATGCGGATAGATGGTGGCGTACTCGAGCAGCTTGCCGGTGTCATCGAGCACCGCCACCTTCACGCCGGTGCGCAGACCCGGATCGAGGCCGATGGTGGTGCGCCGCCCGGCGGGGGCTGCGAGCAGCAGATCGCGGAGATTTGCGGAAAAGACGCGGATTGCCTCGGCCTCGGCGTTCTCGCGCAACTCCGAGAGCAGATCGCTCACCACGTGCACCGAGAGCCGCACGCGCCAGGTCCAGCGTGCGACCTCCTTCAGCCAGCCGTCGGCCGCGCGGCCCCGATCCTCGATGCCTGCATGCCGCGCCACGAGGGTCTCGCAGGGATGTGCGGGCATCTCTGCAGCGCCGGGCAGATCGACCTCGATACCGAGAATGCCTTCGTTGCGACCCCGGAACATCGCGAGCGCGCGGTGCGAAGGCGCCTTGGCGAGCGGCTCGGAATGCGCGAAGTAATCGGCGAACTTGGCGCCCTCTGCTTCCTTGCCGGGAAGCACGCGCGCCTGCAGTTCGCCCTGCTCGCGCAGCAGTTCGCGCACACGGCCCACCAGCGTGGCGTCCTCGCCGAAGCGCTCGACCAGGATGTCGCGCGCGCCGTTCAGTACGGCCTTGATGTCGGCAAAACCCGCCTCTTCGTTCAGGAAGGGCGCGGCCTCGGTGGCAGGATCGCGCGAGGGATCCTCCAGCAACCGCGTGGCGAGCGGTTCGATGCCTGCTTCTTTGGCGATCTGTGCCTTGGTGCGGCGCTTGGGTTTGTAGGGCAGGTAGAGATCTTCGAGCCGGGCCTTGGTGTCGGCATCGCGGATGGCCGCTTCCAGTGCGGGCTCGAGCTTGCCCTGCTCGGCGATGCTCTCGAGGATCGCGTTGCGCCGCTCCTCGAGTTCGCGCAGGTACGAAAGGCGCGTCTCCAGCTGACGCAGCTGAACGTCGTCCAGCCCGCCCGTGACTTCCTTGCGGTAGCGGGCCACGAAGGGCACGGTGGCGCCACCATCCAGCAATTGCACCGTCGCCTCGACCTGCGCGGTGCGCACACCGAGTTCCGTGGCGATGCGGGCTTCTATGGACAGCATGAGACAGGTTCCGGGAGGGTTGCGGGCCGCGGATTATGCGCCGCGTCACCACGCTCAACCATCTTGCGCTGCGCCCCCTTTTTGAGGGCGGCGAGTGCGTCGTGGACCCTGCGCGCCGCTCCCGCTCAGCGCAGCAGATAAGGCAGGAACACCAGCGCACCGATGATGGCGGCGGCAATGGAGGCAAGCAGCACCGCGCCAGCGGACACGTCCTTGGCGTGCTTGATCAGCGAGTGCGGATCCGGCACCGCGGCATCGGCCAGGAATTCGATGCCGGTATTGAGCGCCTCGGCCACCCACACCAGCGCGATGGCAAACACCAGAAAGGCCCACTCGATGCGATGGACGCCAAGGTGCAGGCCAAGCGCCACCACCACTACCGTGGCCGCGGCATGGATCCATGAATTGGGCTGCGTGCGCAGCATCGCCACGATGCCCTCGAGGGCGAAACCGATACTGGCGATGCGTTTGCGCATGGCGTCTCCGTACGTCTGTTGGCTGAGCTGAGAATAGTCCGCATCGCGCCGGGGCGGCGAGACGGCCTCGGCTCAGGGCTTCGCGAGGGCATCGAGCTCTGCAGTGCGGGCACGCCGATCCAGCGCCGCGATACGGCGCGCCTCGGCGTGAAACACCGCGATATCGCCGCCAGCGCGCGCAAGCAGTGCCTGCAGCGCCGGCACGCGCTCCTCGTAATTTGCCACGCTCGCGAGGCGGGCGTTGTCGAGACCTGCGCCCATCCACTGGTCCATGCGTTCCTCGGGCGGCCAGTGGCGGCTTGCGTCGGCGTATTCACGGTGCAGGCGGGCGAATTCTTCCTGTTTGAGCAGCCGCAGCCCTGCGGCATCCAGGGGCTGTGCGTAGATGGTCGCGAGACGTTCACGCGAACGCTGCACCATATCGGCGAACTCCCTGTCGATCGTCTGGCCACGCAGATAGGCCTCGAAGGCAGCGCTCTCGCCACGCGCGCCGAGCCAGCGCCGCACACCCTCGCGTTCAACCACCTGCGCGTAGGCCTCGGAGAATCCCGTGTCTTCGGTGGACCACGCCATCTGGTGGGCGAATTCGTGGAAAACCAGCGCCGCGACGGCGACCTCGCTGCGGGATGCCCAGGTATCGAGCACCGGGTCGCGGAACCAGCCGAGCGTGGAATAGGCGCTGACGCCGTAGACCCAGGAGTCGTTGCCGCGCGTGGCGAGCCCGTGTGCGAAGCGCTGCGCAGCGGCGCGGGAGAAATACCCGCGATAGCTCACGCAGCCGGCCACCGGAAAACACCAGCGCAGCGGCTGCACCGAGAACTCGGGCGCCGCCACCACGTTCCAGACCACGCTGCGCCGGCCGGTCGCCACGTAGCTGTCGAATCCCTGCACATCGGGCATGGCGAGTTCGGTGTGCGCGAAGGCGCGGAGCTCGCCCACCAGCGCCAGCCGATCACGCAATTGCTGCGGACGCGATGTGTCGGCGATAACGCGGCCGAGTGGTTCGCGCGCGGCAAGGAGACGCGCCTGCCCGAGCGCGGCCTGCCCCAGATAAGAGCTGGTCTGGCAGCCGCCCAGCAGCAAGGCGACGAGGAGCAGGCAGGCTGCGCGCAGGCAGAAACCTCAGGGCGCGACGCAGGCGGAGCAGAAGGCGTAGGGCGCCATGGGATCGGCGCCCTGCAGCAGGAGAAGCAAGGGCTCGCGATCGAGTCCGGCCACGCCGAATACCGCGCCAAAACGGCGAAGCATGGCGCTCTGGCCTCCCGCAAGCGCCCGCACGATTTCCTGACGCCAATCGCCCGGCGGCTCGAGAGTACGGGTGTCGTAGTCCTCGAGCTTTGCCCGCGCAGCGGCGGATTTCACCGCATCGTCCAGGCTGCCCAGCTTGTCGATCAGCCCGTTCTGCAGGGCGCGCGTGCCGGTCCACACACGGCCCTCGGCGATCTCCGCGACTTTCTCCACCGGCATGCCGCGCCCCTCGGACACGATCGAGAGGAAACGCTGGTAGGCGTTGTCGTTGGAGAGCCGCAGGATCTGCTCCCACTGCGGCGAGAGCGGACGCGAGGGATCGAGTCCACCTGCGATGGCGGTGGTGCCCAGGCCGTCGGTGGTGATGCCGATCTCGCCCAGCCCGCGCGAGAAACTCGGGAACGCGCTCAGCACGCCGATGGAGCCGGTGATGGTGGTGGGCGCGGCCCAGATCTCGTCTGCGGGCGCGGCGATCCAGTACCCGCCCGAGGCCGCGACGCTGCTCATGGATGCCACCAGCGGCTTGCCGGTCTGCTTGAATTCCAGCAAGGCCTCGCGCACGACCTCCGAGGCGAATCCGCTGCCGCCGGGCGAGTCGATGCGCAGCACCAGCGCCTTCACCTCATCGTCGTCGGCGGCATCGCGCACCATTTGCGCGAGGGTGTCGCCGCCGATGCTGCCCGGGGGCTGCTCACCATCGAGAATGGTGCCGCTCGCCACGATCAGGCCGACGGCCGGTTTGCCCGCGCCGTCACTGATGCCGAGCGGGCGCACGGCACGGAGGTATTCACGGAAGCCGGTGCGGGTGAATCGCCCGTCGTCGTCCTTGCCCACCAGTTCAGCGAGGGATTCGTCGACCTCGGTACGGGTCTTGATCGCGTCGATGAGGCCGTGCTCCATGGCCGCCGCCGCCGCATCGCCCTTGTGCCGACCAAGGATCTCTCCGAGCGAGTTCGCGTAATGGTCGACAGATTCGGGCGGCAACTGGCGGCGCTGCGTGATCATGCCGGTGGCTGCGCTCCAGATTTCCTGCAACAACTCGCCGGTCTCGAGGCGCGAGGCCTCGGACATGTCGCTGCGCTCCAGCGGCTCGAAGGCGGATTTGAAAGTGCCCGAGCGGAAGACGTGCACGTCGATCTTCAGCTTGTCGAAGAGGCCCCGGAAGTAGTTCTGGTAACCGCCATAGCCCGTGAGCTCGACGAAGCCCATCGGGTGCATCCAGATCTCGTCGGCCTGCACGGCGAGCAGGTACTGGTCCTGGTTGTAGGCATCGCCCACGGCGATCACCTTGCGGCCCGTGGCGCGGAAGGCCTCGAGCGCGGTGGCGATATCGCGGGTCTTGGTAATGCCCGCGCCGGAGAGCGCGTCGGTGGCGAGCACGATGGCAGCAATACGCGTGTCGTCGGTGGCGTGGTGGATGGCGTCCAGCACGTCCGAGAGCAGCGTCTGCGGCGGGGGCTTGTTGGAACTGTCGAACACCTGCGCGAAGGGATCGGCGAAATCCAGTTGCTCGACGATCTGGCCGGAGGGGGCGAGCACCAGGGCGCCGCGCTCGGGCACCTGCGGCAGGCTGTCGTGCGAGATCGCGCCGAACATCAGCAACAGAAGTCCGATGAACAGCAGGTTGGCGAGCGCCACCCGCACCCATGTGACGGCGGCCCAGAGCCCGCCGAAGACGCGCCGCAGCAGGCCGGGGCGACGCTCGCGGGTGGAATCGATGACATCTGGCATGGAGGCTTTCCCTGTATCAGGCGCCGGAACCGGCGAGTTCCTTGCGACGCAAACGGACGAAGATCATGGCCGCGCTGAAAATGAGCACCACGCACGCCAGAAGCCCGAGCGTGATCGGGTCGCTCGGTTTGCGGAAGGCCTCGGTGACGAAGACCTGGAAGTACACCATCAGTGCGAAACACATCCACGCGTAGCTCTTCCACGCGCCGCGCAGGAGCCCGGGCAGAAAAAGCAGCAGCGGCACCGTGCTGATCGCCCAGAGCACGGCCCTGCTCTGCAACTCGAGACGGGTGATGCCGAAGATGTTTGCCGTGAGCAATGCCACCAGCACCGCGAGAGACCAGAGCGTGATACGCCGCGCGAGGCGCGCCTGCGGGCTCACGCTCCACGCCCCGCCAGCAGCGCGAGCGAGAGCCGCCCGATGCGCCTGCCAAGGGCGCGCGCAAGGCTGCATTCGGTGGCATCCGGCGCGCGGCCACCTTGTTGACCCGACCAGTGCGTCGCGCCGTAGGGCGTTCCGCCCGAGGTGGTGGTCATGAGCCCGGCCTCGCCGTAAGGCAATCCGCAGAACACCATGCCGTGGTGGAGCAAAGGCAGCATCATCGAAAGCAAGGTGGACTCCTGCCCGCCGTGCAGGCTGGCCGTGGATGTGAAGGCCGCAGCGGGACGATCGACCAGCGCGCCGCTCATCCACAGCCCCGAGGTGCCGTCGATGAAGTACTTGAGCGGTGCGGCCATGTTGCCGAAACGCGTGGGACTGCCAATGACAAGGCCGGCGCAGTCGCGCAGATCATCTTCCTCGCAGTAGGGCGGGCCGGTGTCGGGCACCTCGGGTGCCGTGGCCTCGCAGATGGCAGAGACAGGAGCTACGGTGCGCAGCCGCGCGTGGATGCCACTCACGCTGTCGACGCCCGCGCAGACCTCGTCGGCCAGCCGCGCCGTGGCGCCGTGGCGGCTGTAATACAGCACCAGCACGTAGGGATCTGCCATGACGGGTTGCGCAGGCTTCTGATTTAATGCGGGGCCCGAGTATAGCCCAGCACCTGCATGCTCCACCCTCGCCTGCGACAGCTCTTTGCCGATGCCTGGGGCTTCGTACGCTTCGTGTACGCGCGGGTCGATGAAGACCGCTGCGAGGCGAGCGCCGCGGGCCTCACCTGGGTCACGCTCTTCTCTCTGGTGCCCATGTTCACGGTGTTCTACACCGTGCTCTCGCTTGCACCGGGTTTCAGCACGCTGGGCAACCGGCTGCAGGAACTGGTGTTCCTGCATTTCGTGCCGGCCACCGGCCTGGAGATAGAGCGCTATCTCTCGGAGTTCACGGAGCACGCGCGCTCGCTCACGGTGTCGGGCACGCTGGTGCTGTTTGTGTCGGCCTGGCTGATGCTGCGCAACATCGAGGACAGCTTCAACCGCATCTGGCGTGTGCGCCACGGGCGGCGCGGGCTGGTCCGGCTTGCGCTGTACTGGGCGATTCTCTTCCTCGGCCCGCTGCTGGCGGGCAGCGCGATTCTCGTCAGCAGCTACCTGTTTTCATTGCGTGCGCTGGACGCGCTGCCCGAACTGCCGCAGGTCAAAGCCGCGCTGATCGGGCTGCTGCCGGAGATCTTCACCTTCGCGGCCTTCACGCTGCTGTTCGTGGCCGTGCCCAACCGTCGGGTGCCCAAACTGCACGGCGCGATCGGCGGCTTGGTGACGGCACTGGTCTTCGATGCAGGCAAGAGTGTCTTTGCCTGGGCTGTGGCAAAGGGCAGCTACGGACTCGTGTACGGCGCGCTGGCGGCACTGCCGCTGTTCCTGCTGTGGCTCTACCTCAGCTGGTTGCTGCTGCTGGTGGGGGCCGAGTTCGTCTATGCCCTCTCGCACTACCAGGGCAGCCGCAGCGTGGTGCTGCCCGATGCGCTCGCGGCGCTTGGCGTGCTGGAGCGTGCGTGGCGCGCGGAGCTCTCGGGCAAGGCACTGGGCGACACCGATATCCTGGCACCCCGCGCGCTGGCCGGGCGCTACCGCCTGCACCCGGAGCATTGGGAATCCCTGCGCCGCAAACTGCTTGAATCCGGCCTGCTGCGATCCACCCCGCGGGGGGAATACGTACTGGGCCGGGACGCAGCGCAGGTGCCGCTGTGGCGCATCGCCGGGCTCTTCGGCTGGCCGAGTGCCTTCACCGTGGAAGAGCCGGACGCGGACAGCGCCTGGCTCGCCTGTGCAGCGCAACGCCTCGGCCAGGCAGAAGACGCCCTGCGAGAAGCACTCGGCAGCGATATCGCGAGCCTTTTCCGAACACCGGAGCACACATGAGCATCACCCTGCCCGCCTCCTTCCGTGCCGCCGCAGTGCTGCTCGTCTGCGCGCTGTTCACGGCGTCCTGCGCGCCTGAGAACGCCGACCCGCTGGCACAGCCCGATGGCGAGTGGCTGTTCGTCAACTACTGGGCCGAGTGGTGCAAGCCCTGCACCGAGGAGATTCCCCAGCTGAACGACTTCCACCGCGAACACGCCGGCAAGGCGCGCGTGGTGATGGTGAATTTCGACGGTGTCTCGGGCGCTGCCCTGCAGGAGCAGGCCAAGGCGCTGGGGATCGAGACCGCGCTCTTCGAAGGTGACGCGGCAACGCGCTTCGGCTTCGAGAAACCGCAGGTGCTGCCCTCAACCTACGTGATCGGACCCGACGGCAAGCTGCGCCAGACGCTGATCGGGCCGCAGACTACTGCGACGCTTGGGGCGGCAATGAGCGGGGGCTGACGCGCCACGCCGCGCCGGGCGTCACGATCGCACCGCCCCCAACTGCCTGTCCTGCACCCCCGCCATCATCAACTGCCCCGCGATCGCCCCGCAGGTGCAGAGGAACATGTCCCACTGTGTGTCCCACACGTCGCCCTGCGTGCCCAGGAACTCGATCGCGCCGCCACCGGCGATCACGGCCGTCCACCACTCGATGAATTCGTAGAGCACGCTCACCGACATGCAGATGCAGGTGACGATGTAGAAAAGCCACTTGCCGCGCACCAGCGGCGAGCGGCGCAGCAGGATCTCGCGGGCGATCATGGCCGGGACGAAGCCCTGCGTCAGATGCCCCAGACGGTCGTAGGGGTTGCGCGCCAGATCGAAGGCATCCCGCACCCAATCCCCCAGCGGTACGCGGGCATAGGTGTAATGCCCGCCGAGGATCAGGATCAGGGCGTGAAAGGTGATCAGCCAATACACGAGGCGGGTGAGCGGGAAGTTCCCCCGCGTCACCCACAGCAGGGGAATGGCGATCAGCACGGGGAAGACTTCGAGGAAATACGTGGCGAGGTCGTAGGGTTTCCAGAGGGCGGCGAGCAGCGCGAGCACTGTCACCACGAGCAGGAAGAGGAGTTCTTTGCGGCTGGCCGTGACCATCTTCTGCTTCTCCGGGCGGGTTGCCCGGGTACTATAGCAAAGGGTCGCAGCCACCCCTGTGACAATGGATCAGCGCCCGCGGCATCGCCCGCAAGCCATCGCAACACACGCATCCGGAGATACAACGATGCCACGCCTCAAGACCGCCCTGATTGCCATTTCCGGAACCCTGCTGGGACTGGTCGGGGTAGCGGCGCTGCTCACCCGGGACGTGGAAATCACCAGCTGGAAGATGATGTGGAACTCCGTGAGCGGCACGCCCGGCCCACGCGCGGAACCGGCCACCGTGAAACAGCAACTCATGGCTCCGACCGGCTGGCAGCTCGGCCTCTACGCCGACGCCGTACCGGAGGCGCGCGTACTGCGGCTCACCGAGGCCGGTGACCTGCTCGTGAGCCAGCCGCGCCTCGGGCAGATCACGCTGCTGGGCCGTGACGCCAATGGTGACGGCCACCCGGACTCCCAATCGGTGCTGATGTCCGGCCTCGATCGCCCGCACGGCGTGGAGGTCTCCGGGGGTTATCTCTACGTGGGCGAGACCGGCGCCGTGGGCCGCGTGCCCTTCGATGTGCAGGCGGGTCGCATCACGGGCGACTACACCCATGTGATCACCGGGCTGCCCGAGGGCGGCAACCACTGGAGCCGCAGCGTGCGCATCGGGCCGGATGGCTGGCTGTATGTGCACGTGGGTTCCAGTTGCAACAGCTGCATCGAGGAGCACCCGTGGCGCGCCACGATGCTCCGTGCCAAGCCGGACGGTTCGGAGCTCGCGGTGTACGCCACGGGCCTGCGCAACAGCGTGGGCTTCGACTGGGCGCCGTGGAGCGGTGAACTCTTCGCCACCGACAACGGCCGGGACCTGCTCGGTGACGACTTCCCGCCCTGCGAACTGAACCGCATCGTGCAGGGAGGCTTCTACGGCTGGCCCTTCGTGAACGGCTTCAACGTGCTGGACCCCGACAACGGCGCAGGACACGCAGCGGCGCTGCAGACGGCGCTGGCACCGGCGCACGGCTTCCGCGCGCACAACGCACCTCTTGGCATCCACTTCCTCCGGCATCAGCAGAAGGCCTCGCTTTCACGCTCGGCGCTGGTGGCGCTGCACGGCTCCTGGAACCGCAGCAAAGCCGATGGCTACAAGGTGGTACGGCTCGAGTGGGCAGCGGACGGGATCATCTCCGAGACGCCGTTCATCAGCGGTTTCGAGAAAGACGGCAACGTCATCGGCCGCCCGGTGGATATCGCGGAATCGCCCGCAGGGGAGCTCTTCGTGAGCGATGACTACGCGGGCGCGGTGTACCGCCTGTGGCGCGGTGCGAGTTCCGCGCAAAGCAGCGTTGCGGCGCCAGCCGCCCAAAAGCCTGTACTGACGGGCGACCCGCTGGCAGGCATCAGCGCGGCAGACATTGCCGCGGCCACCTCGCGTGCAGAGCCGCTTGTGGCGCGCTTCGCCTGCGCGGGCTGCCACGCGGCAGGAACGCCGGCGGGCAACAAGCTGCAGAGTCTTGGAGAGCGCTACGGGGTGGATACGCTGGCTGCGTTCTTCATCACGCCGCGTGCGCCGATGCCGGTGTACCCGCTCTCGGAAGAAGACCGCCGGGCGCTCGCCATCTTCCTGCTCTCGCGCGCCGCTCAGTCTTCCTCGGCCTCGGGAAGCCCCGCGAACAACTCACCCACCTCCGCTTCGAAGGCGGGGTAATCGAGCGCCGGACGAAGCCTCGCGAAGGGCGCGCGCAGCACCGTATAGGGTTGGGGCTGCGCCACGAAGTCGTCCCGCTCGGCCACGTCCTGCAGGCCCATCAGCGCGTAAGCGCCTGCAGTGGCAGCCAGGGCGGCAAGCACCGGATGACGAAGCGGCGTCGAGAGGCTGAGCGCGCTTGAGAGCAGCAGGTACATCAACGCCGCTCCCATCAGCCATCCCGCCGCAGCGAGGAAGCCTTCCGCGTCTGCGGCCAGGGCATACGCCACGTAGGTCAAGGCCTCCATGCCGCCGAACCACAGCAGGCCGGTGATGGCTGCGAGCGCCAGATGTACCCAGAAATCCGCATGCAGGCCGAGCAGCCCCGCAAGCGCGGACCAGAACGCCGCCCAGCCGAGCGCCATGGAACAGATGGTCAAACCCGCGAGCGCGAGTTCGTCCCACTGCGGCGCTCCGGTGCTCTTCAGGAAGTCGATGCCGCCGACCACCACTCCCGCGAGCAGCAACAGCATCAGCGCAATGGGCGCGCGCCAGAGGCCGAGCCTCTCCCAGGGCGAGGCCGCCAGCGAGAGCGCGGGCGGCAGCGGCGCAGCAGCATCCAGCACCGTGAACACCGAACGCCCGATCTCTATGCGATCACCGGCACGCAGCGCAACGCGCTCCTGCGCCCGGACCATACCGTTGACGCGCAGCGGATTGGTGCAATCCAGCACCTCCAGCCAGAGCGTCCCGTCATCGGGCTGCAGGCGGAACTGTTCTGCGCCCAGATAGGGATCGGACACGATCAGCGCATTGCCAAGACCCCGGCCCACGCTGAGCCCTTCCGGCGCGATGCGGTGGAACTCCACGCCGCGGCCGTGACGCGCCGAGAGGCGCAGCATCAGGGCGCCCACGAGACAGACTCCACGAAGCGGCGCAGGAACTCCCGCGCGCGCGGCTCGCTGACGCCGTTAAGCGCGAGGTTCGCCACCAACCCTTCCTGCGCGTAAGAGGTGGTGACCATCGCCACGCTCATGTCGAAGATGCCCGGCAATTCCGTGTAACGCCGCGCGCACACGCTGACGCGCCACTCGATGCCCTGCCCTGTGAGGAAATCCTCGCGGCAGTCGAAATTCCCCATCTGCTCGGCATCCGTGTCGGCGAACCATTCGCTGTGGGCGTATTGGCCGTCCAGCAGGGAGTAGAAGCGCACGAGACCCAGATCCTCCGAGCTGTAGGCGTGGAAGGAGTAGCGCAGTCCGCCCGTCTCCACCCCCTCGCCCACGAAGACGGTGTCATCCGAGCCACACTCCTGGCCTATGTGCGCGAAAAGCTCCTCGTCGATCTCGTCAGATGCGCCCCAGCACTGAACCGTGTTGCCCAGACTGCCCGGCACCCGGAAGTGACCCAGCGGCTGACTGCTCCAGGTCTCGGCGAGCAAGGCGCCGAAATACCCGTCCTGATCGGCGAGCAGCGCCTCGGTGATGCGCGCGGCCATGTCTTTGCCGGCGCGGCCCGGGTCCAGCGCCTTTTTCTGGAGTGCCGCGAGATAACTGACCGGCACGAGGAAACTGATCTGCTCGCCACCGTGCGAAACATTGATGCCCACCACCTCGCCGCGCTGGTTCAGCGCGGGGCCGCCGCTCATGCCTGAATTCAGCGAACCGGAGAACAGGATCTTGCGGTAGCGTGCGCCCGCAACAAAACCGTTGTAGTTGCCCTCGACAATCGTCATCGCCAGATCGAGCGGATTGCCCATCGAGAAAATGCGCTCGCCCTGGGAGAGTTCGCTGCTCGCCTGCGCCAGCACGCCGGGCAGCGGGGTGGCGGCGCGCAAAATCGCCAGATCGTGCACCACGTCCACGTCGAGCAGGTGCAGGGCTACGGCAGCACCGTCTTCACCGGGATACTCGATCCGGTAGCGACCGGGCTCGTGGACGGCCTCGGCCACCACATGGAAATTGGTGGCGACCAGCCCGTCTGCAGAGATCTGGAAACCCGAACCGAGGACGGCCTTGTCGCCGGAGGCAAGATCGATCACGCGCACCTGCACCACGGCAGGGCGCAGCGCGGCAAACAGTTCCCCCGCACGTCCGGGCTCGGCACGCGCCTGTGCTGCGCCTGTCGCGCAGCACACGAGCGCGAGCAGCCGCAGCAGATGCCCGACGCGTGCCGCGGCGGGCCCGAGGCTCAAACGCGCGTCTCGGCAATCGTCCTGGCAAGGATGGCGAGGCCTTCCTCGAAGATGGCATCGCTGGCCGTGATGGGGACCAGCACGCGGATGGTGTTGTAGTAGACACCGCAGCTGAGCAGCACGAGGCCAAGCTCCGCGGCGAGCGCAGTAACGGCCTTGGTGCGATCCGCGTCCGGCTCATGGGTGCCGGGTTTGACGAATTCGAAGGCCACCATGGCGCCCAGGCCACGGATTTCGCCGATGCCGTTCGCGGGGTCCGCAGCCAGTGCGCCGACGTGCGCGCGGAAACGCTCGCCCATGGCCTGCGCCCGCGGCACGATGCCCTCTTCACGGATCACGTCGATCACGGCACAGGCCGCGGCACAGGCAACGGGGTTGCCCGCGTAGGTACCACCGAGGCCACCGGGCGCGGGCGCGTCCATGATCTCTGCGCGCCCCACTACGCCGGAGAGCGGCAAACCGCCACCGATCGACTTGGCCACGGTGAGGATGTCGGCCTCCACGTCGTAGTGTTCCATCGCAAAGAAGCGGCCCGTCCGCGCGAAGCCGGACTGCACCTCATCGGCGATCAGCAGGATGCCGTGCTCGTCGCAGATCGCGCGCAGTGCCCGCATCAGCTCGGGCGGCGCCACGGTGAAACCGCCCTCGCCCTGCACGGGCTCGACGATGATGGCCGCAACACGCGAGGGCTCGATATCGCTCTTGAAGAGGTGGTGGAGGTCGGCCAGCGTGTCTGCGACGCTCACGCCGTGGTAGGGGTGCGGGAAGCGCGCGTGGTAGACGTCTGAAGGGAAAGGCCCGAAGCCGATCTTGTAGGGCGCCACCTTGCCGGTGAGCGCCATGCCCATCATGGTGCGGCCGTGAAAACCGCCGCTGAAGGCGATGATGCCCGGGCGCTTGGTCGCGACGCGCGCGATCTTCACCGCGTTTTCAACCGCCTCGGCACCGGTCGACAGGAAGATGGACTTGCAGGGCCCGCTGATCGGCACGATCTCGTTCAGCTTCTCGGCGAGTTCCACGTAGGGCTCGTAGGGCATCACCTGGAAGCAGGTGTGGATCACGCGCTGGAGCTGCGCCTCGATGGCCGCCATCACGCGCGGGTGGCGGTGGCCGGTGTTCAGCACCCCGATGCCGCCACCGAAATCGATGTAGCGCTTGCCCTCGACGTCCCAGATCTCGGCGTTCTCGGCGCGGTCGGCGAAGCGTTGCGTGGCACTGCCCACGCCGCGGGGGACGGCGGCGGTGCGGCGCTCCCAGAG
>CAIYPF010000058.1 GCA_903928015.1 uncultured Gammaproteobacteria bacterium | reverse complement strand
TGGGAGAGCACGTTGCGGACGATCACCGCTCCCTCTTCCCGGAGGGTCGTGGCAATCGCGACGTGGTCTGCGTCGCGCTCGTAGGACGTGATCTGCGGTTTCATCAGACCTGGTACTCCGTGCTGCGCAGGTGCTTGCCCGTGAGGACTCCGGTGGGCGCGTCGTTCTCGAAGGCTACGCCCCCGTTCACGAGCACCCAGCGGAAGCCCGTCGTGGTCTTCATCAACCGCGGCTCGTTGTTGGGCAAATCGTTCACGGTGAAGGACTCGCTGTACGACAAGCGGTCCAGTTCATAGACCATGATGTCGGCCGCCATTCCCTCGCGCAGGATCCCGCGGTCCCGGTAGCCCATCACCCAGGCGGGCAGTGCGCTCATCTTGTAGTGCGCGAGCTCGAGGCTGGTGTCCTTGCGGTCGCGTACGAAACGCGCCAGGAAGTACGTGGGCCAGTAGCCGGCGCTGAGGAAGCGGTAATGCGCACCGTTGTCCGACACCGAGGGAATGGTCGACTTGGCGCGCAGCATCTCGGAAGAGGCGTCTTCGTTGGAGCCGGTGAAGAAGGGCACGTGGAATTCCGTGAGGAGCCCTTCCTCGATGGAGATGTCGAGGAAGGCATCGACGGGCTCGACACCGCCAAGCGACTGTGCGATGTCCGCGAGGCTCTTGCCCTCGTACTTCCGGTACTTCTCGGTGGCCGCCTTTTTGATGAATACCGCCGTCCAGTCGCCGTGGAAGTGGCCCAGGCCTTCCGCGAAGTCTTTTTTCATTGCTTCTCGTACGCCCGGCGCCTGCAGCTTCGCAAGGCGCTCCTCACGCGTTCCGAGCAGGGGGGCCGCCCATGCCGGACAGCTGTCGAAGAGGTTGAATTCGGCGAGACGGAATTGCATGTCGTTCGGGGCGAGCACCTGGGCGAACAGGGGAATGCCGAGCGCTGCGTTCTCTTCGGACCACGCGAGCTCCTCGCGCCACATATCGTGCGCGTCGTCGCGCGCCTGCACGACACCGGTCCACTGCATCGGGCGCCCGCTGATGCGGCAGATTTCCCGCATGAACTCCTTCTCGTTCCCTTCGCTGCCGCCGCCCGTCCAGTACGCGGAGCCGCAGCCGTATTCACGCAGCACTTCGGCCAGGGCATAGAACTCGCCATAGGCCGCGACCTGAGAGGGAAGAAGGCCGCCGTCTTCGGTCCGATCCTCGGGGTTGCGGTGCCCGGAAAAGCCCCACGCGCCGGCATCCATCGCCTCTCGGAACAGCGTCTTCAACGCCGTGAGTTCGGCGTCTGTCATCTCTGTTCGGGTGGTCGCATCGTGGACCCCCATCACATAGGCCCTGAGCGGGGAAATCGGCACCATGGAAGCGACGTTCACGCCGAGCTTCAGCCTGTCGATGCTCTCCAGGAACTCCGGGAAGCTGTGCCAGTCCCAGGGCATCCACTTCTGGAGAGACGCGGGTGGCACGGACACGATGCGCGACATGATGCGGGTATAAGCCTCCCGGTCTTCGTCACGGCACGGTGCCCAGCCGAATCCGCAGGTGCCGATGCTCACCGTCGTTACGCCATTCGCGCTGTTGGGCGTGCAGTAGGGGTCCCAGAAGATGTGGTGATCGAAGTGACCGTGCGTCTCGATCGCGCCTGGCGCCACGATGCAGCCCGTGGCGTCGAGTTCCTGTTTGGCCGAACCCCAGATGCGGCCGCCGATTTGCGCGATCTTGCCGTTCTTGATGGCGAGATCCGCCTTGAATGCCGGGACGCTTCCGCTGCCGTCGACGATGGTGCCGTTGCGGATGATCGTGTCGAATTGGTGCATGGTGAAATCTCCGTCGATCACAAGTAACGTCGGCCACATGGGTCGACTCGATTCGTACACATTATAAATACTGTTTTCATCAGGTCGTCAAGCGGATGCGCCCCAGAACGCTCCGATTCTGATATGAAACAATATACCGGGAAAAACGGGCTTTAAGCCGCGTCAAAAAGGCTCCATGACGAGCAGTTTCCGGCGCGACATCCGTGCGTTCCGGGGTTTGCTGAAGCCCGGTGCTGAAATGCGTTTTTACTAATATTTAAAATCCGCGGCGAGCCGGCCACGCTCGCGCTCGATGCCTCTGCCCGGGCGCTCGCGGCATGCGAGCACGCCACCTGAGGCAGCCGGCTGCTCAGCCGACGATCGAGGCGAGATGCTCCTCGAGAAAATCTAGCCGGTCGTTACCCCAGAACATCTGCCTGCCCACAAGGAAAGTGGGCACACCGAAAACGCCCCGGGCGAGGGCGTTAGCGTTCTCTGCGGCATAGCGTTGCATGGCGGCGTCGCCGTCCACGAACGCCATGAATTCACTACGCTCCCAGTCGAGCCGCCGGCAGAGTTCCGCGAGTGTCTCCT
>CAIYPF010000057.1 GCA_903928015.1 uncultured Gammaproteobacteria bacterium | reverse complement strand
TCCCACGAGCGAGGACATTACGACCGCAACTGGTTTTAGGAATGCGGTCAACCTCGTGCTCCGGATTAGGGTTGGAGGCTTAGCGACATTCGCACCGATGTGCGGCAGCTTCAACTGGCTGTGCGCTGCCCAAGCCAAACGCGCCACGGACAACGGATGGCTTGGCGAAGCGGCTCATCCCTTCGTCGCCCAAGGCAATGCGGCGGCGATGGCGACGGCGTTCTTGGCTCGAGTGGCAGTGTTGCGAGGCGTGCAGGCATCGGTGGAGAACCCCCCAAGGAGCTACATGTGGAACATGTTCCGTCACCACAGAGTCCTGCTGGATCTTCCGCACAGTTGCCGCACTCTTCGTTGCGGCTTTCGTGCCTCCGGTTCAACCGAGGACGAGATCACGAAGGAGTACAAATTTGCGTGCACACATCCGTGGGTCGTCAGCCTCGCCCGCGGTTGCACTTGCCCGCCATCAGTGGCCCACATCGCCATGACGAAAAAAAAAGGATGGAAAGTCTTGGGGCATCCCGATTGTGATGAAACGCTCCCAGGCATATCCACACCTTCTCGGTGCGGCAGTCGTGGCCGCCTGGGCCCGTCCGGCCGCACCCCTTGAGCACTCGCCCGACCGTCTTGCGTTGCTTGCCCTTGGTGACTCTGCCGCTTCGGTAGCACTACCCGAGCCGGTTCAGCCCGCTTGGGCCCGTCCGGCCCTCCGTCGTGTCCGCCGTGGCCGTGGGGGCCAGCTGGTCCGAACAGAGCAGAAGCGGCAGCGGCACGGCGAGGGCAGAAGAAGTGGCCCTTCGGCCGATTCGTGGGCCGTTCTCTTGGACGATGGCGAGTCCGAGCTAGCTCTCTGGGGCGATAGCGAGTCCGAGCCAGACCTCTTCGGCGGCGGCGGCATCTCGGCCGATGTGAGCGATGGCCGGGCCGCAGATGTCGTAGACGATGACTCCGAGACGGCCTTGTTCAGCGAGTAAAAGGGATGCGATGCAAGGAAGAGTGTTCGGGTTCGGGAGTGCACGGGCTCCAAGTTGCGACCCCAGCACCCCTTCCCGGATTCCCGCACAACTTTCGGACGTAGGCAGGGCCGACGGCTACAAGGATCCCAAGTTCGCTGACGTTTCGCGGGTGTATCTCAAACCTTTTCCCGGAGAACCAGGCCAGGGGTGCGTGCGCTTCCAGGCCCAGGTGGCACCGGATTTCCGGGCATAGGCCCGGGGACTCCGGGACACAAGTTCCTGGCCGCAGACACGACGTTCGGGCCGAATTACGGCCAGTTTAGCCAAGCAACGAGTGAGGTGTTTCGGATGGCAACCAGTAAGTTCCTAGGCTAGCGACCTCCGCTGGAATTCGCAGACATGGCCCGGCACGTGATTTGTTGGCGTTTTGGATCACACGGGTCCCGGACACCGGTCCGGCATGCTTGCCCATTTCGGCGATGATTCGCGCACTCTTGTCCGAGGCTGGCTCGCCTGCCTTGTTGTCCGAGGCCACCTCGCCGGCCTTGTTGTCCGAGGCTGGCTCGCCCGCCTCGCCTGAGCTTGGTGTGCTCGCCTCGCCCGATGGCGGCTCGCATCTGTGTCTGGGCGAAATTAGCGACGTCGAGCTCGCCTCGCCCGACAGCGAATCGTCTGCGGACCTCGATTTTCCCTCGACGCCCGCACCCCCCGACGACGAAGAGGCAGTTTTGTTGACGGGCTCGGCTGGCGAGGCCTCGAGTGACGAGCCGCTCATCTCATCGGCGGCCGACTTAAGTCTTGATGCCCGTGCCTTCGTCAGGAGGGCCCTCGCATGTCTTAGGAAGACGTCCTCGCAAGTGCTCCGGACGTTGCTCTCTGGCATGGGTGCACGGTGCACTCGCAAGTTCGGGATGGCAGTCCAGGCAGTCGGGCATTTGCTCGGCGTGGCACCACGCACGGTGCACGATGCTGGGGCCGCACCGGTTCAACCGTCGGGCCAGCCGGTGCCGCCTCTTGCACCAAGTGACCCGCTGAGCAGCGGGCCGGATCAGCCGCCCGCTGAAGACGACGTGTCCAGGTTTGTCCGCATCGCTATGGCGGCTGCTGCCGAGGGCCGCAGTTGGCAAGCAGTCGAGCGTGATGTGGCCCGGCTTCGACTGATGGGCACCCACTTAGGTTTGCAACTCGGGAGCCGTAAGTGGGCCACAGAGGTGGCGGCGATTGCGGCGATGTGTCTGCACGAGCACAATGCGGCCGATTTCAATGAGCCGCTTGCCGGCCTCGGCATCCCGTCTGACTTCGCGGTGCTCGCCGACCCGGTCGCCATCGGCGACTCTGTGATGGCGCGACATGGCGATTTGTTGGTGGTGTGCCTGGCCATGGTCTCCGCCAGAAACGGTGCCATCCGGATGCCGATGCACTCGGCGTATTGCTTGCCGATTGGCGGCCACACAGGCGAGGGCTTGTCTCAAGCCTTGCTGTGTGCTTTGGAGAAGCACCCTGCCAGTTGGGATGTGCGGACGTGTCGGCGTCGGCTGTCTTGCATAGGCGGCGATGGCGGCCTGGTGATGGGGGGGCCGGATGCACGGCACAGATCCTCTGGCGCGGCTGAGCGGGCCTGGTGCACGCTCCATCCAGGAGCGGGCGGAGCAGCGGCAGCAGCAGCAGCAGCAGCAGCGGCCGGCTCATCCGCCGCCGCTCCGCATGCCGTCCCACTGTGCACGACGTGGGACCCTTTCCACCGGGTAGACATCGCCGTGTGGAGAGCCATTCGGCAGTGCCCGGCGGTGCTGGCCATCTTCGACACGGCCAAGGAGATCGACCACTTGTTCGGCATGTCGGAGGGCTCGTCTATTTTAGCAGCCGTTGCGGCCAGCGAGGGGACGCAGGCCCGGACAGTGAAGGCGCCGGGCGGAACGCGGAAGGTTGTGTATTTGTCCGGTGTCCCTGGTGCACTCCTTGACAACTACGGCTTGCTGGTAAAAAGCTTGTGGGCCCGTGTCGCCTGGAAGCAGGCTGGACACAGCACGCAGAGCTTGAAGCACTTGCTCGGCGTGGGCTCACGGTTGGCGAGTGCACGGTTCATCTTGCACATGTTACTCGTGCACGACACACTTCGGTTGATAGTGCGGCCTTTCGCAAAGAAAGTGCAGGCACACATGGAGCCGTGTGCCATGGCGGCGGCACAAGCATTGGTGCTCGACCAGGCACAAGCGGCCCAGCATTGCCTGGGTCGACTTCGCCGAGTGTTAGCCGTGGCCGCCCTGAGCCGGCAACACGTGCACACAGAAGACGTGTCGCGGTTCATCCTGGCACACGGCACGGGGCAATTACTGAAGTTCTTTCCCACGTTTTTCCGACACATCGGAGGGATCTTTAGCAAGAGGAGATCTTTCCAAGGATGCCACGTTGAAGTGCTCGACGACCACGACGGGAGCCAAGAGGGGTTCCTCGGGCCGTTTTGTCAGTGCAAAGCAGATTTCGAGTGGCATAGTCGGGCTTGGGATGCCTTGGTCGTCGGGCGGCCCATTCCCCCGCAAGAGCATCGCCGCACCACCGTAACTATCAATGTGCCTTTGTGGGTGGCTGGGGCCCCCCCACCCGGTGTGTATCTCGGCCGCAAACAACGTACTATCAGGGTGCCGCTGTGGGTGTCCGGGCCGTCGCTTGATTCCACAGCATTGCCGGCTGACCTCTGCGATATCCAGCCGCGTTGTTCGTTCCGTCCAATCGCCCGGCAGGAGCCACCAAGCCTAGCTGGTCGGATGGGCATGTTTTCCCGCCACTGCCATGTGCAACGACAGACGTTCCTGCTGGACCTTGAAGCACAGGCTGCTTTCAAGGATGTCGGTGCATTTTTGCAGGCTGTGCAGGTGGAGCTGAGCGGGATCTTGACGACCGTTGGTGTGAGCGACTCCATGTCCAGCTTGGTTGCTTCCGCGGCACGTTGTTGGGACTGGCCTCGTCTCGTCGTGGAGCGACCATCTGCCGAGGACTTGTCTGCATTTCGTCGCGTTGCAGCATCGCTTCACCCGCTTCTGCGGGACACGATGTTCCCGTTCGGCCTAGAGTTCGATGGGGTGCCGCACCATTGGCCTGATGCAGACGAGCTCTGCATGCAGTATAGGATGTTGTGCGCCAAGCTCCGGCGGGTGTATCGTGCCGCTCGGGAAGGAGTGCCTGGTGACATTCCTGAGGACGTCCTGCGACACGCCCGCAGTTGGGCCACATGCTCTCACGTCGAGGTAGTGGAGCTCACCGCTTGTCGGGCTGTGACCGCCACACTATGCAGACTTTGGAGGGCGTGGGGGAATGATGCTCAGGTGGCCTGCGCCGCCCACCACGTGTCGGAGTTTCTCATCCGGCCGCGTAACGATGGGCGCCACCATTGGCGTCACCAGGTCCCAGTCTGGGATCTGCAGCCGGTGGTGCGGAAGCGCACTCGTGGGAAGCAGCAATCGCTGTTGCACTTGTTGCCGGGCACCGTGTCGAGGTGGGGGGGGCAAGTGCGTAGAAGTGGTTCATCCCCTCCACGCTGTGCGTGCGGTGGCGGTCGCATCGGCCGTGGACTTTTTCCCATGGTTCAGTGCGGGGCCACATATGATCAACGGCCACAGGTGCTGGGCAGCAGCTCGCATCCACCACCGATGTCGCTTGCTGTGTGCACCGGATGCAGCTTGCGAAGGAGTTGGGTCCCACATGCGGATGATGTGGAGCAGCAGGCGTGGCGTAGGCCCGGCGCACGTGGCTGATGCGGCACTCTTGGCCCATGCTGGAGTCCAGTGCGTTGGTGCTCCGCGAGACGAAGCCCTCATCGCAGCCGTGGTCGACACACTGCGTCAGACGAGCAGGTACCGGCCACGGACGCACTTCGCAGGAGATCCGTCGAGCGTCGAGGCGTTGCAGCAGCGGCCTGCGGCAGCTGGGTTCTCAAGCGGTTCAGCCCTCGGAGTCCCAGGGGAGCTCGCCGCCATCAAGACAGTGCATATGCGTCGGGCAGTCATGTCCAAGCGTGCCAGATTGCTCAAGCCGACTGCCCTCCCGCCGCAAATGGCATCGGCAGTGAAGACGGCCATCGATGCCTCTCGCCGCACCCAGCAATTGCCCTTATCCGTGCCCCACCTTCACGCCCGGCAGCGTGGTGCAACAGTCAGCGTGGAAGGGCAGCATAGGAAACTGTACATCGAGAAAGTGCAGGGCGAGAAGCTGGCGGAGAGGCAAGCCGAGTCATCGCAAGCATTGTGGAAAGCAGAGCGGTCCCGACTCCTGCGGGCAGACGATGTGTCAGATGAGGTCGATGGGTCAGATGAGGTCGATGGCGAGGGCGGCACGGGTGCGCCCAGGCCTGCAGGAGTGGCCGGTTCATCCGCACCGTCTGCAGTGCGGTCCGCAGG
>CAIYPF010000056.1 GCA_903928015.1 uncultured Gammaproteobacteria bacterium | reverse complement strand
GTCATGCGCGTTGTTGTCCGGTTGTCAGGCGTGCGGGGAATGCTGTGCCGACTGCGGGTCGCGGGCATGGCCCGCTCCTACCGGGAACAGGTCGCGGGCATGGCCCGCTCCTACCTGGGACAGGTCGCGGGCATGGCCCAACATTTCCATGTAGGAGCGGGCCATGCCCGCGACCGGTTTTTCGTCGGTGGTTTACATATTCCTCGACAGCATCTCGATCACTTTGGTCTTCATCGGTATCACCCAGTTGCGCTTGAGTTCGGCCGACAGCAGACCCTGCGCTTCGAGTTCATCGCACAGGTGCATCTGGTGAGCGATGTCGAAGACATCGAACTGCCGCACGATCTTCAGATCTTCGTTGAAGGTGATGAAGGAGATTCCGGGCGTCTGAAAGTGGCTGCCGTCCGGTCTCAGGCCGGGTCCGCGGTTCAGCCAGTGGGTGACCACACGACCGCCTTCACCCACATAGACATCCTGATAGGGGAAGGTCCAACCCTCCCAGCCTTTGCGCATGTCGCGGCCGTAGTGCGTGGCCTTTATCTCGTCGATGCCGTCGGCAATCACGATCATCGTGCCGCCGTATTCGCAGGTGTAAACGCAGTTCCGCGCGTACATCTCGTCTACGAAGAAGGTCCACTCGTTTTTCTTCTCGGCCTCCCTGTGGAATGCGATCAGCTTGTGAGCGGCCTGAGTGATGCTGTGATGGTCCACGGTGGGTCTGCTCCGTTGAGTGTTATGAGACGTGCGGCAAGGCTACGCCGCGCGGGTGCAGCGATGCAAAAGAGCGGGGATGCGCGCTCCGGGCGTGTGGCCGGGAGGCAAATCCGGCTCAACTATCGAAAACCGCTTCTGTGTGGTGGGCCTCCAGTACCCGGTCGGCCCACACTTCAAGCTCTGCACGGCTCGCTTTGTGAAGGCGCTCGCGGTGCGTTTCCGTCAAAGGCCCGAAACGCCGTGTCAGTTGCCGTTCGAGCAGTGCGGCCTGTCCCTGGAGTGCGCCTTCCGCCAGCCCCGCCTCCCGGCCTATGGCAACTCCCTCAACACGTCCTTCGGCAAGCCCCTCGGCAAGCCCTTCGGCGATCCCCTCTGCAAGCCCTTCAGCGAGTCCTTCGGCACGCCCCTCTGTCAGTCCCTCCGCCCGTCCTTCAGCCAGTCCTTCGGCCAGTCCTTCGGCCCGTCCTTCTGCCCGTCCTTCTGCCCGTCCTTCGGTCCGTCCCTCGGTCAGTCCTTCTGCCCTGCCTTCCGCCAAGCCGTCTTCCCGTGCTTCGCGCCGGAAGACAATCTCGTCCATGGCCGCCATATCCCGCTTGAGCGCCTCGTGTCGCGCAACGATGTCGTCGCTGATGCTGCGTATGCGGGTCATGGCCTCTTTCACCGGGGGATAGTTGATCTCGTTCATGCGCTGCTCCTCCTGCCAATGTTTCAGGAACGCCACCCATGCCATGAGCGCCGGTCCGCCCGCTCCGAGCCGGTCGGCCTTTGGCAACTCGATCACGTTGAACTGCAGCTCCTCTCCCAGCCGCACGCCCGGCTGCTCGCGATCGCGCAGTTCGAAACACCAGATACCCTGATGCTGATCGTCGAAGAGCGCGAAGTCCAGCAGGTGGATGGCGATGGCGGGCTTGAGGCGCGAGTAGTCCTCACCCTGGACGAGTTGCCCGGCGAAGGCTCGGGCGAGGTAATAGGCGCTGCGGGCGGTCCAGGCACGGTGTGCGCGTACCTGCATCTCGACGTTGTAGAGCTTGCCGTCCGGATCTTTGGCCAGCAGGTCCAAGACGATCAGCTTGCCAGTGAGCTCCTCTGGTCTGATCTCGGGGTTGAGGATCTCGACGACGGTGAGCGGAGGCTCGGTGTGGCGCACGGCGTTGATGAGTTCGGCGAGCAGATGTGGCGCGCCGGCGAACAGGCGTTTGAATACGGCGTCGTTTTTGGGGTCGAGCAGCGGTGCGGCGTCCATGCCGGGCTTCCTTCCGTGGGTTGTGCCGCGGCGGGTGCCGTGGTGATGGAAGGCTAGGCGTGGCGCGGGGGAGGTGTCTGTAGGACATTTCGGATTCTGCTCCCCCGGGGCACACCCGCGATGGGGCCACACCCGGGTAGCAGTGCGCGGCGTGGCGAGCTATGTTTCGCGCACTTCGTCTTGCGCGTGGAATCAGGACATGTTGATCAACAGCGTCGCCTACCAGCAGGGCAATCGCCTGCGCGATGTGCCACTGGACGAGCTTGACGCCCTCAGGCGAGAGCCGGAGTGCTTCGTGTGGCTTGCGTTGAAAGACGCAGAGCCCGCTGAAATCGACCATATCCAGCGTATTTTCGCGTTGCCCGATCTTGCGGTGGAGGACGCGCGCCATGGCCATCAGCGCCCCAAGCTCGAGGAATATGGCGACCAGCTCTTCGTGGCCTTCCACCTGCTCGAGGTGCATGGGGAAGAGCTGCAGATCGGCGAGCTCAATGTCTTCGTGGGCCACGACTTCGTGGTCTCGGTCCGCAGCCGCAGTGGCCAGAGTTTTCTCGGCGTGCGCGCCCGTTGCGAGAGGGAGCCCGAACTGCTGCAGTTCGGGCCGGGCTTCGTCCTGTACGCGCTGATGGACGCAGCGGTCGACGGCTATTTCCCGGTGCTCGATCGCCTCGAAACGGAACTCGAGGCGATAGAGGAGGGCATTTTCACGCGCGGCGATCCGCGCGCTTCCATCCAGCAGCTCTACAAATTGAAACAGCGCGTGATGGTGCTGAAGCACGCCGTGGCGCCGCTCATGGAGGCCAGCACGAGGCTCTTCGGCGGACGTGTCCCGCGGGTTTGCTTGAACACGGAGGAATACTTCCGTGACGTTCACGATCACCTGGTCCGGCTCGATGCCGCTGTCGACACCATGCGCGACACCATCTCCACCGCCATCCACGTCAATCTCTCGCTGGTGGCGATCGAGGAGAGCGAGGTCACCAAACGTCTCGCGGCGTGGGCAGGGATTTTCGCCGTGGCCACTGCATTCGCCGGCATCTGGGGCATGAACTTCCAGCATATGCCCGAACTCGACTGGCAATACGGTTACCCTTTTGCCCTCGGCACCATCACGCTCGCCTGCGGCCTGCTTTACCGCCGCTTCCGCAAGGTGGGCTGGATCTAGGCGCGGGAGCGCCACAGGACAGCAGCGCACATGACGCCCGATTCCGACGCAGAACTCCGACTTTTCCGCGAGACCGTGCGCCGCTTCGCGCGGGAGCGGGTCGCGCCTCGCTACGAGGAGTGGGAACGCGCGCAGATCATGCCCCGCGACATCTGGAACGAACTCGGTGCGGCGGGGTTTCTCTGCACCGACGTTCCGGAGGAGCACGGTGGAACGGGCGCTGATTTCCGTTTCTCGGCGGTGGTGCAGGAGGAGTTTTCCAGGGCAGGTTTCCTGGCGCTCGCCTGCAGCATCGCAGTGCACAGCGACATCGTTGCCCACTACCTGCTGAATCACGGCACCGAGGCGCAGAAGCGGCGCTACCTCCCGCGCATGGCCAGCGGTGAATGTGTGGGCGCCATCGCCATGACCGAACCCGGTGCGGGCTCCGACCTGCAGTCGATCCGCTCAGTCGCGGTAGTCGATGGTCCGGGCTGGCGCATCAACGGGCAGAAGACCTTCATCACCAACGGACAGCATGCCGATCTGGTGATCACCGCCGCCAGGACGGATCCCGCGGCACCCGGTTCCAAAGGCATCTCCCTGTTGCTTGTCGACCGGGACTCACCCGGTTTCACGCGCGGCCGCAACCTCGAGAAACTCGGCCAGCACGCTGCCGATACCTCGGAGCTTTTCTACACCGACGTCTGCGTGGGGCAGGATGCACTTCTGGGGCAACTGCACAGGGGTTTCGTGCTGCTGATGACCGAACTTCCCCGCGAGCGTCTGGTGCTCGCGCTCTCCGGCGTGGCGCACGCGCGCGGGGCTCTTGATCTTGCGGTGGCGTACGTGAAAGAGCGGCAGGCCTTCGGCAAACCGCTCGCCGAGATGCAGAACACCCGCTTTCGTCTGGCAGAGATGCAGGCCGAGGTGGTGATCCACGAACGCTTCATCGCGAGTTGCATACAGAGCCTGATGCGGGGCGAACTCGACACGCCCACCGCCAGCATCGCCAAGCTCGGCTGCACCGAGTTGCAGGACCGCGTGGCCGACGGCTGCCTGCAGATGTTCGGTGGTTACGGCTACATGCGTGAGTATCCCATCAGCCGTTTTTACGCCGATTCGCGTGTGCAGCGCATATACGGCGGCGCGAGCGAGGTCATGAAGGAGCTGATTGCCCGGGACCTCCTTCGCTGAGCCTCCCGAGGATCCTTTCTGTTCCGTCATCGCCGCGGCCTGCCGGCTGCGGCTATGATCGCGGCGTCCCCACCCTTGCCCGGAGTCCAGCGATGAGCCTTGACGCGCTCTACGATCCGCCGCTCATGCCGCATCTAATGATCGACGGCCTGAACCGCTACCACGACCGCCCCTGCCTGCTGCTGGGCGACAACGTCATCACCTACGCCGAGATGCGTGCGCTGGTGAGCCAGTTGATCCAGGCGCTTGCAGCGCGGGGCGTGGGCAAGGGCTCGCGGGTGGCCTACATCTCCGGCAATCGCCCCGAGGTGCTCGCCAATATCGCCGCAATGCAGATCGCCGGTTGCGTCGGCACGCCGCTGCATCCCATGGGCTCTCTGGACGACCACGCCTATGTGCTGGAAGACGCGGGCATCGAAGCGCTGATCTTCGATCCGACGCTCTTCGAGGCGCGCGCGGCGGAGCTGAAGGCAAGGTTGCCGGGGCTGAAACAACTGCTGTCTTTCGGGCCTTCCGAGGTCGGCGAAGACTACCTCGCGCTTGCAGCGGGCTTCGAACCCGTGCCGCTGGTCGCACCCGATGTGAAGCCCACCGATCTCGCCTCGGTGAACTACACCGGCGGCACCACGGGCAAGCCCAAGGGCGTGATGTCCAGCTACCGCACCAGTGCGGCCATGACCATGATCCAGGCCTCGGAGTGGGAATTCCCCGAGGAGTTGCGGATGCTTATCTGCACGCCGCTATCGCACGCGGCAGCGGCGTTTTTCATTCCGGTGCTGCAGCGTGGCGGCGCTTTCTACGTGCCCAAGGGCTTCACGCCGGATCTGTTCTTCGACATGGTCGAGAAGCACCGCATCACCGCCACCATGCTGGTGCCGGTGATGATCTACGTGCTGCTCGATTCGCCGCGCGCGGCCACGGCCGACATCTCGAGCCTGCAGACCATTTTCTACGGTGCCTCGGCCATCAGTCCGACGCGACTTGCCGAGGGAATCCGTCGTTGGGGGCCGATCTTCTATCAGTTCTTCGGACAGTCCGAGGCACCGATGGTGATCGCGAACATGCGCAAATCCGAGCACGATCCCGACAATCCCGAGCGCCTCGCCTCGTGCGGACGTCCCGCGCCCTGGGTGCATGTGGGGCTCCTGGACGATGACAACCGCCAGGTACCTGCGGGCGAGCCCGGCGAAGTCTGCGTGCGCGGGCCGTTGGTGATGATGGGCTACAAGGACAAGCCCGAGCAGACAGCCGAGGCCTTCGCGGGCGGCTGGCTGCACACCGGTGATATCGGTCGGCTCGATGCCGACGGTTTCCTGCACATCATCGACCGCAAGAAAGACATGGTGGTCACGGGCGGCTTCAATGTCTTCCCGCGGGAAGTGGAGGACGTGATCAGTCAGGATCCCTCCGTTGGGCAGGTCGCTGTGATCGGCGTGCCGGATGAACGATGGGGCGAGTCGGTGAAGGCGCTGGTGGTGCTGCGACCGGGTGTCGAGGGGTCCGAGTCCTTGAAAGAGGCGATCATGGCCCGCGTGAAGGATGCGAAAGGCTCGGTGCAGGCGCCGAAGAGCGTGGATTTCGTCGAGCGGATCCCGCTCACGCCCGTGGGCAAACCCGACAAGAAAGCGCTGCGGGCTCCCTTCTGGGAAGGACAGGCACGGCGGGTCTGAGGCGCACTAGCGGCGCAGGCGGAGGCTGTCGAGCCCGAGTTCCAGTGTTTGGGCATAGGTGGGCGTGTGGGCGAAGAGCCCGCCGTCCACCGGCAGTACGTGCCCGTTCACGAAGGCAGACATCGACGATGCAAGGAACAGCACCGCGTTGGCGATGTCCTCCACCGTCCCGGGCCGTGGGCTCAGGATGTTCTGCGCATCGATACGCACATGCTCCTCCGGGTAGTGGGGTGCGAGGTTCTCGTGGAGTATCAGCCCCGGCGTGATCGCGTTGCAGCGCACACCCTCGCGTCCGTGCAGCGTTGCGATGGCACGAGTGAGTGCCAGCACCGCGCTCTTCGAGGCCGCGTAGGCGGGCATGCTGAGTTGCCCTGCGGTTGCGGCACCGGAGGAGATATTGACGATGGCGCCGCTCGCCTGAGAGAGCATCTGCGGCAGCACGTGCTTGCAGCAGAGCATGGTGCCGCGTCCGTTCAAGGCCATGGTGCGGTCCCAGACGCCCGCGTCCATCCCGGCAATGTCCACGTCGCGTCCCGAGCTTCCGCCGGCGTTGTTCACCAGCACGTCAATCCTGCCGAAGGCCTCCAGCGCTGCGGCTACCATCGCAGCGACCTCCGGCTCTTCCGTGATGTCCGCCTTCACGGACAGCGCACGCGCCCCTGAGGAGAGGATCGCATCTGCCGTGCGTGCAGCCGTGCCCGGATTGCGATCCGCGCAGAGCACCGCGGCACCCTCACGCGCAAGCATCTGCGCCGTGGCTGCACCGATGGCGCCACCGGCACCGGTGACGATGGCTACCTGCCCCTCGAGCATGCCCATGACCCGGTATCCTCAGAGTGTCTTTGCGGCGAAGGTATCGCAGGCGCCAGGGTCGCCCGAATCGAAGCCGCGCCTGAACCAGCGCTCGCGCTGCTCGGAGCTTCCGTGGGTGAAGCTGTCGGGCACCACCCGGCCCTGGGCTTCCTTCTGCAGCCTGTCGTCACCGATCGCGCTGGCGGCGACGAGCGCCTCCTCGAGATCACCCGGCTCCAGCACCTTGCGCTCGCGATTGGCCGTGTGCCCCCAGACGCCGGCAAAGCAATCGGCTTGCAGTTCCTGCCGGACAGAAAGACGGTTGCGGCCCGCGTCATCGAGTTTTGCTCCGGCCTGCTGCACCTTCGCGGATACACCGAGCAGCGTCTGCACGTGGTGGCCCACCTCGTGGGCGATCACGTAGGCCTGCGCGAAATCTCCGGGTGCGCCGTGTCGGCGTTGCAGGTCGTCGAAGAACGTGAGGTCGAGATAGACCTTGCGGTCTCCCGGGCAGTAGAAGGGCCCCACAGCTGAACTCGCGGTGCCGCAGGCGGAGCGCACGCCGTTGCGGAACAGCACCATCCGCGGCTCTTCGTAGCGCTTGCCTGACTGCGCGAATATCGCGCGCCAGCTGTCTTCGGTGTCTGCGAGCACTACCGACACGAAATCGGCGCGCTCCTGTTCGGCGGCTGATACCTGTTGTGGCAGGCCGCGTGCCGGCCCGGGCGTTGGCGCCGCGATACCGGCGAGCGGGTCGATGCCGAGCATGCGGGCGCCCATGTAGCCCAGTATGCCAAGCACCAGCAGTACGCGGCCGCCACGGGTACGGAAGAGCAGGGGCAGCAATCGCATCAGGATCAGCGGCGCGGCACCCGCCGCGCGAGGACCCATCTCGCCGCGGAGATCATCGATGTTGTCGCTGCGGCGTCCGTCTTTCCAGCGCATTGCGGTTCCTCTGGTTGTTGTCAGTTGCTGCCGCCCGTCACGCGGTGCCCCTCGGCGCGCCAGCGCAACATGCCTCCGGCGAGGTTCGCCACGCGCATGAAGCCCGCTTTCTGCAGCAGCACCACGGCCTGCGCTGAACGTGCACCCGAGCGGCACACGCAGACCACGGGGCGCGCGGCATCGAGTTCGGCGCTGCGCGACTGCAGCGTCCCTATGGGCATCGAGATGGCGCCTTCGATATGCCCCAGAGCGCCATGGAATTCCTCTGGCTCGCGTACGTCGAGCACCTGGATGTCGAGCGAAAGCTCCTCTAACGCGTGCGGCATGATCTCCCAGATCCCGGCGAAGCTGAAGTTGATCTGTGCCCAGTCCTGTGGGTTGTCCGGCCGAGTGCCGGCCTCCGGTTGGCCGCAGCGCAGGTTGGCAGGTACGGCCACGGCGAGCTGGCGCGGATGCGGCAGGTGCAGGTTGGCCATGTAGCCGGCGAAATCCGCCTCGCCGATCCCGGCCCCCAGTCGCGGGTTGTAGCGTTTTTCTTCGGCCACGCTGCTTACCGTGAGGCCGCGGTAGTCGTGGCCGGGGTAGAGCAGGCAGTCATCGGGCAGGCTGAAGAGTTGCTCGTGCACCGAGCGGAACATCAGTTGCGGGTCGCCCTGCTGGAAATCGGTGCGGCCGCTGCCACGGATCAGCAGGCAATCGCCCGTGAAGGCCATGCTGCGGTCATCGAGCACGAAGCTCATGCAGCCATCGGTGTGGCCAGGTGTGGCGCGCGCCTCCAGCCACCGGCTGCCGAAAACGATGCGTTCGCCGTGCTGCAGGTGTCTCGTGGCACCGCTCGCACCGCCCTGGGCAGCCAGCGCGATCCCGCTGCCCAGGCGCTCGCGCAGCAGCCATGCGCCGGTGACGTGATCCGCGTGCACATGGGTATCAATGGTCACTAGCAGTCGCAGGCCCAGTTCCGCGAGCAGTGCGGCATCGCGTCGAACCTGCTCGAACACAGGATCGATGAGCAGTGCCTCGCCACTGTCGCGGTCGGCGAGCAGGTAGGTGTAGGTCGAGGAGACGGGGTCGAAGAGTTGCCTGAATACCAGCATCACTGTGCGCTCCTTGTTGCTGGCGGGCGTCATGCCCGCCTCAGTGTGGAATTCAGCGACCCTGCGTCGCCAGGATGGCGGCCACTGCAAGCATCGCTGCCGCAAATCCCTGCTGCAATCCCGGGCCAGCGATACGCGGTGCGATCTTGCGCCCGGCAAGCATCCCGATCAGGGCGCCAGCGACGAAAGGCAGCGCCACTGTTTGGGCAATTGCATGGCCCTGGGAGAGTGCCACGAGGAAGGTGCTGCCGCTGATCAGCGCGATGGCCATCAGCGACGTACCGATCACGGAGTGTATGCCGAGATCGGAACTTGCCCGCAGCGCCGGCACGATCACGAAGCCGCCACCAACCCCGAAAAGCCCTGCGAGAAAACCTGCTGTGGCGCCAATCGCCGAGATCAGCGCGAAGGCCGCTGGCGTCCAGTCGATACGCCCTGTGTCCGGATTGAGGTGGCAGATTGCCGTGCTGAGGCTCGCGCGCACCACTGCGGTTTCCTGCGGCCTGCGACGCGCCTGAAGCAGCATGCGCACCGCGATCACGACCAGCACTGCGCAGAACGCCTGCAGGAGGATGTCCACCGGAAGCCGTCGTGCCGCAGCGAGGCCGAGCGGTGCGGTGCATACGGCGGCCAATGCCATCAGAATGGCCGCGCGGTAGCGCACGATGCGTACGTCCCAGGTGGCTGCAGTGCCCACACTTGCGGCAAGGCACACGGCCAACAGCGCCACGGGGGCTGCTTCGGTGAGGTCCCAGCCCATGCCCCACATGAGGAGAGGCCCGGCGAAGATGGAGCCACCGGCGCCGGTGAGTCCGAGCACAAGTCCGGTCACGATCCCGAGGGCGAGGTTCAAGATCAGCACGATGCCTCCCTGATCGGGTGGCCGGCATGCCACCGCAGTTCAGCCACCAGCGCGCCGCACGGACTGCTCGATCGCGCCGAATACGGATGAGCCACCGGCATCGCGCATCTCGATGCGCACCCGGTCCCCGAAGCGCATGAAGGGCGTGGCAGGCTTGCCGTCGCGGATGGTCTCGATCATCCGCACTTCGGCGATGCAGGAATAGCCCACTCCACCTTCGTCGATGCGGCTGCCGTGCCCGGTACCCTGACGGTTGGAGACCGTACCAGAGCCCACGATGGAGCCCGCCGCCAGATTGCGGGTACGGGCGATGTGGGCAATGAGCTGGCCGAAATCGAAGGTCATGTCGACGCCGGCATCGGGTTTGCCGAAGGGCCGGCCATTCAGGGAGGACAGCAGCGGCAGGTGCACCTTCGCATCGCGCCAGGCGCTCCCCAACTCGTCCGGCGTGACCGCAACGGGGGAGAAGGCGCTCGCGGGTTTGGACTGGAAGAAGCCGAAGCCCTTGGCGAGTTCACCGGGGATGAGGCCGCGCAGCGACACGTCGTTCACCAGCATCAGCAGGCGGATGTGGCCGCGCGCGGCAATGGCATCGGTGCCCATGGGCACGTCGCCTGTGATAACGGCCACCTCGCCCTCGAAATCGATGCCCCAGTCCTCGCTGCCGGCAACGATGTCATCGTGCCCGCCCAGCATCTCGTCAGAAGCGCCCTGATACATCAGGGGATCGGTCCAGAAGGACGCGGGCATCTCGGCGCCACGGGCCTTGCGCACCAACTCGACGTGATTGACGTATGCGCTGCCATCGGCCCACTGGTAAGCGCGCGGCAGCGGAGCGGCGCAGTCCCGCTCGTCGAAGTCGAAAGCGCCGGTGGCCAGGCCTGCGTTCAATTCCGCGTAGATTTTCTCCAGTGCGGGTTCGCAGCGCGCCCAGTCATCGAGCGCGGCCTGCAGGGTGGGCTCGATGTGCGTTGCGTCCACGGCATGCCGCAGATCCCGGGATACCAGCACCAGCGTGCCGTCACGGCCGTTTTTCAGTGAGGCAATCTTCATCGCTGGGGCTCCGGTCTGACGGAATGCATGTTCGGGCTCAGTTCGCCAGCTCGTCCAGCGCCGCCTGCAACGAATGCCACATGGCGGTGTCGCGCTCGGCGGTCCAGATGCGCGGATCCCGGTGCTCGCCGGATTCGTCGTAGCAGCGGGTGATGTCGAAGGGCAGGCAGTGCTCGAAGATCACCCACTTGCCGTAGCGCGGCGCCAGCCTGCGGTAGGTCTCGATGTAGCACTCGCTGAGGGATTTGCCCGCGGCGCGTCCTTCCTTGACCGAACTGTACATGGCGAGCAGGAACTCCCGCGTGCCTTCGATGGCAAGCCGCGACTGTTCGGCGTTCATCAGGGCATCACCGCGGCCGGGTACGAGCTTTTCGGGTTGCAGTGCCAGCACGCGGTCCAGCGTGGCGGGCCAGTCCTTGTGGTAGGCGTCGCCCGTGTAGGGTGTGGCGCCGAACTCCACCAGATCTCCGGAGAAAAGCACTTTTTCCTGCGGCAGCCACACCACGGTGTCGCCCTTGGTATGCCCGTGGCCGAGGTGGAGTATCTGCACCTCGAGCGAGCCCAGATGCAGCGTGAGCGATTCCTCGAACACCACCGTGGGCCAGGTGAGCCCCGGCACGGATTCCACGCCCGAGAAAAGCCGCGGGAAACGGCCGACCTCGGATTCGTAGTCCTGCTGTCCGCGCTCGATGATGAGATCGCGGGTCTTGCGGCTGGCGATGATGTTGGCCGCGCCATAGGCACTTGCGCCAAGCACGCGCACGGCGTGGTAGTGCGTGAGAACGATGTGGCGGATGGGCTTGTCGGTGACCTCGCGGATGCGGCGGATCACATCGGACGCCATGATGGGTGTGGCCTGTGTGTCGGCCACCAGCACGCAGTCGTCACCGATCACGATGCCGGTGTTCGGGTCTCCCTCGGCGGTATAGGCCCAGGCGTGCTCCGAGAGCTGCGTGAAGGTCACGTTCTTGGCCTCGAGGTCTGCGTGCGATGCGAATTTCTTGCTCATGGGGGCTCCGTCCGGATGGGTGTGTTGGCGCGAATGCGCGTTCAGGGTTGGTCTGCGGTCTGTGCTGCGATGCGCATGGCCTCTTCGAGCACGGAAGCATCGCCGACGTGGTTGGCGAGCAGCAGCACCAGGCTCGCGTTGATCAGTCGGCTTTGCTCCTCACTGCGGTCCTGATGGAGTTCGACCAACCGTTGGTAGAAGGCGTCGGGGTTCTCGATGTTGGGCTGTGTGTTGAGCGGCATGGTACGTCCTCAGTCGCGGGCCGTGGCACGACGCAGCGCGGCGGCGATTGCCCTGGTGTCGAATGCGCGCCAGCGCGCGGCCACGTGTTGGTCCGGGCGGATCAGGTAGGTGGTGCCGGGGCGCAGGTCGTAGCGCGCGGCGATCAATCCTTCGCTGTCCTCGACATCCGCTCCGATCCGCAGCACGCGGCAGCGGACGCCGTCCACGTCCAGATCCTCTGATGCATTCTCGCCCCCCAGCACCATGGCGACGAAATCTCCCTGCAGCTGGTGCAGCAGCCACCCGTCCTCGCCTCCGGCACGCACGGGCGCGTCGCTGCAGTTGGTGCCCGGGCGCATGCGTCCCGCGAAGGGCTCGGTATCGGGCGTGTTGAGCGGAGACCCGGGATAGGGCGTGGGCGTGGACAGTCTGCCGCTGTTGATGAGGGGACGCGCGAAGGCGTGGTCCCGTGCGAGGCGCAGCACGGCATCACGGAAGGCGCGGCTCGCGGCGTTCTTGGGGGTGATGAAATCGGTGGCTCTGCTGGAGTGGCCTATGTTGTCGTCTGCTGCAACCAGGCGCTCCGCGTCGTAGCTGTCGAGCAGCGCCTCGGGTGCCTTCCCGCCCAGCACCAGAGCGAGTTTCCACGCCAGATTGTCGGCGTCCTGAACCCCGGTGTTGGCCCCTCGCGCGCCGAAGGGCGAGACCTGATGCGCTGAATCCCCCGCAAATATCACGCGCCCGTGGCGGAAGCGGTCGAGCCTGCGGCAGGCGAACTGGTAGACAGATACCCACTCGAGTTCGAAGGCGGTGTCCTCGCCCAGCATGGATCTGAGGCGCGGCAGCACACGCTCGGGTTTGCGCTCCTCGACGGGATCGGCGTCCCAGCCGAGCTGGAAGTCGATCCGCCAGACGTCGTCGGCCTCGCGGTGCAGCAATACCGACTGGTTGCGGTGAAAGGGCGGGTCGAACCAGAACCAGCGCTCGGCGGGGAAGGGGGCCTTCATCAGGACGTCGGCGATCAGGAAGCGGTCCTGGAATGCACGGCCCGTGAAGGGCACGCCGAGCATTTCGCGGATCGGGCTTCCTGCGCCGTCGCAGGCGATCAGCCATTCGGCCTCCAGCGTGAACAGGCCATCGGGCGCCTCGACGCCGAGACGCAGATGGTCCCCCGCGTCCTGCACCGACACCACTTTGTGCTTCCAGTGGAGTTGCAGCCCTTCGCCGAGTTCGCGGGCACGCGCGATCAGCATGTCCTCCAGATGGTATTGCTGGAGGTTGATGAAGGCAGGCATCTGGTGCCCGGGTTCGGGCAGCAGATCGAACTGGTAGACGAGTTCCGTGTCGCGGAAGATCTTGCCGATCTTCCAGCTCACGCCTTTCTCCAGCATGGGCGCGGCGCAGCCCAGGCGATCGAAGATCTCGAGTGGCCGCTTGGCGTAGCAGAGCCCTCGCGAGCCCACGCTCACCGTGTTGTTGTCGTCCAGCACCAGCACGGGAATGCCGCGCACCGCCAGATCCAGCGCCATCGTGAGCCCGACCGGCCCCGCGCCCGCCACCACTACGGGGCGGCGGCTCTTGCGATCGGCCAGCGGCTCTGCCGGGAGCGTCTGGTAGGTGTATGTCTTCATCATGTCCGGGACTCAGTCCTTGCGCGTCCAGGAGTTGGCGTAAGCCTCGAACTCCACGCCGGGCTCGATTTCGGCTGCATCGAGGAAGTCACGGGTATCGACCATCACGGCCACTTCGTCGGTCTCCTTGCGGGCGTGCTTCATGGCGGTCTCGTAGGCCTTGGGATGCGGGCCGTGCGGGAAGCCGCTCGGGTGCCAGGTCGACATGCCGGGGTGGATGTTGTCGCGGCTGAAGAACTGGCCGCGGTGGTAGAAGAGGAATTCGTCGTAGTCGTCGTTCGAATGGAAGTAGGGGAGCTTCAGCGCACCCGGATCGGATTCGATGGGCCGCGGGCAGAACGTGCAGATCACGAGCCTGCCGGCGAGGAAGGTGGTGTGTGCCGATGGCGGCACGTGATAGCGCGCGGACATCAGCGGGCGGATGTCGCGCCAGTTGAGCCGCACGGGCGCGAGATCCCCGTGCCAGCCGATGGCATCGAGCGGATTGTGCGGATACGTGATGGCGGTGAGGGCGTTGCGCCGCTTCACCACGGTGGTGGTTTCCCTCTCGTGGTACTGGGCGCGGAAGTGCTCGTTGATGGCCGGTGTATCGAGCACGCCCGGGTCGAATATCGCCTGCGGGCCCACGAGCCCTTTTCTGGGCAGGCCGAATGCGTCGTTGGTGGCTTCGATCATCAGGAAGGAGGCTTCGCCCGCACATTCCACGCGCCACTGTGTGCCGCGCGGAAGGACGAGGTAGTCACCGTCGCGGAACGGGATGTGGCCATAGTCGCAGAACAGATCTCCGCTGCCCTCGTGCACGAAGAGCACCTGGTCGCCATCGGCATTGCGCGCCAGGTGATCCATGCTGCCCGAGGTGTGCCAGATGCGGATCTGGCAGGCGGCATTTTCAAGGATGACGGGTGCGTGCCAGGGCGAAGCCACGCCGCGCCTCGATTTGTTCAGGTCATAGGCCCTGGGGCGCAGCGGACCCTCGAAGCGCAGCCAGCCGGTGGGCGGGTTGCGGTGGTGCAGTTGCGTGGCCGGACCGAAAAAGCCTTCCCGGCCGATCTCGCGCTCGTAGGTGCCTTCGGGCAGGTCGCAGTGCGCCTGACGCGTTGCGACGCCCTCGGACTTCACGAAGGGGATCCACTCTTTCACGACGGCCTCCGGGCAGCGGTTGCGATCAAACAAGTTTCGTACGAAATCAGTATCACCGCGTGCCCGCGCCTCCCGCAACCCCGGATCGCGTGGATTCGACTGCCCGCCGGACGGTAGGATGCGCGGGTACGGTGGCCGGGGTGGTCGAATGGCAGCTGGTGTGGAACAGGACGAAGCTCCGTCGCTGGTCGCGAGGGCAGTGCTGATCGCACTGGTGGCGTGCGCTGCCGTCTCTACCGATCTCTACCTTTCGGGAATTCCGCAGCTTGCCGCGGATCTCCGTGTCGGACCTGCCGAGGCGCAGCTCACCCTGAGTGTCTTCATGGCGGCCTTTGCCGTGGGGCAACTGGTGTTCGGGCCGCTGTCGGATCACTACGGACGCAAGCCTGTGGCGGCAGTGGGCCTCACGCTGTACAGCGCGGGCGCGCTTGCCTGCATGCTCGCGCCGGGCATCGGCCTGCTGCTCGCGGCGCGGATGGTGCAGGGTTTCGCGGCGTCCTCGGGACCTGTGATTGCGCGTGCCATCGTGCGTGATCGCTTCCAGGGGGCGGATGCGGCGCGCTTCATGTCCCAACTGGCGGGTGCGATGGCTGTGGTGCCTTTGCTGGCACCGGTGCTGGGCAGCTGGCTTCTGTACTGGTTCGACTGGCGCTCGCAGTTCGGCTTGCTGCTGCTTTTCGGGCTGCTCACGCTTACCGGATTGCGCAGCCTTCGTGAGACCTGCCCCTCCATCGGCAGTGCGCCGCTGGCGTTCGGACGGGTGCTGGCGCAGTTCGGTACCTGCCTCTCGCAGCGTCGATTCCTGGGTTTCGTGCTCTGCGGTGGCTCCGCCTTCGCGGCGGCGTTCACCTGGATTTCGAGCGCCTCGTGGATCGTGATCGATCTGCTGGGCGTGCCTGCAACGCATTTCGGTTACACCTTCATGCTGGTGGTGACCGGCTACATGGGCGGCGCCTTCGCGAGCGCGCGCATCGTGCCGCGCCTCGGCGTGCAAAGAACGCTCGCACTTGGCGTGATGGCGGCTCTCGGCGGTGCTCTGTGGCTGCTGGCCCAGGGTCTGTGGGTCGAGCCCTCTCTCCCTGGCGTGCTGCTCGGC
The DNA here is from genome assembly GCA_903928015.1 of uncultured Gammaproteobacteria bacterium. Classification (GTDB taxonomy): domain Bacteria; phylum Pseudomonadota; class Gammaproteobacteria; order Pseudomonadales; family UBA5518; genus UBA5518. The sequence continues at coordinate 76,012 of CAIYPF010000056.1, read as the reverse complement.
GTGTTCTGCTCCTTTCTGGGGGGCGGGCTGTGCCTGTCCAATTCGCAGATGGGTGCGATATCGGAGTTCCCCATGAGCGCGGGTGGCGCCTCGGCGGTGTTCGGTTTCGTGCAGACGGCCATGGCCTCGGGCAGTGGCTGGCTGGTGGGCCACACCTATGACGGGACGCTTCTGCCCACGGGGATCATCATGAGCGGTGCCGCGCTGTGCTCGCTGGCGGGTTATCTGCTGCTGTTTGCGGGCGAGGGGAGTGCAAGGCGTGCCTAGGCGAGCGCGCTCTTCGCTGGTCCTGGACGCGTTCCTGCCGTATCGGCTGGTGAGCCTCTCGCAGCGTATCAGTCAGGCGCTGTCGTCGATCTACCGGGAGGAGTTCGGCGTCAGCGTGCCGGAGTGGCGAATACTTGCGAATCTCGCGGAAAAAGGCGAACTCAGTCCCTCTGAAATCGCTTCCCAGACCTCCATGGACCGTGCCCGCGTCACCCGGGGCATAAAGGATCTGCGCGCCAAGCGCTGCCTTTTGACCCGACGCGACGAGGGCGACAAGCGTGCGTACCGCTTGCGACTCTCGCCAGCGGGCGAGACGCTATACCGGCAGATCGTTCCGCTCGCCCTTGCGTGGGAAAAGGATTTGCTCGCAGGCCTTGATGCAGGCGGCTATCGCGAACTCATGCGTGCGCTTGACGTGCTCGCCGAGCGCCTTGACGCGGCTGACTGATAGCCCTCAGGCCACCCGTTCCGCATCCGGCGCCGTGCCCGGAGCCTGCCACGGGCAGTGTTCGCAGCGTCCCTTCAGCAGTGTGTAGGCGTGTTGCACCGCCTTGGCTGTGCTGGTCTGGCGCACGGGCTGTTCGAGGAATATCTGGTCGCGAAGCCGCTCCATGGCGCCGGTGCGATCGAGGATGCCCCGGAAATTCTGGCTTACGCCGCAGAGCAGCACGTGCACGCCGCGCGCGCGCAAGGTTCCGACGAATTTCTCGAGTTCGCTGAGCGCCACGGCGTCCGGGTTGCGCACCCGCTTCAGGCGCAGCACCACCACCTCTGTCTCGGGCGTGAGCCGGCTCTCGATCACATCGAAATGCTGTTCCAGCGCCGAGGCTGCGCCGAAGAAGAATTCTCCCTCCAGGCCGAAGATCAGAAGTCTGGGGCAGGGTTTGTCCTCGCGCAGTCGCTCGTGGAGCCGGCCCTCAGGGCTGATGACGAATTCGCTGAGGAGCATGCGCCCGGCACGTGGCACGGTGAGCACGAAGGACATGAACACGCCCACGATCACGCAGAACTCGATGGATATCAGCACCGCGCACAGTGCGGTGGTGATCACGATGGCAGCGTCGAACTGGGTGGCCCGCCAGTGGTAGCGAAGGGAGTTCCAGTCGACCATTCCGTAAGAGGCGACCAGCAGGATCCCGGCGAGCGCCGAGCGCGGCAGATACTGCGCGTAAGGTGCAAAGACCAGCATGATCGCGGCAACCCCTGCCGCAGAGACTATCCCCGACCACTGGCTCACGGAGCCTGCCTGCTGGTTGATAGCTGATCGCGTGAGGGATCCCGAGCCCGGCATGCACTGGAACAGGCTGCCGCCCAGGTTTGCCACGGATTCGCTCAGGCACTGCTGGTTCATGTCGAGGCGCTGCCCCGTCTTGGCGGCGATGGCCTTGGCCATGGAGATCGCCTCGAGCAGGCCGAGCAGGGCGATGGCGAAGGCGCCCGAGGCGTGTTCGCGGAAGAAAGCGGGATCTATCGACGGCAGAGCAGGGGTTGGCAAAGCGGCAGGGATGGCACCCACCACGCGAACACCCGCATTGCCGAGATCCATCCACGCCACCAGCGCAGACATGACGCACACCGTGATGAGAAGGTCCGGTAGCAAGGGCATCGCGAACTTGCGTTTGAGCCACCGCAGTGCGAGCACCAGTGCGATCGAGCCGAGGCCTATGGCGGTGGTGGCCAGATGTGGCCCTCCGCCCTCGGTCATCGAGAGCCAGAATCGCAGCAGAAGGTGGTCGTGGGCGCCACCCATGGCCTTCATGCCGAAGAGGTTCTTCATCTGATCGATCACCAGCAGGCTTCCGGCACCCAGGGTGAAGCCCACGATCACGGAGTGCGAGACGAACCGCGTGAGGTCCCCGAGCCGCAGCAACGTGATGCCGAGCTGGATCAGGCCGATCAGCAGCGTAAGACTGATGATCGCCGCGAGCCGGGCATCCGGTGCGTCGATCGCTGCGACCACGCTCAGCACTGCGATGGAGATCGCGTTGGTCGGGCCGTTAATCAGCTGGCGCGAGGAATCGAAGAGCGCGCCGATGGCGGTCATCACGATCGCGGTGTACAGGCCGTACTCGGCCGGGATGCCCGCGACCATCGCATACGCCATTGCCTGCGGCACGGCGATGGTGGCAACGGTGATGCCGGCGATGAGGTCGGCGCGAGCGTCCTGTGCACGGTAGCCGCGCAGCGCCCCCACGGCGGGAAGCCATTTGGGGCCAAAGGTGTCCGCGCCCGCAGTACGGGTAGGGGAACTTATCTTCACGATGTTTGATTTCCAGGGGGGCGAATGGCGCCCCCGTGCGGCTAAGGTTAGCACCACATCGCAGAATTAAGGCGGGGATTGCACGTGCAGGACGCACCCGGGCAACGGGACAGTGATCGGGATCTTCCCTGGCATGCGCTGGCTTCGGACGCGGTGCGTGTGCGGGCAGGCACGAGTCCCGGCGGCCTGGATGCCGCCGAGGCCGCGCGCCGTCTGGAGCTCTTCGGCCCGAACGAGCTTGCCGCCGCAACGTCGGCGTCATGGGTCGTCGTGCTCCTCGCGCAGTTGCGCAACACACTGGTGCTGATCCTGCTCGGTGCAGCGCTGCTTTCCGGGGTTCTAGGTCATACCGTCGAGTCGGTCGTGATCCTCGTGATCGTGCTGTTCGCGGTGGTTCTGGGCTTCTGGCAGGAGTTCCGTGCCGAGCGGGCACTTGAGGCACTGGGCAGGCTCGCGGCACCTGCGGCCAACGTGATGCGCGGCGGTGTTCCGCGCCGCGTGCCTGCCCGCGAACTCGTTAGCGGTGACCTGATCCTGCTGGGTGCGGGAGATCGCGTTCCCGCCGACGCGAGGCTGTTGATCGCCGTCAATCTGCGGACCGTCGAGGCCGCTCTCACCGGCGAGTCCCTGCCGGCAGAAAAGCAGGCGGCAGCGTTGGGAGCCGGTGCGTTGCCGACGGCAGATCGGACGAACATGGTGCACGCCGGTACGACCGTGGCCGGCGGGCGCGGCGAGGCGGTGGTGGTTGCCACGGGCATGCAGACCGAGTTCGGTCGTATCGCCGGCCTGCTCGGCACTGTTGGCGCAGGGCCCACGCCCCTGCAACGCAATCTGGATCACCTTGGCGTGATTCTCGGGCGCGCGGCACTGGTGGTGATCGTGCTGATCGCCGTTGCCGGATACCTGCGCGGCCTGCCGCTTCTGGAGACGCTGCTCTTTGCCGTTGCGCTTGCGGTTGCGGTGGTGCCGGAGGCCTTGCCCGCCGTTGTGACGGTGTCTCTGGCGGTGGGTGTGCAGCGCATGGTCCGGCGGCATGCGCTGGTGCGCCGTCTCACGGCGGTGGAGACGCTTGGCAGCACCTCGGTGATCCTGACCGACAAGACCGGCACGCTGACGCGCGACGAAATGACGGTGCGGCGCGTCCATTGCTCCGGGCGCGATATCGCCGTTGCGGGTGCGGGCTATGCCCCTGAGGGCGGTTTCAGCGCGGAACCCGGCACCCCGTTTGCGGTGCAGGGCGTGCTCGCGGATCTGCTGCGTGCCGGGTGCCTCGTGAACGATGCGCACCTGCTGCAAGAGGGCGATTCACGGGCGTGGATCATCCATGGCGATCCGACCGAGGGTGCCCTGCTGGTGGCAGCAGCCAAGGCGGGGCTGTGGCGTGAGGCACTCGACGCGCAGTTCCCGCGTACGCACGAGGATCCTTTCAGTCCCGAGACGCGTCGGATGGCGACCATCCACGCAGACGGTGCCGGGTTCCTCGCCTGCATGAAGGGCTCGCCGGAGGCAGTGCTCACGGCCTGTACGCACCAGCGCCTCGATACGGGTTCGGTCGTGCTCGATGCCGCGGCCCGCGAGCGGCTGCTCGTGGTGGCGCAGGAGATGGCGGGGGAGGCCTTGCGGGTGCTCGCGGTGGCGACGGTTTCCTGCGACAAGGCCGACGTGCTGCCGGAGGGGCTCGAGTTCCTGGGCTTTGCAGGCCTCAGCGATCCTCCGCGGCCCGAGGCGCGGCAGGCGCTTGAGCGCGCGGCTGCAGCAGGCATTCGTGTGGTCATGATCACCGGGGATCATCCGGTCACGGCGCGCGCCGTCGCGATGGAGCTTGGCCTGCCCGGAGCGGCGTCGGTGCTGGAGGGGCGCGTGCTCGATGCGATGGACGATGTCGCCATGGCACAGGCCGTGCGGGACACTGCTGTCTTCGCCCGAGTGTCTCCCGCACAGAAGCTGCGTATCGCGCAGGCCTGGCAGGCGACCGGCGCCATCGTTGCGATGACCGGCGACGGCGTGAACGATGCCCCTGCGCTCAAGCAAGCCGACATCGGCATCGCCATGGGCATATCCGGAACTGATGTGAGCCGCGAAGCGGCGGCGATGACACTCACGGATGACAACTTCGCTTCCATCGTGGCTGCGGTGGAGGAGGGGCGGGGCGTTTTCGACAACATCCGCAAGTACCTGATGTACCTGTTGTCCTCGAACATCGGCGAAATCGGCCTGATGGCGGTGGCAACGATCGCCGGTCTGCCTCTGCCCCTCGCGGCGGTGCAACTGCTGTACGTCAATCTCGCTACTGACGGCTTGCCCGCGATGGCGCTAGCGGTGGATCCCCCCGAGCCCGGTTTGATGAGCCGCCCGCCGCGCGATCCCCGCGGCGGCGTGTTCACGCCGACGGTGGTGGGCTTGATGCTGCTGGGGGGAGGCTGGTCGACGCTGGTGAACGCCACGCTGTTCGCCTGGTCTTTGCAGGACGGTGGCGGTCTGACGCACGCCATGACGATGTGCTTCGTCTCGCTGGTGCTGATCGAACTTGTGAAAGCCTACGGTTTCCGCTCGGACCGCGAGTCTGTGCTGCTGCGACCCTTCGCCAATCGCTGGCTCAATCTCGCGGTGGGCTGGGAATTGCTCATGCTGGTGAGCATCGTGAGTTTCGCGCCGCTGCGGGCACTGTTCAGCTTGGCGCCGCTCGCCCCGCACGACTGGGCCATCGCTGCGGGCACGGCGCTTACGGTGGCGCCGGTGCTGGAAGCCGGCAAGTGGTGGGTGCGACGCTCGCTCCGCCGCGTGTAACTGCGGGTCGGGTTCGCGGGCTTGGAAAGCCCGCTGCGCTGTGATTGCATGGCGCGCCGCTGCAGACAGCCCTGTACCCACGGAAACGCCCATGACACCGAGCGCTGATGGTGCCCTGATCCTCTTCGCCGAGATGCCCGAGGCCGACGGCCGCGACATCAGTATCGAGCAACGTGCGCTCCCTGACGGCGCGGGCGTCCGGCGTTACGTTCACCACGGCGATGTGGCGGCACTGCTCGAGGCCTGCCGCGGCGTTGATGCCATCCTCACCGACTACGTGCCCTTCACCGCAGAGGTGCTCGCCGCTCTGGGCGCGCGCCCGATGATCTCGGTGGCTGGCACGGGTTTCGACAGCGTGGATATCGCTGCCGCCGCCAGGCTCGGCATCCCGGTGGCCGCGGTCGGGGAGTACTGCACAGAGGAAGTGGCCGACCACACGCTCGCGCTGCTGCTGGCGCTCAATCGACGGTTGCTCGAGTACCACCAGCAGGTCCAGGTGGCGCACGACTTCCGCTGGAATCTCGTGAGGGGTCTTCGCCGGCTCTCGGGCCAGACGCTCGGCCTTGTGGGTTTCGGGCGCATCGGGCAGGCCGTGGCCCGGCGTGCGCAGGGATTCGGCCTCGTGGTGGTCGCGCACGATCCGGTGATCGATCCCGCACTGGCGAGCGCGCGGGGCGTTCGTTTGCTCCCGCTCGATGAGCTTTACGCGAGCGCCGACATCGTCAGCCTGCACTGCAACCTTGGCCCGCAGAGCCGCGGCATGCTCGACCGTGCCGCTTTCGCCTGCATGCGCCGCCGGCCGCTTCTGTTGAACGTGGCGCGTGGCGGGTTGGTGGACGAGGCGGCGCTCGTCGAGGCGCTCGATGCGGGAGCGCTCGCAGGCGCGGGACTCGACGTGCTCGCGACGGATTCTCCGGATCTCGCCCGGCATCCGCTCGCGGGCAGACCCGATGTGCTGCTCACGCCCCACGTGGCGTTTTATTCCGACACCGCCATGACCGAGCTGGCGAGGATTTCCGCGGGCAATATCGCCGCCTGGCTCGAGGGGCGTCCGGATGATGTGTTCCGCTGGGTGAATCGGGTGGAGGGCAGGTCATGACAGATCTGGCAGTGGGAGCGGTCTATCCGCAGACCGAACTCGGCGGCGACCCGCGCGCGCTCGATCTGATCGGCCGGCAGGTCGAGTCGCTCGGTTTCGATTACCTGCTGATGTACGACCACGTCGTCGGGGCCGAGCACGCCGATCGTGATCCGCCGCTCTGGAATCAGGGCCCCTACACCGACCACCACCCTTTTCACGAGCCGCTCATCGCGTTTGCCTATCTGTCCGGCATCACCCGCACGCTGGGTTTTGCCACGGGCGTCATGATCCTGCCGCAGCGCCAGACGGTGCTGCTTGCCAAGCAGGCGGCGGAGGTCGCTTTGCTGTCGGGCGGGCGTCTGCGCCTCGGTGTGGGTACCGGGTGGAATCACGTCGAATACACAGCGCTCGGCCAGTCCTTTGCAGACCGGGGGGCGCGTTTGACCGAGCAGATGGGTTTTCTGCGGCGCCTGTGGCAGGAGCCGCTGCTCAGCTTCTCCGGGCGTTTCGATCGCATCGAGCGGGGCAACATCCTGCCGCGACCCGCCGAGCCGGTGCCGATCTGGTGCGGCGGTTTCACGGAGCCTGCGTTCCGCCGGGCGGCCCGCTTGGCCGACGGTTTCATTTTCGCCGGCCCGCTTGAAGGCGCGCTCGGGGGCTGGAGCCGGCTGCAGCAGTTGCTGGTCCAGGAGGGCCGGGACCCTGCCGCGTTCGGCGCGGAGTACATGCTGCAGGATGCCACCGGCGCCGGGCTCTCGGTGCCGGATGCACGCCTTGCGATGGCGCGTTGGCGTGATGCTGGCGGCACCCACGCAGCGGTGGTGACGATGGGGCGCGGCTACCGTGATGCCGACGAACACCTCGCGCATCTGTACGCCTGCCGCCCCGGCCACGGCTGAGGCGACGCAGGGGCGGGCGCCATGGACATGAGTCTGTCCGTCACCTTTGCCGTGCTCGGGGCGGCCTTGCTGCACGCCTGCTGGAATGCCCTGCTGAAGGGCTCGCCCGACAAGGATCTCGACAGCAGTTCCATCGCTGCGGGTGCGGGCCTTCTCGCCCTGTGTCTTGCGCCCTGGTTTCCCGTTCCTGACGCGGCATCGCTGCCCTGGATGGGGGCGTCGATGCTGGTGCATATCGGCTACTACCGATCCCTTGCTGCGGCGTATCACTGGGGGGAGATGTCCTTCGCCTATCCGGTCATGCGCGGCGGCGGGCCGGTGCTGGTCGCGCTTGCTGGCGTCGTGCTGCTCGGCGAGCGCTTGCCGCCCGCCGAAGCCGCGGGTGCTGCCCTGGTGACAGGCGGCATCCTTGGGCTCGCACTGGGAGCGCGGCCTTCATCGCCCGACGCTCTGCGACGTTCACTGGCGGCGGCCCTGCTGAATGCCGCCATCATCGCCACCTACACGCTGATCGACGCCCGGGGTGTACGTGCATCCGGCGCACCTGTTGCCTATGCGCTGTGGTTCTTCGTGGCCTCGGGCCTGGTGGTGTTCGGCGCGGCGTGGCGCAGGCGCGGTGCGGAACTGGGCCGCTATGCCGCGCGCCACGCCCCCCGGGTCCTGCTGGGCGGCGCCTGCTCGCTGGTGTCCTACGGGGTCGCTCTGTGGGCCATGACCCGCGCTCCCGTGGCGCTGGTGGCTGCGCTCCGAGAGACTTCGGTGGTCTTTGCCGCACTGATCGGCGCGGCGTTTCTCGGAGAGCGGCTCGGCGTCACCCGGCTGCTGGCCACCGCGGTGGTGGTGGCAGGGCTGCTGGTGTTGCGCCTGTGATGACGGCAGGAATTCCGCGCGTCGGCTTTGCAGGCTCCGGGAAGCGATGCCACCATCGCCCGCGCATCTACCCGCCATCACTGGTCCCGCCGGAGGTTTTCACATGAGCCTGGATGCCGATGGCGTGGGCACTCTCGAAGAGGCGATGCGGCATGCCGTCTCCCTGCTGAAGGAGGATCCGGCTCTCGCCGAGGAACAGGCGCTGGCCATCCTCGAGGCGGTGCCTGGCCACCCTCCTGCCGAACTCCTGCAGGCACAGGCGCGTCGGCACGCTGGCGACACCGCGGGTGCGCTCCCGCTGATCGAATCGCTGGCCGCGCGGCAGCCACGCTGGGCCGCCGCGCAGGTGGAACTGGGTCTGGCGCTTGGGCAGGCGGGTCAGGGAGACCAGGCCATCGCTGCGCTGCGCCGGGCCCTGGCACTCAAGCCCGACCATCCCGAGGCCTGGCGCCTGCTGGCCGATCACCTGATGGCAAGCGGCGATACGCAGGCCGCAGATGTGGCCTACGCCCGGCATATCAAGGCCTCTACCCGCGATCCCCGCCTCCTCGATGCCGCGAACGCCATGCTGGTCAACGATGTTCCCAAGGCAGAGGCCCTGCTCCGGGCGCACCTGAAGGAAAAGCCAACGGACGTCGCTGCGATCCGCATGTTCGCCGAGCTGGCAGTGCGGGTAGGGCGCCCGGCCGAAGCGCAGAAACTTCTGGAGCGCTGCCTGGAGCTCGCGCCAGGCTTCGAGGCCGCGCGCCACAACTATGCCGTGCTGCTGCACCGCCAGAACCAGTCCGCCGCCGCACTGCTCGAGACCGAGATGCTGCTGGCCCGCTCGCCACGCAACCCCGGTTATCGCAACCTGCTCGCCGTGATCCTCGGACGGGTAGGGGAGTACGCCCGCTCCAGCGCTCTCTACAAGGAATTGCTGGAGGAGTACCCCTCCAACGCCAAGGTCTGGATGAGCTACGGCCATGTGCTGAAGACCGAAGGCCGCACCGAGGACTGCATCCGCGCCTACCGCGAGACCATCGCCCGCGAGCCCTCCCTGGGCGAGGCCTGGTGGAGCCTCGCCAACATGAAGACCTTCCGTTTCACCGAGGCCGACATGACGGCGATGCGGGCGCAGTTGGCACGACCCGATCTCGATGACACCGATCGCCTGCATTTCGACTTCGCCATGGGCAAGGCGCTCGAAGACGCGGCCGAGTGGGAAGCCTCGTTCCGGCACTATGCCCAGGCCAACGCCCTTCACCACGCCACGGTGGATTACGACCCGGCGTTGAACTCCGGCCGCATAGAGCGCTTCCGGAGGGATTTCACGGCCGGATTCTTCGCTGAGCGGGCAGGGCAGGGCTGTGATTCCGCGGCGCCGATCTTTGTGGTCGGGATGCCGCGCTCCGGCTCCACACTGGTAGAGCAGATCCTCTCCAGCCACTCGCAGGTCGAGGGCACCACGGAGTTGCCCGAGATCATCTCGATGGCCCGGATACTGCGGGAACGCTCCGACGGTGACGACACCGAGGGCTACAACCGGGTACTGGCGGCGATGGGGCCCGAGGAGCTACGCGCCTTGGGCGAGGACTACCTCGACCGCTGCCGCATTCACCGCAAGACCGCGGCGCCTTTCTTCATCGACAAGATGCCGAACAACTTCCTCCACGCAGGGCTCATCCATCTGATGTTGCCGCGCGCCAGGATCATCGACACCCGTCGTCACCCCATGGCCTGCTGTTTCTCGAACTTCAAGCAGCACTACGCCCGCGGCCAGAACTTCAGCTACAGCCTGGAGGACATGGGGCACTACTATCGGGACTATGTGCGGCTGATGGCCCATTTCGACGCAGTGCTCCCCGGGCGGGTCCATCGTGTCATCTACGAAGAGATGGTTGCTGACACCGAAGCCGAGGTGCGGCGCTTGCTCGATTACTGCGGTCTGCCCTTCGAGGAGGGCTGCCTGCGTTTCTTCGAGAACGACCGGCCGGTACGCACCGCCAGCTCCGAGCAGGTGCGCCGCCCCATCTACAGCGAGTCTGTTGACCAGTGGCGACATTACGCTCCCTGGCTTGGCCCTCTGGAGCAGTCGCTGGGGCCGGTCTTGGAGCACTACCCGGCCCCGCCGCCCGCCTGAGTCATCCGCACCAAAGGGGGGCGGCCGAGGGCGAGAAAAATTCCGGTTTTAGCCCCGGGCCCTTGGATGGACAGCGTGTCTTGGCATGGTAGGCTCCAAATGTGCCCGTTCCCTGCCTTGTGCGGACCACACAACCCAAGCCACTTAGGAGACTGAAGATGCCTACAAAAGCATCCAAACGCGCCCAGGCCCGTTTCACGCGCGCGCCCCTGGCCGCAGCCATCCTGCTCATGTCCCAAGCCCTGCCGGTTCTCTCTCAAGAGATCGAGGAAGTGCTGGTAACCGCCCAGAAGCGGTCCGAGAACATGCAGGACGTGCCGATCAGCATCCAGACGCTGAGCACCAAGACCATCGAACAGCTGAACATCAACAGCTTCGACGACTTCGCCAAGATGCTTCCTGCGGTGTCCACCTCGCCTTCGCTGGCGGGTGTCGGTTTCACCAATGTCTACTTCCGCGGTGTGACCACCGGCGGTGACGGCCAGGCTACCCTCTCGCAGCCGAGCGTGGGCCAGTACCTGGACGAAATGCCCATCACCACAGTGCAGGGCAACCTCGACATCCACATGTACGACATCGCCCGTGTCGAGGCCCTTGCAGGCCCGCAGGGCACCCTCTACGGCGCAAGCTCGCAGTCGGGCACGATCCGCGTTATCACCAACAAGCCCGATCCGAGCGAGTTCTCGGCCAGCTACTCGCTGGAAGGCAACCAGGTCGATGGCGATGACATGGGTTACATCGGCGAGGGTTACGTCAACATCCCGCTGAGCGAGAAGGCCGCGGTGCGTATCGTGGGCTGGAAGCGCAAGGACGCGGGCTACATCGACAACGTGACGCGCAGCCGCACGTATCCGGGCCAATTGAACACTGAGGACGAAGACGGGAACACCATCCCTTACACGGCGGATGATATCACCGTCAACAACAGCAAATTCGCCAAGGACAACTACAACACGGTTGATACCGAGGGCGGCCGCGCGTCCCTTCGCGTCGACCTGAACGACGACTGGACCGTTACCGGCTCCCTGATCGCGCAGAAGCAGTCCGCCGAAGGCGCTTTCGGCGAAGATCTGAGCGGCTTCGCCGGCAGTGAGGGAGACCAGCAGGTTTCCCACATCCAGGAGGAGTTCGTCGACGACAACTTCTACCAGGCTGGCCTCACCATCGAAGGCAAGGTGGGCATGTTCGACCTCGTGTACGCGGGCTCGTACCTGAACCGGAACCTGAACAGCTCCTTCGATTACTCCGACTACTCCTACTTCTACGACGTCGCCTACACCAGCGGTTACTTCGCGGCCCTGCACATCTCGGAAGGCAACTTCCCCGGTGACACCGCCGACCGCATCTGGCCCGGCGCCCGCTACGGCAACAACGACGACTACGATCGCAAGACGCACGAACTGCGCATCAGCAGCCCGGAAGACAAGCGCGTCCGCGGCATGTTGGGCGTGTTCGTGATGGACTCGCTGCACAACTTCGAGCAGAAGTGGAAGGTCGACGGCCTGTCCTCGACCATGGAAATGAACTACCTCGAAGGCACCAACGCCAACTTCAACGACATCGTCTACCTGAACAACATGGATCGTAAGGACACCGACGAGGCCGTCTTCGGCCAGTTGGCCTTCGACATCACCGACGATCTCGAACTCAAGGTCGGCGCGCGTTACTTCAAGCCAGAGACGACCATCGACGGCTTCTTCGGCTTCGGTCTGGGCTTCAACCGCAGCCGTGTGCCGGGCAGCCGCCCGTCGGATGTCAACGAGCCGGGTGATCCTGCCAACGGTGGTGACGGCGCATTCGTGTCCTGGGGTCAGGGCTGGTCGGGCAACGGTGAGTGGCGCTGCCCCTCGCAGGCTGACTACGACGACGCTCCGTGCAAAAACGTCGACAAGGGCATCAAGGAAAGCGACCACATCTTCATGGTCAACCTGAGCTACAAGATCAACGACGACGACATGGTGTACGGCACCTGGTCCGAGGGCTACCGGCCCGGCGGCATCAACCGCAACCCCTTCGCCGGCGAGTACGTGTCGGACTTCCTCACCAACTGGGAAATGGGTTGGAAGACGCAGTGGTTCGACAACAGCGTGCAATTCAACGGCGCGGTGTTCTTCGAGGAATGGAAAGACTTCCAGGTCGGCTTCCAGGGCGCCAACGGCATAACGCAGAACGTGAACGGCCCGACGGCAGAGATCCTCGGCACGGAGATGGACGTTCTTTGGGCTGCCACCGAGAACCTGACACTGGTGGCCTCCTGGGCCTACTACGACAGCGAGATCAAGGACGACTACTGCCCCGGTTGCCAATCGCCGGCCGACATCAACGGCGACGGCGTGATCGGCGGTCCGGGTGAGAGCGCCAACTGGGCTGACGAGGGCGAGCAACTCCCCCTCACGGCCAAGTTCAAAGGCAACCTGACGGCTCGCTACACCGTGCCCGTGGGTGAGTTCGAGGGCCACCTGCAGGCCACGCTGGCCTATCAGGGCAAGCGCAACTCGAGCCTGAACATCCGCGACATGGAGCTCTACTACCCCGAGTTCAAGGAAAACACCTTCATCGACCTCACCGCAGGTCTGGCGAAGGAGAGCTACGAAGTCGAGTTGTTCGTGAAGAACGTGACCAACGAGGACACCCCCCTGTCGATCACCTCGCAGTGCGCCCCGGCGGTCTGCGGACAGCAGATCTACGGGATTCCGGCACGTCCCCGTACCATCGGCCTGAAGTTCACCCAGAGCTTCTGATCCCTGTGGTCCGAGGTGGCCCTCGTGGCCACCCGAACGCCCGCGGCTAACCCCGCGGGCGTTTTCTTTTGTGCCTCAAAAAGCCGGTCATGATCGTGCGCGTAGTGATCGGGATCTGCGCGGGCGATTGAGTTTCTTCCGGGCAAAGGCAAAACTTCGCGCAGATTCAAGCGACTGTTCACTGTCAGACCGGCCATTGCGGCGCCGGCCCTGATAGTCTTCGAGGCTGAAACCCGGAGTGCCTGCCCACGCCTGATTACGGCCTGATCATCGACAACCACAAAGTCCCTACGCTCGCCTCATTCGCCGTACCGAATCCCGCCACTGGCGAGGTGGTGGGCCGGGCGCCCGTCGCCACGCGCGAACAACTCGATCAGGCTGTTGCTGCGGCCGAACGCGCCTTCGCCACGTGGAGCAAGGAGCCCGAGGCGCGGCGCAAGCAGGCCTGCCTCGATATCGTGGGCGTGTTGCAGGCACACGCGGGCGAGCTCTCGCGGCTGCTCACGATGGAGCAGGGCAAACCTCTGAAGGGCATGGGTTCGGAGTTCGAGCTCGGTGCCTGCATGGCCTGGGCGGGTGCACAGGCCTCCTTTGAACTGCCGGTCAAGGTGCTGGAAGACACCCCGCAGAGCCGTGTCGAGATCCACCGCCGCCCGCTCGGCGTGGAGGGCTCCATCACGCCCTGGAACTGGCCGCTGATGATCGCGATCTGGCATGTGGTGCCCGCAATCCGCACCGGCAACACCGTGGTGATCAAGCCCTCTCCCTACACGCCCCTCGGGACGCTGCGCATGGTGGAGCTCATCAACGAGGTGCTGCCGCCCGGCGTGCTGAACGCGGTAACCGGCCCCGATGAGCTCGGGCAGTGGATGACCGAACACCCCGGCATCAAGAAGATCGTGTTCACCGGCTCCTGCGCCACCGGTAAGAAGGTGATGGCGAGCGCGGCAGGCAACCTCAAGCGCCTGACGCTTGAACTCGGCGGCAACGACGCCGCCATCGTGCTGCCGGGCGCCGATGTGGCGGCCATGGCGCCCAAGATCTTCGGCGGTGCCTTCATCAACTCCGGGCAGACATGCGCGGCCATCAAGCGCCTCTACGTTCACGACAGCCTCTACGAGCCGATGTGCCAGGCGCTTGCCGGCATCGCGCAGGCCACGCCCGTGGGCAACGGTCTGGACGAGTCGAGCATGATGGGCCCGCTGCAGAACCGTATGCAGTTCGACAAGGTGAACGCGCTGGTCGAAGACGCCAAGGCGCACGGTGCGCGCATCCTCTGCGGCGGTTCGCCCACCGGAGGCCAGGGCAATTTCTATCCGCTCACCGTCGTGGCCGATGTCACGGATGGCACCCGCCTAGTGGACGAGGAGCAGTTCGGCCCGGTCCTTCCGGTGATCCGTTACAGCGATCTGGACGAAGTGATTGCACGCGCAAACGCGAGCGAGTTCGGGCTGAGTGGCTCGGTGTGGTCCACGGATCTCACGGTGGCAGCTGCAGTTGCGGCCCGTCTCGAATGTGGAACGGTCTGGGTCAACAAGCACGCGGCCATCGCACCGAATGTACCCATGGGCGGCGTGAAGTCCTCGGGTATGGGTGTGGAGTTCGGCGAGGAAGGTCTCGCCGAGTACACCGACATCCAGGTGATCAGCATCGACAAGACCTGAGCGCGGCACTATCGCTGTCAGGCTCGGTTCAACCGGTTTCGTGAGGAATCAGACATGAAGAAGTGGATCGGCCTCCTGCTGCTCGGAGCCGCGCTCGTGCATGCCGAGTTGCCCGCAGAAAAGACCGGCATCATCCGCACGCTGCCGGCGCCGTATCCGCCGCACTGGATCCTCGCCCACGACGGGGCGTTCTTCCACATGAGCGATGGCAAGGTGGTGGTGCTCGACGCGGACGCCGAAACCGGCGCAGCCCAGTACAAGGGCATGATCAACCATGGCTTCATGGGCGGGTTCGCGACCTCGCGTGCGCGTAAGGAACTCTACGTCTCGGAGAGTTTCTATTCCCGCGGCCAGCGCGGTGAGCGCACCGACGTCTTCACTATCTACGACCAGTCCACCCTGGCGCCGACGGGCGAGGTGGTCTTGCCGGGCGGCAAGCGTTTCAGCGGCTTGCCGCAGGTGCACGCCGTGCAGGTGATCGGAGACGACCGCTTCGCGCTGTCGTTCAATTTCAACCCGGGCAGTTCGGTCTGGGTGGTGGATCTCGAGAAGCGCGCCATCGCCACCGAGGTGCCGATTCCCGGCTGCGCGCTCATGTACCCCACTGGCAAGCGCGGCTTCAGTTCGCTCTGCGCCGACGGCGCTTTCTTCAGCGTGCAACTCGACGAGAACGGCAAGCTCAAGAAAGAAGTGCGGGGCAAGCCGGCCCTGGACGTGGAGGCCGATCCGCTGTTCGAGAAGCCCGCGCGGCACGCCGGCATGGGCTGGTTCCCGACCTTTGGTGGCCAGATGTTGCCCGTCGATTTCCGCGGTGACGTTGCCAAGCCGGGCAAGCCCTGGTCCCTGCTCGACGCTGCAGACCGCGAGGCCGGCTGGCGCCCTGGCGGCTGGCAGTTCCTCGACACCGATTCCACGGGCAGGATCTATATGCTCTTCCATGTGAAGGGCGAGAAATCCTCGCACCAGGATTCCGGCACCGAGGCCTGGGTTTTCGACCCCGCCTCGAAGAAGCGCGAGCGGCGTATCACGCTGAAGCATCCGGCTATGTCGATCATGCTTACCCGTGACGACAAGCCCCTGATGGTCGCTGTGGGCAACAACGAGACGGGCGCCTTCGTGCTGGACGTCTACGACGCGCTGAGTGGCCAATGGCTCCGCACGCTTGCAGATTTCGGCGCCGAGACGCCGTTCCTCGTCTTCCCTGCACCCTGAGACGTGACACTGCCCATGGTGGATCCCGTGATCGCGCTCGGCCTCGTCCTGCTGCTCGGTTGGGTGCTGCTCGACGCCGGTCTCGGCAAGTTGCGCGACGTGGCACTCACCGCGGCGCATATCGACGACTACCGCTTGCTTCCGGACGGTGCGGGCGCCTTGCTCGCGCGGCCGCTCGCGGTGTTCGAGGTGGCGCTCGCAGTACTCCTGCTCCTGCCCTTTGCCCGGGTGCCGGCCTTGCTTTGTGCTGCGGCGATCATCGGCGCCTATGGCGTGGCGATCACGGTCAATCTCCTGCGTGGGCGCCGTGATATCGACTGCGGCTGCGCAGGGACGGGGCAGTCGCAGCGCCTGAGTGTCGCGCTGCCCATGCGAAACGCCCTTCTCGTCGCCGCCGCCCTCGTCGCTGCGGCCTCTCCGGCCGTGCCCTCCCACTGGTCGGGCTGGTTGTTCGCGCTCTTTTGCGCCGCGGTCGTGGCGCTGCTTTACGCCAGCGTGAACGGCCTGCTTGCCAACCGTCAGTTGCTGGAGCGCCTGCGATGAACCAGGCGCTGCTCGTGTCCTCCGTGCTGCTGTGGATCGTGGTGCTCGTGATGGCGGTGGTGATCTTCGCGCTGGTGCGGCAGATCGGCGTTCTCTACGAGCGCGTTGCGCCTGCAGGCGCACTGATGCTCAACCGCAAACTTGGCGTGGGGCAGGAGGCTCCGCGGGTCCCGGCACCGCGTCTGGACGGCGGCACCTTCGAGGCCGGCGTCCCCGCAGCGGGCCGCAGCCAGTTGCTGTTTTTCCTCGCGCCCGATTGCCCGCTCTGCAAATCGCTGCTGCCCGCTCTGCTTTCCGCAGCGCGCGCGGAGCGCGACTGGCTCGATCTGGTCTTCGCCAGCGACGGGGACACCACGCTGCACGCCGAGCTGGTGCGCCGCCACGGGCTCGAGGGCTACCCGTATCTGTTATCGGAAGTGCTGGGCCGCAGCTACGGTGTGTCAAAGCTGCCTTACGGCGTACTTGTCGACGAGCAGGGGCGCATCGCCTCGCTCGGCATCGTGAACTCGCGCGAACACCTGGACAGCCTGTTCGAGGCCAAGGAGCGCAAGGTGGCATCCATCCAAGAATACGTGGGGAGATCAGGCAGATGAACTGGCTCGACAAACTGATGGAAGGCAGCGCAAGGCGCGTGGCGCAGCACAGCTCCCGCCGTGGCGTGCTGCGCGGGCTGGGATCCATGCTGGTGGGCACTGCAGCGTTGCCGCTACTGCCGGTGGCTCGCGCCTCGGCCGCGGACGGCGCACCGGGTATGCCGGCGGACCCGGGCGATCCCGCCTCCTGCGACTACTGGCGCTATTGCGCCATCGACGGATTCCTCTGCTCCTGCTGTGGCGGCAGCCAGAACGAGTGCCCGCCCGGCACCGAGATGTCACCGATCACCTGGATCGGCACCTGCCTGAATCCCGCAGACGGCAAGCACTACATCATTTCCTACAACGACTGCTGCGGCAAAAGCTCCTGCGGCACCTGCCTTTGCAATGCGAACAAGATCGACCGTCCGATCTACCGCCCGGATCTCTCGAACGACCTCAACTGGTGCCTCGGCACCAAGAGCGCGATCTACAACTGCTCCACTGCCATCGTGGTGGGCTTGGCGATCGACCCCAAGAAGTAAGCGCCATGGCCGCTGTGAGGCGTTTCGTGCTGTGCGCGCTACTTGCCTCCGCGGCGCTGTTGATGCCGACGGCCGGGCTGCGGGCTGACGAGAGCCCGCAGGTCGATTACATCCTGCGTTGTCAGGGTTGCCATGTGGGCGACGGCAGCGGGTATCCCGGCAAGGTTCCCGATTTGCGCGTGTCCATGCGGGCTCTGCTCGGCACGCCTGGTGGCCGGGAATTCCTGCTTCGGGTGCCGGGTGCCTCCTTGTCCGCGCTCGACGACCAGCGACTCGCGCGCGTCTACAACTGGATGTTGGCCACGCTCGATCCGCGCGGCCTGCCCGAGGGTTTCGTTCCCTTCGATGCCGCAGAAGTGGCGCGGGCGCGCGCCGCCAGGCCGCTGGACAATGTGCAGGCCGCGCGCACCCCTCTTGCTGCAGCAGCCGGCATCCCCACGACCTACTGAGCTCACCTCATGATCCTTGGTCTGCACCACCCCGCGCTCGCCGTGCCCGATATGCAGACGGCTCTCGATTTCTACTGCGGTGTGCTTGGCTTCCGCGTCGTGATGGATGCGGAACTCCCGAGCGGCTGGGAGCCCATGGCCCGCGCGCTGGGGCTCGCCGATTCCGCGTGCAAGATCCGCATGCTCCGCAAGGGCAACTCCTGCATCGAGTTCTTCGAATTCAAAGAGCGGGAAGCGGGCGATCCGCTGCGCCCGGTGAACCGCACGGGCATCTCGCATATCGCCCTCGCCACTGATGACTTCGATGCGGATCACGCCGTGCTGCTTGCGGCCGGTGTGCCGTTCAACACGCAGCCCTTCGGTGAGTCGCCGCACCGTTTTGCCTACGGGCGTGATCCCTTCGGCAATGTGATCGAACTGCTCGAGCACATGGGCGGAAACAGGATGTCGCTCGATTTCAGCGAGTGATGCCGATCGGGGGCATGGCCCCCTCCTGCGGTGGGGGGTTTTCGGTCGGGGGCATGGCCCCCTCCTGTGGTGGAGGTTTTCGGTCGGGGGCATGCCCCCCTCCTGCGGTGGAGGTTTTCGGTCGGGGCATGGCCCTCTCCTGCCGGGTATTTCTGTAGGAGCGGGCCATGCCCGCGACGGTACGCACTGGCGCTAGACTCCCCATTCGCCAACCCCTGAATCCCGGACGTCGCCTTTGCCCCACGCCCTTCATGCTGATGTGCTCGTCGCCGGCGCAGGACCTGCAGGCGCTGCGACAGCGCTCGGCCTCGCGCGGCTCGGCTATGGCGTCTGTGTGGTGGGCGTGCCGCGGCCCTTCGATGCCTGCGAAGGGATTTCCCGCCGCGTGGTCGACGGGCTGCGGCAATCGGGTTTTCGCAGGGCACTGGAGCAGATTCCTCCGCCGGGTCTGCGGGTAGTGGACTGGAACGGCGAGAGCCTCGCCAGGAACATGGAGAGCCTGCTCTGGCGTCCCGGCTTCGACGCTGCGCTCATTGAGGATCTTCAGCAGTCCGGCGTGCGCGTGCTCGAGGCGCGCATTGCTGCTGTGCTGCACGACGAGCACACACCCGGCCTGCGGCTGGCAGACGGCACGGTGTTGCGCTCCCGCGTGGTGGTGGAAGCGCGCGGGCGCGCGGCGCCGCAGGGCAGGGGTGTGGGGCTTCGCGGTCCGGGTACGCTGGCGGTGCTGCAGAGCGCGCGGGGGGCTGAGGTCCAGCCCGGCTCTGCGGTGTTTGCCTGCGCCGAGGGCTGGGTCTGGCTGGCGCGGCTCGCCGGCGGGCAACGCTACGTGCAGCTGTGCGTGGCTGCAGATACCCCCGGCCTGCCGAAGCGGTCGGGGCTTGCGGACTGGGCGCGGGCGCGCATTGCCGCGCTGCCCGCTGCTGTTGCATGGCTCGAGGGCTGCGTGACCGAGGGCCCGCCGGCAGCGCGCGCCAGTACCGCCATGCTCCACGCCCGTCCGTGGGAGCGGGGGGTCCTGCGCGTGGGAGACGCCGCCATGGCGGTGGACCCGCTCTCCGGCAACGGAATCTTCCAGTCACTCTCGTCTGCCACAACCGCGCCCGCCGTGATCAACACGCTGCTCCGCGCGCCGGACGATGCCGCACTCGCGGTGGCGTTCCATTCGTCGCGGCTCCAGGAAACATTCCTGCGTTTCGCGCGGATCGGGCGCGACTTTCATGCCGCTGAAACACGCTGGTCCGACGCATCCTTCTGGCGAGAGCGTTCACTCTGGCCGGATGCGCTCGCCGCGCATGTGCAACCCGAACGCATCGAGGGGGCGGCGCTGCGGCCGGTGATCGAGGACGGACTCATCCGTGAACGCGAGGTGCTGCTCACCACCGGGCAACCGCTCGGTGTCTGGCGTGTCGAGGGCGTGGCGGTGGCGCCATTGCTCCGCGATCTGCCCGAGTCGCCCGCCGAGCGCGCAGCGCTGCTCGAGGCAAGAATCGCCGAGGCGGCTCCCGCACCCCTCCAGCGTCAGCAGGTGCAGGCCTGGTTCAATCGTCACGGGATCCAGGCTGTGCGAGAGCACTCTTCGCACTAGACTGCGGAAAACTTCCTGCCGGGTATTGCCCATGAGCACCACGCTGCGCATCGACTTCGTCTCCGATATCTCCTGCCCCTGGTGCGCCATCGGCTTGAGCGCGCTGGAGCAGGCGCTGGATCGCATCGGTAGCGGATTGCGCGCCGATATCCATATGCAGCCTTTCGAGCTGAATCCGCAGATGCCTCCCGGTGGCCAGGACATCACCGAGCATCTGGCGCAGAAGTACGGCAGCACCCCCGAGCAGCACGCCGCCATCCGCGAGACCATCCGCGAGCGCGGTGCCGAACTGGGATTCGTTTTCCGCCTGGAAGGTCGCGATCGCATCTTCAACACCTTCGACGCGCACCGTCTGCTGCACTGGGCGGGAGAGCCCGGCACGGTGCCCGCCGGCCGGCAGCAAGCGCTGAAGAAAGCCCTGCTCGCAGCCTATTTCAGCGATGGCGAGGATCCTTCCTCCCACGCGGTACTCGCACGTGTGGCCGGCAGCGCAGGGCTCGATCCGGTCGAGGCCCTGGAGGTTCTGGGCAGCGGCCGGTACACCGACGAGGTGCGCGAGCGCGAGGCATTCTTCACGGGCGCCGGGATCAACTCTGTTCCCGCGGTGATCGTGAACCAGAAGTACCTCATATCGGGCGGTCAGCCGGTGGAGGTCTTCGAACAGGCGTTGCGCCGGATCGCATCTGAGCCTGCCTGAGCCAGAGCTTCTTGCAGTCATCCATGACGGATCCAGTCGCACTGTTCCGCCATAGCGGCTGGCTGCGTTTTCCTGCGGAGTCCTCGGTGCTTGCCTGGGCCGCGCATGCGTTTCCGGTGGCGCTCGATGCGGCCGCAGATCCTGCGAATGCACACTGGCTTCGCTGTGGAGGCAGCTGGTTCGTTGGCGTTGACGCGCTGCCGAATGACGCCGACGGCCGCGTCGGATGCGGGCCCGCGCTTGCCGGCGCCGCACGGGAGTTCATACGAGCGCACATCTCGCCCGCGCTGCCCCTGCACCGTGCGCAGATCTCGATCTGTTACCCCGGATATCCGCAACCCATGGAGGGGGAGAGCGAGGCGGCGTTCGCGTTCCGCCGTGACCGTGATGCCGCGCACGTCGACGGCCTGCTGGCGGAGGGCGCGCCCAGGCAGCGTTTTCTGCGTGAGCCGCACGCGTGGATTCTCGGCTTGCCGCTTGCGACGGGTCAGGGCGGCGCCTCACCCACGGTGGTGTGGGAAGGCTCCCACACGATCATGCGCGAGACCTTCTTGCGTGCCTTTTGCGGCGTGGCGCCCGAGCGGTGGGCAGAGATTGATCTCACAGCCCTCTATGCCGATGCGCGAAGGGAGGTATTCGCGCGCTGCCCGCGTGTCGTACTGGAACTCCAGCCTGGCGAGGCATGCCTGTTCCACCGGCAGCTGCTACACGGAATGGCGCCGTGGGCCGAGGGGGCGGTGGCACCACCTTGCGGCAGGATGATCGCGTGGTTCCGGCCGCAATTGGCCACGCTGCCCGAGTGGATGGACGCGGGCTGACAGCGCCTTCAATCCACTGCGCGGCGGGCTCCGCGCTGATGTGTGGCTATGGCAAAACGCGTGTCAGGCGCGTCGCCGCGCAAGACCCGCTCGGCCACGTATTGGCCCACCGATGGCCCCAGTTTGAAGCCGTGCCCGGAGCCGCCACCGGCGATCCACACATTGCCGAAATCCGGGTGCCGGTCGATCAGGAAATCGCCGCTCGCTGTCTCTTCGTACTGGCAGACGCGTGTCTCGACGATCGGCGCTTCGGCGAGTGACGGGAAGCGTTTGCGCACATAGGCGCGCATGCGCGCGATGGATTCCTCCGAGACCACGCGCACGGCGGTGTCGGGGTCGAAGGGGGCGCGGGGCGGATCAATGCCGACCTTGAAGCCGCGGTACTCGATATCGGGTGTGCCGTAGGTGTCGGAGGTCTCGTCGATCCAGCCCGGCATGTCAGGCGCCGCGAAGCGCCGGTCTCCGCCCGGCAGTCCCAGGAAAAAAACTTCGGCTCGCGGCACCGTGATGAGTTTGCCGAGGAGTTCGGGAAACAGCTTCGGCAGCCACGGCCCGCACGCGAACACGAATTGCCTGGCGCGGACGCTGGCGCCCGAGGCGGTGGAGAGCTCCCGGACTTCACCGCGCCCCGTGGGCGGCAGCGCGGCATCGACCCGCACGATGGCCCCTTGTTTGCTGCAGCGCTCTGCAGCGGCCTGTATGCCACGACGTGCGAGCAACACGCCGCTGTCGGGCTCGAACAGTCCTGCCCCCAGTTGCTCCATGCCGATCTGCGGAAAACGCTGCGCGAGCGCTGCGGCGTCCAGATGCTCGAAGGGCACGCCGAGTGTTTTGAGGGTTTTCTCGGACTCCGTGATGTAGGGAAATCCGGCCGGGCCCATGCGCAGCACGCCCGTGCGGTTGAAGATCGGTTCTCCGCAGTCCCTGCCGAGTGCTTTCCACTCCTCCAGCGCCCGTATCGTCCAGCGCGTGTAGAGCTCGTTCGCGCCGTAGCTCATGCGGATCAGGCGCGTCTCGCCGCCCGAGGTCGCGCGGCTGTGTCCCGGCCCCCAGGCATCGAGCAGCACTACCGAGCGCCCCGCGCGCAGCAGGTGTTCGGCGGTCCACACGCCGAAGACGCCAGCGCCGATCACGGCGACATCGGCGATGCCGTTGCTCGCGGCAGCCGTCGGTGTCTGCACGGCGGAGGCGGCTTCAGCGGCTGCTGCCAGAACGGTTGCGGCACCCACGGCGGTGCGGATCATGTCGCGGCGTTTCATGGGATTGCTTCCGGGAGAGGATCGGGGCCAAGCATGCCGACATTTTGTCGATCATGGAACGATGGCGCAGCACTCGGCGCGCCTGGGTTCCTGCCCGGGTTATTGCGTGCGCCGTTCCGCACCGTGGTAGTGCGCTCCGCGCCTGAAGGCGTCCAGCAGTTCCTCCCGGCCTGCAGAGGGCTGCTGGAGCATCAATCTGGTCAGCGCCGCGCTGACATGGGCGCAGCCCGCGCTGGCACCTGCCACCTTGCCGCATGGCGTGCGCACCGCGGCGCCGGCATCGGCCTGCTGCGTGCCCAACCAGGATGTTTCGCCAGGAGCGCAGCGGGCGTCTCCCGTGGCGCGCAGCACGCCGGGGTATGACGCGGGAAACACCGAGGCCCCGCGCGCCGGAGACGAGGCCACCAGCAACACGCCCGCATCGATCGCGCGTGCACATGCCTCGCGCAGCAGCGCGCGGTCTTCGCGCAGGCCGAAGCTCAGGTTGAGAATCCGGGCGCCCTGCGTCACGAGCCAGTCGATCGCGGCTGCGGCCTGCGCGGCGCTGGTGCGCAGTTCCGCGTCGAAGATGCGCGCATCCAGCAACTCCACGCCCTCGATCCCCGCGATCACCGCCGCGATCGCGCTGCCGTGCCCGGCGCGATCGCGCGGCGCATCCTGGAGCGTGCCGGGCTTGCCGCTGAAGCCGAAATCCGCGCGGGCGATCACGCTCTTGCGTGCCGGCCCGTCCACGCCGCTGTCGGCGATGCCTACCCGGATCATGCGTCCATCCGGCGCAACGCGCCGTCGCGCAGTTCGAGCAGGATGTCGGCCGTTTCCAACGGTTTTTCCCTGTGACTCACCACGATGCGCGTGACCCCGGGGAAAAGCCCGTCCAGCGCCGTGAGCAGTTCCTGCTCGGTAGCCGGATCGAGTGCGGAGGTGGCTTCGTCAAGGATCAGCAGGAGAGGGTCCTGCAGCAGCGCACGCGCGATGGCGAGGCGCTGGCGTTCTCCGCCCGAGAGCCGCGCGCCGCGCTCGCCGATCTGGGTGTGGATGCCCTCAGGCTGCCGTGAGACGAAGTCCTGCAACTGGGCGCGGCCCACTGCGGCCTGCGCCTCCTGCTCGCTCGCCGCGGGGTTCGCGTGACGCAGGTTCTCGAGTATCGAGCCACGGAACAGCACGACCTCCTGGCTCACCAGTGCCACGCGCCTGCGCCACGGTTCCAGGGCATGCTCACGCAGGTCCGTGCCGTCGAGCAGGATGCGGCCGGACTGCGGGTCGAAGTGGCGCAGCAGAAGATCCGCGAGCGTGGTCTTGCCGCTTCCCGAGGGTCCGCAGAGACCGACCCTGCTGCCCGGAGGGATATCGAGGCTGATATCGCGCAGCAGCGGATCTCCACTGCCATGGCCGAAGCCGACGTTCTCGAAACGGATGAGAGGAGGGCGGGACGGTGGCGGGTGCGAACCTGTGTCCGCGACGTCGGGTTGCGCATCGGTCAGATGGCGCACGCGATCCAGGCTTACCTTGACGCGGTTGAAGCCCATGTACACGCCGAGCAGGCTCTGCACGGGGCCCATCGCCATGCCCAGATAGCTCGCGAAGGCGATCAGAGAGCCGAGTGCCATGCGCCCGTTCACCACCTCCCATCCGCCTGCGACGAAGACCCCCGCGCGCGCGACGGAGCTCAGGCCTTGCGGCACGGCCGCCGTAGCAAACTCGGTGAGTTGCAGGCGCAGCAGCCCTGCGAGATAGGCCGTGTTGAGGCGGCCAAGCCGCTCGCGCTCCCGCGCCGTGGCCGCCGCTGCCTGGATCTGTTTCATCGCGGGCAGTGTCTCTACCAGGAAGGCAGAGATGTCGGACGCGTTGGCGCGCACTTCGCCAGCACGCTCGCGCACACGGGCTCGCATTGCGCGCAGCCAGAACCACTCGAGCGGCACCACCGCGAGCGCCAGCAGCGAGAGCGCGGGGCTCAGCATCAGCATCAAGCTGAGCGTGCCGATCAGGCCGAATACCCCGCTGACGCCGGCGAACAGGCTGTCGAGCGCGAAGCGCTGGATTTCGGCCACGTCGCCGTCCAGGCGGGCGAGGATGTCGCCGCCGCGGTTGCGTGCGTAGAAGGCGGGGGAGAGGCGCTGCAGGTGTGCATACACGCGCTCGCGCAGTGCGAAGAGGATGCGTCCGGAGAGGCGCGTGTAGCACCAGCGGTTGAAGCCCGTTGCGAGAGAGGCGAGCACCGATACGCCGAGCAGCGCGAGCGCCCAGCGCAGCACGGCATCGAAGTCTTTTGCCAGAAGGCCTTCGTCGATAAGAAGTTTGGTCAGCCAGGGTTGCGCGAGGGCGAGCGACGAGACGCCCAGCGACAGCAGGACGAGGCCGCCGATCGCTGTCCGGTGCGGGCGTAGCAGTTCAGCGGGGTTCATTGTGCCGGGACTTCAAACAAGCGGAGGTCGCGGGCATGGCCCGCTCCTACGGGTGAGGCAGAAGGTCGCGGGCATGGCCCTCTCCTACCGGAGCGCGGTAGGAGCGCGACACGCGCGCGAAAGCAGCCTTCAGGGACGTCGCGGGCATGGCCCGCTCCTACGGGGCGCGTGGGAAGACCTGCGCGGTGGCGAGGGACATGTCGCCGCCGGGGAGCTGGATATTGCCGAGCTTCTCCAGTGTTTCGGCGTCGTAGATCACGATGTCGTTGAAGGTGCCGGAGAGATAGACCTTGGAACCGTCGGTAGAGAAGTTCACGCAGTAGTAGCTGTGCTCAAGATCCACGCTTTTGATCAGCTGCTGTTTCTCGACATCGAATTTCTGCAGCTGCGAGAGCGCGCCGAACATTTCGTTCGGGTGGTGCGGGCGCGTCATGCCGGAGAAGAGCACCACGTTCAGCGGACCGAAATCACGTGTGGTCGCCTCGCCAGTGGCAAGATCGATGCGCTCGTAGCCCCACATCAACTCCGCGGTTTCCGGCTTTCTGGTTTCATCGGCAAAACGCTGCACGGTGTACATGCGGATGAACTCGTTTGACTGCTGTCCGAGCGGCCAGATCGAGAGCACGTCGCGCTGACCGTAGCGGGCTTCCTTCCGGGTCTGGCTCTCCAGCTTCACGCTGTAAGCGCCCGTGGCGGTGTCCATCGTGTAGATGTCCCGGCCCGCGAGATAGAGCGTGCCCTTGGCATCCGTCTGCATGAGGATCACCTGGCGCGGGGCCGGGAAGCTGCGTACCGGTTTGGCCTTCAGCCCGTCGGCGATGCGGTAGACCGCTACGCGTGGTTCCTGTACCTCGTAACGGTCACGCAGAAGCAGTGAAGGATTCTGGTGCACATAAAGTTCTGTGCCGTCCGCGCTTACAGCAAAGGCGGCGGTGGTCTTGATGCGGGTGTTGCCCTCGCTCTGGATCGCCGAGAAGGTGATCTCGCAGGTATCGAGGTTGACGCCGTAGATGTTTTCGAACTGGTTGCTGAGCACATAGGCCGTGCGCTTGTCGGGCGACATCTGCAAGGTGCCGGAACCGTAGCGCCCGGGCAGAGGGCAGGTGCGCACGACCTTGCGCTCTTCCAGATCGATCAGGCTGACCTGGTTGGGGCGGTTGGGGATGGCCATGTAATCCTTCGCGGGCTTGGCACAGCCTGCGAGCAGCATGGGCAGGAGCGCCGCAGCTACGAGCGCCGCGCGAAACGATGTTGCGAAGTGGTGACGCATCCGGATTGCCTCAGTCGCGGGCCTTGGGAAACACGGCGTCGAGCTTGCGCCAGTCCGTGCCGGCGGACTGCGCGTTCTGATCCCAGTCCGGATAGGAGTTCATGAGGTCGGGCACCTGTGCCGGCCACCAGCACGGATCGGCGCAGCCGTAGAGGTCCGCCTCCATCGGCTGGCAGAGCCCTGCCACGCCGCCGAAGGCGTCGACCTCCCACCCCGGATCGGTGGTGGAGGCACAGCCGACCACGGTCTGCATGGCAACCACTTCGGCTTTCGCCTCGGGGTTGTTTGCAGCGTCCATGAGTTCTGCTTTTGCGTTCAGCGGTTTCAGGTGTTTCATGACCGGGCCCTCCGTGGGGCGAGGTGGGTGCTGAAGAATCCGGGGTTGCTTGCAAGGATGCGTGCATAGGCACTGATAGCAAAATCGACCCAGTCACGCATCAGGTCGCAGTAGTGATACGTGGGGTGCGCGGGATCGCCGTAGCGCTGGTAGCTTTCGTGGTAGCAGCCGCCAGAGCAGAGGTTACGTATCCGGCAGGTGTCGCAGCCGGTGTTGCTGCGGTCGAGGCGCTGCTCGAGGAAGCTGCCCAGCGCTGCGCGGTCGAGGCCCGACTCCACGTTGCCGAAGGTCGGCAATTCCGAGCCCGTGAAGCGGTGGCAGAGATTCACTCCGCCTTCGCGGTCCACCGCCACCATCGAATATCCGGCGCCGCAGGGCAGGGCTTTCTTGGCGCCCTCGTGGATGTCGGTGAGCAACTGGTGCAGGTTCGAGAAGCCGATGTTGCGCCCTGCGCAGGCCGCGTCCACGTATCGCTCGCCCAGGGCTTTCATGCTGGTGAACACGGCAGAGAGTTCCTCACCCGTGAGGTTGAAATCCGCCACGTCGCCGGCCGTGACCGGCGCGAAACCCACCTCGGCGAAACCGAGTTCGTTGAAGAGGTGATCCCAGATGCCGAGGATGTCCGTGGTGCCGCGGGTGAGGGTCACGCGCGCTCCCACCGGCCGTGCGCGGTAGCTGCCGAGCAGCAGGCGCACCTTGCGGGCAACGGTTTCATAGGTGCCCTGGCCGCCTACGGTCACGCGGTTCCTGTCGTGCACGGCCTTGGGGCCGTCGATGCTCACTGCAATGCTGAAGCGGTGTGCCTGAAGGAATGCGATGTTCTGCTCGTCCAGCAGTGTGGCGTTGGTGGTGATCGAGAAATCCAGCCGCTTGCCGCGTGCGGCGAAGAGCGGCTCGGCCCATTCCACCACTTGCCGGATCAGCGGCAGGTTGGTGAGTGGCTCTCCACCGAAAAACACGATGGTGTAGCGGGGCTGGTCGGGGGATTCGCGCAGCAGCATCTCTACGGACTGCTGTGCGGTTTCGAAGCTCATCTTGCGGCCGTTGGCCGGGGTGTCCAGGTCTTCCTTGTAGCAGTAGGTGCAGCTCAGGTTGCAGCCGGTGTTGACGTTCAGCACCACCGTTGTGAGCGGCAGGCTGCTCACTCGAGGGCGGCTGGTCGAGACGGTGGCCCCTTCGGCGCGGAGTATCTGGAGATCCTGCAATTCATCGACTGCGGTGGCGATTTCCGCGCAGCCGAAGCGGGTTCCCAGGCGGTCCTGCAGGTCTTCGAGGCTCCTGCCCTCCTGCCCGCGGAGCTCCGCGATCAGCGCGCCGGTGAGGTCGTCGGCCTCGAAGAGTGCGCTGCTCGGTATGTGGAACAGCAGGCGCCGCGAATCCACCTCTATCTCGTGGAGGTTGTGCGCCTGCAGGTGGAAGATGCCCATGGCCCGTGTTGTCCTTGATTACCAGAGCGGCGGGTTGACCCAGCGCTGCACCGTTACAAGCAGCTGGCCCTCGCCACGCACCGCCGCCTCACCCTCGCCGACGGTTGCGATGACTTTCAGGTTGCCCGCGTTGTTGGTGCCCTGCTTGCGCTCGGGGTTGGGGCCGGCGGAGGCGGGCGTGAAGATGCCGGTGTCCTTGTCCATCGTGCCCGCGAACCGCAGGTCACCGTCCTCTGCGGCTTTCTCGTTCCAGGGGGCCACCGACCATTGCGCCTTCACCGGTCCGATGCGCAGATCGTCAGCGGTGCCGGCCGCGCCGTCAGGTCCGTTGGCCCAGGCGATGGCCTCGAAACGTCCCTGCACCTCGGGCTGCGAGCCTTCGCTGCCGCCGACGCGACCCACCGTGTAGGCAGGGGAGACTTCCACGCGGTCAACGGCATCGAAGACGGTGAGTGCGGCCGGCAGGGATGCCTTGCCGACGACAATCGCGCGTGCACCGACATCTGCGTCGGCCGCGGCGCTTGCCTCCACGACCAGGCGATCCGCGTCGCGGGAGACGATGCGCTCCACCTTCAGGCCTGCGCCGAGTTGAGGCGCACCCGCGAGTGCGCTGCCCGAGAGCGTGAGGGTCGCTGTGCTGCCGCGCTTCAATTGGGCGGGGGACACGGCGAGGAGTCTGGGGGTGCCATCATCGCGGCGGGCCTGAAGATCAATGCCACGCTCGGGATGGTCGAAGGGAAACATCCGTCCGGAGAGTGCGCTGCCATCGGCGCTGGCTTCCAGCACCTGCAGATAGTGCTCGCTGTCGGTCTCGAGATTCCCGCGCCATTCGAAGCCCGTGTACACCACGGAGTGCCCGTCGACGTGCAGCGGCTCGCCGCCGCTGAATTCGCCCACGAGAGAGACGGAATAGGAATCCGCATCTCCCGCTTCTGCCGTCATGATGCCGTTGAAATCACCCTTGCCCGGCATCCTTCCGGTGACCCTCCACCGACCTGCGAGCGCCGGCTTGGCGGCTTTCTGCCAGGCCTCCCACTCCGGTGTCTGCAGCGGATAGGCGGCCGCGAGCTTTGGCAGGGTGCGATCGATGGCAATCGGGAACCACTCGCGGTCACGCCCGCCGATCTGGTACTCGGTGGTGGGGAACTGTGCAAGGTGGAAGTGGATGAGGTTGCGCCACTCGGGCTCCGTGCGGCGCTGCAGGGCGACACGCGCGTTGGAGTGGCAGCGCGTGCACATCACCGCGTACTCCGCGTCCTCGGGGATGTCGACGGCATTGTGCCGGCGCTCCAGCGTGTAGCGCAGCCCGGCAGTTTCTGCGGGAGCGATTCCATGCGTGTCGGAGAGGTACTTCACCAGTTGGAACAGCACGCCGGCGGAATCGGACTTTCCCTCTGGGTCGGAGAGCTGCACGCCGTGAATGGTCTGCATGCGGTGCAGCGTCATCTCCCAGCCTTCCGGGGATTTGCGCTGTTCGCTGATCCTGCTGAGAGGAGCCTCCGGGTTGGCCGGATCGCCATGGCAGGCGCCGCAGTTGTGCCTCAGCAGCGCCTCGTTGGCCTGCGCCGGCAGGAATGGCACGAGTGCGAGGCACAGGGCCGGCCAGATGTTCGCTTTCTTCACGTGTACTGTCCCTCGGAAGCCAATGCCGGACGACGGCGAAATTTAGTTCAGGTGACCTACTTCACGCAACCGGAGTCCAGGTCTTCCGGCACTCATGTGTCCTGCATGACCGGCACTTCTCCGGAACGTATCAGCCACAGGAAAGACGCGGTCGCGAGTGCAAGAATCTCTTTGGTCTGCGCGCGCCAGGGTTTGCGGTGGCCCACGAACATGGTGTGGCCCTCGATCGAGGCGGAGATGAACAGCGCGATCTGCCGAACCTGCCTTTCGTCCAGCGCGGGATTCACCCGCGCGATCGATGCGCCCAGAAGTTCGCGGTAGCGCCCGTACATGCGTTCCATGTAGCCGGCGACATGGGCGTCATGGTTGGCCAGCGACCAGAGCTCGGGGAAGAAAACGGTGGTGCGGCGGGTGTTCAGATCGAGGAACAGGGTTTCGATGATCTTGCGGAATTGGGCCTCCGGATCGAGCCCGCTCGATTGGATGCGTCCCAACCGTGCCAGATAGGCCTCGATCACGCGATCGAGCATGGCCTGCACGAGCGCGTCCTTGCTCGGAAAATAGTGTTGCAGGTTGCCGAGCCGCAGCTCCGCCTCCTCGGCAACGCGTCGCAGCGAGAAGTTGTGGTATCCGTGTTCTATGAGAACGGTGACGGCTGCGTCGAGAATGTCTTCGGCGCGGGTGCGACCTTTTGCATAGGTGCCCGGTACGGCCTTCGCTGCCGGCTTGCGCGCCGTCGAGGTGCTCACGCGTCGCTGCCCCCGGCCAGTTCCGCGGCCATCTCCTCGCGCATGCGGAACTTCTGCACTTTGCCCGTCACCGTCATCGGGAATTCCTCGACGAAGCGGATGTGGCGCGGAATCTTGAAGTGCGTGATCCGGTCGCGGCAGAACTCCTGCACCTCTGCTGCCGTGAGGCTGGCGCCCGGACGCGTGCGGATCCACGCGCACAGTTGCTCGCCGTATTTGACGTCCGGTACGCCGAATACCTGCACGTCGAGGATGGACGGGTGGCGGTAAAGGAATTCCTCGACCTCGCGCGGGTACACGTTCTCGCCGCCGCGGATGACCATGTCCTTGATGCGGCCGGTGATCTGTGTGTAACCGCCCTCATCCATCACGCCGATATCGCCGGAGTGCAGCCAGCCTTCCGCGTCGATGGTCTCGCGCGTTTTTTCCTCGTCGCCCCAATACCCTTCCATCACGCTGTAGCCCCGGCAGCAGATTTCGCCGTGCTCTCCAACGGGGAGCGTGTGTCCGTCGGGGCCGCATATGCGGATTTCGCAGTGGGCTGCAGGGCGTCCGACCGTACCGACGCGCTTGTCGATCGGGTCGTCGATGGCAGTCATGTGGTTGATGGGGCTGGTTTCGGTCTGCCCGTAGGCGATCAGGACCTCCGACATATGCATCTGCGAGATCACTTTGTTCATGATCTCGACGGGGCAGGGCGAACCCGCCATCACGCCGGTGCGCAGGGAAGAGAGGTCGAAGTCGCCGAAGCGCGGGTGCTCGAGCTCCGCGATGAACATCGTCGGCACGCCGTGCAAGGCCGTGCAGCGCTCTTCGGCGACGGCTTCCAGAGTGGCGAGCGCATCGAAGCCCTCGCCCGGGAACACCGTCGCGCTCCCGTGTGTCATGCAGGCGAGGTTGCTCATCACCATGCCGAAGCAGTGGTACAGCGGCACGGGTACGCAAAGGCGGTCGTTCCCGGTGAGCCGCATGCAGTCGCCGAGGATCATGCCGTTGTTCAGGATGTTGCGGTGGGTGAGCGTGGCGCCCTTGGGGTTGCCGGTGGTGCCGCTGGTGAACTGGATGTTGATCGGGTCAGAGGCGTGCAGGTTCCGGGCAACGATCCCGATCTGTGCGAGATCCGAGGTGCCCACATCGCAGACCGCATCGAAATTGAACATCCCCGCGGTGCGTTCCTCGCCCAACCGGATCACGGTTTTCAGGTGCGGCAGCGCATGCGAATCGAGGTGACCGGGCGCGCAGCGCGACAGTTCCGGTGCCAGCGTCTGCAGCATGCCCAGGTAGTCGCTGCTCTTGAAGCGCTCGGCGGTGATCAGTGCCTTGCACTCCACCTTGTTCAGCGCGTACTCGAGTTCGTAGAGGCGGTAGGCGGGGTTCACGCAGACCATGATCGCGCCGATGCGCGCGGTAGCGAATTGCGCAAGGCACCACTCGACGCGGTTGGGTGACCAGATCCCCACCCGGTCGCCGGGAACGATGCCCAGCGTCAGAAGACCTGCGGCCAGACGGTCCACCTCGCGCGCGTACTCGGCCCAGGTCCAGCGGATACCCTGATGGCGCACGACGAGTGCGAGATGATCCGGATAGCGCTCGGCCGTGCCCTTGAAGGCGTCCCCGATCGTGATCTCGAGCAGGGGTTCGCGGGTGGAGCCGGTGGCTTCGCTCAGCGTCAGCATGCGAGTCTCCGTCGATGTGTCTGGGCACGTCGCTTCACGGGTTGCGCGCCCATTCACGCTCGCGCAGCTCTACCCGGCGGATCTTGCCGCTCACGGTTTTGGGAAGTTGCTCCACGAACTCGATGCGACGGGGGTATTTGTAAGGGGCCGTGACGGCCTTCACGTGCTCCTGCAGCGCTTTCACGAGTTCTTCGCTGGCGGTGTGGCTCGGGGCAAGCACCACGAAGGCTTTCACTACTTCACCGCGCTTCTCGTCGGGGCTCGAGACCACCGCGGACTCGGCAACCGCGGGATGCTCGATGAGTGCGCTTTCCACCTCGAATGGCCCGATGCGGTAGCCCGCGGAGAGGATCACATCGTCCGAGCGGCCCACGAACCAGAAATAACCGTCTGCATCCACCGTGGCGCGGTCACCCGTGATGTACCAGTCGCCGCGGAAGCATGCGGCCGTTTTTTCAGGGTTGCCCTTGTACTCGCGGAAGAGGCCGGGCGGGCGCCGGGGCTTCACGCGAACCGCCACATCGCCTTCAGCGCCGGCGGGCAGGCTGTTGCCCACCTCGTCGATCACTGCCAGATCGATGCCGGGAGAGGGTTTTCCCATGGAGCCGAAGCGAGGCTCAAGGCCGGGGAAATTGCCGCAGAGAATCACGCTTTCGGTCTGGCCGTAGCCGTCGCGGATGGTGAGCCCGGTGGCACGGCGCCAGGTCTCGATGACCTCGGGGTTCAGCGGTTCCCCTGCGCCCACACAGTGTCGCAAGGCAGCGAAGCGCCGCGCGCCCAGGTCTTCCAGCACGAACATCCGGTAGATGGTGGGCGCGCCGCAGAAAGTGGTGATGGGAAACGTTTCCAGCAGATCCAGGGTGCGCTTCGCACTGAAACCCTGCGTGTGGTGTGCGAACACCGCCGCGCCCTGGTTCCACGGACCGAAGAAACTGCTCCAGGCAGCCTTGGCCCAGCCGGTATCGCTGCAGTTCCAGTGCAGGTCCGTCGGTCCCAGGTCGAGCCAGTAGCGCCCGGTGGTCTGGTGCGCCAGCCCGTAGGACTGATCGTGTATGCACATCTTCGGGTAGCCGGTGGTGCCCGAGGTGAAGAAGCAGAGCGCTTCGTCGGATGCTGCGGTGTCGGCGGCCTCGAAATCTGCCGGCGCAGCGGTGATGGCTGCGCGGTAGTCGATCCAGCCGGGGCGGGTACCGTCTACCAGCAGGCGCGCCCGCACGCCGGGGCAGTCGGCTTCGATCTGCTCGAATTTGGCGGCGTTCGCGGTGTCGGTGATCACGCAGGTCGCGCCGCAGGCGCCGAGCCGGTAGGCCAGATCGCGCGCCGAGAGTTGTGTGGTGCCGGGGCTTACCACGGCGCCCATGCGCAGCCCGGCAGCGAGCGTTTCCCACCACGCGACCTGCCGGCCGAGGATCACCACGATGCGCTCGCCGCGCCGGATGCCTGCGTCCGTCAGTACGCGGGCGAGTTTGCGTGAGGTGGCGGAAATATCGCTGAAGCGGTGCTTTTCCTCGTGACCGAGGTCATCTACCCACCAGAGCGCGAGCTGTTCGGGGTCGAGTTCCGCCCAGCGGTCTATGACATCACGCGCGAAGTTGAACCGTTCCGGGCAATCCCAGCGGTAGTGTTCGCGCAGACGTTCGTAAGCTGTGCTCATGTCAGGCTATCTGAAGTGCCGATAGGCCCGTCAGGCTGGCTGCAGCAGGAGCATCACGCCGACAGGGCAGGGCCGCAGCCGGGGCGAGCACCCCGGCTGCGGACAAACGGGCTCACTCGCCCCACTGATACCGGGCCGAGAGGCCCCACCAGCGCGGACGGCCGAAGTACTGCTCGGTCATGCCGAATACCGTGGGGCCCGACAGGTCGAATGTCTGTACCAGATACTCTTCGTCGGTGACGTTGTCGATGAAGGCCGACACCTGCCAGCGGTCTTCGGGGTCGGTCCAGGTGGCGGAGATGTTGCCTACGGCGTAGCCGTCTTCCTCGACGGTCTCGAGACCGGTCAGGGCGAAGTAGTGCTTGTCGCGGTAGAGAGCGTCGGCCTGGAAGGCGAGCGAGCCGTAGCCCACATCGAACTCGTAACGCACCATCGCGTTGAAGATCCACTTCGGCGACTGGATCGAGGGCACATCGCCGCCGGGCAGTTCGACGCTGATGTCGTTGTAGGAGGCGCCGAGCAGCAGGTCGAGGCCTTCTGCCGGGCTGGCAATGAACTCCACCTCGCCGCCGTAACTCTCGGCGTCGGTGTTGAAGGTGATGGTGTCGATGCCCAGGATGTAGAAGGCTTGATAATCCTGATAGTCGTAGTAGTACGCCGAGATGTTGAGTCGCGCGAGACCGTCCATCAGACCTTGCTTCAGGCCGATTTCATAGGCCAGCAGGTGCTCGGGATCGTAGGACATCGTCTCGTCCACGTAGTCGAGCGGCGGTGTGAGGGGGAAGATCGGTGCGTTGTAGCCGCCACCGCGCACGCCACGGTTGACACTGGCGAAGACCAGCGTGTCGTCGGTGGGCGTGTAGTTCAGTTGCACCAGCCCCGACCACTCGTCGTCGTTGCGATTGCCCTCGTAGCTCGCCAGCGTGGCGCGTCCGGTGACGTTGTCCTTGCCGTCGTAATTCGTGGCGTAGGGATCGATGAAATCGACCAGCTTGGTCGCGTACTTGAAGTCGTTCTTGTCCTTGATGAGGCGCAGGCCGCCGATCAGGCTGACCGTATCGCTGAGCGCGTACTCGAGCTGACCGAAGACCGAGCTCGACTCGAGTTCGCGGGTGTAGGGGTTGATCAGGCCGAGTTGGTCGGTAGTCTCGGGATCGCCACCGAAGAAAGGATCGGTGATTGCGCCGTTGTTGTCATTGATGTCGAGCTTGAGGTAATAGACCCCCGCCACCCACTGGAGCGAGTCGGTCTTGCCGTCAAGTCGCAGTTCCTGCGAGGTCTGCTCGGCGCCGGTGTTGAGGAAAAAGTTGAAGAGGTCTACCGGGCCGCCGTCTGAGTCTTCGATGTAGTGGCGGTGGACATTGGAGCGGTCGCTGACCGAGGTCAGGTTGACGTCGCCCACCAGGTTCCACTTGACCGTCAGCGTGAGGCCGTCGGTATCGAGCTTGTTGAAGCCGTCGCGGTTCCAGTCACCGGCGAACGAGTCGTTGTCGTTGTCGATGTAGCCCGTCACCACGTTCGGTTCGTCCGGCGTGAGCTGGCCGGGAAGGTTGGAAGAGACGTGCTGCCAGGAGCCCGTGTCGATGTCCTGCTGGCCCTTGCGCGCAGACAGGAGCACGGACAGGCAATCGCTGGGATCCCAGGCGAGGTGCAGGCGGAAGCTGTCGTCGTTCTGGTTGTTCAGGTCGGTGCCGGTGACGCGGTTGTCGATGTAGCCATCAGCCTCTTTCCAGGAACCCGAGAGACGGGCCGACAGGGTGTCTGTGATGCCGCCGCCGACTGCGCCCTCGACCTTGTACTGGTCGTAGTCGCCGATGGTGCCTTTCATGTAGCCGCTGAATTCCTGGGTCGGCTTCTTGGAGACGAAGTGGGCGAGTCCACCCGTTGCGTTGCGTCCGAACAGCGTGCCTTGCGGACCGCGGAGGATCTCGACGCGCTCCATGTCATAGAGCATGAAGCCCGCGCCCGACATCTGGCTGATATAGACCTCGTCCAGGTAGAGCGCGACGGGGCTCTCGACGTTGGTGGTGAAGTCGCTGGTGGCTACGCCGCGGATTGCGAGGCCGTAGTTGGCTTCCCCGTTGGGCTGGATGGTGGAGACGCCAGGCGTCATGGCAGTGACTTCCTGGGCGTTGTCGAAGCCCAGTCTTTCCATCTGCTCGCCGCTGAATGCGCTGATCGAGATGCCGACGTCCTGGAGGTTCTGTTCGCGTTTTTGCGCGGTGACGACTATCTCCTCGAGGACCTGCGCGCCGGCCATTCCGGGGGCGAGTGCAAGGGCAATGGCAGTTGCGATGAGGCGTGGCTTGAGCGACGTCATGTGGCGGTCTCCTTGTATTGACTGAATCCGGCGCTGCGAATGCGCTGACGGACCTGCCCGAATCTGGGTCGGGTGACCCGAATCCTATGAGGGCGCGGCGGGCTCTGTCAGCCCCGGAGGTGTGTCGTGCGCAGAATTGCCACAACGCGGGTGGGTGTTTCCCTGAAGGTCAACGCAGGGATTCGCTCTCAGCAAAGACATCTCTGTTGCCCCGCGAAGACTCTGTTAGCTTGCCTGTGCCGCCTGCCTGTTTACATATCGGAGATCGTACGCATGCGTCTTGCCGGATCCCGGAGTCTGCTCTGGTCTGCCTTGATGTTGCTGCTCTGCTGCCTGCCGGCGTTTGCCGCCGGGGCCGGCGGAAAGCTGGAGGTCGAGATGTACCGGGGCAGTTTTGCCTCGGTGAACTCGTTCATCTTCTCGAACGGCAAGAGCCTGATTGTCATGGACGTGCAGCGCAAGGCCGTTGAGGCCGACCGGCTGATCGAGCGCGTCAAGGCGCGGCACCTGCCGCTCACGCACATCCTGATCACCCACGGCCACACGGATCATTTCACGGGCATGGCACGCTTCCATGCGGCCTTTCCGCAGGCGCGGATCGTGGTGGCCTCCGAAGACATCAAGCGCGCCATCAAGGCTTACGCGATCTACATGGATTCGGGCGGCGAGACCGGTGCGGAGCCCGCACTCGATCCCGCCTTGAAGCCTAAAACGGCCCTGAATCCCGGAGGTTTCGACTACGAGAACCGGATCGAGGTGCTGCCCGGGAAAACCCTCACGCTCGACGGCGGCGGAACGCTGGAACTCACCACCGATTACCTCCCGGCAGAAGCCGATTACATGACCACGGTCTACAGCCCCGAGCTGAATGCGTTGTTCCTCTCCGATTTCGGTTACAACCACGTGCACCTGTGGTTGGGGGACGACATCAGCCGTCAGGACATCGCGAACTGGAAGAGCGAACTCGGCCGTATCAAGCGTGAATATGCTGCCCGCAATCCGACGGTCTATCCGGGGCACGGTGATGTCACGGACATGTCGATGTTCGATACGGTGATGGGCTACATCGACAATTACACGCGGATCACGCTCTCGGCGAAGACCCGCAGCGAGGCGATGGAGCAGATGAAG
This sequence comes from uncultured Gammaproteobacteria bacterium, assembly GCA_903928015.1. GTDB lineage: Bacteria > Pseudomonadota > Gammaproteobacteria > Pseudomonadales > UBA5518 > UBA5518. The sequence continues at coordinate 38,581 of CAIYPF010000056.1, read as the reverse complement.
GCCCTCTACCCGGGGTGGGGCGAGGCCGACTTCTTCCTGAAGTACAGCCTCGAGAACCACATCAAGGAGTGATCAGGGCGCTGGAGTCTCGTAGACGATGTCGCCGTTGATGATCGTCTTCAGAACCCGCGTCTTGGCCAGGGTATTTGCGGGGACCGTGTAAGGGTCCTGATCCACGACGATCAGGTCGGCGAGCATGCCGGGCTCGATACGGCCGAGCTTGTCTTCGCTCCCTTCGTGGCGCGCGGCATTCACCGTGAAAAGCCCGATGGCCTCCTTCACGGTGATGGCCTCCTCCTTGCCGAAGGATCGCGTGCTGCCGCCGGGGTTCTCCCGCGTGACCAGCGTCTCGACCGCGATCCACGGGTTCACCGATGGGACCACTGCCCAGTCCGAGCCGGGCACCACCAGCGCGCCCGCATCGATCATCTCCCGTGCGGGCCATACGCGCCGTATGCGCTCGGGGCCCACGGCCTTGGTGATGTCATCGTTTATCGGGCTAGGGTCCCACAGATAGGGCGAGATTTCGAAGGCCGCGCCCACGCGCCGGGCGATCGCAAGATCTTCCTTTGCCACGAAGGTGCAGTGCCCCACATCGTGCGAGAGGGTGCTGAAACCGTTTGCCTTGCGGGCGGCCTCGATCGCATGCAGTCCGGCACGCACGGCCGCGTCCCCGGCGGCGTGAAACTTCACGGTGAGCCCCATGCGGTCGAAGCGGGTGACGGCCTCGTCCAGTTGCGGCTGCGGCACCAGCAGCATGCCCTTGCGTGCGGCCTCGTCGTTGCGGCCCGCCACCGTTCCGGCGTAATCCTCGAGCATGGCTGCCGTGTGGCTGTCGGTGGGAACGCCGTCCAGGAAGACCTTCACACAGTCGGGCGAGAGTCTGTCGCGGGTGTAGGCATTGCGCCCGGCGATCACGGACTCGGCCTCCGCATTGCCGGGGGCCCAGGTAAGGCACAGGCGTGCGCGCTGCTTGAGCGTGCCCGCGTCTGCAACGCTGCGCCATACGCCGGCCTCGCGGGTGAGGCCTGCGGAGAAGCCCACAGAGGCCTCGGTGAACGAGGTTATTCCGTAGGACAGCATGTTCTGCAGTGCCCATTCCAGCGCCGCCCGCGTGTGTTCTGCGCTCGGGGCGGGCACGTGGGTCTGGACCAGTCCGTTGGCGGTCTCGCGCTGGATGCCGGTGGGTTCGCCTTTGGCATCGCGCTCGATGATCCCGCCTTCCGGATCGGTGGTGGTGCGGGTGATGCCAGCGGCAGCCAGCGCTTTGCTGTTGGCCCAGGTGGAGTGGCCGCTGGTGTCGTGCAGCCACACCGGATTCTGCGGCGCGACGGCATCGAGCATGGACCGGTCGGGGATGCGCCCGATGGCCGATGCATCCCACTGGCCGCCCGTGATCCATTCCCCGGGTTTTGCCCGTGAGACGCATTCCTTCACCCGGGTCTGGATGGCCTCGAGACCCGCGCCCTGCGCGATCTTGCATTGCTTTTCGAGGATGCCGCCGAAGACGGGATGCACGTGCACGTCGTGGAAGCCCGGCAGCACGCTTGCGCCGTGCAGATCCACTACCCGGGTCTGCGGGGTTTGCAGCTTCGCGAGTTCCGATGCGCTGCCCACGGCCAGAATCACGCCACCCGCATCAACGGCTACCGCCTCGGATACGGCGCCGGGGCCGTGCACCTTGCCGCCGGTGAGCAGCAGTGCGGCAGGCCCGGTGCCGGTGGGCGTTGCATGACCGGCAGATGCCAGTGAACACAGCAGCAGCGCAGCCGTCATGCGCAGAGATGGGGTGAGTCTCATGGTCTTCAGTTCTCGAGTGGGGCTCGGGCAAGGTAATCACAGTCTCTCCCCGGTAGCCATGCCCGTGGGGAAGAGTGGCGTTGACCACGAGGGAAATCCGGCGTTTCGCTGAGCGTCAACCCGGGCTTCGCGGCCAGCCAAACCCGCGTCGCAGTCGATCTGCTCTAATCCGTCGTGACCACGACCAATTCTCGGCCCTGGAGGCCGCCAATCCAGAGGATCAGCGCCATGTCCGCACGCCGCACCGGCTTCGTCTGCCACGAACTCTACATGTGGCACAACACGGGCAATTACGCCGGCATCATGCCTTACGGCAATCCGGTTCAGCCCTATGAACACGCAGAGAATCCCGAGACCAAGCGCCGTTTCCGCAACCTTGTGGAGGCGTCGGGATTCATCAAGCAACTCACATTGATTGAACCGCGGGAAGCCATCGAGGCAGAGATACTGCGCTTCCATACGCGAGAGCATCTGGAGCGGGTGCGCAGTCTCAGTGCGGGGATCGGCGGCGATGCCGGCCCCTTCACGCCGATGGGTCGGGGAAGCTACGAGATAGCGATGCTGTCTGCGGGCGGGGTGCTGGCCGCGCTCGAGGCGATCATGGCAGGCGAGGTGGACAATGCCTATGCACTGGTGCGTCCGCCGGGCCACCACGCTGTTGCCGACATGGGAATGGGCTTCTGTATCTTCGGCAATGCGGCCATCGCGGGTTTTCATGCGCTTGAGCACTACGGCCTGGAGCGCATCGCCTTTGTCGACTGGGACGTGCACCACGGAAACGGGACGCAGAGCGCGTTCTGGTCCGATCCGCGCGCGCTCACCATCTCGGTCCACCAGGACAACTGTTTTCCGCCCGACTCGGGCCACGTTCACGAGCGCGGCGAGGGATCGGGTGCGGGCTTCTGCGTCAACGTGCCGCTGCCGCCGGGTTCCGGGACCGGCGCTTACGAGGCGGCCTGGGATCGTGTGGTGTTGCCGGCACTGCGCGCCTATCGGCCGCAATTGATCATCGTGCCATCGGGTTTCGATGCGGGCGCCTACGATCCGCTCGGCAGGATGCAGATGCACAGCGGGGGCTACCGTGCGCTGACGCAGCGTATGGTCGCGGTTGCGCAGGAGCTCTGCGAGGGACGTCTGCTGCTCTGTCACGAGGGTGGTTACCACGCGCCTACCGTGCCTTTTTACGGACTCACAGTGCTCGAGGAGTTGCGCGGCATCGGCAGCGGCGTGCAGGATCCCTTCGAACCGATCATGGCCGGACTCGGTGGGCAGGAGTTGCAGTCGCACCAGTCTGTGGCCATCGACCGGGCCATGCCGGATCTGTTGCGGCTCGCACAGGGCCCGGGCCGACACTGACAACAACGAGGGATCACCGATGTCGCGAGCAGCCGGTCCGGGTGTGCGGGAGACGCAGGGCAGCGCCGGTGGTGAGCATGTCGAGCTTCAGGAAGAAGAGTCCCCGGTGCTTGCGCACGGTGCGGGACGGCGGCGGTTCCTGCAGGGTGCTGCGCTGCTCGGTGCCGGTTTCGCGTTCGGCCACGGTTCCCTGCAGGCGGCGCAAGCTACTGCCTTGCCGGGGGGGCCGGTAGCCGGACTCGACGCGCTCGCCTTGTCCGCTGCGATCCGCTCGCGCGCCGTGTCCGCGGTAGAGGTAATGAAGGCCTACCTCGCACAGATCGAGCACCATAACCCGCGGGTCAACGCCATCGTCTCGTTGCGCCCGGCATCGGAACTCCTCGAAGAGGCCCGCGCCTGCGATGCGGAGCTCTCCCGCGGACAGTGGCGCGGCTGGATGCACGGGATGCCCTATGCGCCCAAGGACCTCGTGGATGTGCGGGGCATCCGCACCACCAGTGGCTCGCCTCTGCTGCGCGACAACGTGGCGCAGAAGGACTCGGTGTTCGTGTCGCGCATCCGTGCCGCGGGCGCGCTGTTCATCGGCAAGACCAATGTGCCGGAATTCGGCTATGGCTCGCAGAGCTACAACCCGGTCTTCGGGGTGACGCGCAACGCCTGGGATGCAACGCGTACCTCCGGCGGCTCGAGCGGCGGGTCTGCGGTGGCGCTCGCGCTGCGCATGCTGCCGGTCGCCGACGGCAGCGACATGATGGGCTCGCTGCGCAACCCCTCCGGCTGGAACAACGTCATCGGCTTCCGGCCAACACTGGGCACGATCCCGGGCGATGGCCCCGATTACATCGACCTGCTGAGTACTGCCGGCCCCATGGCCCGCAGCGTGCCCGAGGCGGCGCGATTGCTGTCCACGATGGCCGGCTATGACCGGCGCGATCCGCTCTCGCTCGATCTCGACGCCGACACCTTCGCCGCGCCGTTGGCTGCCAGGACGGATGGCCTGCGCATTGGCTGGCTGGGCGATTACGGCGGTTATCTGCCGATGGAGGAGGGCGTGCTTCCCTTGTGCCGGAGCGCTCTCGCGCATGTCGAAGCGATCGGCTGTACGGTCTCCGATGCCCGGCCCGAATTCGACATGGCGCAGTTGTGGCAAGCCTGGATCGTTCTGCGCCAGTGGAGCACGGCCGCCTGGGCCGCTCCCCTGTACCGTGATCCCGCGCGCCGTGCGCAGCTCAAGCCGGAGTTGGTGTGGGAGGTCGAGGGCGGTCTAGGACTCTCTGCCACGCAAGTGAGCGAGGCGATGGCCACGCGTGCCCGGTGGTACGCGGCCTTCAGCGCGTTGTTCGAGAAATTCGACTTTCTCGTGCTGCCCACGGCGCAGGTCTTTCCTTTTGACGCCGACACCCACTGGCCCCTCAATGTAGGCGGGCGAAGCATGGACACCTATCACCGCTGGATGGAGGTGGTGATCGGGGGAACCATGAGCGGCTGCCCCATTGTCGCGGTACCCGCGGGTTTTTCAGCCGCTGGCTTACCCATGGGTCTGCAACTGATCGGTCCGCTGCGACGAGACGTGGATGTGTTGCGCGCAGGCGCCGCTTACGCCGCTGCGGCGGGTTTTGGCGCGCGCGTGCCGCCCGGGCTCTGAGCCACTTCCCGCTGAGTCAACAGGGGTTTCCCTTACAGCCTCGACATTGCTTGTGGGTGCTGTTTGACTACAGTCTGAGGGTCGCACGGGCTGCCTCCGTGATGCCACGTATCTGAAAACCATCGAAGAAAGGGGACGCACATGAGCAGGAACCACGGTATCCGGTTGGGCGCATTGGCGGGAGCGATCGCGTTGTGCGGCGTGGCCATGACCGCCACGGCAGCGCAGCAGATCGAGGAAGTCGTCGTCACCGCGCAGAAGCACGAGGAGGGCATCAACGACGTCGGCGTCACCATCAATGCCTTCACCGGTGACCGCCTGAAGGAGATGGGCGTGAAGAGCGCCGAGGATGTGGCTCTCCACACCCCCGGTCTTACAGTGAACGAGTCCTTCTCGCTCGGCGTCCCCGTTTACACCATCCGCGGTGTGGGCTTCCAGGACTACAACGTGGGCGCATCTTCCACGGTCGGTCTCTATTTCGACGAGGTTTCGCTGCCCTACAGCGTCATGACGCGCGGCGCGATCTTCGATGTCGAGCGTGTTGAGGTACTCAAAGGCCCGCAGGGTGATCTCTACGGCCGCAACACCACCGCGGGCTCGATCAACTTCATCAGCAAAAAGCCCACCGACGAATTCGAGGCCGGTTTCTCGACCTCCTATGGGCGTTACAAGACCCTTGAGATCGAAGCCTTCGCCAGCGGCCCGCTCACCGATTCCGCACGCGGTCGTGTCGCCATCAAGAAGGTCGATTCCGGCAATGGCTGGCAGAAGAGCCTGACCCGCAACGACACGCTCGGCGAACAGGACGCCGGCGCCGTTCGCGGCATGCTGGAACTGGACCTGGGCGAGTCGGCCACGCTGCTGCTCAATGCCCATTACGTGAAGGACGAGGGTGAAAACGCCGCATCCACTGCCTACGACGGTCGCGAGTTCGGCCTGAACGAATTCAACCTGCCCTACACGCCCCTCGACCAGTATCGGCTGCCCGGGGGCGCGCACCTCGGCGAGACGCCTCCCTGGTACAGCACCAACAACAACTCGGCGGCCGACTGGACCAACACCACGATCACGCGGCGCAACGGTGCTCCCGAGGAAGTGGATATCCGCCCGCAGCGCGACAACGACCTCAAAGGCGCCTCCGCGCGACTCGACTGGGAATTGGGCGAAATGACGCTCACCTCCATCACGGCCTACGACAAATTCGAGCGCCGCGAAGCCTTCGACGCCGACGGTGGCGCCTATGTGGATTCGAGCAACATCAACACCTCCGAACTCGAGGTTTTCTCGCAGGAACTGCGGCTCTCCGGTCAGACCGACAACCTGCTCTGGATCGCGGGCCTGTTCTACTCCGACGACACCGTCGACGAGTGGTACAACTACTACATGGGTGATTCGCTCTTCGGCAGGGGCTCGGTGGCCTGGGGCGTTCCGCCGTTCCAGTTCGCGCCGATCCTCGAACTCGACACCTTGTACTCGCAGGACACCACCTCCAAGGCTGCCTTCGGTCACGTGGAGTGGAACGCCACGGACAAGGTGCGCCTCACGGTGGGCTTGCGCTACACGGAGGAGGAGCGCGATTGGGAGGGTTGCACCTACGACACCGGCGACGGCTCGCTCGCGGGCTTCCTGAACTTCGCCTTCGGCACATCGCTCACGCCCGGAAGCTGCGGCACGGTCGACGACGTGCCCGGTTCCCCGAACAACTTCTTCACCCTGCTCGGTTCCGGCGGTAATCCGAACGATGCATTCCACCCCTACGTCGACAGCATCAAGACGCAGAAGTGGATGGGCAAGGTTGGCGTGGATTACGCCTTCACGGACGACGTTCTCGCGTATTTCACCGTGAGCACCGGCTTCAAGTCCGGCGGCTTCAACGGCGCGAACAGCAACGCCCAGACCCAGCTCATCCCGTACAAGGAAGAGCAACTCACCTCCTACGAACTGGGCGTGAAGGCAACCCTGCTCGAGGGTTCGATGCAGTTGAACGCGGCCACCTTCTTCTACGACTACGAGGACAAGCAGGAGCAGGACATCGCCGTTACCTTCGTGGGCAACATCGGTGGTCTGACGAACGTGCCCAAGTCCGAGGTGAAGGGGGCGGAGGTCGAATTGCGCTGGCTGCCGGCCGATGGTCTGAGCGTCGATCTGGGCGCGGCCTGGCTCGACACCGAGGTCAAGGAATGGGAGGCGGTGGATCCCACCAGCACCTGGGCGCCGGATGGCAGCGGCATCAAGTACCTCGACGCTTCGGGCATCGAGCTCGCGATGTCGCCCGAGTGGCAATACAACGGCACCATCGGCTACGAGTGGCATCTGACCGACGGCCTGATGATGGGCGTGGCCTGGGACTTCAGCTACAAGGACGCCACCTCCGCGCGTCTTGCCGAGCAGGCTGTCGAGGACTACACCGTGATGAACGCCCGGGTGCACGTCGCGAGCGAAGACGGCAAGTGGCGCACCACGGTGTGGAGCAACAACATCGCCGACGAGGACTACTTCCTTGCAGCCTACGCCGCCAACGGTCCCTTTGGACGCGTGAACGCCATGCCACGCACCTACGGCGTGACCCTCGACTACAACTTCTGACACCGCCCCGGAAGCACGACAGGGCGTGCAAGAACCCCGGCTTCGGCCGGGGTTTTTTTTGCCTGCCGGGGGCAGGGCGGTGGGCGAAGCCCTGCGTCTGCGCGATGATGGCGCGCCATTGTCCGGACACGCTCAGCGCCCATGATTGCCCCGAGCACATTCAATTCCAGAGCATTTCCCTTGGCGCTGCTGCTGTGCCTCGCCGCGTGCTCGCCCGAAGGAGGGCGATCGCCGGCGAATCGCGCCGCCGCGCGCCACGGGGTGGCCGAACTGGTGTTCTTCAATGGCACCATCCTGACCATGGATCATCGTTTGCCCGTGGTACGGGCCATCGCCGTGCGTGAAGGGCGCATCATCGCGCTGGGCGAGGAGGCGGACATCGAACCCCTGACGGACGCCGGAACACGGCTCGAGGATCTGGAGGGGAAGACGCTCATCCCCGGCCTGGTGGATGCGCGGGACCCGGACGGGGGCAGCGTACCGCCGCCCTGCACGGATCCTGAGGCTGTTACGCCGATGGAGCCCGAGGTCTTGGCAGGGCCTGCCGAGGTGCAAACGCCCGTAACTGATCTCGGTACGGACCTAGATCGGCTGCACAGCCAAGGTGTGACAGCGAGCCGCCTGCATAGCGTTCCCGTACCCGGGCTGCCCGGTGTGCTCGCCCGTGAGCGTCAGGCGGATGCCGGCGTGCACCTGCAGATCGCGCATTGGCCCGCCTGTGGTGCACGTGAGCGCCTGATCCTCCAGCAGGTGATGCGGGACCTGGCGCAGGCGCCCTCGGACAGCGTCTCCCGCCTTCGCGTGAAGCTCGATCCCGAGCCGGCTCAGCTTGCGTTGCCGGCAGCACCTGCGCCCGGGACATCGGGTGTTGCGGTGCTCCCTGAAACCGCCCTCGGCACCACGCCCATGCCTTCGCCGCCCGCTGCGATACCCACGCTGCCTTCACCGTGGCAGGCGATGGCGCAGGCCATGAGCGCGCGCGTGGCAACTCCCGCAGATACGGCCACGGAGGCCCTGCGGGCGTTCACCGTCGAGGGGGCTCGCGCGATGGGACTGCAGCAGGACGCCGGTGTCCTGGCGACGGGCAAGCTCGCGGATGTCGTCGTTCTTGACCGCAACCCGCTGCTCGAGCCACCCGAGCGTGTCGCCGCAACGGTCGTAGTCCAGACCTGGTTTGCCGGGCGCTTGGTGTACGAGCGCCCCGAGGCCAGGTGAGTTGAGGCGCTGAAGGCCTCAGCGCACGGCCAGCGGCACCGACTCGTAGCCACGGAAGCGTGCGCGACGGGCACGCTTTGGTTCCCCGGCGTGGCGTAGCCCCGGAAAGCGCTGGAAGAGTGCAAGTACCGCGACCTGCGCCTCCAGTCGCGCCACGTTCAGCCCGGCGCAGGTGTGGATGCCCGCTCCGAAGGCGAGGTGAGGGTTTGGATGGCGGGCGATATCAAACCGGTCGGGTTCCGGGAAAACCTCCGGATCACGGTTTGCGGCACCAATGCACAGCGTGAGGATGGTGCCTGCCGGCAGGGCTACGCCGCCGATGTCGCTGTCCTCCGCCACCGTCCTGTTGCCCAGCTGGTTGGGGCTTTCCATCCGCAGGACCTCTTCCACGGTGCTCGCGATCAGCGCCGGTTCAGCCCGCAGGCGCTCCAGTTGCCAGGGGTGTTCCAGCAGGAGCTGGACGGCGTTGCCGATCAGGTTGCTGGTGGTTTCGTGTCCCGCGTTCAGCAGGAAAATGCACTGGTGATAGAGCGTGTGCCCCGACAGTCTGAATCCGTCGGACTCCCAGCGCAGGAGGCGCGCCACCAGATCGTCGTCCGCGTCTCCCAGTGCGCCCCGGCGGCTCTGCACCAGGTCGTCAAGAAAACCGAGCATCTCCGTCACAGCCTGGTTTCCGGTCGCCAACGCGCTTGCGTCCAGACCGAACTCCAGCGCCCCCAGTATCGCCAGTGACCATCGCCGCAGCGGGCCGCGCTCGCCTTGGGGTACGCGCAGCAGGTTGCCGATGATCTCGATGGGGATTGCTGCAGCGTAGTCCTCGACCAGGTCGAAGTTTGCCGATGCCTCGATGCGTCCGAGCAGCTGCTCCACAAGGTCCCGCAATCCTGGCTCCATCGCGGTGATGGCGCGGGCCGACAGCGCGTTGCCTATGGCTTTGCGTACCTGTGTGTGCAACGGCGGGTCGCTGAATACGAGGCTCGTCGTGTGGTGCTCGAAGAGGGGCGAGTCGGCACCGAAGACAGGAGCGAACTGCCGGCGCTTGTCGGAACTGAAAGACCGCGCGTTGCGGTACACCGCGTTAAGGTCTTCGTGGCGCGTCAGGAAGAAGCTGCCGTCCGGGCACTGATGTACCGGTGAATGTTTGCGCAGCGCCGCGTACAGGGGGAAGGGGTCTGCGTAAAAGGACTCATCCAACCGTCGCGGGTCGAACTGCCGGACGCTCTCGGGAACCGTGCTCATCGTTACTCGCAAGGGTTGGGCCAGAGGCTAGTGTGCCTCAATGAGTGGTGCTGCGCTTGACCGGAGCCGGCAATGCGGAGAGGATTGCCGCGTATTACAAGAATTCCAGCCTTCAGGACATACGGTAATACGTAATGCATGAGGTGCTCCCGCTGGCGGAACAACCCGCCGCCGTACGCTTCGACTACTTCTCCGAGGTGGTCTCCTCCACCTTCTGCCCTATGCACTGCGAACGGCCACGCGGTGACCTTGCTCCCTTCGAAGCGAGTCTGGCGCTCGCACGGCTTGATGAACTCGCGCTCACGGTAATCGGCAGCACGCCGATTGATGTCCATCGACGTCGTTCCGACATTTCCCGGGTAAGCGATGCCTGGTATCTGGTCAAGTTCCAGCTCGAGGGGGAGGCCCTGATCTGCCAGCGGGACAGGGAGGCACATCTTCGTCCCGGAGACTTCGTCATCTGCAGCACGGCCGAGCCCTACAGCCTCCACTTCCCGGGGCGCTACCGGGAGGCTGTGCTCGCCATTCCCGAGCGCCGCCTGAGAGAACGCGTGCGCAGCCCCGAGTCATGGCTCGGCAGGCGGATGTCTGCCGATGAGCCCGTGAACGGGCTCCTCAGCCAGTTCGTCAGCTCGCTCAGCGAACGTCTGGATCGCCTCGATCCTGCCATCACGCAGCGCCTCGAGGCGAACGTTCTCGACCTGCTGGTGACTGCGCTGCAGTTTGGTCCCGAGCGGCGTCCGGAAGCCGAGGACCTTGCCGAGGAGCACCTGCGGCGCGTGCGCAATTTCATCCACATGCACCTCGCGGATGCGCAGCTGAGCCCGGACCGCATCGCCCACGCCGAAGGGATCAGCACCCGCTACCTGCACATGCTTTTCCGGCGTCAGGGAGAGTCGGTCTCGCGCTATGTGCAGTTGCAGCGCCTCGAGGCCTGCAGGCGCTCCCTGGAGCGCGGCGATCTCGCCGGCATGAGTGTCACGGACATCGCCTTCGGCTGGGGCTTCAACGACAGCTCGCACTTCAACCGGCTTTTCAAGGCCGAGTACGGTGTAACCCCCAAGGCCTGGCGACTCGGTGCGCGGGGCTGCTCCGGCGAGGGATGAGAGGGGCGATCAGCCCTTGCGCTTGTCGATGACCCGCTTCGCCTTGCCCTCGGATCGCGGAATGGTTCCTGGCCGGTGCACGTGCACGTGGGCAGACACGCCGATGTAGGACTTGATCCTGTGCGCAAGTATTGCGGCGCAGGCCTCTCTCTGGCTCGCATCCTCACCGGGTTTGAGTTCGGCGTTCACCTCTATCTCGTCGAGATGCCCTTCCTTGCGCAATTCGATGAAATAGTGCGGCGAAAGCTGCGGCACGGTGAGCAACTGCTCCTCGATCTGGGAGGGGAATACGTTGACGCCCCGGATGATCATCATGTCGTCGCTGCGCCCGGTGATCTTCCCCATGCGGCGCATGGTGCGAGCGCTGCCCGGCAAGAGCCGGGTGAGGTCGCGCGTGCGGTAGCGGATTACCGGCATGGCTTCCTTGGTGAGACTGGTGAAGACCAGTTCCCCCTCGCTGCCATCGGGCAACACCGCGCCGGTCTCCGGGTCGACGATCTCCGGATAGAAATGGTCTTCCCAGATGGTGGGTCCATCCTTGGTTTCGATGCACTCCTGGGCCACGCCAGGGCCCATCACTTCGGAGAGCCCGTAGATGTCGACCGCATCGATCTGCAGCCGGCCTTCGATTTCCGCGCGCATGGCTTCTGTCCAGGGCTCCGCACCGAAAATGCCCGCCCGCAGTCGCAGGCGTGCGGGATCGACGCCCTGACGCTCCATCTCGTCGGCGAGGTTCAGCATGTAAGAGGGGGTGACCATGATGATGTCGGGATCGAAATCGCGTATCAGCTGGACTTGCTTCTCGGTCTGACCGCCGGACATGGGTATGACGGCGCAACCAAGCCGCTCCGCGCCGTAGTGCGCGCCGAGTCCACCGGTGAAGAGTCCGTAGCCGTATGAGACATGAACCTTGTCGCCGGCGTGCCCGCCCGCGGCCTTGATGGAGCGCGCCACCACCTCGGCCCAGGTGTCTATGTCGCGGGCGCTGTATCCCACCACGGTGGGCTTGCCCGTCGTGCCGCTGGAGGCATGTATGCGCACAACCTGCTCCATGGGCACGGCGAACATGCCGAAGGGATAGTTCGCGCGAAGGTCTGCTTTGGTCGTGAACGGGAAGCGGGCGAGATCATCGAGGCTGTGGAGATCCTCCGGCCGTACGCCGTGCGCATCGAAACTGGCGCGGTAGACCGGCGAGTTCGTGTAGGCATGGTTGAGGGATGCCTTGAGTCGGGCGAGCTGCAGCGCGCGCAACTCGTCGATGCTGGCGGTCTCGATGGCGTGCAGCGGGCCCGGGTGCGCGGCAGGTTTCATGACGGTTCTCCTCCGTGGTGCCGAAATGTAATACATGAAATTGACCAAGTACAACTTGTGTGTATCATGTCAATGCGCCTCCGCGGGTGGCGCTGCACTGTCAGGAGGCTAACAGGGTGGGTACTACGATACAGAGCCATGTCTGTGGCGAGTGGGTGAGCGGCACTGGCGCCGGGCAGCCACTGTTCAACGCGATCAATGGGAGCGAAATCGGCAGCGCAGGCAGCGATGGCATCGATTTCACCGAGGTCCTGCGTTTCGCGCGACAGCACGGTGGGCCGGCGTTGCGGCAGATGAGCTTCCACCAGCGCGCGGCCATGCTGAAGCGCCTCGCGCAGCATCTGATGGAGAAGAAGGAACTTTTCTATACGGTCTCTGCAGTGACCGGCGCCACGCGGGCCGACGGATGGGTCGATATCGAAGGCGGCATCGGCACCGTTTTCAGCTACGCGAGCATCGCCCGCCGTGAACTGCCCAACGAGCGCTTCCTCGTGGAGGGCGCCGCCGAGCGTCTCTCCGCCAAGGGCGGATTCATCGGCCGCCACATCCTGGTGCCGAGAGAGGGTGTCTCGGTTCACATCAACGCCTTCAATTTTCCCTGTTGGGGCATGTTGGAGAAGATCGCTCCCAGCCTGCTCGCAGGTGTTCCGGCCATTGTGAAGCCGGCGACCGTCACCTCCTTCCTTACCGAAGCCATGGTCCGGGAGATCGTCGCCTCCGGGCTCCTTCCGCCCGGAGCACTGCAACTCGTCTGTGGCGGCGTGGGGGATCTGCTCTCGCATCTGGACGAGCAGGACAGCGTTACCTTCACCGGTTCTGCATCCACGGGGCGGCGGCTTCGCGTGCATCCCGACATCGTCGCCAACAGCATCCCGTTCAATATGGAGGCCGACTCCCTCAACTGCTGCATCCTCGGTGCCGGCGTTGATCCCGGGGCCCCGGAATTCGATCTTTTCGTGCGTGAAGTCGCACGCGAGATGAGCTCGAAGACGGGCCAGAAGTGCACGGCAATACGCCGCATCATCGTGCCTGCCGGGCGCGTCGACGCAGTGGTGTCGGCGCTGCGGGCCCGGCTAGAGACGGTGACGGTAGGCGATCCTGCGCTCGAGGGTGTGCGCATGGGCCCGCTCGTGGGCAATGCGCAAAGAAGCGATGTGTGGGAGGCGCTGCGCGCGATCAGCGCAGGCGCAGAGATTGTCCATGGCGGCAAAACGGATTTCGAGGTGCAGGGTGCCGATATCGCGAAGGGGGCTTTCTTCCCTCCCACGCTGCTGCTGTGTAAGCAGCCTTTTGCGCGCCGCGAAGCCCACGACATAGAGGCCTTCGGGCCGGTTGCCACAGTGATGCCCTACGCCGATACCGAGGAGGCAATCGCGCTGGCACGGCTTGGCAAGGGCAGCCTTGCGGGCTCCCTGGTGACGGCCGACGACGCTGAAGCCGTGCAGGTCATCCTCGGCACTGCGGCCTGGCACGGCCGCATGCTGGTGCTGAACCGCCATTGTGCAAAGGAGTCCACAGGTCACGGCTCTCCTCTCGCCTCGCTCGTGCATGGGGGCCCCGGGCGTGCAGGCGGGGGCGAGGAATTGGGTGGCGTGCGTGCCATCAAGCACTACATGCAGCGCACCGCGATCCAGGGATCGCCAGACACCATCACGGCCATCACGCGTGAGTTCAATCCCGGTGCCCGCCAGATCGATGCCGGAGTGCATCCCTTCCGTCGTTACTTCGAGGATCTGCAGATCGGCGAGACGCTGATCACGCATCGTCGTACCGTGACCGAAGCCGACATCGTCAACTTCGGTTGCGTCTCGGGCGACCACTTCTATGCCCATTTCGACGAGACGGCAGCCAAGGATTCGCTTTTCGGCAAGAGAGTGGCGCACGGGTACTTCGTCATCTCTGCCGCAGCCGGGATGTTCGTTTCTCCTGCGCCAGGGCCGGTCCTCGCCAACTACGGGCTCGAGAACCTCCGATTCGTCGAGCCGGTCGGTATCGGCGATACCATCCGCGCGCGGCTGACCGCCAAGCGCAAGATCGCCAAGGACCCGCGTCCCGGCGAGCAACCGAACGGGGTGGTTGCCTGGGACGTCGAGGTCAGTAACCAGCACGACAAGCCCGTGGCGGTCTACGAGATCCTGACGCTGGTGGCGATGCGGGGGGAGGCCGAGGCCAAATGAGCTACGAAACCATCGAATACGCAGTCGAGCAGGGCGTAGCCACGCTCCGCTTGAACCGTCCGGATACGCTGAACAGCTTCAACACCCAGATGCACCGGGAGGTGCGCGAGGCGATCGCCCGGGTACGCAAGGACCCGGCCGTCCGCTGCCTGCTCGTCACGGGCAATGGTCGCGGCTTCTGCGCAGGCCAGGACCTGAACGACCGCGCGGTTGCGCCCGGCGCCGAGCCCGTGGATCTCGGCGATTCGGTGGAGCAGAACTACAACCCGCTGATACGCGCCATCACAACGCTCGAAAAGCCGGTGGTCTGTGCCGTCAACGGCGTGGCCGCGGGAGCCGGCGCCAGCATCGCGCTCGCCTGTGACATCGTGCTTGCCGCGCGTTCGGCGAATTTCGTGCAGGCCTTCGCCAAGATCGGCGTGATCCCCGATTCCGGAGGCACCTGGATGCTGCCCCGTGCGCTCGGACTGCCGCGTGCCAAGGCGCTCGCGATGCTGGGCGAGAAGCTCCCGGCAGCCCGGGCCGAGGAGTGGGGTCTGATCTGGAAATGCGTCGACGACGAGGCCCTTGCCTCGGAGGCCTTCGCGATGGCTGTGTATCTGGCGTCCCAGCCCACGCGTGCACTCGCGCGCATCAAGCAGGCGATGAATGTCTCGGGCAGCAATACGCTCCACGAGCAACTGGAAGTCGAGAAGGGCTTCATGCGTGAGCTCGGCTACAGCCACGACTACCGCGAGGGAGTGGCCGCCTTCCGCGAGAAACGCAAGCCTGAGTTTCGCGGGGAATGAGCGCCGCATCCGGAGGCACGTCCGATCCGCAGTCGCTCGCGGAGGCCTGTGCGCGCAGCCTCTTCGCGGAGGATCGCGCGTCAAAGGGGCTCGGCATGGTGGTCGAGACCGTAGCGCCGGGTCATGCCGTGCTGCGTATGGAAGTGCGCGAGGACATGACGAACGGGCACGGCATCTGCCACGGCGGCTTCATTTTCATGCTCGCGGATTCCGCCTTTGCCTTCGCCTGCAACACCTACAACCGCGTCACGGTCGCACAGGCGGCCAAGATCGATTTCATCCGCCCCGCGGCGCGCGGTGACATCCTGCGCGCACAGGCCCGCGAGATCAGTCGCGGCGGGCGCAGCGGCCTCTTCGACGTCGAGGTGAGGCGCGCCGACGGCACTCTCGTCGCGTGCTTTCGCGGCAATTCCCACAGTTCCGACAAACCCCTGCTCGAGGACCCGGCATGAGCAACGAGGCCTATATCTGTGACGCCGTACGTACGCCCATCGGGCGCTACGGCGGCGTGCTCGCCCAGGTGCGTACGGATGATCTTGGCGCGGTGCCCATCCGCGCGCTGATGGCGCGCAACGCGGGCGTCGACTGGAGCGCCGTCGAGGACGTCTATTACGGCTGCGCCAACCAGGCGGGCGAGGACAACCGCAACGTTGCCCGGATGAGCGCGCTGCTGGCAGGGCTGCCGGTGGATGTCACGGGCGTGACGGTGAACCGTCTCTGCGGCAGCGGACTCGACGCCGTCGGCACGGCGGCGCGCGCCATCCGTGCGGGCGAGGCGGGCTTGCTGCTCGCGGGCGGCGTGGAATCCATGTCCCGGGCCCCGTTCGTGATGCCAAAGGCGGACTCGGCGTTTTCGCGCGAGGCGCAGATTTTCGACACCACCATCGGCTGGCGTTTCGTCAACCGGTTGATGAAGCAGCAATACGGCGTGGACTCCATGCCGGAGACCGGCGAGAACGTTGCCGCGGAGTTCGGCATTTCCCGCGAGGACCAGGACCTCTTCGCCTGGCGCAGCCAGCAGCGTGCCGGTGCGGCCATGGCCTCCGGACGCTTCGCCGCCGAGATCGTTCCGGTGAGCATCGAGCGGCGCAAGCAGGCGCCGCTTGTGATCGATACGGACGAGCACCCGCGCCCCGACACGACCCTCGAGGCACTCGCCAAACTCGGCACCCCGTTCCGTGAAGGCGGCACGGTGACAGCGGGCAATGCCTCGGGCGTGAACGACGGCGCATGCGCGCTGCTGCTCGCATCCGAGGCGATGGCGCGCACGCATGGCCTCCGCCCGCGCGCCCGCGTGGTGGGCATGGCCGTCGCCGGCGTGGCCCCACGGATCATGGGTATCGGTCCGGCGCCTGCGACACAGAAGCTCCTCGCCCGGACGGGCCTGTCTATCGCAGACATGGATGTGATCGAACTGAACGAGGCCTTCGCGGCGCAGGGCCTTGCCGTGACCCGGCAACTTGGTCTTGCCGACGATGATTCCCGGGTCAATCCCAATGGCGGTGCCATCGCTCTCGGGCATCCGCTTGGCATGAGCGGGGCACGCCTTGTCACCACCGCGCTATGCGAGTTGGAACACCGTGGCGGGCGCTACGCACTCTGCACCATGTGCATCGGCGTAGGGCAGGGGATCGCACTCATCATCGAGCGGGTCTGAGCCCGCAGCAAGAGGTACAGGCATATGAACGACAGCAACGCGTCACCCGAGGAATTGCTGCGCCGCTTCCAGGCGCGCATCGATGCCGAGCAGCGCATCGAGCCCAAGGACTGGATGCCGGAGGCCTACCGCAGGACCCTTGTGCGGCAGATTTCCCAGCATGCGCACTCCGAAGTGATCGGCATGCAGCCCGAGGGAAACTGGATACTCCGGGCGCCTTCGCTGCGGCGAAAGGCCGTGCTGCTCGCCAAGGTGCAGGACGAGGGAGGACACGGGCTTTATCTCTACAGCGCCACGGAGACCCTTGGTGTTTCCCGAGAGGAACTCGTCGAGGCGCTGCACGAAGGGCGCGCGAAGTACGCTTCCATTTTCAATTACCCGACCCTCACATGGGCCGATATCGGCGCCATCGGTTGGCTGGTCGACGGTGCGGCCATCGTCAACCAGATTTCGTTGCAGCGTACCTCCTACGGCCCGTACGCGCGGGGCATGGTGCGCATCTGCAAGGAGGAGAGTTTCCACCAGCGCCAGGGCTACGAGGTGATCCTCACGCTCGCGCGTGGCAGCGCCGA
This sequence comes from uncultured Gammaproteobacteria bacterium, assembly GCA_903928015.1. Classification (GTDB taxonomy): domain Bacteria; phylum Pseudomonadota; class Gammaproteobacteria; order Pseudomonadales; family UBA5518; genus UBA5518. The sequence goes on along the minus strand of CAIYPF010000056.1, from coordinate 21,129 downwards.
GCAGAAAGCCATGGCCCAGGACGCGCTCGATCGCTGGTGGTGGCCATCGCTCATGATGTTCGGCCCGCACGATGCCGAATCCGCCCACAGCGCACAGTCGATGACCTGGAAGATAAAACGCCAGTCGAACGACGAACTGCGGCAGAAATTCGTCGACCAGACCGTGCCGCAGGCGGAGTTCGCCGGGCTCGTGATTCCCGATCCGCAACTCCTCTGGAACGCCGAACGCGGGCACTACGACTTCGGTCCCATCGACTGGGAGGAGTTCAACCGCGTGGTCGCCGGCAACGGGATGTGCAACCGCGATCGCATCGCGCACCACCGCCGGGCCCACGAGGAAGGTGAGTGGGTGCGCGAGGCCGTGCGGGCGCATGAAGAGCGCAAGCGCGAGCGCGCGGCGCAGGATGCCGCCTGAGCGGCCCGACACGGCACACCAGCAGGAGATACCCATGGTTCCCGGACAACACATGCCGCTTTTCGAGGTGTTCATCCGCTCCAGACGGGGTCTGGACCACAAGCACGTGGGCAGCCTCCACGCCGAGACGCACCAGCAGGCGCTCGAGTACGCACGCGATTGCTACACGCGGCGCAGCGAGGGCGTGAGCATCTGGGTCGTCAGATCGGGCGACATCGTGGCTTCGCAGGAAGAGGACGCGGGCGAGTTCTTCGATCCCATGGACGACAAGCCCTACCGTCATGCCACGCATTACCGGCTTCCTCCTGAAGTCGACAACATGTAGCCAGTCGCTGCGCGCGACGGGCGCGCGGCGCGGGGAGCAACCATGCACGCAGAACCTGAGCTTTTCCATTACACGCTGGGACTGGCGGATGACGCGCTGGTCCTCGGCCAGCGGCTGTGCGAATGGTGCAGCAATGCGCCATTCCTCGAGGAAGACCTCGCACTGGCGAACGTGGCGCTGGATTTCATGGGCCGCGCGAGGATGCTCTACTCCCACGCTGCGACCCTCGAGGGCGCGGGCCGCGACGAGGACGCGCTTGCCTATCTGCGCGACTGCCGCGAATACCGCAACCTCCTGATCATGGAGCTTCCGCGGGGCGATTTCGCTTTCAGTACGGCGCGGCAGTTCCTGGTCGATGCCTTCAATCTTCCATTTCTCGAGGACCTGTGTCGCTCGCGCGATCCCGAGCTTGCCGGGATCGCGGGCAAGGCGCTCAAGGAATCGCGCTACCACTACCGCCGCAGCCGTGACTGGGTGCTGCGCCTCGGTGATGGCACAGCGGAGAGCCACCGTCGCCTGCAGCGGGCCTTTGACGAGATCTGGGGCTACACACACGAGCTTTTCCGGGCCGGCGAAGCCGAGCAGCGTCTGGTTGCCGCCGGCTTTGCGCCAGATCGTCCGGCCTTGCGCGCACGCTGGGAGGCGCTGGTTGTGCCCGTGCTCGCGGAGGCGACGCTGCGACGCCCCGAAGACGCCTGGTCCGTCGATGGCGGCCGCGAGGGCACCCATACCGAGCACCTCGGTCACCTGCTCTCCGAACTCCAGTTCATGCAGCGCGCTTACCCGGGGTTGCAGTGGTAGCCGCCGGGTCACTCACCGGAAAAGCAGGCTCGGGCGCCGTGTTGGCGCGCATTCCGTTGATGGATGCCGAGTTGCTGGGTGATCGCGCATCGCAGCAGGATCCGTCGCTTGTTGCGCTCTGGTCACTTCTGGAAGACGTGAAAGATCCCGAGATTCCCGTCGTCTCGGTGCGCGAACTCGGGGTGCTGCGGCGACTGGAGCGCGAGGGCGATGTGGTCCGGGTAACCATCACGCCGACCTGGTCCGGATGCCCGGCGATGCACGCCATGGAGGCTGATATCCGCAGCGCGCTGGCTGCAGCAGGGGTTCCTGTCGTGGAAGTTCGCACGCGTCTTGCGCCTGCATGGACCACCGACTGGATCGCGGGCAGCGCCCTGGACAGCCTCCGCGCATTCGGCATTGCACCGCCCGCGCCGACAGCGGCCGATCCGCTTGCCGCGGACCCCGTGCCAGCCTGTCCGCATTGCGGCGGCAGCGATACCCGCCGCGTGAGCGAGTTCGGCTCCACTGCCTGCAAGTCGCTCTGGCAGTGCCGCTCCTGCGCAGAGCCCTTCGACGCCTTCAAGCGCATATGACGCCGATGCCGGGCGTACGATCAGAGGAGTTCCCAGATGTCTGATGCCGCTTTCCACCCGCTGCGCCTGCGTTCGGTCGTACCCGAGACCGACTCGGCCATCTGCCTCGAGTTCGATGTGCCATCTGCACTTGCCGGGACATTCCGTTTCCGTCCGGGCCAATACCTCACGCTTCGCAGCATGCACAGCGGGGCAGAGGTGCGGCGGTGTTACTCGATCTGTTCCGGTCTGGACGACGCCAGCCTGCGCGTTGCGGTCAAACGGATCGAGGGCGGGGTGTTCTCCGCGTGGGCACATGCTGAGCTGCGCGCCGGAGACCTGCTCGAGGTGTCGCCCCCGCAGGGCAACTTCACCGTGGATCCCGAGCCATCGCAGGCGCGGCGCTACCTGTGCATCGCTGCGGGCAGCGGGATCACACCCGTGCTGTCCATCGTCAAATCCCTGCTCTCGCGCGAGCCCTTGAGCGAGGTCACGCTCATCTACGGCAACCAGCGCAGCGCGAGCATCATGTTCCGCGAGGAATTGTCTTTCCTGAAGAGCCGCCATCTCGGACGCTTCAACTGGATCAACATCCTGAGCCGCGAGGAACAGGACGCCGAAGTGCTGAATGGCCGCATCGACAACCGCAAGGGCGCTGAGCTCGAGCGCAAGCACCTGATCCGCATCCGCGAGATGGACGCGTTCTTCCTGTGCGGGCCGGAAGGCATGATTTCCGAGGTATCTCGCGGGCTGCGCGGCGCGGGCGTTCCCGAGTCCCGCATCCACTACGAACTTTTCTATTCCAACCCCGAGGACGCGCAGCAGGTGATCCTTCGTCACCACGCGCGCGCGGAGCGCTTCGGCGGTCGGGTGAGCGAGGTCGTGGTCACCCTTGACGGGCGCTCCAGCCGTTTCCCCCTGGCGGCCGACGGCGAGAACATCCTCGATGCCGCGATGAGTGCCGGTGTGGACGTGCCTTACTCCTGCAAGGGTGGTGTGTGCGCCACCTGCAAGGCGCGCGTACTGGAAGGGGAGGTCGAGATGGACCTCAACCACGCACTCGGAGAGGCCGACGTCGCTGCGGGATACGTGCTCACCTGCCAGGCGCATCCCGTGAGCGAGCGCGTCGTGCTCGATTTCGATCAGGTCTAGCAGGGTGGGTGCGAAAGCCTCGACACCGGAGCGTGCGCGCCCCCGTCTGGCCGCAGTGGACGCACTGGTCGAGGACTTCGCATCGCGCCGCCCCATACGTTGCACCTCGTTGATCGTCACCCTGTTCGGCGATGTGGCCTCGCAGCACGGTGGCGTGATCTGGCTCGGCAGCCTGGTCGAGGCCCTTGGTCTGCTCGGCATCGACGAAAGGCTGGTGCGCACATCCACCTTCAGGCTCGTGCAGGAAGGCTGGCTCGAAGCGAGCCGCGAGGGGCGTCGCAGCTATTACCGCTTCACGCCTTACGGACGGCGTGAGTACGCCCGCGCCGCGAGGCGCATCTACGCGCGCGACCGTCCTGCCTGGGACGGTAACTGGACGCTGCTGCTGCCGGTTGCCGTGCCTGATAGCGCGCGCGAGAACTTCCGGCGCAGCGTGCTCTGGGCCGGCTTCGGCAATCTCTCGTCCGGGGTGTTCGCGCACCCCGGTTCGGACACGAGCAGCATCACGGAGCTCCTCGCGGAACTGGGGCTCGCCGACAGCGTCGTGATCATGCGCGCCGGTACGGATGCCTTGCAGTCGGATCGCTTGCTGCGCGACGTCCTGTGGAAGAACTGGGAACTGGAAGCCCTGGCTGCTGCCTATGCACGCTTCGTGCAGCGGCTGAAACCTGTGCGCAGCGCTTTGACGCGCGCGAGATCGTTGTCGCCCGAGGACTGTTTCACCGTCAGGCTGCTCCTCATTCACGAGTACCGTCGCATCCTGCTGCACGACACGGACGTTCCGGCGGAACTGCTGCCCGCCGACTGGCCGGGGCTCGAGGCGCGGCGACTGGCCACGGAACTCTATGCCCGTGTGGCGGCGGGTTCGCTAGACTACGTGGGTTCGCGCCTGCAGGGCGCGAGCGGGCCGCTCGGCGTGCCAGCGGAGTCCTTCAGCAAACGCTTTCGCCAATAGTCAGTGCCAGCACGGGAGTGCCCTCCATGTCCCAGGTCGTCAGCTACGCCCGCGAGGCGGAGATCGCGCTCGTCACCATCGACAACCCGCCGGTCAATGCGACGTCCCACCCGGTGCGTGCAGGTCTCATGGATGCGATCGCCCGCGCGGCCGCGGATGATTCGCGTGCGCTGCTGCTTGTGTGCGCAGGGCGCACCTTCATTGCCGGTGCCGACATCACCGAATTCGGCAAGCCCTCGCAGCCGCCCTCGCTGCCGGATGTGCTGGACGCGCTGGAGGCTCTCGCCAAACCCGTTGTAGTCGCCATTCACGGCACGGCCCTCGGTGGCGGGCTCGAGACCGCGATGGCCGGGCATTACCGGATCGCCGATGCCCGCGCGAAACTCGGCTTGCCCGAAGTGAAACTCGGTCTTCTTCCCGGTGCGGGTGGCACGCGCCGCGCGCCCCGTCTCATGGGTGTGAAGCCCGCACTGGAACTGATGACCGATGGCGCCGCCATCAGCGCTGCTGCGGCCCTTGCGGCCGGATTGATTGACCGCATCGCACAAGGCGATCTGCTACCTGCCGCTCTGGGGTACGCGCGCGAACTTCTGGCAGCCAACGCAGCCCCCCGTCCGACCTCCGCCATCGTGCCGGACATGGAGGGCCTCGATGACGCGTGGTTTGCTGCGCGCAAGTCCGCGCTTGCCAAATCCGCGCGTGGCCGCACTGCGCCGCAGCGTATCGTCGATGCGCTGCAGATCGGCGTCACCCTCCCGGCGAACGAGGCGGCGCTGCGCACGCGGGAGATGTTCCTGGAGATGGTCTCCTCCACCGAATCCAGAGCCATGCGGCACCTGTTTTTCGCCGAGCGTGAAGCCGCGAAATTGCCCGCTGATTGCCGTGAGGCACCGCGTCGCGCCATCGAGCGTGTCGGCGTGCTCGGCGGCGGCACGATGGGCGCGGGTATCGCCATCAATTTTGCCGAGAGCGGCCTCTCGGTCACGGTGCTGGAAACGGACGACGCGGCCGCCGCGCGCGCGATGGACCGCATCCGCGGCACCTGGGAAGCAGCCCGCGCCAAGGGCAGGCTGGACGATGCCGCTGTCGCGGCCCGGCTTTCCCGCGTGGAGGTCAGTACGGATTTCGGCGTGCTGGCGCCGATGGATCTTGTCGTCGAAGCGGTGTTCGAGGATCTGAAGGTCAAGCAGGACGTGTTCCGCAGGCTCGATGCCATCTGTCGCCCCGGTGCGATCCTCGCGAGCAACACCAGCTATCAGGATCTCGACGCCATCGCTGGCGTGACTGCACGCCCCGCCGACGTGATCGGCATGCACTACTTCAGTCCCGCCAATGTGATGAAACTCCTCGAGGTTGTACGCGGCGCCGCCACCTCGCCAGACGTTGTCGCCACCGTGATGGAACTGGCGCGGCGCATCGGCAAGATTCCTGCGCTGGTGGGCGTCTGCTATGGATTCGTTGGCAACCGCATGCTGCAGCCCTATGCGCGTGAGGCACAGATGTTGTTGCTGGAAGGGGCTACTCCCGCCCGAATCGACTCGGCCATCGAGTCATTCGGAATGGCAATGGGGCCGTGTGCGGTCGGTGATCTCGCGGGGCTCGATATCGGATACAAGGCGAGGTCTGCGCGCAAGGACCGGCCCGACGATCCTCGCTGGTTCCGTATCGGCGACCTGCTCGCCGAACAGGGCAGGTTGGGGCAGAAGTCCGGGGCCGGCTTTTATCGCTACGAGCCGGGCAGTCGCGAGCGCCTTCCGGATCCGGCGGTGGAGCAGTTGATCCGCGCAGAGGCCGCAAGGCTGGGCGTGGTCCAGCGCGAGACCAGCGCCGCGGGTATCGTCGAGCGGCTGATTTACGCGATGGTGAACGAGGGCTGCCGCGTGCTTGAAGAGGGGATCGCGCAGCGTGCTTCCGATATCGACCTCATCTACGCGAACGGGTACGGATTCCCGGTCGCGCGGGGTGGGCCGATGATGTACGCGCAGACGGTGGGCCTCTCTGCGGTATACGAGAAAGTCCTCTCGTTCCGCGAGGAGCTGGGGCCGCTTTACTGGGAGCCTTCGGCCCTGCTTGCGCGCTGCGCAAAGAGTGGCGAGCCGCTGCCCTGAGCCTCAGATCACCGCGAGCGAGAGGCCGCCGTCCACGGTAACGACCGACCCGGTCATGTAGGCCGAAGCGTCCGAGGCGAGCAACAGGACCGCGCCGCCGAGTTCCCCGGGATCCCCCAGTCGGCGCTGCGGGATGCGCTTGACCATCGCCTTGCCGCTGTCCGAATCGAGATACTCCCCCGCCATGTCGGTGTAGTAGTAGCCGGGTGCAATGGCATTCACGCGAATGCCGTGCCTCGCCCACTCGAGTGCCATGGCGCGGGTGAGATGGATCAGGCCGGCCTTGGCAGCCGCGTAGGGCGCCGTGCCTTTCTGCACCGCGCTCCCGAGCACCGAGGCGATGTTGATCACGGAACCCTTGATGCCCTGCTCGATCATCGAGCGGGCTGCTGCCCGTGCCACCAGCCACGCGCCTTTCAGATTGGCGTCGAAAACCTTGTCCCAGTCTTCTTCGCCCACGTCGAGCAACATGCTGTCGGCGGCGAAGCCCGCGTTGTTGACGAGTATGTCCGGCGGCGCATGGAGTGCCGCGAATGCGGCGTTCACGCTCTCTGCGTCGCTCACATCGAGGCGCAGCGTATGTGCGGTGGCCCCGGTGGCGCGCAGTGCGGCGGCGGTCTCCTCGAGTGGCTGCGTGCGCCTGCCAGCCAGCGTCACGGCTGCGCCGGCAGCCGCCAGCTGAGCGGCAAAGGCGCGGCCGAGCCCGGTGCCCCCGCCGGTGACAAGCGCATGGCGCCCGCGAAGATCGAACAATTCAGCGGGCGTTTTCATGCGTGTGTCCCGGATGGTGTGCGGATGACCGCCGGCTCGTAGCAGGCCAGGAATTCCGGCGGCATGCGCGTGGCGCGACCGGTGGAAATGCGAATGCAGACCAGCTCCCAGTCGCCCCGGAAGAGCGTGGCGCCATCGCTGCTCCGGCGCAGCTGGAAGTGCCTGCGCATGTTCAGTTTCGCGTCGCTCGCCACCAGCCATGTGCCTGCCTCGATGGCTTCATCCAGCAGGGCAGGGAGGATGTATTCGTAGTGCGCCTTGCGCAGGGCCATGGCCCGGTCGAGCGCACGATACGCCGAGGGTGGCATGCCCAGCAGCGTCGAGTGCTCCCATGCCACGTCCTGGCACCACTGCGTGTAGACGGTGTTGTTGGCGTGATCGAGCAGGTCTATCTGCTCCGGCAGCACCCGCAAACGCAGCACGAAGGGATCGGGATGATCCCAGTCGCTCATTTGTGGTGTTTCTGGATCTTGTCCAGATAGCCCATCGCGAAAGCAGAAACAACGAAGGTCATGTGGATGATCGTGTACCACATGAGCTTGTCGTTTTCGGTCTTCTCTGCGTTCATGAAAATCCGCAGCAGGTGGATGGAGGAGATCGCCACGATGCTGGCGGCGATCTTCATCTTGAGCGATGAGGCATCCATGGTGCCGAGCCAGGAGAGCTTCTCTTCGCCATCGCTTACCTGCAGCGTGGATACGAAGTTCTCGTAGCCGCTCATCATCACCATCACGATCAGTCCGCCGACCATCGCCATGTCGATCAGGGCGAGGATCACGAGCACGAGATCCGCTTCCTGCATGTCGAGCACGTGGCTCAGCAGATGCCAGACCTCCTGGAAGAACTTGACGCCGAGTCCGAGCAGAGCGAGGCTCAGGCCGAGGTAGATCGGCGCCAGCATCCAGCGCGAGCGGTACATCAGTGTTTCGATGAGTCGTTCCATGGCGGCTCCGTTACGCGGTTGATCAACGCACGATGGCGTCGGTGAAGTGCAGTGGCGAGCCCAGACTCTCGCGGTAAGAGGGCGGCTGGCGGCCATTCAGGTCTGGCTGGCCATACTCCACGCCGAGTTCTGCACCGATCAGGGTACGGCCGCTTTTCTGCATCAGTTCAGGATCGTCGTATAGGCGGTCGAGCAGCAGCCCTGTGAAGCGCGGGTTCTCGGCGAGTTCGGCGAAACCCGCGTACTGCTCGGCGTGCTCGGCGAAGACTTTTTCGGTGCGCTCGGTGAGCAGTGGACCCAGCCAGATCGAGACCGCGGCAACATTGTGCTCGCGCAGATCGAAGGACATGTCCCAGGCCATCTTGTCGAGACCGGCTTTCTGCGCCCCGTAGGCCGGGCCGTGCATGTAGCAGGCGGCGCCGAAGGATGAGCCCATCGCGATCAGGCCCCGGCGCGCGGGCACCATGAGATGCGCGGCGTGCCAGCTGGCAATGAAGGCGGAGCGCAGACCCACGTCGAGGATGCGAGAGATGTCGGGGCTTTTTTCCCAGAATCCCGCAGGCAAAACCAGTTCGTCGTGGATGAAGGCGACATTGTTGAAGAGGATATCGAGGCGGCCGCTCTCGGTGCGGATGCGTTCGAATAGCGCAGCGACCTGATTGTCGTCCGAGTGGTCGCAGTGCACGGCGATGCCACGCCCTCCGGCCGCGTCTATCTCGAGTGCGGTCTGGTGGATGGTGCCGGGCAGGGGGGCATCGCCTTCCTGTTCCGATCTGCCCGTCACATAGACCGTGTAGCCGCGCATCCCGAGCCCGATGGCAACGCCCTTGCCGGCGCCACGGCTGGCACCCGTGACCAGAGCAATCCGCGATCCCGTCATGATCCGCTCTCCCGTCGCTGGAGTATTGGCGGCGGCATGCTAGCACAGCGCTCCGCGGGCTTCGGAACATCGGTGAGAGAAGGCTTTAACCTGCTGCAGCGCTTGCGTAGAGTGCGCCATCCGGAGGGAAATCATGTCGGCCTGGAAGTACTTCGCCAAGTTTCACACGTGGGTCTATCGCAAGAGCGGCGGCCGCCTGATGGGCGAGGTCGGACTCGGACGCAAGATCCTCCTGCTCACAACCCGAGGCAGGAAGAGCGGCGCGGTGCGCACCAGCCCGCTCGTCTACATGCCCGACGGCGAGAGGTTCGTCGTCTATGGATCCAACGGCGGGCAGGAAGTGCCTCCGGCCTGGTTTCTGAACCTGCAATCCGCCCCCGGTGCCGAGGTCGAGGTCGGTTCCCGGTGCGTGCCCGTGCGCGCGCATGTGGCGGAATCTGCCGAAGCCGAGCGCCTGCTCCCGCTCGCCCATGCGTACAACCCCCATTGGGCGGGCTATCAGCAGCGCTGCCAGCGTCGTATTCCCCTGGTCGTGCTGAGCCCGGTCGAGCCCGCGTGACGCTTGCGCAGGCCTTCTGCTGCTGGTGTGGCGCGGGCGGCGCTGCGGTCATCTGCGGCGCCTGTGGCAGGCCGGCTTCCGCAGGCCCCAAGGTTCTGGTGGCCTGCTTCGTGTTCCAAGGGCAACGGCTGCTCTGGATGCGTCGTGCGGCGGCACCGCAGGCCGGCCTTTGGGCAATACCGGCGGGCTATCTCGAAATCGGGGAAACCCTCGCGGAGGCGGCGGCACGCGAGCTACGCGAGGAGACCGGGCTTTCGCTGGACCCCTCGTCACTCAGCCTCTACAGCCTGGGCTCCATCACCCAGATCGATCAGGTCTACATCGCTTTCCGTGCCACGGTGGATGAAGTGGAGTGCAGTCCGGGCTCCGAGGCCCTCGAGGTGAGATTCTTCGCGGAGCAGGAGTTGCCCTGGTCCGAGATTGCCTTCCCCAGTGCCAATTACTCGATCCAGATGGCCTATGACGACATCCGTCGCGGCCTGCACGGGCTTTATCTGGCGCGGCATGACCGCGGCGAGCTCGTCGACCAGTTTTCCGCGGCACTCGCCTAGGCGTTTGCCGGCCCCGAGACCCATTGCGTATCCTGCACGCTCAACATGAGGAAACCCACAGGATGAACCTGTTCGACTTCGCGCCCGGCCGCGAGGGCTATTACGGCGACTACGGTGGCTGTTTCCTGCCCGAGATCCTCCACAGCACCATCGAGGAACTGCAGGCGGGCTTCCGTGCCGCCAAGCAGGATCCGTCCTTCTGGCAGGAGTACCGCGCGCTTCTGTCCGAGTACTCCTGCCGGCCGACGCCTGTGACCTATCTCGCCAACCTCTCGCGCGAGCTGGGAGGAGCCCAGATCTATGTGAAGCGGGAAGACCTCAACCACACGGGCTCGCACAAGCTGAACAACGTGATGGGGCAGGGCCTGCTCACCAAGCGCCTCGGCAAGACGCGCGTGATCGCCGAGACCGGTGCCGGCCAGCATGGCTTCGCCACCGCCACCATGGCGGCCAAATTCGGCTTCCGCTGCCGCATCTACATGGGTGCAGTGGATATCGCCCGGCAGCGCCCCAACGTCTTCTGGATGGAAAATCTCGGCGCCGAAGTGGTGTCGGTAGAGGACGGCCAGCAGACGCTGAAGGACGCGATCAACGAGGCCATGCGCGACTGGGCCACCAACATGGCCGACACGCACTACGTGCTGGGCACGGCGTGCGGTGCGCATCCTTTCCCCGAGATGGTGAGCTGGTTCCAGTCCGTGATCGGCATCGAGGCCCGTGAGCAGATCATCAAGGCCTCCGGCAAGCTCCCGGACCGGGTCTACGCCTGCGTGGGTGGCGGATCCAACGCCATCGGGCTCTTCCAGGGGTTCATCGACGACGCGTCGGTGGAGTTGGTGGGCTGCGAGGCCGGGGGTTTCGGGCCGGGCGTTGGCAAGCACGCAGCGCGCCTCGCCTACAACGATGCCTCGGTCGGCGTGGCGCAGGGCATGAAGACCTACTTCCTGCAGAACGACGAAGGCAACATGAACGAGACCCACTCGATTTCGGCGGGCCTCGATTACATCGGCGTCAACCCCATCCTGGTCCATCTCTGGGAGCAGGGTCGCGTGCGCTTCGAGGCGGCGACCGATGCCGAAGTGGCAGAGGCCCTGCGCCTCGTGATGCGCCGTGAAGGCCTCATTCCTGCCCTTGAGAGCACCCACGCTTTCGTGCGCGCCATCCGCGAAGCCCCCTCCATGCGCAAGGACGAGGTGATCCTCATCAACCAGTCCGGGCGTGCCGACAAGGACATCTTCACCGTTGCCGAGGCGCTCGGTGACGCCAAGTGGAAGCAGTTCATCAAAGCCAAGGCGGCGCTCTATGCAGCTGAGTAATTACATCGCGGAGCGTTTGTCGCACCGGCGTCCCCTGTTGATGACGCACGTGGTCTGCGGCTACCCCAGCTTCGAGGACAACTGGCGCGAACTCGAGATCATGGCCGGGCGTGGGGTGGCGTTCGTGGAACTCCAGTTTCCGTTCTCCGAGCCCTCTGCCGACGGCCCGCTGTTCGTGAAGGCCAATCAGGAATCCCTGGCCCGCGGCACCACTGTCACGCAGTGCCTGGAGTTCATGGCGCGTGTCACGGCAGCCTTTCCCTTCCGCGTCCTGATGATGGGCTACTACAACACCGCCTTCAAAATGGGGCACGCCACCTTCGTGGAGCGCCTCGCGCAGGCCGGCGCCTGCGGTTACATCCTTCCCGATCTCCCCATAGAAGAAGCCGGGCCGCTGCATCTTCTGGCCGATGCCAAGGGGCTCGCCCCGATCGTGCTCATGACGCCCACCAGCACCGATGCGCGTCTGGCGCAACTCGGCGGTGTGGCGCGCGGCTTCGTGTATTGCGTGGCGCGGCGGGGCGTCACCGGCGCCAGCACCCAGATGGACGATGAAGTCTCGACCTTCCTCGCGCGCTGCCGGGCCGCCACCTCCCTGCCGCTTGCGGTGGGCTTCGGCGTCAGTACCGCCGAGGATCTCGGTTTCATCGGGCAGAACGCCGAGATAGCGATCATCGGCACGGCAGCGCTCAAGGCCTGGGAGCAGGGTGGGGAGACCGCGCTCAGCGCATTCTTTGACGGCCTCGGCGTCTGAGCGCGAGCGCATGTCCACGCGCCGGCGGAGCGTCCTGAAGGCCGCCGGATCCCTCACGATCCTTGCGGCCGCTGGCGGGGTCTGGCGCTGCGTCGATGCGGGCGTGTTCGGTGCTGGCAGCGGTCCTGCCTTTGCGCCCTGGGACGATTGGCGCGCGGGCATGAACGACGGCCCGCTGGCGCTGGTGCGTGCAGCGATTCTTGCGGCAAGCCCGCAGAACAGCCAGCCCTGGCGATTTCGTGTCTCGCCCACGCGCATAGAGCTCCACGCCGATCCATTGCGGTCCTTGGGTGCGTCCGATCCTTTTCTGCGCGAAATGCATCTCGCGCTCGGCTGCGCCCTCGAGAACATGCTGCTGGCGGCGCGGGCACAGGGTTTTGCAGCAGAGGTGGAGCTCGCGGCGGGCAGGATCGATGGCTCCGTGCCACCTGCGCCGGTGGTCGTGCTTTCGCTCCGGCGCGCTGAGCCCGTCTACACGCCTCTTGCCACCGCCATCCCGCTGCGTCACACCAATCGCGGGCCCTACGACATGGGGCGCTCGCTTTCCCCCGAGACGCTGTCCGCGATCGATGCGCTTGTACCGGATATCGACGGTGTGAGGCTCGTGCTGTTCACCGACACGGAGCAAAGGGCGGCATTCGGTGCCGAGGTGCTCGGAGCCGCGGAGGCCATTCTGGGCGACGCCGTGATGCTGGCGGCGCAGGATGTGTGGTTTCGCGGGGAATGGTCGGCGGTGCAAGCCGAGCGTGACGGTCTGATACCCGATGCCGCAGGCATTCCGGGACTCGAGACTGCGATCTTGAAGTTCCTGCCGCGTGCCGAATCAGGCGTGCGCGGCGACCGGTGGTTGCGGCAACTGCGTGAAGTGCAGGTGCCTGCAACACCAGCGTTCGGGTTGATCGCCGTGCGGGATCTCTACGACCGGGCCCAGGCGCTGCGCGCGGGCCGTGCCTGGCAACGCCTCCATCTCTGGGCCGCGTCTCGCGGTTTGGCCTTGCAGCCGGTGAACGCTCCGCTCGAGCGTGTCGACCGTGAGCGGCAGTTGGGCGTGGAGCCTGTCACGTCGCGCCGTCTCGCGGGTTTTACGGGTGATCCCGCCTGGCAGCCGACCTTCGCATTCCGGGCAGGCTATCCCCTGCAGCCTGCCGCAGCGAGCCCGCGGCGTCCCGTTGAGTGGGTCTTGCTGGGGGCTTAGTCCCCCGGTGCCGGAACTGCCTATAATCCCAGCCGGTCCATTCCACCCGACGGGCACTTCCGCATGGCGCGCACCGCCAGACTTGCCGTCCCCGGCTATCCCCATCACCTCATCCAGCGTGGCAACAACCGCCAGGCGGTGTTCGTCGACGCAGACGACCGCGCGCGCTATCTGGGGATGCTGCGGGAGGTGCTGCGTGAGCAGGGCGTTGCCCTCCACGCCTATGTGCTGATGGACAATCACGTGCATCTGCTTGTCAGCCCGGGGGAGGGCGCGGCACTTTCGCGCCTCATGCAGCGTCTTGGCACCTGGTACACGGGTTGGTTCAACCATCGCCACGGGCGCACAGGCGCGCTTTGGGAGGGTCGGTTCCGCTCCAGTCTGGTGGAAGCCGATGCCTACCTTCTCGCCTGCATGCGCTACATCGAGTGCAATCCGGTGCGGGCAGGGATGGTCGAGCAGGCAGAGGACTTCCGCTGGTCCAGCGCCAGGCATCACGTCGGCAGCCTCTCGGACCCGCTGGTCAGCGACCATTCCCTCTACTGGAGTCTGGGTAACACGCCGTTTGAGCGCGAGGCGACCTACAAGGCTTTTCTCGCCGATGCGTCCCTGGAGGAGTCGGGCAACCTCAGCAAGGCCTTTCTGGGCGGGCGGGCGCTGGGCTCGTCGCTCTTTCTTCAGCGCATGTCCGAGAGCGCTGGCCGCTCCCTCCAGCCCGCAAAGCGGGGCAGGCCCCCAAAGCCAAAACCTGTCCCCGATTAAAAACACGCGCTTCCGCCTGACAAAATAAATGGGGTCAGACCCCATTTTATTTTTCTTGGCGCTCTGCGCGTGCTCGTTTATCCTGCGGTTTCGACAGAAATTCGCGATGAGGTCCCCGCCAATGACCAGCCACGAGCTTGAGCACGCTGCCGCGCACGGTCTTTACGATCCATCACGGGAGCACGATGCCTGCGGCGTCGGCTTCGTGGCTCATATAAAGGGTACGCGTAGCCACGATATCGTAGGCTTGGGGCTCAAGATCCTCGAGAACCTCGATCACCGGGGTGCGGTGGGCGCCGACAAGCTGATGGGCGATGGCGCCGGCATCCTGATCCAGATCCCCGATGAGCTCTACCGTGCCGAGATGGCGGCAGTGGGTGTCGAACTCCCCCCACCCGGAGAGTACGGGGTGGGGATGGTCTTCCTGCCCAAGGAGCACGCTTCGCGCCTGGCCTGCGAGCAGGAGCTGGAGCGGGTGGTGCGCATCGAGGGGCAGGTGGTGCTGGGCTGGCGGGATGTCCCCACAGACCGCGCCATGCCGATGTCTCCCACGGTCCGCGAGAAGGAGCCTGTGATCCGTCAGGTGTTCATCGGTCGCGGGCCTGACGTGATCGTCCCGGACGCATTGGAGCGCAAGCTCTACGTGATCCGCAAGACGGCCTCCAGCGCAATCAATGCCTTGCGGCTCAAACATTCCAAAGAATATTACGTTCCGAGCATGAGCTGCCGGACCGTTATCTATAAAGGCCTGCTGCTGGCCGACCAGGTGGGAGCCTATTACCTCGATCTGCGCGACCCGCGCGCCGTCTCGGCGCTTGCCCTGGTGCATCAGCGTTTCTCGACCAATACGTTCCCCGAATGGCCCCTCGCGCACCCGTACCGCATGGTTGCCCACAACGGCGAGATCAACACGGTGAAGGGCAACTTCAACTGGATGCGTGCCCGTGAAGGGGTCATGCGCTCGCCGGTGCTGGGGGATGATCTCGCCAAGCTCTACCCGATCACGCTGCCCGGTCAGTCGGATACCGCCACCTTCGACAACGCGCTCGAACTGCTCACCATGGCCGGCTATCCGCTCGCCCACGCCATGATGATGATGATCCCGGAGCCGTGGGAGCAGCACACGCTGATGGACGGGCGTCGCCGCGCCTTCTATGAGTACCACGCGGCGATGCTCGAGCCCTGGGATGGCCCTGCTGCAATCGCGTTCACCGACGGCCGGCAGATCGGTGCCACGCTGGACCGCAACGGCTTGCGACCCTCCCGCTACCTCGTCACCCGCGATGACCTGGTGGTCATGGCCTCCGAGACGGGCGTGCTGCCGATCGAGGAGTCCCGCATCGTCAAGAAGTGGCGGCTACAGCCCGGGAAGATGTTCCTGATCGACCTCGACCAGGGCCGTCTGATCCACGACGAAGAGCTGAAGAACCAGTTCGCCTCCGCCAAACCCTACCGGCAGTGGATCGAAAACGTCCGCATCCGTCTGGACGATCTCCCTGTAGGCCAGCCCGAAGCCGCTTCGGCCGAGAGCCTGCTGGATCGCCAGCAGGCCTTCGGCTACACGCAGGAGGACATGAAGTTCGTGCTGGATCCGATGGCCGCCCTCGGCGAGGAAGGCATCGGCTCCATGGGTAACGATGCCCCGCTTGCGGTGCTTTCGAACCGGAACAAGCCGCTCTACAACTACTTCAAGCAGCTCTTCGCACAGGTCACGAACCCGCCGATCGACCCGATCCGCGAAGAAATCGTCATGTCGCTGGTGAGCTTCATCGGCCCGCGCCCGAACCTCCTCGACATCAACGCTGTGAATCCCCCGATCCGGCTCGAGGTCTCGCAGCCGATCCTCGACTTCACCGACATGCAGCGCCTGCGCGACATCGAGGCGCACACCGGTGGCAAGTTCCGCACCCGTGAACTCGACATCGTGTACCCGGTCGCCTGGGGCAACGAGGGCGTCGAGGCCAAACTCGCTTCTCTCTGTGCCAGTGCGGTGGATGCGATCCACGGTGGCTACAACATCCTCCTGATCACCGATCGCGGCATGGACCGCGACAACGTCGCCATCCCTGCGCTGCTTGCGCTCTCGGCTATTCACGACCACCTGGTGCGTGTGGGCCTGCGCACCGCCGCCGGCATCGTGGTCGAGACCGGCTCCGCCCGCGAGGTGCATCACTTCGCCGTGCTGGCAGGGTATGGCGCCGAGGCCATCCATCCGTACCTCGCCATGGAAACCCTGATCGCGCGCGCCGCCGACAAGGCCGCGGGCGATAAGGCCGTGCGCTACTACGTGAAGGCCATCGGCAAGGGCCTCTCCAAGATCATGTCCAAGATGGGCATCAGCACCTACATGTCCTACTGCGGTGCGCAGATCTTCGAGGCCATCGGCATCGATTCCGCCACCGTGTCGCAGTACTTCCCGGGCACCGCATCCCAGGTGGGTGGCATCAGCGTTTTCGAAATCGCCGAGGAAGCGATCCGCACCCATCGCGCGGCCTTCGGCAGCGATCCGCTGCTCGAGAGCATGCTCGATACCGGTGGCGATTACGCCTGGCGGGCCCGCGGCGAGGAGCATCTCTGGACGCCGGACTCCATCGCCAAGCTCCAGCACAGCGTGCGCTCGGGGCGTTACGAGACGTACAAGGAATACGCACAGATCATCAACGACCAGTCGAAGCGCCACATGACGCTGCGCGGTCTCTTCGAGTTCCGTGTCGATCCCGCGAAAGCGATTGCGCTGGACGAAGTCGAGCCCGCAGCAGAGATCGTGAAGCGCTTTGCCACGGGTGCGATGTCGCTAGGCTCCATTTCGACCGAGGCACATACGAACCTCGCGATCGCGATGAACCGCATCGGCGGCAAATCCAATACCGGCGAGGGCGGCGAAGATCCCGCGCGCTACCGCCGCGAGATGAAGGGCGAGAAGATCGCCGCAGGGACGCTTGTCTCCGAAGTACTGGGCGCGGGGGTTATCGCCTCTGACCAGGCGCTGAAGGAAGGCGATTCGCTGCGTTCGCGGATCAAGCAGGTGGCGTCGGGGCGTTTCGGTGTCACGGCCGAATACCTCGTTTCTGCCGATCAGATCCAGATCAAGATGGCGCAGGGCGCCAAGCCCGGCGAAGGCGGGCAGTTGCCCGGCCACAAGGTGAGCGAGTACATCGGATTCCTGCGTTACTCGGTGCCGGGCGTGGGGCTGATCTCGCCGCCGCCGCACCACGACATCTACTCCATCGAGGATCTGGCGCAGCTCATCCACGACCTGAAGAACGTGAATCCGCAGGCGAGCATCAGCGTGAAGCTGGTCTCCGAAGTAGGCGTGGGCACGGTTGCAGCAGGTGTTGCCAAGGCCAAGGCCGACCACGTGGTGATCGCGGGGCACGACGGTGGCACGGGCGCCTCGCCCTGGTCCTCCATCAAGCACGCCGGTACACCCTGGGAACTCGGTCTGGCGGAGACCCAGCAAACGCTGGTGCTCAACCGCCTGCGCGGTCGCATCCGCGTGCAGGCCGACGGACAGATGAAGACCGGCCGCGACGTGGTGATCGGTGCGCTGCTTGGTGCCGAGGAGTTCGGTTTCGCCACCGCGCCGCTGGTCGCGAGCGGCTGCATCATGATGCGCAAGTGCCACCTGAACACCTGCCCCGTGGGCGTGGCCACGCAGGATCCGGTGCTGCGCGCCAAGTTCGCGGGCAAGCCCGAGCATGTCGTTAACTTCCTGTTCTACGTTGCCGAGGAAGCGCGGCAGATCATGGCGCAGCTCGGCATCCGCCGCTTCGAGGATCTGGTCGGTCGATCGGACCTGCTCGACACCCGCAAGGGCATCGAACACTGGAAGGCTAGCGGTCTGGATTTCAGCCGCGTCTTCTACCGCCCCGATGTGCCCGCCGATGTGCCGCGCCGACAGGTCGACGTGCAGGACCACGGCCTGGACCGCGCACTCGATCGTCTGCTGATCGAGCGCTGCCAGCCTGCGATCGCGCGCGGCGAGCGGGTACAGATCCTCCACGAGACGCGCAACGTCAACCGCACCGTGGGCGCGATGCTCTCTGGCGAGTTGGTGCGCCACCGTCCCGAGGGCCTGCCCGATCACACGATGTTCATCCAGCTCGAGGGCACGGGCGGCCAGAGCTTTGGCGCCTTCCTCGCCAACGGGATCACGCTCTACCTGATCGGCGATGCCAACGACTACACCGGCAAGGGACTCTCCGGTGGGCGCCTCATCGTGCGTCCGAGCATCGATTTCCGCGGCGATTCCACCGAGAACATCATCGTCGGCAACACCGTGCTCTACGGCGCCACCAGTGGTGAAGCCTTCTTCCGCGGTGTGGCGGGCGAGCGTTTCGCAGTGCGTCTCTCGGGTGCTACGGCGGTGGTCGAAGGAACGGGCGACCACGGCTGCGAATACATGACCGGCGGCACGGTGGTCGTGCTCGGCAAGACCGGACGCAACTTCGCGGCCGGGATGTCGGGTGGCATCGCCTACGTCTACGACGAGGACGGCAGTTTCGCCAGCCGCTGCAACGGCGCGATGGTTTCGCTGGAGCCTGTACTGGACGCCGAGGCCCACGATGCGCTCGTGGACCGCGCGATCTGGCACAAGGGCCAGCGCGATGAAGACCTGCTGCGTTCGTTGCTCGAACAGCACCACCGCTGGACCGGTTCGCTCCGGGCGCGGGAGCTGCTCGACAACTGGTCCGAGTCGCGCGAGATGTTCGTCAAGGTGTTCCCGAACGAGTACAAGCGGGCGCTGGCGGAGTTGAACGCCGGCGCTGCGCTCGGGAAAAAAGCGGCCAATGCATAGCCACGCGGCGGCCATTTGCCGCCGTGCAACGATGGTTCCGGGGAGAGTGTGAAACATGGGCAAGGTAACAGGGTTTCTCGAGTTCGATCGCGTCAACGAGCAGTACGAGCCGGTGCCGGAGCGCGTGCGCAACTACCGCGAGTTCGTGATCACGCTGGCTGATGCGGAGGCGAAGCAGCAGGGTGCGCGCTGCATGGATTGCGGCACACCGTTCTGCAACAACGGCTGCCCCGTGAACAACGTGATCCCGGATTTCAACGATCTGGTCTATCGCGGCGACTACCGCAACGCGATCGCGGTTCTGCACAGCACCAACAATTTCCCCGAGGTGACAGGTCGCATCTGCCCGGCCCCCTGCGAGGCCGCCTGCACGCTCAACTGGAACAACGACGCCATCGGCATCAAGTCCATCGAGCGCAAGATCATCGACCATGCCTGGGAACAGGGCTGGGTTGCGCCGCAGCCGGCTGAACAGCGCACGGGCAAGCGCGTGGCAGTGGTGGGTTCCGGCCCGTCCGGACTGGCAGCCGCGCAGCAACTCGCCCGCGCAGGGCACGATGTCACGGTCTTCGAGAAGAACGACCGCATCGGCGGCCTGATGCGCTACGGCATCCCCGACTTCAAGCTCGACAAGCACAACATCGACCGTCGCGTGGCGCAGATGGAGGCCGAGGGCGTGGTGTTCCGCACCGGCGTGCTGGTGGGTGCGATGCCCGAAGGCAGCAAGGTGGCGAACCTCTCCCTTGAGAGTGTGGCGGCCGATGCTCTGCTCGCTGACTTCGACGCGGTGCTTCTGACGGGCGGCGCGGAACAGCCGCGCGACCTTCCCGCGCCGGGGCGCGAACTCGATGGCGTGCACTTCGCCATGGAGTTTCTCTCCGCACAGAACCGCACGGTCGCCGGCGATACGGTCGAGGGACGGATCTCGGCAGAAGGCAAGCACGTGATCGTGATCGGCGGTGGTGACACCGGCTCCGATTGCGTGGGCACATCGAACCGCCACGGCGCGCAGAGCGTCACGCAGTTCGAGGTGATGCCGATGCCGCCCGAGCACGAAGACAAAGCCCTCACCTGGCCTTACTGGCCTTACAAGCTCCGCACCTCCAGCAGCCACCAGGAAGGCTGTGAGCGTGTCTTCGCCGTTTCGACCAAGGAGTTCATCGGCGAGAACGGCAAGGTCACGGGCATTCGCACCGTGAGCGTCGAGATGAAAGACGGGAAGTTCGCCGAAGTGCCCGGCTCGGAGCAGACATTGCCCGCGGATCTGGTGCTCTTTGCGATGGGCTTCGTGAGCCCGGTGCAGACCGTGCTGCAGGCCTTCGGCGTCAAGGCCGATGCGCGTGCCAACGCTGCCGCCTCCACGGAGGGCAACGCTGCCTATCGCACCAACGTCGACAAGGTCTTCGCAGCAGGCGACATGCGCCGCGGTCAGTCCCTGGTGGTATGGGCGATCCGCGAAGGGCGCCAGGCCGCGCGGGCCGTCGACGAATTCCTGATGGGCTGCAGCACGCTGCCGCGCTGAGGCAGCGGGCTGTATCAGGCCGTTTTTTGCGGGGCACCGCACTCGAGCAGCGCCGCCGCCAGAAGCGGCGCCAGCCCCACCCGGTTGCTGGGATGGGGCAGGGAGTCGCTACTCAGGATCGCGCCCACTCCTGCATCGAGCAGGCGCCTCTCTGCGTCTTCCGCGAAAATCGCGTGCACCACGGCCACCCGCGGTGCACGCATCCCTGAGCGGGCCAGCAAACGGCAGGCCTCCACCAGGGTGCCGCCGGTGGACAGCACATCGTCCAGCAGCACCGGTTCCAGCGAGTGCCAGGCGGCTTCGAAACTCCCGCTCACCTGCACCGCGCGATCGCCACTGCGTTCCTTGTGCAGCACGGTCCACGGGCAGCCGAGGCGTTCTGCGGCGGCCGAGACCCACTGCGCGCTCTCGGCATCCGGCCCCACCAGTAGCGGCTTCGCGAGTTCTGCGCCAACCGTCTCTGCAAGCAGTGATGCGGCGCAGAGGTTGCGGGCCGGTATGGCAAACACGTCTTCGAGCGAGCTGATCCGGTGCAGGTGCGAATCGACCGTGACGAGCGCGTCGACGCCCGCGCTGATCAGCGCAGCCATATGCCGTGCGCTCACGCACTCGCCCGGATGGAAGGCCATGTCCTGCCGCATATAGGGCAGGTACGGCGCCACCAGTCCGACGCTTGCGGCACCTTGCTCGCGCAGCGTGGCGGCAAGCAGCAGCACGCCCAGCAGGCGCGCATCCGGTGGCATCAGGTCCGCCACGATCCAGACCTGC
>CAIYPF010000055.1 GCA_903928015.1 uncultured Gammaproteobacteria bacterium | reverse complement strand
TCGATGAACACCTCGTAGGTGTCAAGCTCGGGCGCCACCACACGCAGCCCGTTCAGTTCCAGGAACACGAACGCGGCGATCATCGCGACGCGCTTGTTGCCGTCGTGGAACGCATGGTTCATCGCCAGGCCGTAGCCGAGCGAGGCCGCGAGCGCAGGAATCGATAAATCGGACTGATTGCCTGCCTTGTTCACGCATCGATGGATCGCCGACAGCAGAAGGCCCTCGTCGCGGATTCCGTCGATGCCGCCGTGCTCGGCCAGCGATTCGCGTTGAAGTGCGACAACCACGTCCCGCGAGGTGAATCGGATTTGACGCCGAGTCATTCTGCGAGCTTCCGAAGGGTGCTGCGGTAGCGGCGCATCACGGAACGGCCGACCTCCAGCTCCTCGTCGAGCGCCGGGTCGAACGGCGACAACTCGATGCCCCGCGGCGTGACGAGCACGTGCAGGTGATCGCCCTTCTGGACGCGCAGCTGCGCGACGAGCTCCTTTGGCAGGATGACGCCGAGCGAGTTGCCGATGGCGGTGACCTTGAGGGCGGACATGCGAGTATTATAACGTATGTAAAACCAATTCCGAAAGCGGGTGTTTGTCAATTCACGCCGTGAATAGATATCATTCATGCCATGAATAGCTCCGCCCTGCCCCGCCTCGCCTCCTCTGCACTTGCGCTCCACCTGCGCACGATGCCGGTCACCGTGCTCAGCGGTGCTCGCCAGACGGGCAAAAGCACGCTGGCGCACGAAGCCGGCGATCCGCAGCGGAGCTACATGACGCTCGACGATGCATCGGTGGCGGAACTGGCGTCAAGCGACCCCGGTGCGCTGGTAGCCGGCACCGCGCCGGTGACCATCGACGAAGTGCAGCTCGCGCCAGGGCTTCTTCGCGCGGTCAAGCAAATGGTCGATCGCAAGCGCATCAACGGGCGCGTGCTGCTCACGGGCTCCGCCAACCTGTTGACGATGGCCAGCGTGACCGAGAGCCTGGCCGGTCGCGCGTCCTACCTGACGCTCTGGCCGATGACGCGCCGCGAGCAGCGTGGGCGTGGCCGCGCGGGCCTGTGGGGCGAACTGCTCGCCGCGCAGGATGCCGACTGGCGTGACGTGGTGAACGCCGACACCGAGGGTCCCGAAGACTGGAAGTCTCTCGCCCGCCGCGGCGGATTCCCGACGCCGGCGCTCCAGCTTTCCACCGCCGAGGAGCGCGCAATCTGGTTCGAGGGCTACGTCCGCACCTACCTCGAGCGCGACCTGCGCGCGCTGTCGAACGTGGCTTCCCTGCCTGATTTCCGGCGCCTGATGCGAGCGGCGGCGTTGCGCATCGGGCAGCTGGTCAACCAGGCGGAGCTCGGTCGAGACGTCGGCATGCCGCAGCCGACCGTGCATCGTCACCTGAACCTGCTGGAGACGTCGTACATGCTGGTGCGCATCCCGGCGTTTGCAGCAAACCGCACTACCCGCCTCATCAAGACGCCGAAGCTCTACTGGAGCGACTCCGGCCTGGCGCTGCACCTGGCGGGCACCGCCGAGCCGGATGGGCAGCACCTGGAGAGCATCGTGCTCCACGACCTGCTCGCCTGGCGCGACGCGCAGGTCCGCCGCAGCGAGGTGTGCTACTGGCGCACGCCCACGGGCGCGGAGGTGGATTTCATCCTCGAGTCGGATGACGCGCTGCTGCCCATCGAGGTGAAGGCCACCACGCGACCTGGCATCAACGATACGGCCGGCCTGCGCGCATTCCGCGAAGCGCACCCGAAGCGAGCCCGTGCGGGACTGCTGCTCCACTGCGGCACAGAGACTTCATGGCTGCTGCCGGGCGTGCTGGCAGTGCCGTGGTGGCGTGTGGTGTAAGTCCGTAAATCCGTACCCGGTTACATATGCACCAATTTCCTCCCGGGCAGTGCATGCCTCCGCGCGCCCCGGGAAATTGGTGCATATGTAACCGGGTACGGATTTAGCGTCGCTTGCGCCCCGCCGCGCCACGCCCAACCAGCATCTGCTTCCGCTGTTCCGTGAAGTGCCACCACGGGCACGGCGCGCCACCGCGGGCCTGGTCGATGGCCGAGAGGAACACGTCGATGCAGCATGGGTCGTGCCGCTTGCCGGTGCGGTCGCACAGGCGCTCGAAGAGCTTGAACGCGTCCTGCTTCGCAAGCTGCGCAACCGTGCGGATGTCCAGCACGCGGAAATCCGCGAGCGTGGCGGGGCCGACATTGGCAAGGTCGGCGAGCGAGGCCGGGCGATCGATCGTGCGGGGTGTCTTCTTCATCACGAGCCCATGTTCCCGGGCATGAACGTACGCGCAAATGGCTTCGTTCGGCCGGTAACCGTGCTCACTTTTCTTGCCCCGCGCCATCCCCGCGCTATGTTCCCTGCTCCCCCTTCCGCCCCTCCCGGGCCCCCCTCCACGGCCTGCCGTTTCTCATGGACAACGCCCCCACCCCGCACAACTCGTCCCGTCGCTCGTTCCTCCGCACCTCCGCCCTGCTCGGCGCGGCGGTCTGGCTGCCGGCATTCCGCGTGTCGCCCGCGGACGCGATGCCCATGGCGAGCGGCACCTGCCCGCCCCCGCCCAACTTCCCGGCGGGCATCGACGTGTTCCTGCAGGGCTTCCGCAACTGGTCGGGCGAGATCTCGATCGACCAGCTGTGGACCGCCACGGCCACGTCGCCGCAGGACGTGGTGACGCTCGCCAACTGGGCGCATGCCAACGGCTGGCGCCTGCGGCCGCGCGGCATGGGGCACAACTGGTCGCCCATCTCGGTGGACCCGGGCGACAACTGCACGTCGCCGACGCTGATGCTCGACACCACGGCGCACCTCACCGCGGTGTCGGTCGATTCCACCATGACGCCGCCGACCGTCACCGCGCAGACCGGCATCTCCATGGAGGCGCTCCACACCGCGCTGCAGGAGGCCGGCCTGGGAGTCACCAACTGCCCCGCGCCCGGCGACCTGACGCTCGGCGGCGTGCTGGCGATCGACGGCCACGGCACGTCCGTGCCCGCGGTGGGCGAGACACTGCTCCCCGGTCACACCTACGGCACCGTCTCCAACCTGCTGCGCGCGGTCACCGCCGTGGTCTGGGACGCCACCACCGAGACGTACGCGCTGCGCACCTTCCAGCGCTCCGACCCCGAGATGGCCGCGCTCTGCGTGCACCTCGGCCGCGCGTTCCTGGTGGAGGCCACGCTGCAGGTGGGCACCAACGTGCGGCTGCGCTGCGAGAGCTACCGCAGCTACTCCGCCGCCGAGCTGTTTGCGGCGCCAGGCTCCGGCTCCACGGGCAAGACCTTCTCGGACTTCCTGAACGAGAGCGGTCGCGTCGAGACGATCCTCTTCCCCTTCACGGACAACCCGTGGCTGAAGGTGTGGACCATCACGCCGGAGAAGCCGTTCTGGTCGCGCGAGGTCTCCGCGCCCTTCAACTATCCGTTCAGCGACAACATCCCGAAGGAGGTCTCGCAGCTCGTTGCGCAGATCACCACGGGTGCGGGTTGGCTGACCCCCGCGTTCGGCGCGGCGCAGGGGC
>CAIYPF010000054.1 GCA_903928015.1 uncultured Gammaproteobacteria bacterium | reverse complement strand
GCCTCGCCGGGCGGCACGCAACTCGTCGGACCTGGGCGGCAACTGCACGGGTGAGTAGGCGACGATGTCCATGCGGTCGGTGCCGACGCGGGTGACCAGACGGTTGCGGGCCTGCGCCTCCCGGAAGTCCAGCAGGTTGAAAAACGGGTGCACGGAGCTGAGGCGCTGCCCCTCGTCGCCGGGCTGTGTGGAGGCGATCACGATGCCTGCGTCGTCGGTGACCAGCAGTCGGTTGAGCGTTGGATTGGCCGCGCGTGATGAGACGGAGAGGCGTAGCGACTCGATGTCGCGCGCCAGCAGCAGGGCGGAGTAGTCGCGGCTGAGTCCGTGGGCCTGCCCCTCCAGCTCTGCCAGGTACTGTCTCTCGACCTGCCGTGGAAACACCACGGTGTACTCGTAGATGCGATCGGCGAGAAGGGCGAGCGCCAGGATGCCAGCGACCGTCACGATCAGGCTGCGCCGCAAGGGGCGTGTTCGCAAAGGTTCGTTCATGGGGCGGGCAGGAAACTGTCGTCGGCGAGTCCTTTCACATCCAGTGCTCCTTGCAGCAGTTTGTTCTCGAGCATCAGTCGCGCCAGTTTTTCGGCGTTGGCTTCGAGCCCGGGTTCGCCCGCCGTGCGACCCAGCAGGCGATGGTTCCCGGCGATATCGGGGATGCGTATGCCGTCGAAGGCCTTGACGATGTCATCCGGGTGCAAGCGTTGCCGCGGCCGCATGATTCCCGCGGCCAGCAGTGGCTCGGAGCGGAAGTATTCGATGGCCTTGAAGTGTCCGGCGATCAGAGTGCGCACGGATTGCGGGTCGCGCTCCAGCGCCTGCGCCGTGACGACCATCACGTCGATTACCCGGTCCGGTGCCATGCTGCTGTCGAAGAGCAGATGCGCACCCTCGCGCAGCAACGCGCTGCGCGCCGGTTCGAAGGTGACGACGGCGTCGATCTTCCCGTTGCGGAATGCGCTGGCGTGACGGTCTATGCCCATGTCGATGATCTGCACGTCCTTGGGCCCCAAGTCTGCCGCCTCCAGACAGGCGTGCAGCATGACGGCGCCCAGTGCAGTGGTTTCCACACCGATGCGTTTTCCACGCAGGTCTTGCAGGGAGTCGATATCCGGGCGGCCGAGCACCACGTCGGCGCCGCTGGAGATATCCATCACCAGCACCACCCGCAGGTCCTGACCCTCTTCGATCAGGTTGAGCGCTTCGTCCAGGCTGAGGGTGGCGACATCCAGCAAGCCTGCATGCATCGCCTGCTGCACTTCGCTTGCGTTGCGCATGGTCACCAGACGGACGGTCCCGTCACCCAGATAGCCCTGATGCTCCGCCACGTAGAGTGACTCGTAGCCGATCCAGATGTTGGTGCCAACCCGCAGGGCTTGGCGCGGACTTCCGCAGGACAGCAGCAAGAGGGAGAGCAGGCAGCCGATCAGCGTCCTCAGCCTTGCGGCCTTCAATGGGGGCATTGACGCGTCCTGCATGCATTCGTGTTTTTGTGCATCCGCATTCTAACCGCGCCTTCAGTTGCTTGTGCAAGCACGCGTGGGTGCGGGCGTGTCACGAATCGTGTCCGCTTTGTTCGGTGCGTTCGACCATCCACGGCCCGGGCCGCTAAGATCAGGCCCTTTGCTGCGCGAACAGTTTCTTCGCTAACCGGTGCCCCGCATGAACCCATCTGATTCGCGACGGACTTTCCTGAAAACCGCAGCGCTGCTGGGCGTCGGGGCCTCGGCCGTGCCTGCCCTGGGCGTTGCTGATGCCTCTGGCTCTGCCCCGCGTCGCCGGGGTGCGCTGCCGCTCGATCGCCCCGCGCTCGAGGACATCCTGACGGGCTGTGCGGTTCTCGGCTGTGGGGGCGGCGGAAAATACGCCGAGGGCTTTGCCCGGATTAACGATGACCTCGAGGCCGGATTGCTGTTCAGCTTGCTGCCAGTTGCCGATCTCGGTGACGACGAGTGGGTTGCCTCGCCCTACGGTATCGGCAGCCTCGCACCGCAGAGCGAGGAAGACCGTGCCCGTTTTGCCGGCTTGCCCCGGGCCAAAGAGGACAACGTTGAAGCCTCGTTCCGGCGGCTGGGGCGTTTTCTCGATCGGCCCTTTGTGGCCGCGGTTGCGGGCGAGTTGGGGCCGTGGAGCACAGCTGCAGCGCTGTCGACGGCGGCTCGGCTCGGCATTCCCTTGCTCGACGCCGATCGTGTCGGGCGTGCAACCCCCGAGGCCACACAGGACTCCGTCCTTGTCGCAGGATTTTCGAACCTGCCGCTCGCCGCGGTGAGCGCCTTCGGGGACTCGCTGATTCTCGAGAAAGTCGCCCGCGACTCCAGAGTCGAGGACCTGCTTCGGGCGCTGTCGGTTGCCAGCGCGGGCGATCTCGGGGTCACGGATGCGGCCCTGTCGGGCCGTGATATCCGCCGCTCGGCCGCGCTGGTCCTCGGCACGATTTCCAAAGCGCGCGCGCTGGGTCAGGCGGTACGCCAGGCGGTGGCGGCGGGCACGGATCCCGTGGCCGCATTGCTCGCGGCAGGAGCGGGCGTTCGTTTGTTCCAGGGAGCGGTGCTCGAATGCCCGTGGCGTGACGAGGCGGGATTCCTGGTGGGAGAGGTGCTGATCGAGGGACGCGGCGAATTTGCGTCGAGCCGTTATCGGGTGCGGTTCAAGAACGAGAACATCGTGTCGTGGAAAGACGATGTGGTGAGCGTCCTGCCTCCGGATCTGATCTCGGTGGTGGATTCGGCTACGGCGGTGGCGATCGCCAATCCGGAGTTCGACCCGGGCCGGCAGGTGACGGTGCTGGGATTTCCTGCGCCTGCAATCTGGCGTACGCCGGCGGGGCTGCGCGTATTCGGGCCGGCGCACTTCGGCCTGGCGCAGGCGTACCGTCCGCTCTGACCGGGCGCAGGGTTCGCTGCGATGCAAGGCGGCGCTTCCCGCAAGGGCAAGCGCGCCTGGCGCGCGCCGTGTTCGGATGCGTGGGTCAGTCACATCCGGAATGACCACCATGCGCCGCTTGCTTCCCGGCATCGTCCTTTCGCTCTGTTTCGCCGCTGGCCTGCATCTGCCCTCACGGGCCTGGGCGCACGCGGGCGACGCCATTCTGCCCGTGCGTCTGGTCGTGACGCAGTGGGCTTCCGCGCTGCAGGGCCGCGACAAGCAGGCGATGGCCGCGTTGCTCAGCTCCCGATTTCCGCAGAAGGCGAAGTACCTCGCGGGCCTGCCACTCACCCCGGTCATGGCTGTGGACCTGCGCCATGCCACCCTCAACATCACGGGCGATACAGCGAGCTACACGCCGGTGGTGACGTTCCCGCGGGTCAACATGCAGAACCCCGAGGCGTTTTCGCTGATGCTCAAACATGAGGAGGACGGTTGGAAGGTCAGCGAAGTTGTGCCCGGCGCAGACGTTCCTGACGATCTCAAGATCAGGGATTCCGTGCTTCAGCACGTCACTTACAACGTTGCGGTCTCGCTGAAAGACGCAGATACGCATGAGCCCGTCCACGCCCGGGTGAGCGTGCGTGATGCCTCCGGTGATTACTGGCCGCCGCAGGGGCACGCCAAGCGCGTTGCCGAGGGCTGGCGCGAGGACATCGGCGGAGACGTTCTGGTGGAGAACAAAACCTTTGCCTACGTGAACCCGGCCTTCGTGATCCAGTTGCCTGAAGGCCGCTACCTGATGGACGTGTCACGCGGGCCTGAATACGAGCCGCAGCACCTGGAATTCAGCGTGACGGCAGCCGATGTGCCACGGCTCGACATCGTGCTCAAGCGCTGGGTCCACATGGCCTCGCGCGGCTGGTACTCCGGCGACACCCACACGCATTTCCTTGGCCCGCGCTCCGCGGCCCTCGAGGCTTCAGGCGAAGACCTCAACGTCATCAACGTGCTGCTCTCCTCGGGCGGAAACTATTTTTCCAACATCGCCGATTTCACCGGCGCCCCGGACCCCGCATCCGATGCCGACACCATCGTCTACATGACGGAGGAAACCCGGCATGATTTTCTGGGTCACACAGTGCTGCTGAACCTCAAGGAACTCATTTACCCCTTCGGCTGGGGCGAGCCGGAAACCGGCGTCCACGGCGGCTACGACTACCCCACCATGGCCCACCAGGCGGACGCGGCCCACGCACAGGGTGGCCTGGTGGCGTGGGCGCATATGCCGTTCCCGTACGCGGAGCTGCCCATCGACGTTGCACTCGACAAGATCGATGCGGTCGAGACGATGGTGTTCGGCAATCCGATGGTGCAGCACCCCGCATGGAACGCCCGCGGCAAATGGACGCCACCCGCCGTCTCGCCACTCACGCTGTGGTACTCGCTGCTGAATACGGGCTTCAACCTGCCGGGTCTGGGCTCGACCGACAAGATGTGGAACTCACAGGTCGTGGGCTCAGTGCGCAGCTACGTGAAGGTGGAAGGGGAACTCACTTACCAGAAATGGGTGGACGGCATCAAAGCGGGTCGCACCTTCGTGTCCTCGAACGCAATGATCGATTTCAGCGTGGATGGCCAGACTCCCGGCAGCACGCTCCGGCGCAAGGACGCGGCTGATCTGCCTTTCCGCGCGGTGGTGGATTCCCGATTCCCCGTGGAGCGGATCGAGATCATCGTGAACGGACAGGTGGCTGCCAGCATGGAAAATCCGGGGAAACTGGGCCACCTGGAATTCACCGGAACAGTGAAGGCAGATGCGAGCGCATGGGTCGCCGCGCGCGCCTTCTCGAAACACGAACTGCCTTACCAGTACCACCTAACCGGCTCGCCTTCGATCGTTTTTGCGCACGCCAGCCCGGTGTACGTCGAGATCGACGGCAAGCCGCGCCACTCCGCGCCGGACGCCGCGTTTCTCACGGAAATCTGTGACCGTACGATCGCGTGGGCAAAGACTACCGCGCACTACCAGAGCGAAGCGCAGCGGCGCGAGGTTGTCGAGTTGTACCAGAGAGCGAGGGCGGTATACGCACGGCAGGTGGGCGGTCCGGACTGAGCCTCCGGACCTGCCTGCCCGGCAGCGCTCCGGTCAATCCCCGGTCGCTGCCTGCAACAACTTGCACGTCCTGATTTCGCGCTCGCCCGTGGTGTGGTCGACGACCTCAAGCGACGGGCGTCCCACGAAGAAGCCCACACCGATGCTGCCGCGCACATAGGCCCTGGGCCCTGCGTGCACGTCGAAGACCACACCCCCGCCCATGAATTTCCCGGGCCTGTAGATGTACACCAGCCTCCGGGTTGCGCCCGATCACACACGGAAGGACTGATTGAACCTGTACGATTCGCACTCCACCGATAGAGGAAAAACCGAGATGCCCATCCAATCCCGTCTCGTCAATGCCGCGGGAATTCCCTCTTCCGAGCTGGAAGACTGGGGTCCGGTAGCGGTGCCGATCGGCACGCCGGTCGCGCAGCTCCGCGGCCGTGTCATCAGCAGCAATCCGGACGGATCGGAAGCCGGCGTGTGGGAGTGCAGCCCCGGCACCTGGGTGCGTCAGGTCATGGAGGCGGAGATAGCGACGTTCTTCTCGGGCCACGCCGTGTTCACGCCCGAGGGTGGCGAGGCCTTCCACATCCTTCCCGGAGATGTCGTGTTCTTCCCGGCCAGCAGCAAGGGCGTCTGGGAAATCCGCGAGACCACGCGCAAGAGCTATCTCACCTACAAGGCGGGTTGAGCCGGGCGTGGCAAAGATGCAAATTGCAATTCCGGAACCTGCTGCTGATCGGATCCGTGTCCGGCGCTCACAGCAGCAGGCCGGATAACGGAGTTGGTGCTTCACGATGCATGAACGGCAATCGAATGACCCATTGCATGGACTGACTCTGGAGACGGTGCTCACCGCGCTCGTCGATCGCTATGGCTGGGAGGGACTGGCGTCGAAGATAAACCTCAATTGCTTCAAAACGGATCCCTCGGTGAAATCGAGTCTGACGTTTCTGCGCAAAACACCCTGGGCCCGCGAAAAAGTCGAGAAACTGTATATCCGCACGTTTGCGAACCGGGGCAGCCGCGACACCGCATAGATATCCCGCGTGGGTCGTTCGATGCACGGCAGGGTTGCGAGCCACATCCCGGAGCTCGCCCTAGCCAACTCCGATCACTTCGGCATGTGCCGCGCTTGGCATAGATCAATCAAACCCCTGCTTTTCATCCCTGCGGCCCCGTCGTCGGGGTTTCCCGTCGCGTAAGGGCGTAGTGTGGAGTCGGGCCTCCCTCTTCGACCCCGAACAGGTGTGGAGGTCTCTGAGCTGCGCCGCACTCACTCGCGGCCGGCCGTCACCGAGTCTTGGAAACCGAAGCAGGGACGCAGCATGACGAAGCCGAATCGAGCGCCGACGACAAGGCCGGCACAGCAGAAAAAACCGCGAGCAAAGTCGGCATCAAGGCTCGCGCCTGCGGTCACGCCCACGCCCACGCCGAAACCGAAGCTGCCCAAGTCACCGACCGGAATACAAGGCCTCGACGAAATCCTTGATGGCGGATTGCCCACCGGCAGGCCGACGCTGATATGTGGCGGGCCGGGCTGCGGCAAGACCTTGCTGGCAATGGAGTTCGTGGTGCGCGGTGCAACCCTGTACGACGAGCCCGGCGTGTTCATGGCCTTCGAAGAGGCGGCCCGGGATCTCAGCCAGAACGTCGCCTCGATCGGCTTTGATCTGGATGAGCTCATACGGCGCAAGAAACTGGTGCTGGACATCGTCCGCATCGATCACCAGGACATCGAGGAAAGCGGCGCCTTCGATCTCGAGGGCCTGTTCATCCGGCTTGGCCATGCCATTGACTCCATCGGCGCGAAGCGCGTGGTGCTCGATACCATCGAATCGCTGTTCTCCGACTTGCCAAAATTCCATGATCCTGCGTGAGGAACTGCGCCGGCTGTTCCGCTGGTTGAAAGAAAGGGGTGTGACCACCATCATCACCGGCGAGCGCGGAAAGGAGACGCTGACGCGTCAGGGTCTGGAGGAATATGTCTCGGACTGCGTCATCCTTCTGGATAACCGCGTCGAGGACCAGCTCTGCTCGCGGCGCCTGCGTGTCGTCAAGCTGCGTGGCTCAACCCACGGCACCAACGAGTACCCCTTTCTGATCGACGAGGACGGCATTTCCATTTTTCCCGTCACCTCGCTCGGCCTGAACCAGTTGGTCTCGAACGAGCGTGTTTCCACCGGGATTGGCCGCCTCGATACCATGCTCGGTGGCGCAGGCTATTACCGCGGCAGCAGCATCCTCGTCTCCGGCGTGGCAGGAACAGGGAAGAGCAGTATCGCTGCGCACTTTGCCGATGCGGCCTGTCGCCGCGGCGAGCGGGTGATCTTTTTTTCCTTTGAGGAATCGCCCAGCCAGACCATCCGCAACATGTCCTCCATCGGGATAGACCTCGCGAAATGGGAAAAAAAGGGCCTGCTGCTATTCCATGCATCCCGGCCTTCATCTGCGGGATTGGAGATTCACCTCTCCAGGATGATCAAGGAGATCCACCGGTTCCGGCCGCAGGTTGTGATAGCGGATCCGCTGACAAGTTTTTCGAGCATGGGTGATCTGGTCGACGTCAAATCCACCATGACGCGGCTGGTGGATTTCCTGAAGATCAGCCAGATCACCGGGCTCTTCACGAGCCTGATTTCGGACCTGCGTCCGACCGATCATACCGATGTCGGCATTTCATCCCTGATAGACACCTGGATCCTGCTGACGGACATCGAAAGTGCGAGCGAGAGAAACCGGAGCCTCGTCATCCTGAAGTCGCGGGGCATGTCGCACTCCAATCAGGTGCGCGAATTCCTGCTTACCGATCACGGCGTGGAATTGCGCGACCTGTACGTGGGCCCCGGTGGCGTTCTGGCCGGTTCTGCCCGCCTGACGCAGGAAGCGCAAGAGAAAGCAGTGTTGGTGGTGGCTACCCAGGAAGCGGAACTCAGGCGCGTGGAGCTTGAGCGCAAACGCTCCACGATGGAGGCGCATATCGCCGTCCTGAAAGCGGAGTTTGCGGTGCAGGAGATCGCCGCGCAGAGGCTGCTAGCGCAGGAAAAAATCGCCACTCACCAATTGGCTAGCGATGTCGCAGCGATGGCGTTGATGCGGAAAGCCGACAAGCCCGCGATGCCGAAAGAGGGTGGCATATGAAAGCCACCTCAGCCCGCTCCCGGCCGGGTCCCGCCGCGCCGATGCGCTATGTCCTTCGCTTGTATGTGGCGGGGCAGACGCCGAACTCCGTTCGCGCCATTCTCAACATCAAGAAAATCTGCGAGGAAGAACTCAAGGGGCTGTACGACCTTGAAACCATAGACCTCTACCAGCAGCCGCAATTGGCCCAGGGCGAACAGATCGTCGCTGTGCCTACGCTCATCAAGGAGCTTCCGCTTCCGTTGCGCCGCATCATCGGCGACATGTCGAATACCGAGCGCGTTCTGGTCGGGCTCGATCTGCGGAAAATGGCGTGATGAAAAGCGCTGGAATCCCCCGCAAGCCCGCGTCCGCGGGCAAGGAGCTGCGGGCGCGTCTGGAGCACGCCGAGGCCACCTTGAGCGCGATTCACCGCGGCGAAGTGGACGCAGTGCTGGTGGCTGGCGAGGGCGGTGACAGCCTGCTGACGCTGAAGGGCGCGGATGTGTACCGCACGCTTGTCGAGGATATGAGCGAGGGCGCCCTGACCGTGTCGAAGGGCGTTATCGTCTACGCCAACCGCTTTCTCGCCGACCTGATCAGGATGCCCCTGGAGCAGGTGATCGGCGCGGCCTTGCAGAAATGGGTTGCGCCTGAGAGCCAACCGGTGCTCCAGGCCCTGCTTGCGCAGGGCGAGACCGGTAAATCCCGTGGCGAGATCGATCTTGTGGCCAGCGACGGTGCGCGGGTTCCCGTGCATGTGTCGGTGAGCCAACTCCTCTCTCAGGGAGCGCCGGATGTGTTCTGTCTGGTGGCAACCGATCTCACGCTCGTGAAGCAGCGGCAGCAACTCGAGCAATTGCAGGCGAGCCTTAACGAGACGATGCGCGCCATCGCCGGGATCGTGGAGATGCGCGATCCCTACACGGCGGGACACCAGGCACGCGTTGCCGATCTGGCATCGGCGATCGCCACACGCATGGCACTGCCCGATGATCAGATACACGCGGTGTTTCTTGCAGGCACGGTGCATGACCTTGGCAAGATCCAGATCCCGGCCGAGATCCTGAGCAAACCGGGCAAGCTGAACGACGCCGAATTCGGACTGATCAAGGGCCATTCGCAGGCCGGTTACGACATCCTGAAGGGCATCAGTTTCCCGTGGCCGATTGCACAGATCGTGCGGCAACACCACGAGCGGCTCGACGGTAGCGGCTATCCGCTCGGTATCTCGGGCGAGTCCATCCTGCTCGAGGC
>CAIYPF010000053.1 GCA_903928015.1 uncultured Gammaproteobacteria bacterium | reverse complement strand
TTCGTGCGCGAGCCCGACGCGCAACTTGGCTTCGTGGCTTTCGGCTGGTTGACGCGCGGGCAGCTCTACAGCCTGCCCATGCTGATCGGTGGCATCGTGCTTGTTATCTGGGCCTATCGCCGCGAGGCGAAAGCGGGGGCAACGGCATGAAGCAATATCACGATCTTCTCGCGCACATCCTGCAGAACGGGCGTCCCAAAGGGGACCGCACCGGCACCGGTACGCTGAGCGTCTTCGGTTACCAGATGCGCTTCGATCTGGCGGAAGGTTTTCCGCTGGTCACCACCAAGAAGCTGCATCTGCGCTCGATCATCCACGAATTGCTGTGGTTCCTGCGCGGCGAAACCAATGTGCAGTACCTGCGCGAAAACGGCGTGAGCATCTGGGACGAGTGGGCCGATGCGAACGGCGAACTCGGCCCCGTCTACGGGCGGCAGTGGCGCAACTGGCCGCTGCCCGGTGGTGGTCACGTGGACCAGATCACCGAGCTCCTCTCGCAGATCCGCAACAACCCCGATTCGCGCCGCTTGATGGTGAGCGCGTGGAATGTGGCCGAGATTCCGCAGATGGCGCTCGCGCCCTGCCATGCGCTGTTCCAGTTCCATGTGCAGGACCGGCGGCTGTCCTGCCAGCTGTATCAGCGCAGCGCGGATGTGTTCCTCGGCGTGCCCTTCAACATCGCGTCCTACGCGCTGCTGACGTTGATGATCGCGCAGGTCTGCGATCTGGAGCCGGGAGATTTCGTGCACACCTTTGGTGACGCGCACCTCTACAGCAACCATCTGGAGCAGGCGCGGCTGCAGCTCACCCGAAGCCCCCACCCCTTGCCGCGCATGGTGATCGATCCCTCGGTGAAGGATCTGTTCGGCTTCCGCTACGAGCACTTCGGTCTCGAGGGCTACGAGGCCCACCCGCACATTTCCGCGCCGGTGGCTGTATGAGGCTGGAAGCCGTGGTGGCGATGGCGCGCAACCGCGTGATCGGGCGCGATGGCGGCTTGCCGTGGCACTTGCCCGAAGACCTGCGGCATTTCCGCGCGCGCACCATCGGCAAGCCGGTGCTGATGGGTCGGCTCACGTGGGAATCGATCGGGCGTGCGCTGCCGCAGCGGCTGAACATTGTGGTGAGCGCGCGCGCGGATTACGCCCTGCCCGAGGGCGTGCTGCTGGCGAAGGACATCGACGAGGGCCTCGCGCTCGCGGCGCGTGATGGCGCAGAGGTCTGCATGGTGATCGGTGGTGCGGGGATCTACCGCCAGACGCTCGCGCGCACGGCGCGCATCCACCTGACCGAGATCGATATCGAGCCCGAGGGCGATACCTTCCTGCCGGAGCTGGACCCCGCCGAGTGGCGGGAGACGGCGCGGGAGGAGGGGCCTACGGACAGTCCCTCCGGATTGCGGTTCAGGTTCATCACCCTCGATCGGGTCTGAGGCGGGTCGCGGGCATCGCCCCTCCCTCCCGGCGCAGCGCAGCGCTGGACGCCGCCGGCGCCCGCGTTCATCCTCGCGCCGTCGCATCGTGTCCTGTCTTTCCGTGGAGCCTCCCGCATGTCGCGCCCGTCCAGTCTGGTGTTCGCCTTCCTGTTCAGCGCCTGCGCGCTGGCCGACACCACCACACCGGCGGCCGGCCGCTTCAGCCTCGACGAGGTCTTCACGCCGGTGGCCGCCACCGCAGGCATGGTCGTGAGCGAGGAGGAAGTCGCCTCGGAGATAGGCGCGAACGTTCTGAAGCGCGGCGGCAACGCGGTGGACGCAGCGGTGGCGACTGCGCTTGCCTTGGCCGTGGTTCTGCCCGAGGCGGGCAATCTGGGCGGTGGCGGCTTCATGCTCGTGCACCTCGCGAAGGAGCAGCGCACCATCGCCCTCGACTACCGCGAGGTCGCGCCCCGCGCGGCCACCCGCGACATGTACCTGAAACCCGACGGCAGCGTGGATCACGACGAACTCGATCACGGCGCGAAGAGCGTGGGCGTGCCTGGCACCGTGGCGGGCCTTGCCTATGCCCTCGAGCACTGGGGCACGATGAAGTGGTGGCAGGTGGTGGATCCGGCGCTTGCCCTGGCCGACAAGGGCTATGTGCTGAACGCCACGCAGGCGGCATCACTCGAGATGGGCCGCGAGCGCCTGCTGCTGAACGACGAGGCGAAGCGTACGTACCTCGAGCCCGATGGCACAGCTCCGAAGATGGGCGCGCGGCGCCGTTACGCGGATCTTGCCGCTTCGCTCAAGCTGCTGAAGAGCGTTGGCCCGGCCGCGATCTATGGCGGCGCCGTTGGCCAGAAGATCGTCGATGACGTACAGCGCATGGGCGGTGTGCTCGCGCTTGATGACCTGCGCGATTACCGCCCGACCGAGCGTGCGCCGGTCAGTGGCAGCTACCGCGGGTTCGAGGTGGTATCGATGCCGCCGCCTTCCTCGGGCGGGGTGCATCTGGTGCAGATGCTGAACATCCTCGAGGGTTGGCCGCTCGCGCAGATGGGCGCCGGCAGCGCGCAGGGCCTGCACCTCATGGCCGAGGCCATGCGCCGCGCCTATGCGGATCGCAGCGAATATCTGGGCGATCCGGATTTTGTGAACGTGCCCGTAGCCGCACTCACCAGCAAGGACTACGCCGCATCACTGCGCGCGCAGATCGACCCCGATCACGCCACGCCTTCTGCCAAGGTGAAGCCGGGCACGCTTGCGCCCTACGAAAGCCATCAGACCACGCATTTCTCGGTGATGGACCGCGACGGCAATGCAGTGGCCAACACCTACACGCTCAACTGGAGTTACGGCAGCGGCATCGTGGCGAAGGGCACGGGCATCCTGCTGAACAACGAGATGGACGACTTCAGCGCCAAGCCCGGGGAGCCCAATGTCTACGGTCTGATCGGCGGCGAGGCTAACGCGGTGCAGGCCGGCAAGACGCCGCTATCGTCGATGACGCCGACCATGCTCATGAAGGACGGGAAGGTCTTCCTGGTGACGGGCTCGCCCGGCGGCAGCCAGATCATCACCACCGTGCTGCAGACCATCGTGAACGTGGTCGATCACGGCATGAATATCCAGGCCGCCACCAACGCGCCGCGCATCCATCACCAGTGGTGGCCGGATGAATTGCTGGTGGAGCACACGCTGAGCCCCGACACCGTCAGTTTGCTGCGCGCGCGTGGCCACACCGTCACGCCCTCGGAGCCCATAGGCACCACGCAGACGATTCTGTATTGGGACGGACTCTTCCAGGGCGCGGCCGACCCGCGGCGCGGCGGCGGCAAGGCCGTAGGTTTGTAGGAGCGCGCCATGCGCGCGACCTCGGTGGTCGGGGGCATGGCCCCCTCCTACGGGGTCGGGATGTAGGAGCGCGCCATGCGCGCGACCTCGGTGGTCAGAACCCGCTTTGCAGGATCTGCCGCAGGCCGCGCACGTCATAGCCCGCATTTGCCGCGGCAGAAATCACCTCGTCGGGGTTGCAGTGGCCCGCCTGTGCCAGCGCCCAGAGGTTCGCGCAGCGGGTGCCCGAGCGGCAGAAAGCGAGCACCGGGCCGTCGGCGTTTGCGAGCAGATCGCGGAACTGCAGCACATCATCGACCGTGAGTCCGCCCGAGGTGACGGGCTGGTGGTGGTATGTGATGCCTGCCGCCTGCGCGGCCGCTGCCACGGCGGAGGCCGCGGGCTGATCGAAGGATTCACCGTCCGGACGGTTGTTGATCACGGTGCGGAAGCCGAGCTTCGCCACTTCCGGCAGTTCGTCGATCATCAGTTGCGGGGCAACGCTGATCGCGTCGTTGATCTTCCGGATATCCATTGCGTGCACCGCTCTTGCTGGTCGTTGGCATCATATTCATGATACCCGCTGCTGTTAAGCCACGAGAGAACCCCTGATGCGCCAGCTTGTCCGTGCACTCGGCCTCCTGCCTTTGCTCTGCTGCGGCCTTGCCGCAGCCGCTGAACGCCAGCCCTTCACCGCCGCGGATCTCCTGCAGGAGCGCAGCGTCTCCGACCCCGTGATATCCCCTGACGGTGAGTGGGTCGCTTATGTGAGCAGCGCAGCCGACACCGCGAAGAACGAGTTCAACTCGGATCTCTGGCTGGCGAGCTGGGACGGCAGCCGCAACATCCGCCTGACGCGCACGCCGCAGGGCGAATCAGACCCGCAATGGAGCCCCGACGGCCGCTATCTGGCGTTCCTCGCCGCGCGTCCCGCCGACGACGACGACAAACATCCCGTCACCCAGATCTGGCTGCTCGATCGGGAGGGCGGCGAGGCCGCGCAGCTCACGACCTTCCCGGGTGATGTCTCGGAGTTCGCATGGTCGCCCGACGGGCGCCGCCTTGCGGTGGTTGCCTGGGACGTGGATTCGCGCAAGACGAAGGATCCCGAGGCCACCGTGCCTCCCATCGTGATCGACCGCTACTACTTCAAGGAGGACTACACCGGCTACGTGGGGCCCGAGCACAAATTCGTCTATCTCTTCGATGTCGCCACGCACAAGGCCGAGCGCCTCACCGCGGCACGCAACGACGAGAGCCGCCCCGCGTGGTCTCCCGACGGCCGGCAGCTCGCCTTCCTCGGCCGCGAAAGCAAAGACCCCGACCGCGACAGCCGCTTCACGATGTTCGTCACGGCTCCGGCACCCGGCAGCGCCCTTCGCAAGCTGGTCGAATTCCAGGGCGAAAACGGCGATTCGTCGTGGATGAGCACGCCGCAGTGGAGCCCCGATGGCAAGCGCATCGCCTACACCGCCGGTGGCGATCCCAAGCTCATCTACTACGCCACTTACGGGGCCTGGGTGATAGACGCCTCCGGCGGCAAGCCGAAGAAACTCGCCGGCAAGCAAGACCGCAACCTCACCAATCCCCGCTGGGCGGCTGACGGCAAGAGCCTGTACCTGATGCTGGAAGACGACCGCAACCAGCAACTGGTGAGCGTGTCTGTCTCCGACGACCGTCTGCGCGCGGTGACCGAGGGCAGGCGCGAGATCACCGAGTTCGATCTGGGGCGCGACGGCCGCATCGCCCTGCTGGACTCCACGGTGGATCGGCCCCCGGAAGTCTTTGCGCTGGAGCGCGACAAGCTGCGCCCGCTCTCGCGTCAGAACGACGAGTGGCTCGCCACACGGCAGATCGGCAGTACCGAAGAGATCAGCGTGAAGAGCCGCGACGGCACGCGCATCAGCGGTTTCATGGTCAAACCGCCGGGCTGGAAGAAAGGTCGCAAGTATCCCGCGATCCTGAAAATCCACGGCGGGCCGGTCATGCAGTTCGCCAACTCCTGGATGGCCGAGTGGCAGGTGCTGGCGTCTGCGGGCTATGTGGTGGTCGCGGCGAATCCCCGCGGAAGCTCGGGGCGTGGTCAGGCGTTTTCCACGGCCATCTATGGCGACTGGGGCAACAAGGACAGCGCGGACGTGCTGGCGGCCGTCGATTACGCGGTGAGCGAAGGCATCGCCGACCCCAAGCGGCTCGGCGTGGGCGGCTGGTCCTATGGCGGCATCCTCACCAATCAGGTGATCGCGCGTGACACCCGCTTCAAGGCGGCGGTGAGCGGTGCGAGCCTCAGCAACGCGCTCATGGGTTATGGCACCGACATGTACATCCGGGAGTACGAGGCCGAGCTCGGGCGGCCCTGGGAAAACCCCGAGGCCTACATGAAGGTCTCCTACCCGTTCTTCAACGCCGGCAAGATCACCACGCCTACGTTGTTCCTGTGCGGTGACCGGGACTTCAACGTGCCCTTGCTGAATTCCGAGCAGATGTACCAGGCGTTGAAGAGCCGTGGTATCGACACGCGCCTCGTGATCTACCCGGGGCAGTTCCACGGCTTTGACACGCCGTCGTACATCCAGGACCGCATGGAGCGTTACCTCGACTGGTACGGCCGCCGTCTCTGAGCGGCATCAGGCCTCGAGCTTGACCGCGAAGGCCTCGTCGAGCGTGGTGATGCCCTGACGCGCGAGCAGCAGGGCATTCTGCGTGAGCGGGATCATCCCCTCCTCCACCGCGAGGCGGCGCAGTTCGTCGGCGCTCGCCTTGCGCTCGATCAGCTCGCGCATCGCTGATGTCACCTCGATCAGCTCCCCGACCATCGCGCGGCCGCGATACCCGGTCTGGCTGCAGTGGTTGCAGCCTGCGCCACGCTGGAAGACCTCTTCTGCGCCTACCTTGAAGTGCTCGCGCAGGACCGCGTTGCCGGTGTCGGGAACCTGGCATTTGGGGCAGATACGGCGTACCAGCCGCTGCGCCATGATCCCCACCACCGAGGAGCTGATGAGATAGGGTTCCAGACCCATGTCCTGGAGTCGCGTGATCGCGCTGGCAGCGTCGTTGGTGTGCAGCGTGCTCATCACGAAGTGACCCGTGAGAGCGGCCTTCACGGCGATCTCGCAGGTTTCGAAATCGCGCATCTCGCCGATCAGGATCTCGTCGGGGTCGTGTCGCAGGATATGCCGCAGCGCCACCGCGAAGGTGTAGCCGATCGCGGGCTTGATCTGGATCTGCTCGACGTTCTCCATGCGGTACTCGACCGGGTCTTCCACCGTGATCACGTGTGGATTGGCCTCGAGCCGCTTGTTGATCACGGCGTAGAGCGTGGTGCTCTTTCCGGAGCCCGTGGGGCCCGTGACCAGAAAGATGCCGTAGGTGTGGTCCAGGATGCGCGCCAGGCGGTCCTTGTCGGTGCCGCCTATGCCGAGTTGCTCGAGCTTGACGTTGGCGGCGTTGCGGTTGAGCACGCGGATCACCACGGATTCGCCCGTGACCACCGGGATGGCCGAGATGCGCAGATCGTAGACCTGCCCCGCCTCCAGCATGCTCGAGTGGCCGTCCTGGGGCAGTCGGTGCTCGGCGATGTTCATGCCGGACATGATCTTGATCCGGCACACCAGCGGCCCCACCAGATCCACCGGGATGAGACGCTGCCACATCATCTCGCCATCGATGCGGTAGAAAATCGCGGCGCCATGCTCCAGCGGCCTGATGTTGATGTCGGATGCGCGCAGGCGTATGGCGCGGCGTATCACCGCGTCGACCAGCCGTACCACCGGCGCCTGTCGTGCGCGACGCTCCACGTCCGACGGCATCTCCTCGTGCGCCGTGGTGTGGGGCAGGGTGCCGTCTTCGCCGAGTTCGGTGATGAGATTCTGTTCTTCCAGCGAGAGGAAATGGCTGTCGATCAGCCGCGTGATGTCCTCGTCGGGAACCACCACCACCTCGATGGGATGGCGCGCTGCGAAGGTGGCAGCAGCGATGGCTTCCTTGTCGGCGGGGTTGGACACCGCCACCACCAGCTTGCCCTTGATCCGCGCGAGCGGGAACACGCGGTGCTTGATCGCTACCTCCGGTGGAATGGTTCCCAGCACCCCGGGATCCACCGTGAGGCCGTCGATGTGCGCCACGGGCAGCCCGAGCTGTTGTGCCACCAGCAGCGGGCGTCGTGATTTGTCGAGCAGGCCGAGTTTTTCGACGGTATCGAGGAGATCGGTGCCGTGCTCGCGGCGGTATGCGAGCACGTCCTTGATCGCCTCGCGCGGCACCACCTGGGAATCGACCATATCCCGCAGCAGGCCTGATTCGCTGAAGGGAGGCTCGGCGAAACTGAGACTCTGGAGATCAGCATCGCAGCTGAGCGTTACGGTGTTCATGGCGCAGCGCTACTCGAGACCAAAGCCCTCGTCGTCACGGCCCGCGGGTTGGGAGGCCCGCTCTACTGCTGCGATGGCGCGCACCAGCGTTGCGTGCTCGTGGGGCGCGAGGCCCGAGTGCATGTAATGGCGGGCGGCATCGACCACCTTTTCCATCAGCTGGTAGCGGTAGTGGAAATTCAGAAGCGCCTTGGCCACATGGTGCGGGTCAGTGCCCTGCTCGCGCATGAGACGGGCCTCGTGCAGCGCGGCCTCCAACTCTTCTTTGGCCGGGACTCCCATGGTCGCACTCCTGTTCCTGCCGCGCGGGGCAGGGTTGATCCTGATGGCCCGGATGGTAGCGATCCGGCCGGGCTGCGGAATTGGCCTGGATCAACTATCCGGCGTGTAGCGTGCCAACGCCTTGCCGAGTTCCTGCTTCACCGCCTTGCGCAAGGCGGCGGGCTTCAGCACCTCGCAGTCGCTGCCGTACTTCATGATGTCCATGATCAGTTCGCGGTGGTCGGCGTAGGGGACGTGCAACGTGTAACTGCCGTCGGCCGCGAACTCGCCGCGTTGCTCGGGGTGCCAGCTCTCGGTGCCCACCCAGCGCGAGCGCTCGGGCGTGAAACGGAGCACGGCGGTATCGGTGGTGCTGCCGGTGAAGATGCCGTAGCCCGGCCCCAGCAGGGATTCAACCGTCTTGCGTGCCACGTCGCGGGCGCGGGTGTCGACGAGATCGACGTCGCGCATGGAGTCGATGGCGAAATTGCGCAGGCCCTCGCGCAGGTGGCACCAGGCGTCGAGGTACCAGTTCTCGCGGTAGTAGACCAGGCGTTGCGGCGAGAGCTCGCGCTCGGTCGTCTCGCCCGTGCTGCGGGCGAAGTACGTGA
This sequence comes from uncultured Gammaproteobacteria bacterium, assembly GCA_903928015.1. Taxonomy (GTDB): domain Bacteria; phylum Pseudomonadota; class Gammaproteobacteria; order Pseudomonadales; family UBA5518; genus UBA5518. The sequence goes on along the minus strand of CAIYPF010000053.1, from coordinate 8,327 downwards.
CGCGCAGGCGCTTTCTGCGCAGGAGCGCCGAACCCACGCGCTCGAAGTGCGCGAGCTTGATGGAGCGCTTGCCCACACCCACCACCACCACGCGCTTGCGGATCTCGGGGACGGCGTCCTGTGCGGCACCGAGCAGGGTGTTCAGCCGCAATTGCAGCGGCTCGATGTGCTGCGAGAGCAGCCCGCCGGGGTCGAGGTTGGCGAGCAGGTGCTGCATCGTGAGCAGTGCGTGGATTTCCTGCGAGCTGAACCACAGCCCCGGCAACTCGTATTGCCCGCCGAGTTCCGTCTGCTTGCTGGAGAGGTGATAGCCGCCTGTCTCGCGATCCCAGACGATGGGTGCGTTCAGGCGCGTGCGCATGTACTCGAGGTCGCGCTGCAGCGTGGCGCGTGACACCTCGAGGGCATCCTGCATCTGCGCGAAGCTCACCTGGCGGTAGTTCTCGAGCAGCTGGTTGATCTTGTAGAAGCGTTCGGTGCGGTCCATCGGCAGCCATCCTCCTTCGGGGCATCATGCCCTGATGCCGCGATGGCCGGCAACGCGGACGCGGGCCCTGTTTCCGGGCCGTGACCACGGCTGCCATACTCGCGCCACCAGCGGCTCCGGCCGCGATCCCGGAGGCCGCACGATGCACCGCCCTGCGCTTTTTCTCGGAACCCTTCTCGCCGTCTTGCTGCTCCCCGCCTGCGGCGAGCGCGGCAGCAATGCGGGCGCTGCTGCTGTCAGCCCCGCCGCTCCGGCCCCTGTTGCCGATGCGATCTACACCAACGCCCGCGTCTACACCGTGGATGCCGCCATCAGCTGGGCCGAGGCCATCGCCGTCCGCGGGGATGCCTTCATGGCCGTTGGCAGCAAAGCCGAGATCGAAGCACTTGCCGGCCCGGCCACGGTGCGCGTCGATCTGGGCGGCCGCATGGTGATGCCAGGCATACACGATATGCATGCCCACCTGCCGCAGGCCGGCACCAAGGCGCTCTTCGAGTGCGGCTTCCCCTTCTCGCTCGGCATCCCGCAGATCATCGAAAAGGTCAAAGACTGCGCAGCGGGCGCGCCGAAGGACAAATGGATCCGCGGCGGACAGTGGGCGCTCGAGACGCTGGACGCGCCGAATCCGCCGCAGCGCACGCTGCTCGACGCGGTTGCACCCGATGCGCCCGTGTTCCTCATGGATTCCACCGTGCACGCGGGCTGGGTGAACAGCAAGGCACTCGAGGTGCTCGGCATCACACGTGAGACGCCGAACCCCACGGGCGGTGTGATCGTGCGTGATGCCAACGGGGACGCGACGGGCATCCTGCTCGACTACGCGGCTTACGCTGCCGTGCAGAAGATCGGGCACTGGTCGCAGCAGCAGATGGAGGAGGCGCTCGCCTGGAGCATCTCGCAACTGAACGCAGAGGGTGTCACCGCCATCAAGGAGGCGATGGCCGATGGCCCCGCGCTGGACGGTTATGCGGCGCTATCGAAAGCCGGCAAGCTGAACGCCCACCTTGGCGTGCACCTGATATGGCGCTCGCCGGAAGGCGGCACGCAGGAGGAAATGGAGCAGACCCTCGCGCGCCGCGCTGCCGCCGCAGGCCCGGACCTGCACACCGACTTCGTGAAGATCATGCTCGACGGCATCCCGCCCTCGCAGACGGCTGCGGTGCTCGAACCCTACCTTCCGGATGCGAAGCATCCCGAGGCGCATCGCGGTTACCTCACCATCGAGCCGGCGCAACTCACCGAAGACGTGGTGAAGATGGATGCGCAGGGCCTCACGGTGAAGATCCACGCCACCGGTGACCGCTCCGTTCGCGTGGCGCTGGATGCTTTCGAGGCCGCGCGCAAGGCCAACCACCATCCGCAGTTGCGCCACGAGATCTCGCACGCCGAGATGATCAGCCCGGAGGATCTGCCGCGCTTCAAGGCGCTGAACGTCACCGCCGAAATGAGCCCGATCCTCTGGTACCCGTCCCCGCTCCATGCGGCCATGGAGACGGTGCTGGGCAAGGAGCGCGCGGGACGCTTCTGGCCCGTGAAGTCCTTTGTCGATTCCGGTGCGCTGGTGATCTACGGCTCGGACTGGCCCTCCGTGGTGCCATCGCCCAGCCCGTGGCCGGGCATCGAGGCCATGGTCACGCGCCATGACCCCTACGGAGTGAACCCCGGGAGCCTGAATCCTGCCGAGGCCGTGGACCTTGCGACCACGCTGCGCATCTTCACGCGAAACGGCGCCGAGGCGCTCTACACGCAGGACAGCACGGGCTCCATCGAGGTGGGCAAATCAGCCGACTTCATCGTGCTCGACCACAACCTCTTCGAGATCGCGCCCGAGCAGATCGGCGACACGAAAGTGCTGCGCACGGTTTTCCGCGGGCGCACCGTGTACGAGGTGAAATAGGCCCCACGGCCACAACGCCGGGCCCTCTGGCCTCATCTCCTGAGGCTTGCTGCTGGCAGGGTGGGCGGGTTGTCCAACGGTGGCCCGCCATGATCCCGCTTTCGCCTGCGCCAGACCTCGACCGCTACCGCGCCTGCCTTCTGGCCGGCGCCATCGGTGACGCGCTGGGCGCGCCTGTAGAGTTCCTCACGCGCCGCGAAATCCTCCGCGATTTCGGCCCGGACGGGATCCGCGACCACGCCAGCGCCTATGGGCGTGTGGCTGCCATAACCGATGACACACAGATGACCCTTTTCACGGCCGAGGGCCTGCTGCGCGCGCGGGTCCACGCGCGCAGCGTCGCCTCCGGCCACGGCTCCCCGACAGCGGCTCCCGACCGGGCAGGCTGCGTGCTGTTGGTGGCGAATGCGTACCTGCACTGGCTCCTCACCCAGCGCGAGGAGCCGCAGACGCAGGCCCGCGGCGATGGCCTGCTGGGCGTCGCGGCGCTGCACAGCCGTCGTGCACCGGGGCACACCTGCCTCTCGGCCCTGGAGCGGCTGGATCAATTGCCCGAGCCTGCCCGCCCGCTGCAGGCGGCCAACGGCTCCAAGGGCTGCGGGGGCGTGATGCGGGTGGCACCGGCGGGGCTCTTCTGCGCCGCATGGCCGCTCACGGACACGGAACTCTCCCGCGAGGCCTTTGCCCTTGGAGCAGACCTTGCCCGCATCACCCACGGCCACCCGGGTGGTTATCTGCCGGGTGGTGTGCTCTCGGCGATGGTGGCGCTGCTCGCCCGGGAGGTTCCGATGCGCGATGCGCTGGCCCGTGCCCGCGAAGCGCTGGTCACATTCAACGGGCACGAAGACACGCTGCAGGCCATCACTGCGGCCGAGCGCCTGGCGGCGCAGGGCCCTGCGCATCACGACGCCATGGTGCAGCTGGGCGGTGGCTGGATCGGCGAGGAGGCCCTCGCCATGGCGCTCTATTGCGCACTGGCGGCAGAGAGCCCGGAGAGCGCGCTGCTTGTGGCCGTCAATCACTCGGGCGACAGCGATTCCACCGGCGCCATTGCCGGCAACCTCCTCGGCGCGGAGCGAGGCATGGACTGGATTCCGCAACGCTGGCTCGAGGGGCTGGAACTCCACAGCCTGATCGACGCCGCCGCTACTGCCCTCGCAAGGGTCGATTGACCGGCCGCCATCGCCAAAACCATGATGCCGCGGAACAGGAGGTCCGCGTGCCACACACTTCCATGCCCGCTCCGGCGCGAGTCACCGCGTGAGCGCATTCGACGCTTGGCTCGAGCGCGCATCCGCGCAGGCGGGCGATCTTTTCGATCGCGCGCTCGACCGGCAGCTGCGCTTGGCCGTCACCGGGCTCTCGCAGAGCGGCAAGACGGCGTTCATCAGCGCGCTGGTCAACCAGCTCGAGCACGCCTGCTCGCCCGACGCGCGACTGCCGCTCTGGAAGGCCTGCGACAGGGGCAGGCTCCTAGGCGTGCGGCGTGTGCCGCAGACGAACGCCCACATCCCCTCCTTTGCCTACGACGCAGCCTGCGACCGGCTCTTCGGCGATCCCCCGGCCTGGCCCGAGTCCACGCGCGGGGTCTCCGAGATCCGCCTCGAAATCCGCTACCGGCCCGCCGGGCGATGGTCGCGTGATATCGCCACGCTCTATCTCGACATCGTCGATTACCCGGGCGAGTGGCTGCTCGACCTTCCGCTGCTGCGCCTCGACTACGCCGCGTGGAGCGCACAGGTAGCGGCCACCCTGCGGCGCAGTCCGCGGATGGCTGAGCTCGCCGCCACCTGGACGCAGTGGAATCCCTCGACGGACGATCCCTTTGACGAGCGCGCCGTTGCCGGCATGTCCGCGGCCTACACGGCATGGCTGCGTGCGTGCCGGGAACAACTTGGCCTCAGCCTCCTGCAGCCCGGGCGCTTCCTGCTGCCGGGCGAGTTTGCCGGAGCCCCCATGCTGCAGTTCCTGCCGTGGGTGTGGGGCGTGCCCGCGGGCAAGGGCTCGCCGGAGGGCCTCTACGCCAGGCTGGAGCACCGTTACGAGCAGTACCTGCAGCATCTGGTGCGCGGGTTCTATCGCGAGCACTTCGCCGGCTTCGACAGGCAGATCGTGCTGGTCGACTGCCTGCATGCGCTGGACGGCGGTCCGGAGTGTTTCGATGACACCAGTGGAGCGCTGCAGCAGATCATCCAGAGCTTCAGCTACGGCAAGACGAATCTGCTGCAGAGGCTGTTCCGGCCGCGCATAGACCGCATTCTTTTCGTGGCGAGCAAGGCCGACCACGTGTTGCCGGAGCAGCACGCGAACCTCGTGTCGCTGCTGCAGCGCCTGGTGCGGGGCACGGCCGAGGTGCCGCGCTTCGAGGGCGTGTCCTCCGAGTGCATGGCGCTGGCATCGGTGGCGGCCACCGAGGTGGCGCGGGGGCGTGCCCAAGGCGAGCTGCTGCGCGGGCTGCGTGGTTGCGCGCTCGATGGCACGGCGCTGCTCATCCACCCGCAGGATGTCCCGCCAGTCACGCCCGACGCGCACTGGTGGGAGGCGCAGCGCGATGGCTTCGACCGCTTTCGCCCGCAGCCGATGCGGCGCGAGCGCCCCATGCCGCATATCCGCATGGACGCCGCGCTGGAGTTCCTTCTCGGGGACAAGCTGATATGAGCATGGACAAGGGGCGACGCATCGTATTGGAAGAAACCGGCACCGCGCTTCCGATCACCGTGCCGACTGCAGGGCGCGCGGTGTTGGAGCCCGCCTCCCCTGATGCCGGAGCAGAGGTTCCGGAGCAGGAAGAGGTGTCGGGTACCGAGCGGCGCTTGCCGGGCCGGCGCGCACTCCTCGGTGGCCTCGCGCTGGGCGCGGCCTTGCTGTTGCTGCACACGCTCCACTCACTCGCCACGCTGCTTCGCGAAGCGCCGCTGCTGGGCATTGCATGGAGCGGTGTTTTCATCCTCGTGGCCGGCGGTGCCGGACGCGCGGCGTGGCGGATGTGGCGCAAGCTGCGTCGCCTGCGCGTGCAAGCGGACATGCGCGGCCGTGCGCTCGCACTGCTGGCGCGCGAGGGGCTCTGCGAGGCCCGCTCGCTGTGCGAGCAACTCGCCGCCGAATCCGGGCATCAGGGCAGTCCCGCGCATCTGCGCTGGCAGCAGCAACTCCAGGACGCGCACAACGACCGCGAGGTGCTGCAGCTCTACGGCCGCACCGTGCTCGCTGCGGCCGACACACGCGCTCTTGCGAAGGTGAGCGGCCACGCAGGCGATGTCGCGGTGATGGTGGCCCTGAGTTACTTCCCCGCCGTGGACATGCTGCTGGTGTTGTGGCGGCAGCTGAAGCTCGTCGAGGAAATTGCCGCGGCCTACGGCATGGATCCGGGTTACTGGGGCCGCGTGCAGTTGCTGCGCAAGGTGCTGCGGAACATGGCCCTTGCCGGCGCCGCGGAAGTGGCAACCGAAGTGGGCGTCGAGGTGTTGGGAGCCGGCGTGATGGCGCGTCTTTCTGCCGGCGCTGCGCAGGGCGTTGCCGCCGGTGTGCTCACGGCGCGCCTCGGGCTGCGCACCATGGATGCCTGTCGCGCCATCCCGTGGGAAGAGGGCGAACGCCCGACACTGCGGCAGGTAACGGGCGGTGTTCTGGCCAGCGCGAAGCGCTATCTCACGGTGGCTCCGCCGGGCGATTGAGCCGCCCCGGAACGGCGCCCTCACGCGTCATCCGGATGCCTCCTGAAACCCCTCCGGAATCGGCTTTCCGGCGCCTCCTGGAGCGCCTGGAATACGTATCCGGAATCAAGAAAAAAGCGGCTTTAAATGCGGGAAAAAAGGCATTTTCAGCCCGCCACGGATGCTCGGAAAAAACTGCCCTGGAGAGTAAAATCGCACCCTGTCCAAAGCAGTCTTCCGCGGGGTGCGACAGGCCCCGCAAAAGCACTCCGGAGGCCCCGTGCACACACCCTTTCCCGACGTCATCATCTTCGGCGCTCAGACCCTGACCCCATCGTCCATGTACACCGGTACAAATGCCTTGCTCGCCGATCCGCTGGCACCCTTGCTCGCGCAGATGCAGCTCAAAGTCGAGCCCGCAGGCGCTCCCCGCGCGGGGGAGCGGAGCTACCTCTGCGTCTGGCGGCTGATCGGTTCCTCGCTCTTCCTCGAGCAGGTGCTGCGCCCGGATCTCTCGGGCGGCGTGGTGGTGTTCGGGCAGGACTATTTCGCGTCGACCTCGGCGGGCGCCGACTTCTTCACGGCGCCGGAGAAGGAACTCCGGCAGATCCGGGCGTGGCTCTGCGGAAAGCGCCATCGCTGGAACCGCGAGCCGCTGTGGCTGCCGGCCACCTGGGTGCCGGATCCCATCGAGCTTGTGTTGGCATGCAAGGGTGCGGAACTCGGGGTGGAGCGTGCGGACCTGACGAAGCCGGATCCTCTCCAGGTGGTCCTGCCCGATGATGAACGCCGATTCCTGCAGTTCCCCTCGGGCGGCCGACCTGTCCGCCATCCCTGCAAGCCCCGTTTCCGTGACCATATCGACGACCTGAAGGAACGGATCCAGTGGGATATCGTCTATCCAACCCGTGCTGCCATCCGTGCGCGTGTGATGCGTTTGCTCCAGGAGGATCAGACCTATGTGTAGGACGTACCCATTCTACGAAGACCTCTGCATCGTCGACGGCCTCTGCCGCCCCCTCATGATCTCCCTGCTCGACACGCTGGTAGAGCGGCTGCATCTGCAGAACGTTCCCACGAGGGACGGCTTCGTCTTCCAGACTGGCAATCCCTCACGCCACCGCGGCTACTTCGCGCTGTGCGGGGAAGAGTTGTATCTGCTCGAGGTTATCGACGAGATCGGCTACGAACCCACGTTCCTGTACAGCGATCTCCCGGGGCTCGGGTGGAAATCCCGGCTCCGGCGCAAGCTGAACGCGAGCGATGACGCCGCTTTCCGCATGCCCACCGAAGCCGAAACCGATCGCATCCTCACCTGGTTCGCCGGGGGCTTTAACCGGGCCGAGCCCCTGCACGTCACCTGGTTGCACGAACCCGAGGTTCTGATCGCACACTCTGTCGCGGGTATCCCGTGGGGCGAGACATCACCGGAAAGCTGGATATCTCCCGAGCCGCCCGCCCCGTTAACAGCCGAGCAACTGCAGCAGGGATACGCGGAGGAAGAGGAGGGCGAGTGGATCTCGCAGATCCGCGAAGGTGGATGGCTGAGGTCTGTCCAGTGAGCGGGGGCTCCGCGCCGCAGCCTGACGTCGTGGTCATTGGTGGCGCGGCGACGGGCTCCTCGGTGGCCTTCCATCTTGCCGCGGCCCCGGATTTCCGGGGCCGCGTGCTGGTGCTGGAGAAAGACCCCTCCTACCGTTTCTGCGCCTCCGCGCTCTCGGCCGCATCGATCCGCCAGCAGTTCTCCACCGCCGTGAACATCCGTATCTCGCTTCACGGCATCGCCTTCCTGCGCGAGATCGGGCGGCATCTCGCGGTTGATGGCGAGGCGCCCGACATCGCTCTGCGCGAAGCGGGTTATCTCTTTCTCGCTTCTTCCGATGGCGCCGATGTGCTCGCGCAGAACCACGCGCTGCAGACATCTCTGGGCGCGGACATCCTGATGCTTGGCCCCGAGGCTCTGCTGCAGCGGTTTCCGTGGATCAGTACCAGCGGCCTTGCCGCCGGTTGCTGGGGACGCAGCGGCGAGGGCTGGTTCGATGGCTACGCCCTGATGCAGGCCTTCCGGCGTAAGGCCGTGTCCTTGGGTGTGGAGTACCGCAGGGCCGAGGTTCGGCGCGTCCTGCTCCGGGGCTCGCGCGCTTGCGGCGTGGAGCTCACCGACGGCAGCTGCATCGACTGCGCCATGGTGGTGAATGCCTCGGGTGCCGACGGCGCGCGTCTCGCCCGCTCGGTCGGCCTGGACATTCCCGTCCACAACAAGAAACGGATGATTTTCACCTTCCGGGCC
>CAIYPF010000052.1 GCA_903928015.1 uncultured Gammaproteobacteria bacterium | reverse complement strand
CTGCGCCCTGCCGTAGGAGCGGGCCATGCCCGCGACACCTGCGCCCTGCCGTAGGAGCGGGCCATGCCCGCGACACCTACGCCCCGGCGTCGCGCACTTGCGGCGGCAGGGTCTGGAGCACCGGCGCGAGTTCCTCGATCCAGAAACCGATCTCGCGTTCGTAGCGCCGCCACTTGCCGAGCGAGCCGGTATAGAGCGGCTGGCGCACCTGCTCGGAGCTCGCGGTCTTCACCGCACGCTCCGTCTCGTGAAAACGCAGGCACTGCTCCTCGAATGGCAGCCCGCAGTGATCGAGGATGCGGCGCACCTGCCACTCGAGCCGCGTGACCGTGTCCTCGTAGTTCACCTCGAGCACCTTGCCGGGCAGCACCTGGTTCCAGTGCTGCATCAGCCGGTGGTACGAGAGGTAGTACTCGGCGAGTTCGGCCATGTCGTAGGTGAAGTTCTGGCCCTTGCCGTAGAGCTGCTGGTAATTGCCGAGCAGGCTGTCCAGCGGATGGCGGCGCGCGTCGATGATGACTGCGTTGGGCAGGACGAGATGCAGCAGCCCCACGTGGGGAAAATTGTTGGGGAGCTTGTCTGTGAAGCGCGGACGATCGCTGAAGCGGTGCGGCGCGCTCTCTTCCATGTACTGCTGCCCGTAGGCGCGCCAGTCCTTGCGCCGGAAGTCACGGAGCAGCTCCGGGTACTCGCGGCGATCGGTGCGATAGCGCCCCATCGAGACCACGATCTTTCCGAGCGTGGGCAGTTCCGCGGTTCCCTCGACCTGGCTGTGGCTCGCGAGGATCTGCTCGATCAGCGTGGAGCCGGAGCGCGGCAAACCGACGATGAAAACCGGCGCGGGCGAATCGCATCCGTTGCCGGCGTTCGCCTCAAGAAACTCCGGGGTGAAGGTCTCGATGATGCGCGCGTGACGGGCTTCCATGTCGACGCCGTCATGCTTCACCAGCATGCGCTGGCGACGGTTCCCCGCATCGTAGTGCTGCCACGCAGCCGCGTAATCCTTGCGGTCGTCGCAGGCCTTGCCCAGCGCGAATCGGAAGTGGATCCCGGCGCTTTCGTCCAGTTCTCCACGCGCGAGTTGCTCCTCCATCGCCGCGACCTCGGCGTCTTCGAAGCGGAAGACCTTGAGGTTTGCCATGCTCCAGTAGACCTCGCCGAAGTCCGGCTTGGCACGGATGGCAGCGCGGTAGGCGCGGAGCGCGCCGGCCTGGTCTCCAATCGTCTTCAGCGCGTGCGCATAGCCCATCTGCACGCCGGGAATGCCGGGCTCGAGTTCCACCGCGCGGGCATAGGCGGCAGCGCCCCCTGCGGCATCGCCCGCTCGGGCGAGCGAATTGCCAAGCCCGGCCCAGGCCTCGGTGCTGGTGTCATCGAGCGTGATGGCGCGGCGATAGGCATCTGCGGCATCGGCAAGTTTCACGCGCTCGATCAGCACGGAGCCCAGCAACAACCAGGCAGCGAGATAATCCGGCGCGAGTTGCAGCGCACGGCGCAACAGCGCCTCCGCGTCTCCGAGGTGCTGGTTCTGCCTGCGGTGAATGCCTGCAAGGAATCGCATCGCATCGACGTTGTCCGGGTTCGCGCGGAGCGCCGCGCGGAAACCCTCTGCGGCTGCCGTCTCGTCACCGTTGCGCAGCAGCTCGAGCGCCGCAGCCAGAGCGCCACGGTCACGGTCGAGTTCGAGGAATTCCGCATAGGCAATGTCTGCGTCGGTGCCGCGGCCTAGCGCCATCAGTGTCTTGCCGAGCTTGCGGTGCGCGCTGCCGGAGCGCGGATCGAGGCGGATCGCGGCGCGCAGGCAGCTCACGGCTTCCTCACCCCTGCCAAGGCGTGCCAGCAGGGAGCCGAGATCCTCGTGGATGCCGGCGATCCCCGGTTCCAGATCGAGCGCGAAGCGCAGCGTCTGTTCGGCTTCGGGCTCGCGCTGCTGTGCCTGCTGGCAGTGTGAAAGCAAACGCAAATGCGATGTGCAGCCCGGATGCAGCAGCAGGAAATCACGGCACAGCCGCTCGGCGGCAACGGCGTCGCCCGCGCGCAGCACACGCGTGGCCTCAAGCAGGTTGGCAGCGCGTGCGGCCTCTTCGCGTTCCCGTTCCGCCACGAAAAACGCCCCCCCTGCCTGCGGCCGCGATCAGGCGCCGTAGCCCATCATCGCCTTGATCTCGAGGAAATCATGGAAGCCCCACTCACCCCACTCGCGGCCGTTGCCCGACTGCTTGTAGCCGCCGAAAGGCGAGTTGAACTCGGTGCCGGCACCGTTCAGGTGGACCATGCCCGTGCGCAGCCGTGCGCCCACGGCGCGTGCTTCGTCGGGCTCGCCGGAGATGTAGCTCGAGAGGCCGTAGGGCGTGTCGTTGGCGATGGCTACGGCCTCGTCCACGCTGCCGTAGGGCAGGATGGACAGCACCGGCCCGAAGATCTCCTCGCGCGCGATGGTCATCTGGTTGTTCACACCACCGAAGACGGTGGGGCGTACGAAATATCCGCTCGTGATGCCATCAGGCAGACCAGTGCCACCCGCCACCAGTTGCGCGCCCTCGGCAATGCCCTTCTCGATCAGGCCCTGGATTTTCTTCCACTGCACATCGCTCACCACGGGACCCACCGTGGTGCCCTCGGCGAAGGGATCGCCGACGACCTCGGCGGCAGCCGCGCGGGCGGCGATCTCGAGGGCCTCGGCGTGGCGCGCTGCAGGCACCAGCATCCGCGTGGGCGCGTTGCAGGACTGCCCGGTGTTGTAGAAACAGGAACGCGTGCCGGCGTACACCGCATCGGCAAAGCCCGGGTAGTCGAGGATGATGTTCGGCGACTTTCCGCCGAGCTCCTGTGCCACGCGCTTGACCGTGTCGGCAGCGGCCTTGGCGATCAGCACACCCGCGCGGGTCGAGCCCGTGAACGAAACCATGTCGATGCCCGGGTGCGCGCTCAAGGGCGCGCCTACGCCCGGGCCGTCGCCGTTCACGAGGTTGAAGACACCCGCGGGCACGCCGGCCTCGTGGAGGATCTCGGCAAAGATGTAGCCCGAGAGCGGCGCGATCTCGCTCGGCTTGAGCACCATGGTGCAACCGGTGGCAAGCGCGGGCGCCACCTTGCAGGCGATCTGGTTGATGGGCCAGTTCCAGGGCGTGATGAGAGCGCAGACGCCTACGGGTTCGCGCACGATGCGAGTGTTGCCCTGCATTTCCTCGAAACTGAAGTTCTTGAGCACCTCGAGCGCGGTGGCGAGGTGGCCGCTGCCGCAACCGGCCTGCGAGCCCTTGGCGAGCCACCACGGCGCGCCCATCTCGTGGGCGATGGCCCGGGCCATGTCGTCCCGGCGGCGCTTGTAGATGGCAACCGCGCGCTCGAGCAGCGCGACGCGCTCCTCGCGGGTGGACTGCGACCAGGCCGGGAAGGCGCGTTGTGCCGCGGCCACGGCGCGATCGACATCGGCGCTGGCACCCAGAGAGATCACACCAACCACCTTCTCGTTGGCGGGATCGATGACATCGAGATCGCGCGGGGCTGCGGGCTCGACCCACGCGCCGTCGATGTAGAACTTGCGGTAATCGAACATGGAAAACCTCCGGTGGGGCGGCGCAGGAAGCGCTGATTCAAGGATGCTGCAGTGTGCCCCGCCACGGGTGCCGGAGGCCATACCCCACCGGGGGCAGACCGCACGCCTTCATGATCTGGCGCAGTGCGCAAAGGCCCGGATCAGCTTGTAATCGCAACCGCGCGGGCCGAGGATTGCCCGCCTTCCGACAACACCGCGGGATTCATCCAATGGGCAAATCGATCCGGGTATGGGACATCGTCGTGCGCTTCGGGCACTGGACGCTCGCTGCGCTCTTCCTCACGGCTTACATCAGCGAGGGCGAGCCCACCTGGTTGCACACATCCGCGGGCTACGGCGTGCTCGTGGTGATCGCCTTCCGCGTGTTGTGGGGCTTCATCGGCACGGAGCACGCACGCTTCCGGGATTTCATCTATCCGCTGAGCGAGGTGCGCTCGTACCTGCAAGGCCTGATCGCGCGCAAACCAAGGCACTACCTCGGGCATAACCCCGCCGGAGGACTGATGGTATTTGCCTTGCTGGTTGCGCTCACAGGCACGGCCTGCACCGGCATGGCGCTCTTCGCCGCAGACCGTGGCCGCGGGCCGATCGCAGCAGGCGCGGCACTCATGCGCGGCGAGCAGCTGCGTGACGACGGCCGTTACGCCAAGGTGGGCAGCAAGCGCTTCTGGAAGGAAGTGCACGAGATTTTCGCCAACGCCACGCTGGCCTTGGTGGTGATGCACATCGCGGGTGTGGTGGTGTCCAGCGTGCTGCACCGCGAAAACCTTGCCCGTGCGATGGTGACGGGGCGCAAGCAACAACCCTGAGCGGACGCCGCGCCCGCGCTGGGCTACCATCGCGCGGACCAATCATCCTGAAGAGTCCGTAGCGGCAGCGGCCATGAGCACCACACTCAGAATTCTCCTTGCCTTGCTGGGCGGGCTCGCGGCGGGAGCGCTGCTGCGCTCCTTTGGCGGCGGACTGTTGCCCGTGGCCCAGAGCATCGCCGACCCATTGGGTGGACTGTGGCTGAGCGCCCTGCGCATGGGCATCGTCCCGCTGGTCTTCGCGCTCGTGATCACCGGCATTGCCTCCGCCTCCGACACCGTCGGCACCGGCGGGCTGGCAGCGCGGGCGCTGGGGCTGATGGTGGCTCTGCTCACGCTGTCGGCGGCGCTGGCAGCGCTCCTCTTCCCCCTCATCCTGTCCATCTGGCCGGTGGACGGGAGCGCCGCAGCAGCCCTGCGCAGCGTGAGCGCGGGCGAAGTTCCCACCGCCCCGGCCGCAGCCGCGTGGTGGCAGGGCATCGTGCCGGTAAACCCTGTGCAGGCTGCCGCCGAGGGCGCGATGCTGCCGCTGGTGGTGTTCGCGGTGGCGTTCGGCTTTGCCGTCACGCGCATCGAGCCCGAGGCCCGCGCACGACTGGTGGGCTTCTTCCAGGCGATGGCAGACGCATTGCTCGTGATCGTGCACTGGGTGCTGCAACTCGCGCCTTTCGGGGTCTTTGCGCTTGCCTTCCTGCTCGGCTCGCGCACGGGGCTCGAGGCGGCGGGTGCACTGCTGCACTACATCCTGATGCTGCTTCTGCTGATGCTCACCATGGGGCTACTGGTGTATCCGGGCGCAGTGCTCGGTGCGCGGGTGGGGTTGCGGCAGTTCGCGCGCGCCGTGCTGCCGGCACAGGTGGTGGCGGCGAGCACCCAGTCATCGCTCGCCTCACTGCCGGCGATGGTGCAGGGCTGCAGGGAGCATCTCGGCGTGTCCGCACGCGTGAGTTCGCTGGTGCTGCCGCTGGCTGTCTCGGTGTTCAGGCTCTCGAGCCCGGGCGTGAATCTGGCGGTGGCGCTCTACGGCGCGCATCTCTACGGCGTGGAGCCCACTCTGCTGCAACTCGGTACCGCCATCGCGGTGGCTGTGCTGACCAGCATGGCCTCGGTCAGCCTGCCCGGTCAGCTCACCTTCTACACCACCGCCACGCCCATCTGGCTGGTGCTGGGTCTGCCGCTCGACCTGCTGCCGCTGCTGCTCGCCGTGGAGAACATTCCCGATATCGCGCGCACCGTGGTGAACGTGACGGGGGATGTGGCGGTTACGGCGACGGTGGAGAGGTGGGCGGGGGACGATTGTTCAGCAGGTGCTGCCGCGGCTGAACGGGGCAGATGCCGACCGCCCGATCGTCGTCCCGGAGGTGGATGACATACTCGCAGTGCTGAGTAACCCACCATCAAGACCAAGGGAACCGGACAGGATTGCCGAGACACGTCGGATGCCCATCCGTCTGGCGACGAATTACATCGAGCGTGAAGCCAGAAACCGTTCGCTGGGAGCTGCAGGTGAGCTCTTCGCGCTCAACTATGAGCGTGCCCGACTGATTCATGGCGGACAGGAGCGGTTGGCAGCCCGCATCGAACACACGTCAAAGGTCAGGGGTGATTACGCGGGCTACGACATCCTGTCGTTTGATGTGAGTGGGGCGGAGCGTCTTGTCGAAGTGAAAACCACCAAGTACGGTGCAGAAACACCTTTCTTTGTTTCGCGGAATGAAGTCTCGACCTCGGAGCGTGAAGCGGGCTTCTATCACGTCTACCGGCTGCACAGCTTCCGACGCTCACCGAAACTCTTCACATTGCCCGGCGCCATCAGCACGAGTTGCCAGCTCTCGCCCGCCTCGTTTCTGGCATTGCCCCGGTAACTGGCGACACGTGACGCGCAGCGAGGTTGCTTGACGACCTTGGTGACACCCCTCACGCTCTGACCATGGATACCAAGCCCCCCGGTCGAAAACCCAGCAAGAGCGCACCCTTCTCCCCGCGTCGGGGTCCCGACTCGGCAAGAGAGCGGATCCTGCTCGCGCTCGAACTGGGCCGCCGCGGACAAATGCTCCGCAAGCTGGGGGAAGATGCTCGATCCGAACGCGACCCTGACGCTCGCTGAGCGCGTCGCGGATGCCGCCGAGCAGTTGGGCATCCCGACAGCGCTGATAGGCGGAACCGCTCTGGCCGTGTACCGCTACACGCGAGGGACGGATGACATTGATCTCGCTTCGTATGTAGACCCCTTCACGCACCTCGGCCATCTCGAACGAGCGCTGGCGTCAGAGGGGCTGCATACCCGCCTGAGTCAGCCCGACCAGGAGGATCCCCCCGGTGGAATGCTGTCGGTCTGGGAGCGCGAGGACTCAGGGGGAGAGCCCGTTGACATGGTGGAGGTCGTCAACTTCCTCAACCCTTTCAGGCTGGGTGGAAGTCCCGCCCGCGCTGCCATCTTGCGAGCGACCACCCTGAGCAGTGCCAGGCTCCGCTGCGTAACCCTGCCAGATCTGATTGCGCTGAAACTCTATGCCGGTGGCACAGAGGATCTGGGAGACATCGTGCAGTTGCTGGCGCTCAACGGTGACGCCGACCTCGGATCGATACGCGCGATTGCGGCTCCCTTCGACGCCGATGGGAGGCTTGAAGGACTGATCGCAGAAGCCGGGCAACTGCGCGGCAAGGCCTGAGCTTCCGCCAGCGTTGTCGTGTCAGCCGACGGAGACAGACGCCCCGCGCACCTCAGCCAAACATCCCCTCCTCCATCTCCATGACCGTCGCCGCCGGCGTCATGGCGACAGCCGCGTGCATCGCCGCGCGCGGCAGGATCTGTTCACCGTAGAAACGCGCCGTCACCAGCTTGGCCTTCAGGAAGGCAGCATTGCCCTCGCCCGCAGCGAGTTTGCGCTGTGCGGCAAGCGCGCCCACACCCATCTGCCAGCCCCCGGCGACAACGCCGGCCAGCATCATGAAGTGATACGCCGAAGCGTTGGCCGTGCGGCCTTCGGCGTCGGCATTGGCACGCACCCAGGCGCCGGCTGTACCGAGCGTGTCGATGGCAGCGCCGAGCGCGCGCCCCAGTGCTGCGTCTGCGCTTGCCGAGAGCGCATCGGCCACGCCGCGCATTTCCTCGACCAACTCGGTCATGGCCTCGCCGCCGTCGCGCAGGAATTTGCGGCCGATCAGGTCGATGGCCTGGATGCCGTTGGTGCCCTCGTAAATCGGCAGGATGCGCGCGTCGCGCATGTACTGTGCCGCGCCGGTTTCCTCGACAAAGCCCATGCCACCGTGCACCTGCACGCCGATCGAGGTGATTTCCATGGAATTCTCGGTGCACCAGCCCTTCACGATGGGCGTGAGCAGTGCGAGACGCGCCTCATGGAAAGCGTTGCCGCCCTCGTCGGTGGCGTTGTGGGCGCGGTCGTGGCTCGCCATGGCGAGGTAGGTGAGCGCACGGCCCGCCTCCGTCAGCGCTTTCATGGTGAGCAGCATGCGGCGTACGTCCGGGTGGTTGACGATGGTGACGCGCGCCGGTGAACCACCTGCCGAACCCTGCACCCGCTCGCGGGCGTAGTGAGCCGCGTGTTGCAGCGAGCGCTCGGAGACCGCTACGCCCTGCAGACCCACCGAAAGACGCGCGTGGTTCATCATCGTGAACATGCAGGCAAGGCCGTTGTTCTCGCGGCCTACCAGCCAGCCGCGGGCGCCGCCGTTCTCGCCGAAACTCATCACGCAGGTCGGGCTCGCGTTGATGCCGAGCTTGTGCTCGACCGAGACGGGGTAGAGGTCGTTGCGCGCGCCGATGCTGCCGTCGTCGTTCACGAGGTATTTGGGCACCAGGAAGAGCGAGATGCCCTTCACGCCGGGCGGTGCGTCGGGCAGACGCGCGAGCACGAGGTGGATGACGTTATCCGTCATCGCGTGATCGCCCCAGGTGATGTAGATCTTGGTGCCGAAGACGCGGTAGGCATCACCGTCGCGCTCGGCGCGCGCCGACACCACCGAGAGATCGGAGCCGGCCTGCGGCTCGGTCAGGTTCATGGTGCCGGTCCACTCGCCGGAGACGAGTTTCGGCAGGTAACGCTGTTTCAGCTCGTCGTTCGCGTGGGCGAGGATCGCGTCGATCGAGCCCTGCGTGAGCAGCGGGCAGAGGCTCAACGCCAGGTTCGCCGACTGCACCATTTCCTGCACCGCAGTGGCGAGCGTGACGGGCAAGCCCTGGCCGCCGTAATCCGCGGGAAACGGCACGCCGTTCCAGCCACCGTCAACGTACTGCCAGTAGGCTTCCCTGAATCCGTCGGCCTGCACCACCTGACGGTTCTCGACCCGTGAGCCCTGGCGGTCGCCCGGCCAGTTGAGCGGCCCCATCGCCTCTGAGGTGAGCGCGGCTGCGCCCTCGAGAATGGCCTGCACCAGATCAGGGGTGGCCTCGTCGAAGCCCAGTTGCACCAACTCGCTCATGCGGGCGTGCTCCTCGAGCACGAAAGCGATCTCGGTGACGGGTGGCGTGTAGTCGCTCATGGCTCTGTTCCTGCGATATCGGTGAAATCGGGTTGGCGCGCGTCGCCTGCGTTCAGGTACCGGGAAAGCGGTAGTCGTGCATGCGGTCGCGCAGGTCTTTCTTGCTCAGTTTGCCGGTCGCGGTGTGGGGCAGTTCGTCGACGAAAACGACATCGTCGGGAATCCACCACTTGGCGACCTTGCCCTCGAAGAAGGCGAGGAGTTCCTCGCGCCCCACTTCCGCGCCGGGCTTGCGCACTACGCAGAGCAGGGGGCGTTCGGCCCACTTCGGATGGGACGCGCCGATCACCGCAGCCTCGGCAACGCCGGGATGCGCCATGGCCGTGTTCTCGAGATCGATGGAGCTGATCCATTCGCCGCCGGACTTGATGACGTCCTTGATGCGGTCGGTGATGGCCACGAAACCGCGCGCGTCGATGGTGGCGACGTCTCCGGTCTCGAACCAGCCGTCCTCGGCGTGGGCGTCGCCCTTGCCGATGCGGAAGTACTCGCTGCAGATCCAGGGGCCGCGCACCTTGAGCGAGCCGAAGGACTCGCCATCCCACGGCAGTTCGCGCCCCTCGGGATCGACGATCTTCACGTCGACGCCGAAAACCGGGCGTCCCACCTTCAGCCGCAGCTCCCATTGCAGCTCGGAGCCCAGCGTGTCCCAGTCGGCCGTGGGGGAGTTCAGCGTGCCCATGGGGCTCATCTCGGTCATGCCCCAGGCGTGCTGCACATGCACGCCATGGCGCTGCTCGAACGCCTCCATGATCGCGCGCGGGCAAGCCGAACCACCCACGATCACGCGCTTGAGCGAGGGCACTCGCTTGCCGGTTTTCTCGAGATGGCCGAGCAGCGCGAGCCAGACGGTGGGCACGGCCGCGGAGAGCGTGACGGATTCCGATTCGATCAGTTTCTGCAGCGCGTCGCCGTCGCCCATGCGCGGACCCGGGAACACGAGCTTGGCGCCCACCACCGCGGCGCCGTAGGGGATGCTCCACGCATTGACGTGGAACATCGGCACCACGGGCATCACCACCTCGCGGCAGGAGAGGTTCATGGTGTCGGGCATCAGCGCGCCATAGGTGTGCAGCACCAGCGCCCGGTGGCTGTAGAGGACGCCCTTGGGGTTCCCGGTGGTGCCCGAGGTGTAGCAGAGCGAGCAGGCGCTGTTCTCGTCGAGGGCAGGCCAGTCGACGTTCGCAGCGTGGCCGGCAATCAGGCTCTCGTAGGAGACGGCATCGCGCAGCCCGCAGTCTTCAGCCGCGGCCGCGGGGCCGAGGATCACGAAGCGCTCCACTGTGGGCAGGCGGTCCTGCAGCCCGCGCAGCAGCGGCAGGAAGGCCGGGTCGACGAAGATCCAGCGGTCTTCGGCGTGGTTCACGATGAAGTCGATCTGTTCGGGGAAAAGCCTCGGGTTGATGGTGTGGCACACGAGGCCCATGCAGGCGGTGCCGAAGTAGACCTCGAGGTGGCGGTAGTCGTTCCAGGCAAGGGTGCCGACCCGGTCGCCGCTGCGGGCGCCGAGGGCATGGAGCGCGTTGGCCAACTGCGCGGCGCGGCCGAAGCAGTCCCTGTAACGGTAGCGGTGCAAAGGCTGGTCGGCCGTGACGGAGACGACCTCGGCATCACCATGGAACTTGCGTGCGTGTTCCATCACCGCGGTGAGCGTCAACTGCGAGTTCATCATCAGTCCGAGCATGGGGATCTCTCCGCTGCGTGGTGCCGCAGGACGGTGGTTCTGTCGCGAACGGTGTGCGCCGGCAGTGTAGCCGCAGGTGCCCGGGATTTCAGCAGTGCACCGGAGTCCGCGGCCATCGGGCCTGCGTATACTGGCCATCACCCGACGGGCATCACCGTCATATCCCCCCGGAACCACACGGGCCCACTCCCATGAGCGCCGGCGAAGCCGAAGACACCGATTTCCGCGAACTCCTCGGCGAGGACGTCATACCTCTGGCCGGGGACACCCCGCTGCTGCTCAAGCGCTTTGCGGAGGTCACTCCGGGGACGCTCGAGCGCCGTCGTGCCGCCGAGGCACTCCTTGCCAAGGACCCGAACTTCCTCTCGACGCAGGACATCCCGCTGATCGACCCTCACGCGGAGATTTCCTTCCTGCGCCCGGGCGTGCAGTACGGCGTGTTCAAGCGGCTGCGGCTCGCCGAATACCGGATAGAAACCCGTCTCGATCTGCACGGACTCACGGTGGAGCAGTCCCGCCTGGCGGTGTTCCAGTTGGTGCGCGACTGCCTGAAGCACGACCTTCGCGTGTGCCTGGTCAGCCATGGCCGGGGCGTGGGCCGGCAGACCCCTGCACTGCTGAAGAGCTGCGTGGCGTTCTGGCTGCCGCAACTGCCCGAGGTGCTCGCCATGCACTCGGCGCCCCAGCACCTCGGAGGCACCGGCGCCACCGTGATACTGTTGCGCAAGAGCGAGCGGGCACGACAGGAAAACTTCGAAACCTACAGCCGCCGTCCCCGCTGAAGGACACACCCGGTCCGGAACCTGCACCATGCCCGACACCGAGCGACCGCTGCGTATAGCCACCGAGATCACCATCCGGCTGGGAGCACTGGCCCTGCTGCTCGGCTGGTGCGGCGTGATCCTCTTCCCCTTCCTGTTGCCGCTCGCATGGGGCGGGATTCTCGCCATCGCGCTGCATGGCCCCTGCCAGATGCTGGCGCAGCGCCTTGGCAACCGCCCGGTGCTGGCCAGCACGCTGGTGGTGCTCGCGCTGCTCGGTGCCGTGATACTGCCCGGCATCCTGCTCGGCAACTCTCTTGCGGCCGAGACGCAATCGCTGGTGGACTCCTGGCAGAGCGGACGCCTCACCGTGCCCGAACCTCCGGCGAAGGTCGCGGAATGGCCCGTAGTCGGGAAGAGCGTGCATGCCTTCTGGCTGCTTGCCTCGCACAACATGGAGGCCGCGTTTACCAAGCTGCAGCCCTACCTGAAAGACACCGTGAGCTGGCTGGTTGCGGGCGCCGCGCGCATCGGGCTCGCGCTGCTCGAATTCGTGCTGGCGATCCTTATCGGCGGCGCGCTTATGGCTACCGCAGGCCGCTCCGGAGCCGGAGCGCTGGCATTTGCCGGCCGTCTGGGCGGCGCGCGCGGGCATCACCTCGCCGAACTCGCGATCGCCACGATCCGCGGCGTCACCCGCGGCATCCTCGGCGTGGCACTGATCCAGGCCCTGCTGGCGGGTCTGGGCCTGCTGATCGCAGGCGTGCCGGCAGCGGGTTTGCTCACGGTGCTGATGCTGGTGATGTGCGTGGTACAGATCGGCGTGGCGCTGGTGATGATTCCCGCGGCCATCTGGCTCTTCGCGAACGCGGACCCGACCACAGCGGTGCTCTTCGGCGTGTGGACGCTGCTTCTGCTGCCGTTGGACAACGTGCTCAAACCACTGCTGATGGGCCGCGGTCTCGACGTGCCCATCCTCGTCATTTTCCTGGGTGCGATCGGCGGATTCCTCAGCCACGGCATCATCGGGCTCTTCGTGGGCGCGGTGGTGCTGGTGCTGGGCTACGAGCTCTTCGTGCAGTGGCTGCGCGAGGAAAACCCCGGCCTGTAGAGCCGCCGGTCGCAGCGCTCCCGGCGGCAGTGCCGCAAACACAATAAGAGGTCACCATGCCAGCAGACATACGATCGCTCTATTCCACGGCAGCACAGGGCGGCCCGCCGCTGTTCTTTCCCGACCCCGAGGTTCCGGTCAGCTTCAACTTCGACCAGGGCCTTGCCGCTCCCGAGACATTCCCCCAGCAGGACTTGCTGCGTCTGGCGCAGAAAATCCTGGCGCGCGATGGCGCGGAGGCGCTCGAGTACTTCGACTCCGCCACCGGCTATGAAGAACTGGTCTTCGGCTACAAGGGGCTGCGCGAGCAGATCGCCGCGCGTTATCTCGCCAAGGACGGTCGCGCCATCGACACACGCGGCATCATTCTCACCTCGGGTTCGGTGCAGGCCATCGCGCTCGCGATAAGCGGTTATCTCGATCGGGGCGATGTGGCGATCGTCGAGGCGGCCTCGTTCCCGTACGCGCTGCGCTTCATGGAAATGGCCGGCGCCGATATCCGCACCGTGCCGGTGGATGCCGATGGCATGGACACGCAGGCGCTGGAGCGCTTGCTCAGCGAGCTCGCGCGCGAAGGGCGCCGCGTGAAACTCGTCTACACCATCGCCACATTCCAGCTGCCCACCGGCGTGGAGCTCTCTCCCGAGCGTCGCCGGCACTTGCTGGAGCTGGCGGAACGCTTCGACTTCATGGTGCTGGAAGACAACGTCTACGGCGAACTGCGCTTCGCCGGCGAGCCCGAGCGATCACTGCTCGGCATGGACACCAGCGGGCGCGTGATGCAGTGCAACGCATTCAGCAAGACGGTGGCGCCGGGGCTTCGCCTTGGCTGGATGGCGGGGAGCACCGAGGGTGTAGGCGCACTCGCGGCTGTGCGGCAGGATCTGGGCGTTAGCCAGTGGCTGTCGCGCCTGATGGCGGAGTTCATGGCCGAAGGGCTCTTCGACGCGCATGTGGCAGCAGCATCCGCGGTCTACGGCCGCAAATGCCGCGCCGCGGTCGACGCCGTACGTGAGCACTGCGGCGATTACGTGCGCTTTCGCGAGCCGCGCGGTTCGTTCTATCTCTGGCTGGAAATCGATGAGCGCGTCGACTGGGCGCGCGCTGCGGACCTCGCCGGCAAGCAGGGCATTTTCTTCAGGCCCGGCGAGCGTTTCATGGGAGAAAGCGACGGGCACCAGTACCTGCGTCTCGCCTACAGCCATGTGACCGAGCCGGTCATCACTGCGGGCATCGAGCGCCTGGGCGCGATCCTCCGCGAATGTGCAAGGAGCTGAATGCATGAGCGCCATGGCCCGCACCCTCGCCAGCGGCTTCGCGTTTCCGGAATGCCCGCGCTGGCACGAGGGATCGCTGTGGTTCTCGGACCAGCACGAGGGTTTCGTGCGACGCCTCGCGCCCTCCGGCGAGATCCTCGAGGCCTTCGAGGTCCCCGGCTGCCCCTCCGGCATCGGCTGGCTGCCCGATGGCGACATGCTCGTGGTGTCGATGCACGAGCGCCGCCTCTACCGGCGCCACGGCCAGCAACTCGGGCCGTGGGCGGAACTCGGCGCGCTGCACCCGGGCCACAGCAACGACATGGTGGTGGACGCGCAGGGCCGCGCCTACGTCGGCAATATCGGTTTCGACTTCGACAAGGGCGAAACACCCTGCACCACCGCAGTCGCGCTGGTACAGGAAGACGGCGAGGTGGAGCGTGCCTGCGACGGGCTGATCTGCCCCAATGGCAGCGTGATCAGCCCCGATGGACGCACGCTGATCATCGCCGAATCGCTCGCCTCCCGGCTGCACGCATGGACGATCGGTGAGGGCGGCCGACTCCATGAGCATCGCGTCTTCGCGCAACTCGCCGGTGACGTCCTCCCCGACGGCATCTGCCTGGACGCCGAGGGCTGCGTCTGGATCGCAACCGTGGGCCCCTCGGTGCTGCGCGTACGGGAGGGCGGCGAGATCCTCGACCGCGTCACCGTGACGGGCGGCAACACCTACGCCTGCATGCTGGGCGGCGCGGACCGGCGTGATCTCTACATCTGCGTGGCACCGCACCACGACCGCAGCGTCACGCTGCGCGAGCGCGGCGGCCGCATCGACGTCGCGCGGGTCACGGTGCCCGGCGCGGGACTTCCCTGAGGAGCAGTCATGAGCATCGAACGCTTCGATCCGGAGGGCATGCGCTTTTCCGGGATGTCGCAGGCCACGGCAGCGGACGGCTGGATCCATGTCTCGGGCCAGGTCGCGCTCGCGGGCGGCGCGCTCGTGGGAGCGGATGACCCCGCAGCGCAGGCGGAGCAGTGCTTTGCCAACATCCTCTCCGTGCTGAGGAGCGCAGGCGCCGGCCCCGAGCACGTTGTGAAGCTGGTGTGCTATCTCACGGATCGCTCGGCATACGGTGGTTTTGCCGAGGTACGGAACCGCATTTTCGCGGCGCACCCGCCTGCAAGTTCCGTGGTGATCGTGAAGGAACTGCTGCTCCCCGGGCTGCTGATGGAGATCGAGGCGGTCGCACGGAAGGAAGCGGACTGAGCATCCCGGGCGCAATTGCACGCGCGCGTCGCGGAGTGCGATAGTCGCGGCCACTTGTCCCAGCCCGGAGATGCCCATGGAAAACCCACGCAAAGTGAGCAACGCCGCCGAGGCGCGCGCCATTGTCGAAGCGCGGGGCTTGAATCACGTGAAGGTGGGCGCCTTCGACATCGACGGTGTGCTGCGCGGCAAGTACATGTCGACCCAGAAGTTCCTCTCGGCGCTGGAGGGCGGCTTCGGTTTCTGCGACGTGGTGCTCGGCTGGGACAGCAAGGACCAGCTCTACGACAACGTGCAGCTCACCGGCTGGCACACCGGCTACCCCGACACCGAGGCGCGCATCGTGCCCGAGTCCTGCCGCGCGCTGCCGTGGGAAGACCCGGTGCTGTTCTTCCTCGCGGAGTTCGCGGGCCCCGCGGCCGCGGTGTGCCCGCGCACGCTGCTGCGCCGTGTGCTGGACCGCGCGCAAGGCATGGGTTACCAGGTCTTCGCCGGATTCGAATACGAGTTCTTCGTCTTCGAGGAAACCCCCGATTCCGTGCGCGAAAAGCACTACAGGAATCTCAAGCCCATCACGCCGGACATGTTCGGCTACTCGGTGATCCGCAACAGCGTGTGGAGCGACCTCTACCGGGACCTGCTGGCCAATTGCGACGCCATGGACATCCCGATCGAAGGCCTGCACGAAGAAACCGGGCCGGGCGTACTTGAAGCCGCAATCACCGTGGACACCGGCCTTGCCGCCGCCGACAAGGCCGCGCTCTTCAAGACCTTCGCCAAGGTGATCGCGCAACGCCAGGGCCTGATGGCCACCTTCATGGCCAAGTGGTCGAAGGACTACCCCGGGCAGAGCGGGCACATCCACATGTCGCTGCGCGACGCGGCGGGCAAGCCGGTGTTCCACGATGCCGCAAAAGCTCAGGGCATGAGCGATGCGATGCGCTGGTTCGTGGGCGGACAACAGAAACTGATGCCCGAACTGCTCGCGATGATTTCTCCCACGGTGAATTCCTACACGCGCCTGATCCCGGGCTTCTGGGCACCTACGGATGCCACATGGTCCGTGGACAACCGCACCTGCGCGCTGCGCGTGATCGGCGGCAGCCCCAAATCGCAGCGCGTGGAGTACCGGGTTGCTGCGGCAGATGCCAACCCCTATCTCTCGCTCGCCGCTGCCGTGGCCTCCGGGCTCTGGGGCATAGAGAACCGCGTCGAGCCCACGGCACCCGTGAAGGGGAACAGCTACGCGGCCAAGCACCCCAAGCGCCTCGCGCTGCCGCGCACCCTGTGGGATTCGGCGCAGCGCCTGAAGGCCAGCGACATGGCCAAAGACTGGTTCGGTGCGGCGTTCGTCGAGCACTTCGCCGCCTCGCGCGAGTGGGAAGAGCGCGAGTACCGCCGCCACATCAGCGATTGGGAACTCGCTCGTTACTTCGAGATCATCTGAATGCAGATCCAGCGCACCATCAGTCCGGTCGACGGCTCCGTCCTCTGCGAGCGGCCACTCGCCAGCACAGCCGAACTCGATGCAGCCCTCGACCGTGCCGTGCTCGCGCAGCGCGCGTGGCGCAGCAGCAGCCTCGCCGAGCGTGCGGCGATCTGCACCCGCTTCTGTGCCGCATTCGAGGCGCGCAGCGCAGTGATTGCAGGAGAGTTGAGCTGGCAGATGGGCCGGCCCATCCGCTATGCGCCGAACGAGGTGCGCGGCACGCTGGAGCGCGCGCGTCACATGATCGCCATCGCGCCCGAAGCGCTTGCCGACATCGACCCGGGCCCCAAGGAAGGTTTCGGGCGGTTCATACGGCGCGAGCCACTCGGCGTGGTGCTCACCGTCGCCGCATGGAATTACCCCTATCTCATCGCAGTGAACAGCGTGCTGCCCGCGATCATGGCGGGCAATGCGGTGGTGCTGAAGCACTCCGCACAGACGCCGCTCTGCGCCGAGCGCTTCCTCGAGTGCTTCCGCGAAGCAGGTCTGCCCGAAGGCGTGTTCCAGGTGCTGCAGCTCTCGCACGATCTCACCAGTCGCGCCATCGCCGATCCGCGCGTGGGCTTCCTGGCGTTCACTGGCTCGGTGGCGGGCGGACACGCAGTGCAGCGCGCGGCGGCAGAGCGCTTCGTGGGCACGGGGCTGGAACTCGGCGGCTGCGATCCGGCCTATGTGCGTCACGACGCCGACCTGCCGCACGCCATCGAGAATCTCGTCGACGGCGCTTTCTTCAACAGCGGCCAGTCCTGCTGCGGCATCCAGCGCATCTACGTGCACAGCAGCCTCTACGAGGATTTCGTGGCCGGTGCCATAGCGCTCACGCGCGGCTATGTTCTCGGCAACCCGCTGGAGGAATCGACCACTCTGGGCCCCGTGGTGCGCACGCAGGCCGCGGACCAGATCCGCGCGCAGATCGCCGCAACCCTGGCCGCGGGCGCGCGCGCCGGCATCGATGAACGCGAATTCCCCGCAAGCCGGCCCGGCACGCCTTACCTCGCACCGCAGATCCTTCTGGACGTGGATCACTCCATGCCGCTCATGCAGGACGAGGTCTTCGGCCCGGTCGTGGGAATCATGCCTGTGGCAGGCGACGAGGAAGCGATCGCGCTGATGAACGACAGCAGCTTCGGGCTTACGGCCGCGGTATGGACCGCCGACGCCGAAGCAGCCGTTGCGATCGGCGATCGCGTCGAGACCGGCACCTGGTTCATGAACCGCTGTGATTACCTCGACCCGGCACTTGCCTGGGTGGGCGTGAAGGATTCCGGCCGTGGGTGCACGCTCTCTCGCGTGGGCTACGAAAACCTCACACGGCCCAAATCATTCCATCTGCGGTTGCGCACCTGAGGCCCCGAGCCAGGCCCGTGCAGCATCAATCTCCTGGAAGATCTTCACCGGATAGGGAAAATCCGGTCTGATGAACATACCGGCGTGGGCCAGCACGGACTCGTGACGCGCGACGATGGCCATCACCAATCGCGGATTCGAATAGGCTCCGCCGATACTCCCGGCGATCACCACGTCCATGATCCCCGACACATCATCGACGCTTTCCACCGCCAGAAAGTCGTTCAGGCTGTAACGCAGCCTGTCGTAGCGGGGGTCGATCTGCACCTGGTTCAATGATGCCAGAAGGTCGGCAGCCGTCAGCCTGCCAGAGTAGCGGCGCCAGACGCCGCTGGGCTCCCACACAAGATCAAAGGCCACGAGATATGCCTCCCGGGCGCGCGCGCTTCCTCAGCCGCATACGGAGCGCACCCACTGCTTGGCCGCCTCGCGGTCAGGAAGAACGTCTGCCGGATAGGATGTGTAAGGGGGAGATACGAATATGCGCACCATGGCCAGCACGGCAGGGTCCGAGGCGATCACTGCCACCTTGATCGAGGAATTGGAATTCAGGGCGCCGATGGAATGAGCGGCGACGGACTTGATGTCGATGCCCGAGACATCGGTGCGGGCAACGTCCAGTGTGTCGAGGATGCTGTAGACCAAGCCGTCGAAACGCGGATCCCGCTGCACGGTGACAATGGATTCGAGGAATTCGGCTGCGGTCACGACGCCGCTGTAGCGACGGCGGACACCGCGTTCCTCCCAGAGGATTTCGACAGGCATGAATCGCACCGCGCGGGGTATTCGGACTTGGCGAGGCGGAGAATAATGATGCCGGCGGCGAATGCCAACGGCTGCGAAATGAAATCTTCTGTCGCCACCACCGGCTGTGCTGCGGCCATTCTCGCGGCCTAGAATCCCATCAACCAGAATATGGCAGCAGCCTCGGCACACCATGAACCCGCATCAAGAACTCGCTTCGCAGATACAGGACCTCGAGTCACGGCTAGCCTGGCAGGACGACACCATAGACCAGCTGAATTCGGTCATACGGGAGCAGTGGGACGTGGTGGACCGCTTGCTGCAGCGCATCGATGCGCTGGATGAGCGGGTCCGGGAACTGGAGGTGAGCGAGGGCGGGCCTGCGGTGACGCCACCGCCGCATTACTGAGGCGCCGGTGCAGCGGCCCTCAGTTTTCGCTCTTGCAGCGCACCACGAGGATCACGTCTGCGTCGGGGTTGCGCAGCGTGCGCACGCCAGCAGGGCGGACTTCGTCGAAGCCTGCCGTGCCGCAGAGATCACCGGCGCGCTTGGCGCAAGCGAGTTCGTTGCTGCCGCAGTTGATGCTGTAGCCCTCGGTGCCGTCCTGCAGGTAGAGGGTTTCGACCTGAGGGCGATGCCCGTGGTAGGTGCTGCACCCGGCAAGCAGGCACGGTATCAGCGGGAACAGCCAGCGGCGGATCATCGTTTGCAGCCTGATATGCGAGTGAAAGGATGCCCGCATTCAAACACGAGGGGCTGCGTGGATTCAATTCGGGGCCTGCGCGCACTCAACTCCGGGCGCCAGCCGCCGACTCGAACGCAAGCAAGCGTGCACCGCCGGCCACGAGCTCACCCGGCTGGTAGAAGAACTCGGTGACGCGTCCGGCAACAGGCGCCCGTATCGCGTGCTCCATCTTCATGGCCTCCATGACCATCAGCGCATCGCCCTTGGCTACCGTCTGGCCGGCATCGACGAGATGCGCGACCACGGCACCGTTCATGGGTGCCGCAAAACCCTGCGCGGCATCGTCGTCTCCTGCATCTCCCCAGTCAGGGCGTGCCAGGGCGCATCCGACCACCGCACCGTCTAGGAAAAGGCTGAGGCCCTCTCCAGCCTGCGCCATGCGCAGCCTGCGCCAGTGTCCGTCCGTGGCGGCGTGCAGGGTGTTGCCCTCGAGGTGACCGTTCAGCACCACGCGCCGCCCGCCCTGCGTGAGCAGCCAACGCCGCACGCCGCCCTCTGCGCTCTCCTCCAGATAGACATCGTGCCTGTCCGCGTCGAGCATGATCTCGAGGCGCTGGCGTCGCGGCGCGCCCTGACGCCAGGCATTGGGGATCTGCCACGGGGAGTGGGTGTCCTGACGCACGCCGCCCTGCGCGGCAAGCCGGCGCTCCCGGTCGAGCAGCAGTGCGATCGCTGCCAGTGGCAGCCACGTATCAGCATCGGCTGTGCGGGGATGGAAGATCTGCTCGCTGTGCTCCTCGATGAAGCCCGTGTGCACGAGTTCCTCGGCGAAGGCAGGCACGCTGACCAGAGACTGCAGAAACCGGAGGTTGGTGGTCAGCCCCGCAATGCGGTAGTCAGCAAGCGCGGCCTTCAGACGCGCCAGAGCGCGCGGGCGTGATTCATCCCAGACGATCAGCTTTGCGATCATCGGGTCGTAGTGGATGCCGATCGAATCTCCCTGCACCACACCCGTGTCCACACGGACGTGGAGACCTTCGGCCGGAGGCTCGAGGAATTCAAGGGTGCCGGTGACGGGCAGGAAGTCCCGCGCCGGATCCTCGGCGTAGACGCGCACCTCGATGGCGTGGCCGTGTATGGAAAGCTCCTCCTGCGTGCGTGGCAACGGTTCGCCCGCGGCCACGCGCAACTGCCACTCCACCAGATCCTGCCGCGTGATCATCTCCGTGACGGGGTGCTCGACCTGCAGCCGCGTGTTCATCTCCATGAAGTAGAACGCGCCATCCGAAGCCAGCAGGAATTCCACCGTACCCGCGCCGCGATAACCGATGGCCTGCGCGGCGCGCAGCCCCGCTTCGCCCATGGCTGCGCGCAGCTCTGCGCCGAGCCCCGGCGCAGGCGCTTCCTCCACCACTTTCTGGTGCCGGCGCTGCAGCGAGCAGTCGCGCTCGAAGAGATAGACGCCATTGCCATGGTCATCGCAGAAAACCTGTATCTCCACGTGGCGCGGGTGGACAAGGCATTTCTCGACCAGCATCCGGGCATCGCCGAAAGCCTTGTCCGACTCGCGCTTCGCGGCTGCGAGCGCCTGCTCGAACTGCGCCGCTTCGTCCACACGGCGCATGCCCTTGCCCCCGCCACCCGCGGCGGCCTTGAGCAGCACCGGGTAACCGATACGTGCGGCCTCGCGCTTGAGCAGTCCGGCGTCCTGCTCCTCACCGTGATAGCCCGGCACCAGTGGCACGCCGGCGGTTTCCATCAGACGTTTGGCAGCGCTCTTGGAGCCCATGGCCTCGATCGCAGCGGGCGGCGGCCCGATGAAAGTGACACCGCTCGCAGCGCACAACGCGGCGAAACCCGCGTTTTCGGAAAGAAAGCCGTAGCCCGGGTGTATGGCCTGCGCGCCGGTGGCAAGCGCCGCCTCGATGATGCGCTCACCGCGGAGGTAGGACTCCTTCGGCGCCGGTGCGCCGATGTTCACGGCCTCGTCGGCCATGCTGACGTGCAGCGCGTGACGGTCGGCATCGGAGTAGACAGCAACAGTGCGGATGCCGAGACGACGTGCCGTGCGGATCACGCGGCAAGCGATCTCTCCGCGATTGGCGATCAGGATTTTCTGGAACATGGAGCAATCCCCTGGCGGGCCACTGTGGCGGCGCGATTACATGCGGAACACGCCGAAGCGTGTCTCGGGCACGGGTGCATTCAGGGAGGCGGAAATCGCGAGCCCGAGCACGTCCCGCGTTTCCGCGGGATCGATCACGCCGTCATCCCAGAGCCGGGCCGACGCATAGTAGGGGTGGCCCTGGCGCTCGTAGTTGTCCAGCACCGGCTGCTTGAAGGCTGCCTCTTCCTCGGCACTCCAGCTGGAGCCCTCGCGCTCCTTCTGGTCGCGCTTGACCTGCGCCAGCACTCCTGCTGCCTGCTCGCCTCCCATAACGGATACGCGTGCGTTCGGCCACATGAAAAGGAATCGCGGGTCATAGGCCCGGCCGCACATGCCGTAGTTGCCGGCACCGAAGGAGCCGCCGATCAGCACGGTGAACTTGGGCACTGCGGCACAGGCGACTGCCGTGACCATTTTCGCGCCGTGGCGCGCGATGCCGCCCGCCTCGTACTGCTTGCCCACCATGAAACCCGTGATGTTCTGCAGGAAGACGAGGGGGATGCCGCGCTGCGCACAGAGCTCGATGAAGTGCGCGCCTTTCTGCGCGGATTCGCTGAAGAGGATGCCGTTGTTGGCGACGATGCCCACCGGATAGCCCCAGATCCTGGCAAACCCGCACACGAGCGTGGTGCCGTACAGCGCCTTGAACTCGTCGAAACACGAGCCATCGACAACGCGGGCGATCACGTCGCGCACGTCATAGGGCTTGCGCTTGTCGCGGGGGATCACGCCGTAGAGTTCGGCAGGATCGAAGGCCGGCGCCTCGGGTGTCGCCACATCCAGGCCCACGCGCTTCACGCGGTTCAGCCGCGCCACGGCGCGACGCGCGAGTTCGAGCGCATGGTGATCGTTGCGGGCGTAGTGATCCGCCACGCCGGAGGTGCGGCAGTGGACATCAGCGCCGCCCAGTTCCTCCGCGCTCACGATTTCGCCGGTGGCCGCACGCACCAGCGGCGGACCGCCGAGGAAGATGGTGCCCTGTTCGCGCACGATGATGGCCTCGTCGGCCATGGCAGGCACATAGGCGCCTCCGGCCGTGCAGGAGCCCATCACCACCGCGATCTGCGGGATGTTGCGGGCCGACATGTTCGCCTGGTTGAAGAAAATGCGACCGAAGTGCTCGCGATCCGGGAAGACCTCGTCCTGTCGCGGCAGATTGGCGCCACCGGAATCGACCAGATAGACACAAGGCAGGTTGTTCTCTGCGGCGACGGCCTGCGCGCGCAGGTGTTTCTTTACGGTGAGCGGGTAGTAGCTTCCGCCCTTCACGGTGGCGTCGTTGGCCACCACCATGCACTCCTGGCCGCTCACGCGGCCAATGCCGGTGATGATGCCCGCGGCGGGCACGTGCTCGTCATAGACATCGAGCGCCGCGAGCGCCGAAAGCTCGAGGAACGCCGAACCCGGATCGAGCAAGGCGTCTATGCGATCGCGCGCGAGCAGCTTGCCGCGGCTGGTGTGCAGGGCTCGGGCTTTCTCGCCGCCACCGAGCCGAACCGCTGCGAGTTGCGCACGCAGGTCTGCCACCTGGGCCTCGAGATGGGCGCGGTTCTCCTGGAACTCCGCGCCACGGGTATTCAGCGAACTCTCCAGTCGGTTCATCGCCTTCTCCCGCGCTCAGCGCGTCTCGTTGAAAAGTTCGCGGCCGATCAGCATGCGGCGGATCTCGGAAGTACCCGCGCCGATCTCGTAGAGCTTGGCGTCGCGAAGCAGCCTGCCCGCCGGATAGTCGTTGATGTAGCCGTTGCCGCCGAGGAGCTGGATGGCGTCCAGCGCCATTTTTGTGGCCGCCTCGGCGGTGTAGAGAATCACCGCAGCGGCGTCCTTGCGCGTGGACTCTCCACGGTCACAGGCGCGGGCCACGGCGTAGAGGTAGGCCCGGCTCGCGTTCAGCACCGCGTAAGCATCGGCGAGTTTGCCCTGCACCAGCTGGAACTCGCCGATCGATTGCCCGAACTGCCGGCGCTCGTGCACGTAGGGCAGCATGAGGTCCATGCACGCCTGCATGATCCCGACCGGACCGCCCGAGAGCACCACCCGCTCGTAGTCCAGACCGGACATCAGCACGCCGACACCGCGGCCCTCGCCGCCCAGCACGTTCGCGGCAGGCACCGCGCAGTCCTGGAACACCAGCTCGCAGGTGTTGGAGCCGCGCATGCCGAGCTTGTCGAGTTTCTGCGCGCGCGAAAACCCCGGGGAATCCCGCTCCACGATGAACGCGGTGATGCCCTTAGAACCCGCATCCATATCGGTCTTGGCGTAGATCACGTAGACGTTGGCATCCGGCCCGTTGGTGATCCACATCTTGTTGCCGTTCAGCACGTAATGATCACCGTGCCGATCGGCGCGCAGGCGCATCGAGACGACATCCGAACCCGAGCCGGGCTCGCTCATGGCGAGCGCGCCCACATGCTCGCCGCTGACGAGCCAGGGCAGGTAGCGGGCTTTCTGCGCGGCGTTGCCCATGCGGTGGATCTGGTTCACGCAGAGATTGGAGTGGGCGCCGTAGGAAAGCCCTACAGATGCCGATGCGCGCGATATCTCTTCCATTGCCACCGCGTGCGCAAGGTAACCCATGGCGCTGCCGCCGTACTCCTCGTCCACCGTGATACCGAGCAATCCGAGCTCGCCCATGCGGCGCCACAACGGCATCGGGAACTGGTTGTCGCGGTCGATCTGCGCGGCGTGCGGGGCGATTTCTGCCTGCGCGAAGGCGTGCACGGTCTCGCGGAGCATGTCGATGTCACTGCCGAGGCCGAAGTCGAGGTTCTTGTAGAGCGTGCTCACCGGTTGTTCCTCCTGGTGTTGCGGGTCCCAGCCACGCTGCGGGCTGCCCTTGCCTGCCCGGCGAGTGCCGTCTGGCATGCGGTTTCTGCGGCCTCGAGTTCCTCGAGCATGGCGTCGAGTTCCCGTCGGCGCGCGAGCAGGGACTCACGCTGCTCGCGAAGCCGGGCGAGCAGACGCTCCAACTGCGCGCGGTTGCCCGCGGCCGGGTCGTACATCTGGATGATCTGGCGGCTTTCCTCGAGCGAGAGCCCGAAGCGCTTGCCACGCAGGATCAGCTTGAGTCGCGTCCGGTCGGCAGCGGAGTACACGCGCGTCTGGCCACGCCGCTCCGGCGTGAGGAGACCGATGTCCTCGTAATGGCGGATGGTGCGCGAGGTGACGCCGAATTCGCGTGTGAGCTCGCGGATGCTGAAGCTGCCCATGCTTGCACTGCTTGGTGGATCCGGGACGACCATAGCCCCAAGTTTACGTTGACGTCAACGTCAACTTCAGGTCTGCCAGTCCAGAGCCTCGCGCACGAAGGGAATGCTGAGTCTGCGTCCTGCCGCGAGCGAGCGCGCATCCAGCACATCGAGCAAGGCGATCAGCTCCGTCATGCCGCGGGGCGCGCGCGAGAGGATGTAGCGGGCCACCTCCTGATCCAGCGTCATGCCGCGGCGGTGGGCCCGCAGCACCAGCGCCCCCGGCAACGACTCGTCGTCGGGTAGCGCAAGCGGCAACACAAGCAGGGCTTGAAGACGCGAGCGCAGATCGGGGAGTCGCACCGCCAGCGATGCCGGGGGCAGACGCGCTGCCACCAGCAGCGAGGCACCGCTCTCGAGCAGCCGGTTGTAGAGATGGAAAATCGCCTCCTCCCAGGCCTGCTCACCCGATATCGCATCCAGATCGTCGAGGCAGACCAGAGCGCACTGCTCCAGCCCCGCCAGCAGTTCTTCGGGCGGCGCCGCCAGCAATTCCGCAAGCGGGAGGTAAACGAAGGGAGCCGCGCGGGCTTCGGCCTCGAGGCAGCAGGCTTGCAGAAGGTGCGTTCGCCCCGAGCCAGCAGGGCCGTGCAGGAATGCGCGCAGCGGCGGCGCGGCAAGCCCGCGCTGCAACGCGCTCACGGAAGCCGCGACGCCCGCATGCGGGAAGAAGGCATCGAAGGAGGCGTCGTCGGGGAGGCTGACCGGCAGGGCGATCTGCATCAGCACTCCGGGCCTTCGTCACGGGCAGCGGCAGGTGCAGGGACGGGCGCGTCGCCGGACGCGGGGGCCTGAACGCCATAGATCGTGCTGCTGCGATAGCGGTCATGGAGGTGACGCAGCAACACCATGATGACGGCCGAGAATGGCAGCCCCAGCAGAACGCCGGTGAAGCCGAAGAGTTGCCCCCCCGCCATCACCGCAAAGATCACCGCCACCGGATGCAGGCCGATGCGATCCCCTACCAGCTTGGGCGTGAGGTACATGCCCTCCAGCAACTGCGCCGCCACAAACACCGCCGCCACGCCGAGCAACGGGTGCCAATCACCGAATTGCAGCAGGGCAGCAACCGATGCCGCGGCCACGCCGAGTACCAGCCCGAGGTAGGGCACGATGCTCGCCAGCCCCGCGAGCATGCCGATCAGCAGGGCAAGATCGAGCCCCAACAGCATGAGCCCTGCCGTGTAGCAGATGCCCAGCGCCAGCATCACCAGGAACTGTCCGCGCAGGAAGGCGCCCACCACTTCGTCGCACTCGCGCGCAAGGCGCGCGACAGTGGGCTCCCACGGCCGGGGAAGCGTTTCACGGATCCAGGCGATCATGCGGTCCCAATCGCGCAGCAGGTAAAAGCCCACGACCGGGATCAGCACCAGGTTGGCGAGCCACCCCAGCACCGCAAGGGACGAGGACGTGGCCGACACCAGCAAGCCCTGCGCCACTCCACCGGCGCTCTTCCAGTTGGCCATCAGCGCGTCCTTGATGCGCTCGAGAGGAATGTCGGCCTCCGAGATCTCGAACTCCCTTTGCAGCCATGGCAGCAAACTGCCGCGGAACCACTCGATGGCCAGCGGCACCTTGGCAGCAACCACATGCATCTGGCGCCCGAGCAGCGGCACCATCACCAGCAGCAGCGCGAGAAGCACCAGCGAGGACACCACGAAAACCACGCACACACCCAGCGTGCGGGACAGGCCGATGCGCTCGAGACGGTCAACGACCGGATCCCAGAGATAGGCGAGCGCCAGCGCGACAAGGAAGGGCATCAGGATGGGCGAAAGCAGATGCAGCAACACGCCCAGCGCGAGAAGCCCCCCGAGAACCGCCAGGCGCCGCAGCCCGCTCTCGCTCATGTTGCCGCTCCTATTGCGCCGACCAGTGGAAACGCCGCTCGGCCGGATCTCCCTCCGGGCGCAGCTGCGGCACCAGAGCGAGTTCCTGCATCACGCTGTCTATTCCGCTGTCGGTGAGCAGATCGAAATAGACGGTGTCGCCCTCTATCAGGCCGGGCAACGCCTGCCGCACCGAACCGAGCCGGGCCAGCTGCGCTGCAAGCGCACGGTAATCCCGGAGCGAGGCGATACCGTCGATCCGCAGCCTGAGTTCCTCGGCATTATCCAGCCCCGCGCGTACCGCGAAATGCGTCGAGAGGGATTCGGCAATGGCAGCCACCAGTTGCTCGGACAGCGCAGCGCGCGAAGGCGCCTTGCCCTGGCCGTACACCACGTCGTCGGCAGTGCGCAGCTTCCATTCGCCCACCCACTCGCCGGTGCCCGCGCGCACGAAGCGGGCAATCACGATGCTGCCCGCACCGTAGCTTGCGGAAGCCTCGACCACCGACGCGTCTTCAAGTGCTGCAACTTTTTCTGCCGGCACTGCGGCGAGTTCACCAAGATCGAGCGTGGGAAACCGCAGGGGCACCGCGCGGGCATCGGCCTGGTGCTCGAACCAGGCGATCACTGGGGCATCGCCATCACGGCCGGCAAGCCGCGGACCGGAACCCTCATCGATGGCCAGCCAGACGAGGCTCGCCGGTCGGTTTGCCGAGAGACGCGGTTCGCCGGTTCGGCGCAGGAGTTCATCGATCGTGGCGGGCTGAAAGCTCGCGAACAGGCGCAACTCCGTGCTGACGGCGCCGGTGTCGTC
Source organism: uncultured Gammaproteobacteria bacterium (assembly GCA_903928015.1). Classification (GTDB taxonomy): domain Bacteria; phylum Pseudomonadota; class Gammaproteobacteria; order Pseudomonadales; family UBA5518; genus UBA5518. The sequence continues at coordinate 13,789 of CAIYPF010000052.1, read as the reverse complement.
AGGTGGCAGCGGGACGCTTCGGAAATAGAACTGCAGTACGCGCCCGGGAGCCCCGCTGACTGCGTCGGCGAGTTGAGGGTTTTCCAGCACCTGCCGCGAGCCGGAGACCTTCACCAGCACGGATTGGAGGGCTCGCCGGATGCCGGCATCTCGCTCGCTGTTCTCCTGCGAGGCAACCGGGACATCGGCCTCGTAGAGACCGGCTGCGCAGGCCAGCGGCGCGCGCAGCACGAGTTGCACCGACAGGAGCAGGGAAAAGGCAAGCAGGAATGGCCGCATCGCGATCGCGCCGTGGCAGGGGGGACGACGCCATTCTAGCAAGGCAAGACCCCGCTGACCCCTGCTAGAATCCGCCCGCCCTTCCCCTCGCAGAGACGCGCCCCGCATGAGCGAATCCGCCCCGCAATCCCTGTCCTACAAGGACGCCGGCGTCGACATCGACGCGGGCAATGCGCTGGTCGCCAACATCAAGGGCATTGCCCGTCGCACACGGCGCCCCGAGGTCATGGGCGGGATCGGCGGATTTGGCGCGCTTTGCCGCATTCCCGAGGGCTACCGCAAGCCCGTGCTGGTCTCGGGCACCGACGGTGTGGGCACCAAACTCAGGCTGGCCATGCAACTCGGCATCCACGACACCATCGGGATCGATCTGGTCGCCATGTGCGTGAATGATCTGGTCGTCGCCGGCGCAGAGCCGCTGTTTTTCCTCGATTACTACGCCACCGGCAAGCTCGACGTCACCACCGCCACGCAGGTTGTGAGCGGCATCGGCACGGGCTGCGAGCAGGCTGGCTGCTCGCTGGTCGGCGGCGAGACGGCCGAGATGCCCGGCATGTACGAGGGTGAGGACTACGACCTCGCGGGCTTCTGCGTAGGCGTGGTGGAAGAAGACCGCATCATCGACGGCAGCCGCGTGCAGCCCGGGGACGCCCTGATCGGCCTCGCATCGAGCGGCGCGCACTCGAACGGCTACTCCCTGATCCGGAAGATCCTGCAGATCTCCGGCGCCGACACCAGCGCAGCCTTCGACGGCCGCACTCTCGGCGAAGCACTGCTTGCTCCCACCCGCATCTACGTGAAACCCCTGCTCGCGCTCATGCAGCAGTGCGAGGTGCGTGCGCTGGCGCATATCACGGGCGGCGGACTTCTGGAGAACATTCCGCGTGTGCTTCCCGAGGGCTGCCGCGCCGCGCTGGACACGGCGAGCTGGCAGGAACCCGAGCTTTTCCGCTGGCTGGCGCGCGCGGGCAACGTCGAACGCCAGGAGATGTACCGCACCTTCAACTGCGGTATCGGCATGGTGGTCTGCGTACCGCAGGCAGACTGCGAGCGCGCGATCGCCTTCCTGCGCGAGCAGGGTGAGACAGCGTGGCGGCTGGGCAAGGTCGAGACCTGCGAGGCGGGTGCCGAGCAGGTGCACCTCACTGCAGGCGCCTGAACGCGATGAATGCCACGCCGCGCCGCAGACTCGTGGTGCTGATCTCCGGTGGCGGCAGCAACCTTCAGGCCTTCATCGACGCATCAGCGGACCCGTCATATCCCTGCGAGGTTGTCGCCGTCATCAGCAACCGCACCGGGGTCTTCGGACTTGAGCGCGCAGCGCGCGCCGGCATCCACCATGAAGTGATAGAACACACTGCATTCGCGAGCCGCGAAGCCTTCGACGTCGCGCTTGCCGATCGTATCGACGGGCACAAGCCTGATCTCGTGATCCTTGCCGGCTTCATGCGCATCCTCACGCCGGATTTCGTCGCGCGTTACGCGGGCAGGCTCCTCAACATCCACCCGTCACTGCTGCCCAAATACCCGGGGCTGCACACGCATCAGCGCGCCATCGACGCGGGCGACACCGAGGCCGGCGCCACCGTGCATCTGGTCACGGCAGAACTCGACGGCGGCCCTGTGATCCTGCAGGCGCGCGTGCCGGTGCTGCCTGGCGACACAGCAGAAATACTGGCCGCAAGGGTGCTGGTGCAGGAGCACCGGATCTATCCCGAGGCTGCCCGCCTGATCGCGCTCGGTGGGACGGAGCCGCCAGGCACATGAAACGGCTGCCCTCGCTCGCCACTGGCAGCCTGCCCGAGTTCAGTCCGGTGGAAGTGGTGGAGGCGGCAGCCACTGCAGGCTGGGAGGCCTGTGGTATCTGGTTCGACGCCGCCCGCTGGACGGCGAGGACCACCCGCGAGGCCTTTGTCCGCAGCCGATTGATCCCGCTCGACATCGAAGTGGTGTGGATCCATCCGGGCGCCGCAAATCCCGACCACGAACGGCTGCTGGAAGCCGGGGCGGAGATCGGCGCTCGCAACGCCCTGGTAGTGAGATCGGATCCCGACCTCGATGCCACCAAGCGGCGTGAGGGCGAGCTGCCACTGCAACGACTCCTGAGCGCGCTGCCAGCGGGGCTGGCGCTGGCACCCGAGCAATGATCCCGGGCACTACCGGAGCGCTATCCGGACGCGGCGGCACGCGCCGGCGAGATACTCCGGGCCACGCGTCCCCGGCAACCCTTCTCCGACAAACAGAGCTCTGCCACGGTGCGAGCATCGCGAGGAATCCATGAAACGACCGCTGCTGAATCGGCCTCTGGATCTTGGGCTGGTGCTGTTTTTCTCCCTGTCCGTGGTGTACGGATTTCTTTTCAGCCTGCCCGAAGGGTTGGGCGTGCCCGTGTCCGCAGACAGTCCCTGGCCGCCGCTGCAGTGGCTGCACGGTTGGGCCGTGGCGCAGGAACCCGCGCATCTGGATCCACCTCCCAACCTGATTGCCGCGACGCTCTTCGACGGGCTGTTCCAGGCACCTGCACTGCTCGCGATCATGATCGGTCTCACGCGCCAGAGCGCCTGGTTGAGACCGCTCGCGCTTTTCTATGCGGGCGCAGCCATCACCAACATGTTTTTCTATTTCACGCAGACGTTCCTGGGACCGCATCCGCCGCCGAACACGGCGTACTACCTCGCCTTCAATCTGCCGTGGCTGCTCGCGCCCATGCTGCTGGCGCTGCGCGTGCAGCTCGGGCGCGACATAACGTCCGGTACGGACACCACGCGCACAACGCCGGCATGACGCCGCGCTTTCGGGCGCTGACTCCGGTGGAGCCGTGGCCTCAGGCCTTTGGCAAGGTGACGCCCGTCTGCCCCTGGTACTTGCCGCCGCGATCACGGTAGGAGGTCTCGCACACCTCGTCGCTCTCGAAGAACAGCATCTGCGCCACGCCTTCGTTCGCGTAGATCTTGGCGGGTAGGTTGGTGGTGTTGGAGAACTCGAGCGTGACGTGGCCTTCCCACTCGGGCTCGAGTGGTGTGACGTTCACGATGATCCCGCAGCGGGCGTAGGTCGATTTGCCCAGGCAGATCGTGAGCACGTTGCGGGGAATGCGGAAGTACTCGACGGTGCGTGCCAGCGCGAAGGAATTCGGCGGGATGATGCAGCTGTCGGCGCTGATGTCGACGAAGCTCTTGGGGTCGAAGTTCTTCGGATCCACCGTGGCGGAGTGCACGTTGGTGAAGATCTTGAACTCTTCCGAACATCGCACGTCGTAGCCGTAGCTGGACGTGCCGAAGGAAATCACCTTGCCCGCGGCAGTGTGGCGCACCTGGTCGGGTTCGAAGGGGCTGATCATGCCGTGCTCCTGCGCCATGCGCCGGATCCAGCGGTCGGATTTGATCGACATTCTCTGCCTCTCTTCTGTCAGTCGTTGCTGAATGAAATGACCGGCCCGCGTGCCGGTGCCGCGACCTGCAACCGCGCGAGCTCCAGCGCCGTGCGCCGCGCGATCTGGCGGTAGCTCGCGGCGAGCGCGCCCCCGGGTTCGGCCACAACCGTTGGCGTGCCGCCATCGGTCTGCTCGCGGATGCGGATATCCAGTGGCAGCGCACCGAGCAAAGGTACGCCGTAGGTGCTCGCGATGCGCTCGCCGCCGCCGGCGCCGAACAAATGCTCGGCATGCCCGCAGGCCGAGCAGATGTGCACGGCCATGTTCTCGACCACGCCGAGCACAGGGATCTCGACCTTGCGGAACATCTCGATGCCCTTGCGGCAATCGAGGAGCGCGATGTCCTGTGGCGTGGTAACGATCACAGCTCCGCTCACGGGCACTTTCTGCGCCAGCGTGAGCTGGATGTCGCCCGTGCCCGGCGGCATGTCCACGATCAGGTAATCGAGGTCGTGCCAGAGCGTCTGCTGGAGCATCTGCTGGAGTGCGCCGCTCGCCATCGGGCCACGCCACACCATCGGGGTGTTGGCCGTGACGAGGTAACCCATCGACATGGTCTGGAGCCCGTGCGCCATGATCGGTTCGAAGAATTTGCCGTCACGCACCGTGGGCTGGCGATCTGCCGGGATGCCAAGCATGAGCTGCTGGCTCGGGCCGTAGATGTCGGCATCGAGCAGACCCACACGTGCGCCCTCTGCGGCCAGGGCGAGCGCAAGGTTCACTGCAGTGGTGGACTTCCCCACGCCGCCCTTGCCCGAGGCAACGGCGATGACGTTGCCAACGCGGTCAAGAGCCTCCACGCCCTGCTTGCGGGCGCCGGCAGCAATGTGGTTTTCCAGCTCGACCACCAGCCCGTCCAGACCCTGCAAAAGCTCGACGAGCGCGCTCGCGATGGCGGGTGCAAGCCCCGCCATGGGAACTGTGCTGCGCAAGCGAAGACGCGGGCCTGTGGCGCCGGGCTTCAACTCGATGAACGAGGCGATATCGCCCAGCGGAACGTCCAAGCCAGCCACGCGGCAGGATGCCAGCGCGGCCGAAATCGCAGCGGTCGAGGGATGGCTCATCTGGAACTCCGGAAGTCGATGCCGGGGCGCATGGTAATGCGGGCACCACGGGGGCGGAAGCGCGGCGGTACTTTCAACGGTGCATGCGCCCGCGGAGGACGGTTATAGTCCGTCGCATCCCTGCAACGCACCGCCACGCGGCACAGACGCGAGACCTCATGGCCACACGCCGCATCCTCGTCACCAGCGCTCTCCCCTACGCCAATGGTCCGCTGCACCTTGGCCACATGGTCGAGCAGATCCAGACCGATATCTGGGTGCGCTTCCAGAAACTGCGTGGCCACGAATGCCACTACGTATGCGCGAGCGACGCCCACGGCACGCCGATCATGCTGAAGGCCGAGCAGGAGGGGATCAGCCCCGAGGCACTGATAGAGCGCGTGCAGGCCGCGCACCGCGCCGATTCCGGGGGCTTCCTCGTCGGTTTTGACAACTTCCACACCACGCACTCTCCCGAGAACCGCCACTACACCGAACTCTTCTACGAGAGGCTGCTCGCTGCGGGTTACATCGCACGCCGCCCGATCCAGCAGGCCTACGACCCGGTCAAGAACCTGTTCCTGCCAGACCGCTACATCAAGGGCGGATGCCCGCGCTGCAGCGCGGCCGACCAGTACGGCGATTCCTGCGAGGCCTGCGGAGCCACCTACGGGCCAACGGACCTCAAGAACCCCGTCTCGGTGCTCTCGGGCGCCACCCCCGTCACGCGCGAGTCAGAGCACTTCTTTTTCCGTCTGGGCGCCTTCGAGCAGATGCTGCGCGAGTGGACCGCCGGCGCCTCGGTGCAACCCGAGATCGCCAACAAACTGAACGAGTGGTTCGAGCAGGGCCTGCAGGACTGGGACATCTCCCGCGATGCGCCCTACTTCGGCTTCGAGATCCCGCGCGAGCCCGGCAAGTACTTCTACGTGTGGCTCGAGGCACCGATCGGCTACATGGCAAGTGCGCAGGATTACTGCAACCGCACCGGCCTCTCGTTCGACGACTTCTGGAAAGTGGACAGCAGCGCCGAATTGCACCATTTCATCGGCAAGGACATCGCCTACTTCCACACGCTTTTCTGGCCCGCGATGCTCCACGGCGCGGGATACCGCCGCCCCACCGCCGTCCACTGCCATGGTTTCCTCACCGTCAACGGCCAGAAGATGTCGAAATCGCGCGGCACCTTCGTGATGGCGCGCACCTATCTCGAGCACCTCGATCCCGAGTACTTCCGCTACTACATCGCCGGCAAACTCGGCCCCGCGGTGGAGGACATCGATCTCAATCTCGAGGATTTCGTGCTGCGGGTTAACGCAGATCTCGTCGGCAAAGTGGTGAATATCGCGAGCCGCTGCGCCGGCTTCATAGGCAAGCGCTTCGAGGGCCGGCTCGGCGGTGCGGATGCGGCACTGGTCGCGGAGTTGAGCGCCGCCGCAGATGCCGTTGCCGCTCATTACGAGCAGCGCGAATACGCCAAGGCAATGCGTGTGGTGATGGGCCTTGCCGACCGCGCCAACCAGTACATCGACCAGGAGAAGCCCTGGCAGCTGGCGAAGGATCCCGCGCAGGAATCGCGCGTTCAGGCCGTCTGCTCCACTGGCATCGAACTGTTCCGCATCTTGATGACCTACCTGAAGCCGGTACTGCCCGCAATGGCCATCCGCGCCGAGGCCTTCCTGCAGACAACGCTCACCTGGGGTGGCCTCTCCGCGCCGCTGGGCGCACACACCGTGGCGAACTTCACGCCGCTCATGAATCGCGTGGACATGGACAAGGTGAATGCCATGATCGAAGCCAGCAAGAGCAACACTGTACCGGCCGCAGTTGCCGCACCGGCCGCCGTGCCGGCGAGCCCGGCACTGCCCATCGCCCCTGAAATCAGCATCGATGATTTCGCGAAAATCGACCTCCGTGTCGCGCGCGTTGCAGCAGCGGCACACGTGGAAGGCGCGGACAAGCTGATCCAGCTCACACTCGATCTGGGTGATGGCGAGCGCAATGTGTTCGCCGGCATCAAGAGCGCGTATGCACCCGAAGCCCTCGTAGGGCGTCTGGTGGTGGTGGTAGCCAACCTCGCGCCACGCAAGATGCGCTTCGGCGTTTCACAAGGGATGGTTCTGGCGGCAGGCCCCGGCGGCAAGGAGATTTTCCTGCTTGAGCCCGACAGCGGCGCCCAGCCAGGCATGCAGGTGAAATAGCCATCGATCCGGCACTCGTCGCGCGCATCCAGGACTGCCTACCGCAGACGCAGTGCGCGCGCTGCGGTCATCCGGGTTGCCGCCCCTATGCCGAAGCGGTGGCCGGTGGCGAGGCGATCAACCGCTGTCCGCCCGGTGGTGATGCCACGATCCTTGCGCTCGCAGCCTTGCTCGATCGCGATGTGCTGCCACTCGATCCCGCACTACTCCCTTCTCCTGCGCCCGCGTTGGCTTTCATCCGCGAAGAAGACTGCATCGGTTGTTTCAAGTGCGTGCGCGCCTGCCCGGTGGACGCCATCCTCGGTGCGCCGCAGATGATGCACACCGTCGTTGCCGCCGAATGCACGGGCTGTGGCCTGTGCCTGCCACCCTGCCCGGTCGATTGCATCGAATTGCTCGAACTCGCGCAAGACTCGGAACCCGCATGGTCGCGTGATGTGGCGCAACGCAGGGCCGACGCGCGACGCGAGCGGACAAGCCGTGAACTGCTATCGGACCGCGATGCGCGCGAGGCACGCCGGGCCGCAGCAGCCTTGCGCGCACGCCGCGCACAGACTGTGCGGGAGTCGATCGATCGCGTGCGTGCACGTCGCGTAGCAATCGAAAGAGGCAGGGACAATGGGTTCGGGAACTGAAACCCCGACCACAGCACCGCTGACGCCTGTAGACGCCGTACTCCTGGCGTTAGTGCCCGGGCTGATGGCGCTGACTCTGTGCTTCGGGGCCGGTGTGCTGCTCAACCTGCTGTGGAGCACAACCGCCGCACTGCTCACGGAAGCGATCGCTCGTCTTGCGGAGCGCAAGTCCCTGCGTTCGCCGGTGTCGGACCGTGCCACATTGCTCGTCGCGCTGCTGCTTGCTGTGTCGCTGCCGCCTGCCTGTCCGTGGTGGCTCGCGACTGCGGGCGCGGTGGTTGCCGTGGCAGTCGGACGCAGGTTGTCGAACGGAAACGGCGGGCTGCTTTTCAACCCGACAATGCTGGCCTATGCCACGCTTTTGCTGTGCTTCCCGAAGGAAATATCACGCTGGCCCGGACCCGAAGGCACCGCCGCTGCGTTGTCGACGGGCGTAGCAGACACCATCCGCGCCTCGCTCGATCTGCTGCCTTCCGCGACATTGGACGGATTCACCATGGCGACACCGCTGGAGGTGCTGCGGCAGGACACTTCGCACACCGTGGCGGAGCTGCGCCAATTGCAGCCGCAGTTCGGAGCCGTCGCCGGCCGAGGCTGGGAGTGGGCCAACGCGGCCTTCCTTGCTGGTGGAGCCTGGCTCGCGCAGCGCCGCACCATCGATTGGCGAGCGCCGGTTGGCATGCTCCTCGGGCTGGGTGTAGTTGCGCTCCTGAATGATGACGGCAGTTCCGCAAGCGGTGGGCCGGTGCTGTTTCATCTCTTCGGCGGCGGCACCATGCTCGCGGCGTTTTTCATGCTGACGGAACCGGGCACGAGTGCCCGGGGCCCTCGCGTACGCATGCTCGCCGGGCTTGTCGCGGGTGGGCTGGTGTACCTCATGCGAAGCAGCGGCAGTTGGCCGGACGGCATAGCCTTTGCGGTGCTTGCGCTAAACGCAGCAACGCCTTTGGCTGAGCGGGTATTCGCAACTCTTTTTTCGACGGAGAAAAGCACCGTCGGCCGTGGACGCGCAGACGCAAGCACGGCGCTTTCCTTCGCAAGGAGTGCAGCTCGCGCCTGCATGATTCTGGCCTTGCTGTCGCTCAACTGGCACGGCGTTGCACCAGTCCATGCGTCCCGACAGGCAGATACGGCAGGCGCACTTCTCGCGGAACTGGCGGAAGCAGGCTACACACACCAGCAGAGCTTCAGCGTCCAGGATCCGGCGCTTCTGGGCCTGCCCGCGCCGCGTACGGCTTGGCGCCTCGATACAGCTTCCGGATCCGGAGCGGTGGTGCTTCCGCTGCGTGCTCACGAAGGCTACGGTGGGCCGATTGATCTCTTGCTCGCGGTGGACGAGGGCGGCCGAGTACTCGCGGTACGGGTAATAGCGCACTCGGAATCGCCCGGATTTTCCGATCCTCTTGATGCTGCCGACCATGGATGGCTGCGTGGCTTCGAGGGACGGAGCTCGGCTGGCTCTCGCTGGGCATTACGACGGGACGGAGGCGATTTCGACGCTTTCACAGGAGCGACCGTAACGCCACGTGCCATCGTTGCGGGGATTCGCAATGGCTTGCAGTATGTCGAGGAACACCGCCCGGAATTGCTGGGCGCAACAGCACCGCAAGACCATGGCAACTGAGACATGAACGCCGACAAGCGACGCGAAATATTCCGCCGGCTCGCCGAGGCCAATCCGGCACCTACCACCGAACTCGAGTACAGCACGCCCTTCGAGTTGCTGGTCGCCGTGACACTCTCCGCACAATCGACTGACGCAGGGGTAAACAAAGCCACGCGGCGGCTGTTCCCTGTCGCCAACACACCGGCGGCGGTGGCCGCTCTGGGCGAAGAAGGTGTGAAGCGTTACATCAGGACAATCGGTCTGTTCAATGCGAAGGCACGCAACGTAGCAGCCACGGCAAGGTTGCTACTGGAGCGGCACGGGGGTGAGGTCCCGCGTGACCGGGCCGCGCTGGAAGCCTTGCCTGGCGTTGGCCGCAAGACGGCGAACGTGATCCTGAACACCGCCTTCGGCGAGGCAACCATGGCGGTGGACACACACATCTTCCGGCTAGCGAACCGCATACGCCTCGCGCCGGGCAAAACGGTTCGCGCAGTGGAGGATCGTCTGTTGAAACTCACGCCGGCGGAGTACCTCCGCGATGCGCATCACTGGCTGATCCTGCACGGCCGCTACGTGTGCAAGGCACGCAGCCCTTCGTGTGCAAGCTGCGTGATCAGTGATCTGTGCGAGCACCCGGGGCGGAAGAAAATCATCGCGGCAGCCGACAAACCCTGAGCCGGCGCGAGAGAGACGCGCTGGCATTCAGTCTGCGCGGGGCTCCAGGGTGGCGAGTATCTCGTCGACTGCAGCATCGTCCATGCCGGAGTGTTCCAGCTGGCAATGACAGGCCACCTGCACGAAGCAGCTACCCTGCCGAAGGAACCACTCCCTCCAGTGATGCTCTTCGTCGTCATGCTCGTAGAGTTCGCCCTGCCAGCTGCCCACGCGCACCCGTTTGCCGCGAAGGCCCGCATCGCGCAATTCTTCGGTGAACTCCGCTAGGTCGGCGTCCGTGACCTCTCCATCTTCAACGATGACGGGCGGGAAGATTTCGATGCAACTGACGCCGTCCTCGTCCTCGATGACGACCACGTCGTCCTCCTCTTGCGAGAACGCCCACTCCTCGGGAAGCTCCAGGGTGCACCAGTCGATCTCGTGGACGGCCATAGGCTCTCCGCGTTGCTAGAGGTCACAGGACATGAGGAGCGCGTCTTCGCGCCCCTCGGCGGTACGGTAATAGGCCTTGCGGCGGCCGTCGACCAGAAAACCTGCGCCAGCATATAGCGCACGCGCAGCCGTGTTGGACTCGCGCACTTCGAGTATGCAGCGTCGCGCACCCTCGCTGACTGCATCTTCGATCGCGGCTTCGAGAAGTTTACGGCCAAGCCCCCGTTGTCTCGCCGGGACAGTCACGGCCAACTCGAGGATCTCGCAGGCACCGGCGACAGAGGTATAGACAACAAACCCCAACACCGTACCCGAGTCATCCCGAACCGTTAGCCCGCGTGAGCGGGCAAGGGATTCCCGGAAGGCGTCCGCACTCCAGGGTGATGGATTGGTTTCGGCGTCAATTGCGGCAAGGCGCACGCAATCTTCGGGTCGGGGCGGAAAGAGACCCTCAGGCATGAGTGGTGCTGCTGGCAACCAGATACTGCCAGGCGAGCCGCTTTGCGCCCGGATTCCCGAGCATTTCGGTGAGTCCCGGCAGGAGCAGGATCTCAAAGCCAAGCCCTTCCACACGCTGAGGCCCTGCCGCGCGACCGCGCCACCGCTCGGAATCCCAGCCGAGCAGCAAGGAAGCGGGCGATTCACCCATAAGCAATAGCCTTTGCAGCGCTCCACCGCCCAGTTTGTCGATGCGAGCAAAGATGGCATCCCGCGCCTCAGCGGCCATGAAAGGGGCTCCCCGCGGCGGCCATGAAAAATCGTGGGACTCCGACGGGTGCTTCTTGCGCTCAATGGCAAAACAGATCGCTCGTGCCAGATCCTGAGCGTGCGTCCCGAGCTCCCTGTCATCAACGAGAAGCGTGCTGCCGTAGCGAACAAAGCCGAGGCTAAACGATTGCGTGTTCTCCGCCACCAAGGCTGGATTTGCAGTGCCACGGGGCGCAGCTGGCGTGCTCCGAGCGGGTTGATCAGCGAGAAGCGACTGCCCGCGGCCCACACCCGTCACCGGTGGAGGCGCGGAGGGCCGCGAACGCTCTCCGACCTGTTGCGAGGCTTGAAGGTCGGGAGCTGACGCCGCCGTCGTCCGGGCAGCGGTTGCGACGGGCGCCGCAAAGGGATCCAGCTCATCTCGCGGAATCCATAGCGGGATGTCCATAGCCGCTAGATAAGCTCGGCGTAGCGCCTCATCCATCATCGCCGTGCCCAACACTCGAGCCTCAGATGCCGCTGGTCTGCGGGTGCTCACGCGGGGCAGCACCAAGCGTATTCAATGCATCTAGGTAGGACTTCGCGGAGGCGACGATGATGTCTGTGTCCGCACCGGCTCCGTTCACGATCCTTCCGCCGCGTTCGAGGCGCACCATGACCTCGGCTTGGGAGTCGGTACCGGTCGTGATGGCGTTTATCGAGAACAGCAGCAGCTTTGCTCCGCTGGAAGCCTCCTGCTCGATGGCACGGAACACCGCGTCCACCGGCCCATCGCCTTCCGAGAAACTGCTCCGTTCGTGGCCGTCTACGCTGAGCACAACCGTCGCACGAGGCTTTTCTCCCGTATGGGAAATGGCTTCGAGGGCGACCAGCCGGAAACGCTCTTCGGCATCCCCGGTCGCGACGTTGCCGGCAATCGACTGGAGGTCTTCATCAAAGATCTCGTGCTTCTTGTCGGCCAGTTCCTTGAAGCGCTGGAAAGCGGTTTCCATTTCTTCGGGCGTATCGAAGCGCACTCCGAGTTCCTCGAAGCGTGCCTTCACAGCCGCTCGGCCCGAATGCTTGCCGAGCACGAGCCGGTTGTTCGTCCAGCCGACGTCCTGGGCACGCATGATCTCGTAGGTTTCACGGTGCTTGAGGATTCCGTCCTGGTGAATCCCGGCCTCATGCGCAAAGGCATTCGCGCCGACGATCGCCTTGTTGGGCTGCACCGGGAATCCGGTGATACCCGACACAAGCCTTGATGCAGGAACAATCTCCTCGGTGACGATCCGGGTTTCGACCGGAAAGATGTCCGAGCGGGTGCGGATAGCCATCACGATCTCCTCAAGCGATGCGTTACCCGCCCGCTCACCGAGACCGTTTATGGTGCATTCAACCTGCCGCGCTCCGTTAAGCACCGCAGAGAGGGAGTTTGCAACGGCAAGGCCAAGATCGTTGTGGCAGTGCACAGAAAAGATAGCCTTGTCAGCGTTCGGTACAGCCTGCATGAGTCTGGCGACACGCGCCCCATACTCGCCCGGCTCTCCGTAACCCACCGTATCAGGCAGGTTGATGGTTCGGGCGCCAGCTGCGATCACCGCTTCGACGACGCGGCAGAGGAAGTCGAAGTCCGAGCGGCTCGCGTCTTCGCAGGAAAACTCGACGTCATCTACGTGAGAACACGCCTGCCGCACAGATCGAACCGCTTGATCCAGCACCTGATCGGGGGTCATCTGCAGTTTGTACTGCATGTGAATTGGCGACGTAGCGATGAAAGTGTGGATGCGCGGGCGCGCTGCTCCTTTAAGCGCTGCAGCGGCCTGTTCGATGTCCTTGTAAGCGGCCCGTGCGAGGCTGGCGACGCTGCACTCCCGGATGGTGTCTGCGACAGCCTTCACGGCCTCGAAGTCACCGGGACTGGCGATTGCGAAGCCTGCCTCGATGACGTCGACGTTCAGGCGCTCCAGTTGTCGCGCGATCCGGAGTTTCTCGTCCTTGGTCATCGATGCGCCAGGGCTTTGTTCCCCGTCACGCAAAGTGGTGTCGAAAATGATCAATCGGTCCTTGCTCATGGTACGTCCTCGGAAACTGATGGGCGCAATTGTCCCGCTTCAGACGATTGGGAGGAAAGCGAATTGTGGGTGAAAGCGTGTGAATGCCCCTCAGGGCAGCAGCTGTGAACGCAGCGTCCGATCATTCAGCTCAAAGCAGCGATTGCTTGAACTCATTTCGAAGTAAGCAGGCATATCTGGGGGACGCCCGTCGTGAGTGTGATACCGGGAATACTAGGCAGATGACTGCGGCTTGCCAAGTCCCTGCTCGGTCGCTGCACAGCAAGACTGGACTCGGGGATGAGAGATGAGAGATGAGTCTAGAAGAGCAAAAAAAATGGGCCCGTTTAAAAACGGACCCATTCGGAATTAAGTGCCTGGCGATGTCCTACTCTCACATGGGGAGACCCCACACTACCATCGGCGATGACGCGTTTCACTTCTGAGTTCGGGATGGGATCAGGTGGTTCCACGTCTCTATGGTCGCCAGGCAAAACTGGCTGCCTTACGGCAAATTCGGTGCGTGTGCTCAAGCATTTCAAGCGAGTCGCGCTAATCCATCAAACTATCGAATGTTTCGTCACAAAGATCCGGTGAGACAACAGCAGCGTTGTCCGGATTGCTTTGGTTATATGGTCAAGCCGCACGGGCAATTAGTACGGGTTAGCTCAACGCCTCACAGCGCTTACACACCCCGCCTATCCACGTTCTGGTCTTGAACAGCCCTTCAGGGGGATCGAG
>CAIYPF010000051.1 GCA_903928015.1 uncultured Gammaproteobacteria bacterium | reverse complement strand
GTCGATGCCGCTGCCAGCCGTGACCTCGGGCGCGAGGTCCACGGCAGACGCTAGCGCGGAACCCGGCAGCTGTGCGCTTTCGATGACCACGTCGTTGATGTCGTCGACGATGTAGTAGTCGTCGCCCGCGCCGCCGGACATCGTGTCGCTGCCGAGAAAGCCATCGATGCGGTTGTCGCCTTCGTTGCCCTGCAGTTGGTCGTTGAAACCGGAGCCTTCGAGGGAAACCACGTTCAGCAAGGTGTCGAAACCGGAGGAGCCGGTGTTCTGCGAGCCCTGCGAGGAGAGATCCACCGTCACGCCCCGCACCGCGCCGCGATAGGACACGCCACCGCCCACCACGGTGTCGTTGCCCGAACCCAGTGCAACGGCTTCGAATCCGCTCAGCTCATCGCCGATGCCTGCGCCCTGCACCGTATTCGCGGTGAGATCGACATACAGGCCAGTCTGCACGAAGGAGTAATCGATGGTGTCGAAGCCGAGGCCGCCGGAGAGCGTGTTGAAGCCCAGGCCACCAGAGAGCGTGTCGTCGCCCGTGCCGCCGTCCAGGAGGTCGTTGTCATCCCCGCCGTCGAGATCGTCATCGCCCGCGCCGCCAAGCAGCGTGTCGTTGCCGGCATCGCTGCGCAGGCGGTCATTTCCGTCGTTGCCCTCGAGCTGGTCATCGCCCTCTCGTCCCCGCAACTGATCGTCCAGGCTGCTTCCCTTCAGCGTGTCATTGCCCTTACTGCCGTTCACGGAGTTGAAACCGATCAGCGTGTCGCTGAAGGAACTGCCTGTGGCCACACCGTCTGCAAGGTTCACCAGTACGCCTGCCTCGTCCCAGTGATAGTCGGCGGTGTCTTCGTATCCTCCGCCGATCAGCAGGTTGTTGCCCGCGCCGCCGCCGAGATCATCGGTGCCCGCGCCGCCGTCCAGGGTGTCGTTGCCAGCGCCGCCGTCGAGTACGTCGTCGCCATCGCCGCCAAGAAGGCTATCGTCACCGTCTTCGCCGAAGAGCGTGTCGTTGCCCGCCATGCCGCGGAGCGTGTCGTTGCCGGCGCCACCGTAGAGCGTGTTGGCTGCGGCACCGCCCGTGATCTGATCCGCGAAATTGCTGCCGCTCACCGAGGGCAAGCCGCTCAGCACGTCCGAAAACCCGGCACCCGTAGCCGTCCCGCTCAGCAAGGACACCACGACCGGCCCGTTTGCCACACGGTAGTCGGCCGTGTCGAGCAAGCTGCCGCCGCCGCTCAGCGTGTTGTTGCCCGCGCCCCCCTGCAGGCTGTCGTTGCCGGCGCCGCCTTCGAGCAGATCGTCGCCACCACCGCCGCGGAGCGTGTCGTTGCCCGCGCCACCTTGCAGCGTGTCGTTGCCGGGAGCCACGGTGCCGCCGTTGTCATCGCCCACGAGTACGTCGTTACCGCCCAGACCCGTGAGCAGGTCAGCTCCCGCGTAGCCGCGGAGCGTGTTGGCGAGGGCATTGCCGCCCAGCGTGTCGTTGCCCGCGCCGCCGTCGACGGAGCGTATGCCGAGCAATGTGTCGCTGAAGCCCGCGCCGGAGGCGAGTCCGCTCAGCAGATCGGCAAGCACGCCGCCGGCGGCAGCGGAGAACGTGGTCCAGCGGTAATCGGCCGTATCGAGCAGGCTGTCGCCACCGCCGTCCAAGGTGTTGTTGCCCGCACCGCCGATCAGGCGGTCGGCGCCAAGGCCGCCGAGAAGCGAGTCTGCCAGCAGCCCGCCCGATAGCGTGTCGCCACCGGCACCCCCGTGAAGCGTGTCCGAGCCGTCGCTGCCGCTCAGGGAGTCGTTGCCATCGTAGCCCTGCAGATCGTCATCGCCCGCGCCACCATCGAGCTGGTCCGCGCTCGCCGAACCGGCCAGCGTGTCTGCGCCGGCACCACCGAGAATGCCCGTCAAGCGGCTCAGCAGGTCGGTGAATCCGGCTCCACTCGCAAAACCCTGCGCAAGGCTCGCCGACACACCACCCGAGAGCCAGCTGTAGTCGGCGGTGTCGCCGATCTCGCCACCGCCGTCCAGCGTGTTGTTGCCGAGTCCGCCGATCAGGCGGTCGGCGCCTGCGTCGCCCCTGATGTCGTCGTCACCGCCGCCGCCATCGATGGTGTCGTCCCCGAAACCACCGCGAATCGTGTCAGCCCCGGGGGCTGTCTGTGTGATCTGCGCGGTGATGAAATCGCCGTGGATGAAATCGTTGCCCGCCAGGCCATCGAGCTTGTCGTTGCCGCCGCGGCCTTCGATCTGATCGGCCGTGGATGTGCCGGAAAAATTGTCGTCTCCGTCGCTGCCGCCGAGAATCGCGGCGGGGCGAGGCGATGAAAGCGAGGCGCTGCGGGCGAAGCGCGCAATGTCGGGCATGGCCTGCTCCTGGCCGGCGGCTACGTAGTGGGCCGGATGTGATCCTGACGCCCCTTATGGTAGCTGTAACCACCCCGACTGGCACAGCAAAGGCGCCAGCGGGCCCGCCTGCGCCAGACGCAAAACCTCGATTGGCTCACAGACCCGAAAAAAAACCGCGCCCACCGAAGTGGGCGCGGCCTGCAGCCTGAGTCTGGTGTTAGAGGACGAAGTCGGTCGCCAGCAGAGTCGCCGGCATGTTCGAGAGGTAGATCTCGAGATCCGTGATGCCGTCTCCGTTGACGTCGGCCAGAACCAGCCCCGTCGTTGCATCGAAGCGCAGTTCGCCGGCATTTCCGCCGAAGGGATCGGACCCTATGAACGAGAAGGCCTGATTGCCCGCCAGCACCGGGTTCGCGTCTATCGCCGAGAGGTTGATCAGGTCCGACCCCGAGGTGAAGTCCGTGATGCGGTCGTGGTAGAGCGTGCCCGAGGTGCTCTCCCAGATCGAGGCGTAGACGAAGGTGTCCGCGCCATCGCCGCCGGTCAGCAGATCGACGCCGGCACCGCCGGTGAGCGTGTCGTTGCCCGTGCCCCCATCCAGGATGTCGTTGCCGGCCTTGCCCATGAGTGTGTCGGCACCCTCGCCACCGGAGAGCTCGTCGTTGCCCGATGTACCTGACAACACATCGTTGCCGGGTGTGCCGGGATTCGTCGAGCCCGCAGTGACCTTGATGTCGTGGGTGGACAGCGTGAAGGAGCCGGTGGTGTAGGTGCCCTGGAGCAGGATCGTGACATCGGCCCCCGGTGTGCCATCGCTGCCCACGTAGAGCGTGGTTTCGTTGTTCACCGCGTCCACGCTGATCTGCACCTGGTTGGTCGTGATCCCCGTGCCGTTGCCCTCCGTGACCGCCACGCCCGTGAAGTCGCGGCCGTTGATGCGGATGGTGTCGCCCGCACCTGCGTCGGTGATGGTGTCGAATCCGTTGCCGGAACTGGCATAGACGAAGATGTCGTCGCCCACGCCGCCGGTCAGCACATCGTTGCCGCCATTGCCCGTCAGCACGTCATTGCCGCCGCCGCCTGCGAGCCGGTCATCGCCGCCCCAGGTCCACAGCCGGTCGTTGCCGCTACCGCCGGTGATGTCGAAGATCTCGAAGCCGGTGTAGCGCGCGGAGTTGAGGCCTGCCGTGTCGGAGAACTTGTACCAGCCCGCGTCATAAACATGCCGGATCGACGTGGTGGAGCTGCTGAAGTTCAGCACCAGCGTGTCACCGATACCGCCGTGGCCCTGTCCGTCGACCACGTGCCGGCCGCCGCCGAGTTTCAGCGTGTCGTTGCCTTCGCCGAGGTTGATCACGTTGTCGCCGCGTACGGCCAGCGTATTGATCACATCATTGGAGGCGCCGGTGTTCAGCGTGATGTTCTCGATGCCCGTCAGCACCGTCGAGATCGTCGGCGAGACCACACCGTTGGCGCGTAGCGTGCCGCCGCCCGAGGCGCCGAGCGTCAGGGTGAGTGCGGCCGTGGCACCGCTGTAGTCGCCCACCCAGCGATCATTTCCATCGCCACCGCTGATGGTGTCCTTGCCAGAGCCGCCGAACAGCACATCGTTGCCGGCGTTGCCGGTGAGCACGTCGTTGTTGGCCCCGCCGTAGAGCTGGTCGCTACCCGCACCGCCCGTGATATTGAAAGTTTCGAAGCCGTACCAGCGCACCGCGGCCGTATTGAGCTTGTCGGTGTAGATCCACCAGCCGGCGTCATACACCCGCGACACCGCGGTGGTCATGCTGCTGTAGTCGATGACCAGTGTGTCGGTATCGGCACCGCCGTCGATGGTGTCGAATCCGAGACCCGCAGAGACCGTGTCGTTACCCGCGGTGGTGTAGATGGCGTCGTTGGTGGAGAAGCCCTGAGTGTTCAGGTTGTCGTTGCCCGCACCACTCGTGACATGCATGCCCTCGATGTTGCGGATGGCATGGCCGCCAGCCGTTCCCTGCGCGATGGTCTGGCTCGCGGTGGCGTCAACGACGAGCCCGGCCAGGATCCCGGAGACGTCCGCCTCCCAGTAATCGGAGCCCGCGCCGCCGTCGACGTTCGCCACGCCCTGCGAACTGTTCAGCACATCGTTGCCCGCGCCGCCGGAGAGCGTGTCGCTGCCGCCGAAGCCGGAGAGGTAGTCGTTGCCGCTGCCGCCCGTCACGTTCAGTTGCTCGATACCGTAATGGCGTACCGAATCGCCCGAACCGGAGGTATAGAGATACCAGCCCGCGTCGTACTGGTGACTGATGTTGCTGGTCACATCCGACCAATCGATCACCAGCGTGTCGGTGCCCGTACCACCGTCAACGGTGTCGATGCCGCGTCCGGGCGCGATGGTGTCGTTGCCTTCGCCGGTGCTCATGGCATCGTTGGTGGCGTAGGCCTGCGTGCTCAGGTTGTCGTTGCCGGCGCCACTGCTGACGCGCAGACCCTCGATGTTGCGGATGAAGTGACCCGCCCCCGTTCCCTGGGCAAGCGTCTGGCTCGCCGATGTGTCCACGATCAACGCGGTTGCAATGGCCGATACATCGGCCTGCCAGTAATCGCTGCCGGTGCCGCCATCGATCCGTGCGATGCCCTGCGCACTGTTCAGCACATCGTCACCGCCACCGCCAAGCAGCGTGTCACTGCCACCGAAGCCCGAGAGGTAGTCGTTGCCGCTGCCGCCGGTCACGCTCAGCTGCTCGACACCGTAGTGGCGCACGGAATCACCCGAGCCGGAGGTGTAGAGGTACCAGCCCGCGTCGTACTGGTGGGTGATGTTGGTGGTGACGGTCGACCAGTTGATGATCAACGTGTCGCTGCCCGCCCCCGCGTCCACGGTGTCCACGCCGCGGCCGGTGGTGATGATGTCGTTGCCCTCGCGGGTTGCGATCCGGTCGTTGTAGATCCCGGCATTGCCCGTGATGGTGTCATCACCGAGGTAGGTGTCGGCGATCAGCTGTTCGACGCTGCTGACGATTGCTCCCGTGCTGACGGTGGCAGTGGGCGTGGAAATGTCGATCTTTACCGGGGCGTTGACCTCGTCGTAGACCACGACCCAGGTGTCAGTGCCCAGACCGCCGGTGATCGTGTCGGTGCCGCCGTAGCCTGCCAGAGTGTCGTTGCCGGCATTGCCGATCAGTCGGTCACCGCCGTCGTAGTCCCAGCGCCCGCGCAGAAGATCGTTTCCGGTGCCGCCGGTGACATTGAAGATCTCGACCTCGAAGCGCGAGTACTGGACAGAAGTGCTCGGGTCAGGGCCGTCCTGATAGCGGTACCACCAGCCGTCCAGGCTGTTGTCCTGGATGTCCTCGGTCTTCGATGTGTAGTTGAGAACCAGCGTATCGATGCCGCCATAGGTACGCACCACGTCGAAACCGAGGCCCGAAGTGATCGTGTCATCACCGGCGCCGCTGTCGATGGTGTCATTGCCCAACACCAGGCCCGTGTTGATGAAATCCGCACCGACGCCCGTGACGATGCCGAGGGATTCGATGTTCTTCACCTGGGCGCCGGAGGCTGCCACGGAAGAGGACACGCCAGCGGTCTTCAGCGTCACCGAGACATCGATGCCCAGCGAGGAATAATCCACGATCCAGACATCGGCAGCGCCTGCGCCGCCGTCGATCACGTCATTGCCCAGATAACTGCGGATCGTGTCGTTGCCGGCGCCGCCGCTCAGGCTGTCCGACAGCGAGAGCGAGTTGCCGCCGCGGATGTCGTCGCTCTCGGAACCCCCGGTGATCGAATAGGACTCGAAGTTGACGAAATCGATCTGGTTGAAGGCCTCGTCCGAGTAGTGCCCCCAACCGTCGTTCCAGTAGACGATCGGTCCGGTCACCGTGCTCCAGTCGAGGGTGAGACGATCCGTCCCGCCCTGCGCATCCACCTGAACCTCACCGAGCGGTGAGCTCCAAACAGTGTCACTGTCACCAAGATATGTGACGGCCATATAGCTACCTCCATGTGGCGGGTTGGTTCGAAACCGGCGCCTCGCGGCCACGCTTCGGAATGCGCCTGCGATCCGACTCTACGCGCGGCGCAAGGAATCCTCTTGACCCCTGTCAAGGTTTCGGGGGAACGCGGGGAAGCACGTACATGAACACATCGGAGGAAGGCGCCGGAAAGGGTCCCGGTCGCGTGCTATGTTAGGTTCATCCGAAATTCCGGGTCCTCCCATGACACGTCTCCATCGCGTCCTGGTATTGCTGCTCTGCAGCGCGCTGTCGGGCGTTCCGCTCGCTCGCGCCGAAGACGCACGCATCGTGCTGTTGCAGGGAAAGGGCGAAAAAAGCGCGCAGGAACAACCCTCCGAATGGTCGCCCGCCACGCAGGGCGATGCGATCTCGGCCGGTTACTGGGTGCGCACGCTCGCGAACAGCCAGATGGGCCTCACCGTGCCCGATCGCAACCAGATTCGTCTCAACCAGAACTCGACGCTGCAGATCAAGACCGCGGCCGATGCTGCCGCTTTCCGCCAGACCCGCGTCAACCTCGCCAAGGGCCGCGCCTGGAGTCAGGCACGTCCGCGCACGGTTGCCGGTTCCGACAAGCCGAAAGCTCCCCCGCTCGCGATGCAAACACCGTCGGCCACGCTTTCGATCCGCGGCACCGACTGGGAGGTCGAGGTCGCCGATGACGGCAGCATGCAGGTAGTGGTGCTCTCGGGCGTGGTGGACGTGGGCAACGAGCAGGGCTCGGTATCGGTGGCCGCCGGAGAAGCCGCGCGCGCCGAGATGGGCAAGGCACCGGTCAAGCTGTTGCTGGTGAATCCGCAATCGCGGGTGCAGTGGGTCTCTTCATGGGAACCGCGTGCCGAGCGCTGGATAGGCCGCGATGCGAACCGCTACCCCACGGAGCTGGGACTGATACACGACGGCAAGTACAGCGAGGCGCTGGAACAGCTGCTGCCCCGCGCAGCAACGGAGACCGGCGCCGCGCTGCTGGCAGCGGATCTTCTCGTCTACGCCGGCGAGATCGGACGTGCAGCCGCGCTGCTGGAACCGCACGCGCGTGCCGGTGCCGGCGACGAGCGCGCCGTGGCGCTGCTTGCAAGGTCGCTGTTGCGGCTCGACCGCAATGCCGACGCCATCACGCTGCTGAACGCGGGCCTCACCTCGCATCCCGGCTCGGGCGAACTGCGGCTTGCGCTCGGTGAGGCCGCGGTACTCGAGGGCGATGCGCCGCTTGCACGCAGCTCTTACGGCGCAGTGGCGCAGGGCACCGCGACCGTTCAGGGCCTGGGTGCAGAGGCGCAGGCTGCAGAGGGCTGGTACGGACTCGGTCTCGTGTCGTCGGAGCGGGAGTTCCTGCGTGCGGCGCGCCGTGAACTTGGCGAGTCGCTGCGCCGCGACCCGGGCCTCGACAAAGCCGCGTCCGAGCTTGCGGCCGTCGAGACCTTCGCAGGAAATCTCGACGATGCACAGGCGCGCTACGACGCTCTGCTCACGCACAACAGTGCGAACTACCTCGCGCTCACCGGGCGCGGCATCAACCGCCTCAAAGCCGGCGATCCCTCGGGCGCGCTCGATGATTTCCTGAAGGCCGGCCTGATCGAGCCGCGCTACGCGCGCGCCTGGCTTTACCAGGGCGTGGCCTTCTACCGGCTGGGCGAGACCCACCGCGCGGAGCAGGCGTTCCGCAAGGCGCAATCGCTGGATACACGCGACCCCGTGGTCAACATGATGGCCAGCCAGGTGGCGGCCGATGGCCTCGACTACGGCCGCGCCATCGCCGAAGCGCGCGAGGCGCAGCGCAAACTCCCGTGGCTGAAATCCCTGAACCAGCTGCAGAACGACCAGCGCGGCAGCGCCAACCTCGGCGCGCCGCTTGCGGCCTTCGGCGCGCAGGAGTGGGCGAAGTACTACGCCGACGAAGCACGCACCCCCTTCTGGGGCGGCAGCCAGCTCTTCCTCGCCGACCGCTACACCGGTCTCTTCAACAAGAACTCCGCGCTGATGACCGGCTTTCTCGCCGATCCGCTCGCCTTCGGCGCCTCGAACCGCAAGGCCTCGCTGGCGCAGACGCCCGGCCACTACCGCCGTCTGGATCTGGAGTACCAGCGCGACGATTACGACACCCCCGGCACCGCGCTCACCTTGAACGGGCTGGTGCAAAAGCCCCTGCGCGGTGCGTATTTCCTGCGCGGCGAAGGGCAGGAGGCAGACGCGCGTCGCGACCACACCAAGGGCAGGCAGGGCGCACTTACCGCGGGCATCGGACTGCTGCCACGGGAGGACATCGGCGTCTTCGGCTTCCTCGTCGACAACACCCTGAACGCCGATGTGCGTAACGACAGCACACCAGACGCCAACCTCGAGCAGACCGACCGCGTCGGGGATCTGGGCCTGCGCTGGAAACTCTCCCCGGAGAACCAGTTCTGGCTGAAAGGCGGCACGCGTGACCAGCAGAGCAACCGCAGCGGCATCACGCCGCTGCCCGAACTCTCGGCGCAACTGCTGCCCACCATCATGAGCTACAACGAGTTCCTGCCCTACACACCGGAGTACGTGCGCGACATCCCGCTGCCCGGCGAGGTCGGCGGCAGCGACACGCAGATCGGGATAGAAGGCGATGACCTGCAGTTCCGGCACGCGTTCCGCAGCGGCGGAGCGCTCTGGTCCTGGGGCGTGGAGAATGCCGAGCAGGAGCAGACGGGCAGCACGCGCATAACGCTGCGGCCGCTGCGCAGTGATTTCTCCGAGGCCTTCAGGGCCGAATCGCGCAGCGCATGGGCGGAAGTGGAGTTCCCCCTGTCGGAGCGTTTCGATGCCGCACTCGGCATCAGCGCGGAAGACACCGACACCGAGCGCCGCACCTACAGCTACGACCGCCTGCTGCCGTGGTACCTGCCCGAGTACCTCACCTCGATCACGTCGCCCACGCTGGAGGTCACGAGCGACAAGAGTACCGATGTGGATGTGCGCGGCGGACTCTCGTGGCGCCCTGCAGACGGTCAGCGGCTGCGACTCGTCTCGCAGCGCTGGCACCGCCCCGCATCCTTCGGCAGCCTTGCTCCCGTCGAGACACTGGGCATCGCCCTGAACGACCGCCTGCCCGCACCGGGCGGCGAATACGAACGCGTGCGGCTGCAATTCGATGGCGAACTGGGCGATCGCGCGTTCCTGCAGCTCTTCGCGGATCACGAACGCGTGGACAACGGGCTTGCAGGCCAGCGCACCGCTGGCTTCAGCTACCAGATCGATGCGCTTGCGGAACTGCGTCAGACGGCGGATTTCTTCAGCCCGCGCGATGACATCGAAGAGACGCCGATCTTCCCCTCCGGGTCGCTGGACACGCTTGGCGGCGCGCTGAACTGGCAGGCAGCCGAACGGATCGCGCTCACCCTTCGCTACCTGCACCGCGACAGCGACAACGATCTTCCCGGGCCCGGTGGACACGACTGGATCCCCTACATACCCGAGCACTTCACGCAGGTCCGGGCGCAATGGAACACGCCGTGGCGGCTGCTGCTCTCGGCAAACGCTCTGTGGCGCAGCGAACGCCTGGAGCGCCAGACCGAGGGGGTGGGCACGGACACGGTGCCCATGGTGGACGCGGGATGGTCTTTCGGCGTGCGGGCCTACTGGGAGAGCGAGGACAAGCACCACAGCGTGCAGGCGCTGGTCGATGACCTCGCGCCCGATCGCAGCGCCATGAGCCGCAACTACCGCGACCCGCTCTACCGCTTCCAGTACGCCTACCGGTTCTGAGGCGCGGCCTCGAGGGTCTGGCGCAGCCGGCGGACGATCCACGCAACGCGCTCCACGAGGGAGGTGGCGGCAAAGAGCGCCTCCAGCATGGGTTGACCCGTGCTGGACGCCTGCTGCAGCCAGCCCTTGCGCAAGGAATCCATGACCTCGCTGCGGTCATAGGCCAGCAGGTCGAGGATGGCGATGTCGTCCTCCTGCCGCGAAAACGCGGCGTCGTGCAGCACACCGAGCAGGAAGTGGCAGGACTCGGTGATCCGGGACTTGAGTCCCACGCAGTGCTCACGGTTTGCGTCGTCGATGCCATCGATCCGCAGCAGCCAGGCATCGAGCTCGCGGACGGTCTGGCCGAGTTCTTGTGTACCACGCAGCCGCTCCTGCAGCCGCAACAGCCGGGCAGCGGCCTGACGGTCGTTGTAGCGGCCAGCCAGTTCACCCATGAACGCGGCCACTTGTGCGGCCACGCGCGCGTCGGCGTCTGCCAGTTCCGATGGCGTGGCGCGAAGGGCCGCCGGCTCTTCCGCCAGCAACCGTCCCGATGGCTCCGCTTGCGAGAGATAACACGCTACATGTCCGAGGAGCCGTGCCTGCTCGAGCTCCACCAGCTCCATTGCGGTGCTCGACTCCTCCAGCGCCTGCCCGGAGATGTAGCGCGGACGCGCCAGCGTCTCGTGGATTGCCTCAGGCGCCAGCCGCTGCGCGATGGTGAGGAATGCGGTATCGAAGAGCGTCGCCAGCGCCGCACCCGTGACCTGCAATGCCAGGAAATAGAATGCCCCTTGCGCGGGCGTGCCGAGTCCGGCACCGCGGCCGACAGCGGTAATCCCGGGCACGCCGAGCTCGCGCTCTGCGAACAGCACAAGGAGCCCGATCAGGCTCGAGAGCAGCTTCGCCTGCACCTGCACCAGCGCAAGCTGCCGTGTGCTTCCCTGCTGCCCGGCCGACATCAGGAACACGCTGAGACCCGAGCCCGCATTCGCGCCGGTGATCACCACAAAGGCCTGCTCCGGATCGAGCAATCCGGCGCTGGCCATGGTCACGGCGATCACCGACACGGTGGACGATGACTGCAACACCACGGTTACCGCGGCGCTCGCAAGCAGCAGCAGCACCTCGAACTCCGACAGCGCCTGGAGGTAGTCGCGGAAACCCTCCAGCTCGCCTGCCGGCCGTGCACCCTGGTGGATCAGTTCCAGCCCCAGAAACAGCAGCGCGGCACCGAGCGCGGCTCCGGCCACATCGCGGTAGCGAGAAGATTTGTCGATATCGAAGAAATACGCCGTACCGATCAGGCCGAGCAGATAGAGCACGGCAAGCTGGATGTCGGCGGTGGCGAGCAACACGAGTGCCGAGGTACCGACGCTGGACCAGACCACCACTGGCATCGCGCGGCGCACATCGAGCAGGCCCGCGGAGATCATGCTGGAAAGGATGAACGTGACGGCATTGGAGCTCTGCGTCATCACGCCGGCCAGCGTGCCGAGAAGGCTGCTTCGGGCGCGGCTGCGCACCGCCGCCTCAACAAGCCTGCGCATGCGCGGCCCCGAGATCTGCTTGAGGTGCGAGCCGATCAGCTTCACGCCGATGAAGAACAACCCCAGCCCCGCGAACAGTGACGCGAAAATCTGGCTGAGCGGGACCGTTTCAGGACTCATGGCTACATCCGCAACGGCGCTAGATGCGTCGCAATGCCATGGCCAGCATGAGCAGTACCAGGACACTCGAAACGCCGAGCAAGACGCCCCGCATGATGCGGGCGCGATGAACGGTTTTGTTCATCACATCCAGTGCGTCGGCCTGAGCCGCATGCGCGCGCGCGCCGAGTTCGGTGGCGAGCGCGTCGAACTCCGCGTCCAGCGGCCGGTCGATGCCGCGCACGCCGCGATCGACTTGCTGCGCGAGCGCGAAATCCAGCGTCTGCCGGTCTCCCAGCGCCTCGGTATAACGCAGGTCGAGCGCAGCGTGGCGCTCGAGCAACTGCGGCACTGCAGCCGTGCTCTCGTCCAGGGCGGCGAGCGATTCGCCGAGCGAGTGCAGCGCCGCATCGACTGCTGCCGCGTGCCCGAGCATGGCGTCGTGATAGTGGGAGAAATCGGCAGGATCGCTGCCGCGCAGCAGGATGTTCTTCCACTCCTGCACCTGCAGCTTGAACCGCACCCGCACTTCCAGCGCGCTGGCAGAGGCCGCGAGCAAGCCGCCGATGTGCGCCTGCGCCGCCGCGAGTTCGCGGTCGCGCACATGGCTGCCCGCGGACTCCATCAATGCCGTGAGCAATTGCAGGAACAGCACGATGCCTGCGAGCCTCACGAGGAGTTGCGGATTCCGCGGGCCGGGTTCGGCAGTGGGGATGGACATGGTGGTTTCCCTTGCGTGCTGTCAGTTTTTTCGAGGCCGGCGCCAGCTCAGGGGTTGAACGCCCCGGCGTGGTCGGCAAGGAAGCGGTCCAGCCCGATCGGCTCGCGCCCGAGCAGGCGATGTACGCAACCGCTCAGGTGATCGCGCGTGCCGCGCGAGGCGCCGGCGAAGAACTCGATCATGCCGCCGGCCAGCCAGTCGGGCGCACCCGCGCCGGTCAGAGCGGCGCGGAAATCCTCTGCAGGCAACGGCACATAGGCAATCGGCCGGCCGAGCGCACGCTCCATACGCCCTGCCACCTCGTGCATCGTGAGCGATTCAGCGCCCGTCACGGTGCGGATGCGGCCGTCCTGCGCGCGATCGAGCAGGCAGGCCACCGTGATGTCGGCGGCATCGCGCACATCGACCAGCGACACGGGCTCCTCGCAGGCCGGCAGGTAGAAACGCCCTTCGGCGCGGATCGAATCCGCAGACATCAGGAAGTTCTGCATGAAGTAACCCGGGCGCACCAGGCTCCAGTCGAGGCCGCTCGCGAAGAGATGGCGCTCGGTCTCGCCGTGCCAGCGTGCGAAGCGGTAGTCCTCGTCACCGCCGGCCGAAATGGCGGAGTACTTCACGATGCGGCGCACGCCTGCCGCCACGGCTGCGTCGATGAAGCCCTTTTCCATTGCGACCTGAGCCGGGGAGTTGGCTGCGAGCAGCAAGGCCTGCTCCACGCCTGCAAGAGCGGCTGCAAGCGTTGCCGGATCGGACAGGTCCCCGATCACGGGTTCCATGCCGAGTCCGGCAACCCATGCGGCTGCAGCGGGGTCGCGCAGCAGCACGCGGGCACGCACGCCGCGGGCGGCCAGGGACTGAGCAATGTAGCGGCCGGTTTTGCCGGTAGCACCGGTGAGAAGCATGGTCATGGCAGGTTTCCGCGAAAGGGGTGAATGAGGCTGAGCGGCCCGGACCCGGGATCGCGACAGATGGCCGGATTATGAACCAAAGGCGCCTCTGGAGGTCATCGACCGCAGCCTTGTGCGTACGCTTTGCAGCTCTTGATGACAGGGATATTTCCAGTCCCGGGCCGAGCAGCGTGGTGGTAACCTTCGCGCACCTGAAGACACCCGACTCCAACACCCGCCCGCCCCGCGACAGGGCCCGTGGGCGGAGTGCAATCCCGGGGTCTGACATCACAAAACCTGCACCGGAGTCGCAACCGCATGAGCAACAGCACTCGCCCCGCCCCCTCGCCCGCGCTCGCCCGCGAGATGGCCAATGCCATCCGCATGCTCTCGGTCGATGCCGTCGAGCAGGCGAAGAGCGGCCACCCCGGCGCACCCATGGGCATGGCCGAGATCGCCGAGGTCCTCTGGAACCGCCACCTGAAGCACAACCCCGCCAACCCGCAGTGGGCCGACCGGGACCGCTTCGTGCTGTCGAACGGCCACGGCTCCATGCTGATCTACTCGCTGCTGCACCTGACCGGCTACGCGCTCCCCATCGAGGAGATCAGGAATTTCCGCAAGCTGCATTCGAAGACCGCCGGACATCCCGAGACGGGCATCACGCCCGGTGTGGAAACCACGACCGGCCCGCTCGGGCAGGGCATCACCAACGCGGTCGGCATGGCACTCGCCGAGTCGCTGCTCGCCGCCGAGTTCAACCGTCCCGGCCACGCGATCGTCAACCACCACACCTGGGCTTTCCTCGGCGACGGCTGCCTGATGGAGGGCATCAGCCACGAGGCCTGCTCGCTTGCCGGCACACTTCGCCTCTCGAAGCTCATCGCCTTCTACGACGACAACGGGATCTCCATCGACGGCCACGTCGAGGGCTGGTTCACCGACGACACGCCCAAGCGCTTCGAGTCCTACGGCTGGCACGTGATCCCGGCTGTGGACGGCCACAGCACGGAGGCCATCGAGGCCGCACTGCTCGCCGCCAAGGCCCAGTCCTCACGCCCCGACGGCAAGCCCACGCTGATCTGCTGCCGCACCGTGATCGGCAAGGGCTCGCCCAACAAGGCCGGCACCCACGACGTGCACGGTGCGGCACTCGGTCCGGCAGAGGTGGCCGCAACCCGAGAGGCCCTCGGCTGGACGGCACCGCCCTTCGAGATCCCCGCCCACATCGCGGCCGCCTGGGACGCCCGGGCAGCCGGCGCCAGCGCCGAAGCTGCGTGGGACGAGCGCTTCGCGGCCTATCGCGCAGCCTTCCCCTCCGAGGCTGCGGAATTCCTGCGGCGCATGCGCGGCGAGCTCTCGAGCGCCTTCGCCGCGCAACTGCCGGAGGTCTTCGCCACCATCGCTGCCAAGCCCGATGCCGTGGCCACGCGCAAGGCCAGCCAGAACGCGCTCGACGCGCTGGCGCCGCTGGTGCCGGAATTCTTCGGCGGCAGCGCCGATCTCACCGGCTCCAACCTCACGAACTTCAAGGGCTGCGTGCGCGCCGGCCGCGACACCTGGGGCAACCATCTGAGCTACGGCGTGCGCGAGTTCGGCATGGCCGCGATCATGAACGGCATTGCACTGCACGGCGGCTACATCCCCTACGGCGGCACCTTCCTCACCTTCAGCGACTACAGCCGCAACGCGATCCGCATGGCAGCGCTCATGAAGCAGCGCGTGATCCACGTCTTCACCCACGACTCCATCGGTCTGGGCGAGGACGGACCCACGCACCAGTCCGTCGAGCAGGTGCCCAGCCTGCGGATCATGCCGAATCTCGATGTATGGCGTCCTGCAGATGGTCTGGAGACCGCCGTGTCCTGGGCTGCTTCGCTCGAGCGCCACGACGGCCCGAGCGCGCTCTGTCTCTCGCGCCAGAACCTGCCGCGCCTCAGCGCCATCGAGCAGGTCGATGGGATCCGCCGTGGTGGCTATGTGCTCGCCGACGCAGCCGATGCACGCGCCGTGCTGATCGGCACCGGCTCCGAACTCTCGATCGCCATGGAGGCGCGTGACCTGCTTGCCGCAGAGGGCATCGCGGTACGCGTGGTATCCATGCCCTGCACCAACGTCTTCGACCGGCAGGAGCGCAGCTACAGGGATGCCGTGCTGCCTGCGGCCCTGCCCACGGTGGCCGTTGAGGCCGCACAGCCGGACTTCTGGCACAAGTACACCGGCCGCAACGGCGCGATCGTGGGCATCGCGAGCTTCGGCGAGTCCGCGCCCGCGAAAGAGCTCTACCAGTACTTCGGCATCACCGCAGCGGCAATGGCGCAGGCCGTAAAAGGCCTTCTGGCGTGACGGGGGATCGCCCCTGGGACCTGGTGATCTTCGATCTGGACGGGACGCTGCTCGAGACCTCACCGGAGATCTTCGACGCCGTGAACGACACCATGGCCTCCTGCGGTCTCGCACCGGTGACGCAGGAGCAGGTGAATGTCTGGATCGGGCGCGGCACCCGCGAGCTTCTGGCACAAGCGCTGGCCTTCAGCTGGCAGGAAGACATCGCGGCGGTGCGGGGCTCCGAACGGTTCCGGATGGTCGAACCGGTCTTCGCCGGGCACTACGCCCGGCGCTGCGGCACCCGAAGCCGCATGTATCCGGGCGTGCGCGAGGTGCTGCAGGAACTGCGCGGCGCCGGTGTGCGTCTTGCCGTGGTCACAAACAAGGAGTCCCGCTACACGCAGGCCGTCCTCGATGCACACGCACTCACACCCCTCTTCGACCGCGTGGTGAGCGGAGACACATTCCCGCTGCGCAAGCCCGACCCTTCAGGCGTCCTCTCGTGCATGGAGGCCTTCTCTGCCGCGCCAGAGCGCACGCTGTTCGTGGGAGATTCCGCCATCGACGTGGCCACGGCACGCAACGCGGGCATAACGGTATGGGCGCTGCCCTGGGGCTACAACATGGGCGAGCCGGTGGAGTCCTGCTCGCCCGACCGCGTGATCGCGGATTTCTCTGCCTTGCGCCCATCGGCACAGGCCGCTTGATGAACGGCGTCGCGACCGCGATCATGCCGTCACTTTTCGTGCGGGACGCCACACAGTCATGATCTCAACCCGACGCGAATCCGGCGTCCTCGTCTGCGAACTTGGCGGGCGTCTGGACGCCACCACCGCTGAAGCCGCAGGCGAGGAACTCCTCTCGCTGGTGGCAGCGGGCAGCAGCCGCCTGCTCCTCAACCTTTCCTCGCTCGATTACGTGAGCAGCATGGGGCTGCGCGTGTTCGTGCGTGCAGCCAAGGCCGCACACGCCGCCGGAGGCGCACTCAAGCTCTGCAGCCCCACCGCGCCGGTGGCGAAGGTGCTGGAGATCTCGGGCATGGACAATCTGCTCGACATGCACGCCGACGAGAGCGCCGCCCTCGCCGCCTTCTGAGGCCACCACGCTCAGGCGATGCTGAGCGCCTCGTAGTGATCCCGCAGGGCTTCACGGAGCATGTCCTCCAGCGCGAACACCTCCATGTCGAGTTGCTGCGCCAGCGCATCGGCAAAGGCCGTACGCCGGAAGCTGCGCACGAAGCTCCGCGTGTCAGGCAGGCGGGCTCGCATGAGCATGGCGGCGCGCAGATTGAGCAGTGAGTCGGCATGCGCGAGCAGAGCGAGAGAGGCCCCCTGCCCCGCCACCAGCGTGGCCGCCACCTGTTCCCATGTGCCGGGATCATCGAGGGCGCCGTCGACCGCCAGCACCTGTATCGAGCCCGTGTCCACATCCGCTGCGAACTGCCGGACGGCACGCGTAGCGCCGGGCTCCACCACCAGCACACGGGCGACTTCCTCTTCGCCCCGCGCAAGCAGCAGTTCCAGAAAGGTCTGACCCAGACGGCCGAAGCCGGCGATGACCACGTCATCCCGCGCTCCGGTGTTCTCGAAGTGCGCGCCCAGTTGCTCGTCATAGAGCTGCAGGGCGGCAATGCGGTGGGTGCTGAAAACGCTGGGACCACGCGGACCATCGGCGCTGCGACGCGCCCGCGACATGCGGTTCACGGGGCGCAGCAGGGCGAGATCGGCCACATGGGCAGCCACCGGGAGCGCGGGGTTCAACGCGTGGATAGCCCAGGCGCACTCGAGATTGAGCAGGTCGTCATCGGCGATGACCACCGCGCGGTGTGCCCGCCCGAGCGCGAGCGCTTGCAGCACGGAGTCCTGCAGCACATTGCCCCGCACCCGCGTCAGGTTGCGCACACCCTCTTCGATCCCGAACTCCGGGAAGGCGAGATCGGCACGATGCTCCAGCAGCAACACCCGCCGCTCCGGATCCACCGCTTGCACGGCCGCAAGATAGGCAAGCGCGAGATCGCCCGAGCCCACCAGCACCACGTGCTCTCTCAGGAACCGCTCGTGCGCGGCGCGCGCACGCAAAATGCTGAGAAGCGCGTCAGCCACCACCGTGGTGGTGATGAGCGGCGCCAGATAGAACGCTATCCAGAGCGCCGTGCGCGGCAGCATGGGCCCCTGAGGCAGCGGCGTACCCAGGTCCGTGCCGCCGAAGACGAAAAGGCTGGCCGCGTAATAGACCCACTCGAGCGGGGTCTTGTCGTGGAGGTCGGAGATGTTCGATGTATCGGCGCCGCCCGCAAAGCCGTAGAGGGCGAGCACGAACACGGCCAGCGTGCCGCCGAAGCGGAAGATGCGGCTGCGGGAGAAGAGCCCCGTTGCGGGGGATCGGGGAGCAGTGTCCACGCGGCGCTACCGGACGGGTATGAGGCCCCGCAGGATAAACGCGCAATCAGCGGCCAGCCAGCATCTCGTCGTTGATGCGGCGCAGGCTGCCTTCCGCCGGCCGGTGCTCGATTTCCAGCACCGGACAGGCGGCACGCAGCCGGTCGTGCATGTCTTTCACCGGCATCTCGAAATCCGAGAGCGGGCCCGCCGCATAGCGATGCCCCGACAAGCCCGACTGCACGCGCTCGCAGAGCGCCCGGTCCTCGAGATTGATCTGGTCGTTGATGCGCGTGGCCACGTAGCGCACGGCGCGCGTCTCGCGGCTGGCGTCCCGGCGCAGGTACAGCGGCACCCGCACCTCGGTGATGGCCGGGCCGGAGGGCAACACCTGGAAAATGCTGATGCCGTCGGGATAGACATCGAAACCGATATTCACCGGCATGAAGCAGAACAGCCAGCTGGAGCGGATGGCTTCCGGCATATCGGCGAAGGCCCGCGGCGCAAGCCGCTGGTAGAGCCGCTCGGACCAATTCGGCGAAGGCCGCTCACGCAAGCTGCTGCGCGACCAGGACACGCCGTGGGTGTTGATGGAGCAGGCGAGCTCGTTGTCCATCAGACGGTGCAGGCCGGGGTGGCCGTAGGGCACGTGGTAGTTGTCGAGGTAGTTGTCGAGAGCCACCTTCCAGTTGCAGTTCCAGTGCTCGGCGGGCTGTACCGCCGAGGCGGGAACCATGTCTTCGATGCCGTAAGGCGCGAGTTCGTGGCCAAGCTCACCCATAACCGAGGCAAGGCTGGGCCCACCGCCAGCAATGCGCACGAATACAAGGCCGAGGAAGATCTCGATGTCGAATTCGCGCAGGCCGAGGCTCAGTTTGTCGAGCGTCTGGAAACTGCGCTCGGCGGGCACGCGGGCGAGCTGACCCTCGAGTTCGTAGGACCAGGCGTGGTAGGGGCAGGTAATCTGGCGCGCGCAGTTGCCCTGCCCGTCGAGCAACCGGGCGCCGCGGTGGCGGCAGGCGTTCTGGAAGGCGCGCAGACGGCCATCGCTGCCGCGCATCACGATCACGCTGTCGCGCCAGAGGTTCAGGGTGAGGTAGTCGCCGGCTGCGGGCAGCTCGTTCTGGTGACACACGAACTGCCAGCTCGGCAGGATCACGCGCTCGTATTCGAGCTCAAGGAGCTCCGGGCTGAGGTAAGCCCATGCAGGAAGCGGCTTGACGGTCTGGATGTGCTCGGCGTGGCGCAGGTCGGTAAAGGTGTTCATGACGGGATTCCGGTTGAGGCCACCCAAGACGCACTGCCTGTCGGGGGCCGGGTTCAAACCAGGTTTATATCTGCGTTCAATTTTTCTGTACGCTCATTTTATTCAAATGCAAGGCTGCGTCAAGCCCTGGCTGCCGCATCGCAGCAAGCATCGGCACAAGGAGACGGAGCGATCAGAGGCTTCAGGAGGGCCGGGGTGCGGCGGGGCGTCAGATGTCGAACTTCTCGCTCACGCGGGCATCGATCAAGGCGAGTTGTTTGCCAACGTCCACGACTTTGCGCAGGAACAGCTCCGCCATCGGTGCGAGCGTGCGTTCCCGGAGGTAGATAAGCCCCACCCGCAACTGTAACGGCGGTCCGGCGGCGTCGAGCACGACGAGGCTGCCGCTCTCGAGCTGCTGCTCGACCGAACAGAGCTGCGCGGCAGCGATGACATCGCTCAGCTCGGCGATCCGGATGGCCGCCTCGACGCTCTTCACCTCGACGGCGGGATGGAAGTTCCCGGTGCCGGGGTCAACGGTTCCGGCCCGGGGGAAACCCGAAAAGAGCGTGGCCAGCCGCGGCGGAACCAGACAGCCGCCCAGCGGAAAGCCGCAGATATCGGACAGACCGATGGCACGCCTGCCGGCCAGCGGATGCTCCGGCCGGCAAACGAAGCGAATGGTCGCGGGCTCGAGCTCGAGGAATTCGAGCCGGGCATCATCCTCTACGGTGCTCATGTCGGCGACGGCAACATCCGCCGCGCGGCTGAGAACGTTCCGGACCGCATCGCGCCAGTCGCCGCTCAGTATCTGGCAGGAAAATCCCGCGGCCTGCGCCACGCAATCCGCAATGGCACGGGGCACGAGTTCGTGGCCCGGATACGCCCCCATCGATACGCGGATACTGCCGGTGGCGAGTCCGGAAACAAGCGCCGCCTCGCGCTCCAGATCGAGGGCTGCATCAACGAGGGCCTCTGCCTTGCGCAGCAGGGTCTCCCCCGCACGCGTGACCTCGACACCGTTCGGCAAGCGGTCGAACAGGATGACGCCGAGGCTGCTCTCCAGCGTCTGGATGCTGCGGCTGAGCGCGGGCTGCGTGAGGTGCAACTCGGCCGCTGCCTCGCGAAAACTCGTTCGCAGGGCAAGGGTTCGGGCATGCTCGAGTTGTCGGAGAGTGATGCGCATTTGACCAACGTTAACAGAGGCCCGGGATGCTTCACCACCCACGGCAGACGGTATTGCGCATGAACGGCTTCTCGCTACTTGTGCCGGGTGCTCACCCCCTGTTACCGGCGGATGAGGCCCGCAGTCGCGCCATGCACATGCCTACTGAAAGCCCGTCACCCATGTGCTCAAGGTATGGACTTCATTCTTTATTCTCATTGGACTGGGGCTGGTCGGTCATAAAGACTTCGCCATTGAACGTGCATGCTCTGTCGACGGCGTGCACAGCCACGCACCAGCGGAAAGTGTCTCAAGCAGTACGGCGCCTTGGCGCTCGATCCGCCACGATAGCCAAAGGAGTAAACGCCATGACCAAGACATCCCTGTTCCGCGCCTGCATCGCAGGTCTTGCACTCTGCACAGCCCAATCGGCCCTGGCGGAAGAGGGATGGGAGTTCCGGCTTACGCCGTATCTGTGGGCGATGGGCCTCGACGGCGACATCCACATCCGCAACCGTGATTTCCAGGCCTCGGCCGACTTTGCCGACATCGTCGACAACATGGACATCGGCGGCTCGGCGATCTTCGAGGCGAGCAAGGGCCACTGGGTCAACTTTGCCCAACTCGACTACCTGTCGATCAGCTCCGGCGACATCGACCTGCGCGACTCACCTGCCGACGCCGAACTGAAGTCCTCGAGCTTCCTTGGCTCCGTGGCCACCGGTTACCGCTTCCGGACCGGCGAGCGCTCCACCATCGACGTGATGGTAGGCGTGCGCTATGCCAGCCTCGAACCCGAAATCAGCGTGCAGGGGCTTGGCAAGTTCAAGGGCAAATCCTCCGTCACCGACGCCATGGTGATGTTGCGCCCGCGCTTCGCGATTACCAAA
Source organism: uncultured Gammaproteobacteria bacterium (assembly GCA_903928015.1). Taxonomy (GTDB): domain Bacteria; phylum Pseudomonadota; class Gammaproteobacteria; order Pseudomonadales; family UBA5518; genus UBA5518. The sequence continues at coordinate 26,919 of CAIYPF010000051.1, read as the reverse complement.
AACTGGTACTTCAGCCCGACGATGTCGGTGGGCACGGGAGACTCCGACCTGGTGTGGGAGCTCTCGCCGCAGTTCTACCTCGACCGCTGCGGCACCGAGTTCCGCTTCGGCTACCGCAACCTCAACTACGACCTCAAGGAAGGCGGTCGCTCTATGGACATCACCATCAGCGGCCCCATGATAGGCGTCGGCTTCGCCTTCTGAGGTTCCCATGTCTGTGATTGCGCGCACCGCCCGGCGATTCACGCTGCTGTTTTGCTGTCTTGGCCTGAGCGTCGCGGCATTCGCCGCCTCCGGCAGCGCTGAACGCCCTCGTGTCGGCCTGGTGCTGGCGGGCGGAGGGGCCCGCGGCCTCGCCCACATCGGGGTGCTGCGCTACCTCGAAGAACACAACATCAAGATCGATGCGGTGGCCGGCACCAGCATGGGCTCCATCGTGGGCGGGCTCTATGCCTCCGGCCTGAACGCCGCCGAGGTCGAGCGCATTGCACGCAACCTCGACTGGAAGTACGCCTTCAACGATGCCACGCCGCGCGGGCAGGAGAGCTTCAGGCGCAAGGAAGAAGACTACGACTACCTGATCCCGGCGAAGCTGCGCTTCAAGAACGGCAAGCTCGGCCTGCCCATGGGCGCCATCGAGGGCCAGCATCTCAACCTGATGCTCCACGAGATGATCGCGCACGTCGCGCGCATCGACGATTTCGACAAGCTGCCCATCCCCTTCCGCGCGGTTGCCACCGACATCACCACCGGAGACGCGGTGATCCTCGACAAGGGCGATCTTGCCATCGCCATGCGTGCCAGCATGTCGATCCCCGGGGTGTTCGCGCCCGTCGAACTCGACGGCAAGCTCCTCGTAGACGGCGGCATCGTGAAGAACATTCCCGTCGACGTGGTGCAGGGCATGGGCGTGGACCGCCTGATCGTGATCGATATAGGCACGCCACTGTCGGATCGTGACAAGCTCCAGAACGTGCTGGCGCTGGTCGACCAGCTCACCACCATCATGACCCGCAAGAATTCCGAGCAGCAGCTCTCGCTGATGCGTGCGGGCGATGTGCTGATCCTGCCGGCACTGGACGACGCCGGCGTGGCCACGATGAGTTTCGACATGGCAGACCAGGCGATCGCGCTCGGCTATGCCGCCGCGCAGGCGATGGGCCCGCAACTGGCGGCACTCGCGGATCCCTCGGGCAACAGGCAAGTGGCCGCAGCACCGCCGCTGCAATTGCCACGCATAGACCGGATAGAGGTCGAAACCGACGCCGCGGTTTCCCAGGAGCTGATGCGCAACATGATCAGCCAGCGCCCGGGCACGGAGCTTGACGAGAAGGCCCTGAAGCGCGACATCGCGGATCTTTATGGCCTGGACGAGTTCTCGCGTGTGGATTACCGCATCGATCGCGATGATGCCGGCGCCACCACGCTGGTCATTCGCGGCACAGCACACCCAGGCGGTGCGAACTATCTGAAGCTCGGCCTGAGCTGGGACCAGGACAACCGCGGCACCAGCGAATTCGGGCTGCGTGGCAGCTGGCGAGCGCGGGGGCTCAACTCGCTGGGCGGCGAGTGGTACACCAAGGCGCAAGTGGGCGGAGATTCCGAGATCGCGACGCAGTTCTACCAGCCTCTGGACAAGGGCCGGCGATTCTTCCTCGACACCCGCTACAGCTACAGCCAGCGCCAACTCAACCTGACCGACGATGGCGAAATCCGCGGCCGCGCACTCGTCGACGAGCAGATGCTCGAGATTGCCCCCGGGTTCCTGATCGGCAATTTCGCGTCGTTGCGGGCCGGGGCCTTTGCGGGCACATCGGAGGCCGACATACAGATCGGCCCGCCGGAGGCATCGTCCAGCAATGCCGATCTCGGCGGCTGGTTCACCGAACTGCGGGTCGATACGCTGGATCGGGCGTTCTTCCCGCGCTCGGGAGTGCGCCTCACCAGCCGCTATGAAGAAAGCCTCGACAGCCTCGGTGCGGATGACAGCTACGACGCCTGGAGCACCATGGCCTATGGCGCCTGGAGCCACGGCCGCAGCTCCGTGACGCTCATGGCGCGGTGGTCGGACCTGGACCTCGCGGCAGGCGATTCCGCTATGGACATGCCCGGGCGCGCCTACACGATGGGGGGCTTTCTCAATCTCTCGGGTTACACCAAGAATTCTCTGGCCGGCACAACGCTTGGCATGCTGAACATTGCCTACTACCGGCGGATGAACGAGCAGTCCTTCCTGCCGGTGGATTTCCCGGTTTATGTGGGCGCGAGCCTCGAGGCGGGCAACGTCTGGACGGACCGTCACGATGCGTCCTTCGACGATCTGGTGCACGCCGGCAGCGTGTTCCTCGGGGTCGATTCGCCTATAGGACCGGTCTACCTCGGGGTTGGTATCGGCGAGAACAACCAGCGCGCGCTCTACCTCCAGGTCGGGCAACTTTTCCAATAAGCAATAACGACAACAAGGAGTCTGCGCATGCGCGTCAGCTCACATCTGCACAGCCTTCCATCGACATTGGCGCTGTGCGCCGTGCTGATACTGCCGCTCGGTTGCTCCAAACCCGGAGACAGCGCCCCTGCAACGGCGCCCGCGACCGAAGCACCAGCCCCTCCACCGCCGGAAGCCGCGCCGCCCGCCCCCACAGACGAGGCCGCGAACTGGAGCCCCGAGGCGCTGGATGAACTGACAGCGCCCATCGCGCTCTATCCGGACCCGATACTCGCCCAGGTACTGAGCGCCTCCACCGATGCGCAGGAGGTGATGGACGCGGGCAACTGGCTGATCGACAACGCCGCGCTCAAGGACAAGGCGCTCTCGACGGCAGCAAACACCGCCGGCTTCACGCCCAGTGTTCAGGCGCTGGTCCACTTCCCGACTGTGATGGACATGATGTGCCGCGAGATCGACTGGACGCGCCAACTCGGTGATGCCTTCAGCGCCGACCAGGCCGCCGTACTGGAGTCGGTGCAACGGCTGCGTCGCCAGGCGCAATCGGCCGGCAACCTCACGTCCTCGCCACAGATGACGGTGCAGCAGACCGTACAGCAGGAAAAACAGGTCATCGTGATACAGCCGGCGGACCCCAAGGTGGTCTATGTGCCGCAGTACGAGCCATCACAGGCCTATGCGCCGCCCGCCAGCACGTCGAGCAGCTCGGGCATCAGCACCAGCCAGGCCGTGATCGGCGGGCTGCTCGCCTTCGGAGCTGGCGTACTCGTGGCGAACATGTTCGATGACGATGATGACCACCACCACCACGGCAACGATTACTGGTACGGCTACGGTTACCCGAACTGGGGCTACGGCGGGGTTTACTACGGCTCGCGCCCGTACTACCCCCACAACACTTTCATCTACGCGCCGCGCTACCCCAACTACCGCCCGCAGCACTACTACCGTCCGCCTGCGAGCTACCCGTACCACTACCGTGGCGAGGCAGCGCGCCAACCGCGCGGCGCGGCTCCCGCCAACCCGGCCTACTTCAATCGCTTCGAGCAGAACCGCAACCGCATGGAAGGCTATACGCCACGCTCCCCGGTAGCGGGCCAGCATGGCAAGCCCATCGCCGCATACCGCGGAGACAACACGGCCAACCGTCCGGCCACAGCAAGGCCCTCCCCCGCGGCGAGGCCCTCCCCTGCAGCCGTGCCCCGTCCCGCTGCCAACCAGGCTCCCTCTCGGCGCCCTGCCGCCACCGGCGCGGCAACGACGGCAGGCAACTCCCGGTTGCCCGCGCCAGCCACAGCAGGCGCATCGCGGCTGCCCGCCCAGGCAACTGCCGCAACGCAGCGTCTGCCGGCCAACCAGGCAAGGCCCGACATCAATCCAGACCGCGGCTACCCGCTTCCTTCCGGCGATCGCTCCGACAACTCCCTGCGCCAGAATCGCGGCGGCGCCGCGCTGGGTGGCGCAGGCGCGCGCGACGGTGCCCGCGAAAGGGCCGCCAGCGAGCGCGGCAGGGCCAGCATGAAAACAGCACCTCGCCCCTCATCGCAGCGCGAAGCCCCGGCCACGCGTCAGGCGCCAAGGAGCCGCGAGGCTCCCGCGCCACGCGCACAACCACGTCAAAACTGAGGAGGCAGGCCATGACGGTTTCACGCCATACCCACGCTTCCATCCACACGCGCAGCGCACGCCTGCTTGCAGTGATCGCGCTGCTGGGCAGTGCCTGGCAGCCGCTTAACGCTGCAGAACCCGGCACATTCCCCAGCGCCGAGGCGGCCGTGGCAGCGCTTGTAGCTGCGGCTCGCACCGACGACATCACAGCCCTTGTCGCCGTGCTGGGCGACCGCGCCGAAGCGCTGCTCGACTCCGGCGATGCCGTGGCGGATGCGAGCGCCAGGGCCCGCTTCGTGGAGCAGTACGACGAGGCCAACGCGCTGGTGCCAGGCACAGACGGACAACTCATCCTGGAGGTGGGCGCAGATGGCTGGCCAAGCCCCGTACCTCTGGTGAAGCAGGGCGAGCAATGGGCATTCGACACCGACGCCGGCGTCGATGAGATGGTGTACCGCCGCATCGGCCGTAACGAACTCGGCGCCATCGAGACCCTGCGCGGCATCGTCGATGCGCAGACCGACTATGCCGCTGAAAGCCGTGACGGACTTCCCGCAGGAACGTATGCGCAGCGGCTCATGAGTTCGCCGGACAAGCATGACGGCCTCTACTGGCCCACCCAGCCTGACGAGCCCGCAAGCCCGATCGGCCCCTTCGTGGCCACCGCATCGGCAGAGGGCTACACACCTGGCGAGGGAGAGGACGGCGGCACCTATCATGGCTACCGCTATCGTCTGCTGACATCGCAGGGAGCATCGGCAGAGGGTGGCGCGCGCGATTATCTGGATGGCGGTCTGCTGAAGGGCGGATTTGCCGTAGTGGCTTACCCCGCGAGCTACCGCGTGAGCGGCGTCCAGACCTTCCTGATCAGTCACGACGGCGTGGTGTACCAGCAGGATCTGGGCGAGGACTCGGCAAAGACCGGGGCAGCGTTCGCAACTTTCGATCCCGGCGCCGGATGGAGCAAGGTGGAGTGAAGGCTCCGGAGCGCTGCGTATGAGCGGCTACGGCAGGCTCGATGCTGACGTCGAGCAACTGCTGAATCGCGATGACTGGCCGCTGCGCTGGCAGCGCAAGCTCGGGCTCGCGCCCCGCGTGGGTGGCATGGGCCTCAAAAGACGCGCGCTTTTCTTCGCCCTGTTTGCCTGGTTGCCGCTCGGCGTCTGGGCCTTCCTGCGCGGACACGCCCTGCCCGACGGATCGGTGGAGCCCCTGCTGTTCCACTTTGGCGTGAACATGCGCTGCCTCTTTGCCATTCCGCTTCTGGTGCTCGCCGAAGGCATGGCGCTCACATCAACCGTGCGCATCGCCACCTTGTTCGTGCGCAACCGCATCGTGCAGGCGCACCAGCACGGGGACTTCATGAACCTGATGCACGAGGCGGCACGACGCCGCGATGCCTCCCTGCCCTGGATCGCGGTGGGGACGCTCAGCCTGGTATGGGCCATGGCCGATCCGGCCAACGCGGACGCACACGGCATGTCCTGGGCCGTGGAGGAAGGGCGCCTCGGCTTCGGTGGCTGGTGGTTCGCCTATGTCGCGCGTCCGATGTACATAGCGCTGCTGGTGGGCTGGCTCTGGCGGATCCTGCTCGCTTTCCGCTTTTTCCTCGGGATTTCGCGGCTTGAACTCTCTCTGGTGCCCACGCACCCCGACGGCGTCGCAGGTCTGGGCTTCCTCGAGTACTACCCTCGCGCCTACGCACTGGTGGGGCTTTCCATTTCTTCCGTGATTGCATCGGGATGGGCGCACGACGTGGTCTACCACGCGCAGGACGTCCACGCGCTGGTCAAGTTCGTGGCAGCTCTGGTCGTGGCGTGGTTGCTGATCCTGCTGCTCCCGCTGATGGTGTTCTCGCCGCAGTTGATGAGCGCGAAGCGCCTCGGCAAGGAGGAATACGGCCGCATCGTGGGCGAGCATGGCAGGCTGGTGCGCGAGCGCTGGATCAACAACACGCCTGTGCCAGACCCGGAACTGCTGGACGCGCCGGGCATTGGCCCGGTAGCCGATGCCAACTCCATGTACGCGGCAGTCACCGCGATGCGCGCATTCCCGCTCGACAAGGCCGGACTGCTGAGCGTGGTGCTGCCTGTGATGCTGCCGATGATCGTGGTGTTCGCACTGCAGATTCCGCTGAAAGACCTGCTTCTCAAACTCCTCACCGCACTCGCCTGAGCGCAGGCCAGCGCACTCTGGCCGATGCGCCGGAGTGCGGGTCCCCATTCATTTAATGCAATTGCCACTCCCCTGCAGCACACCCAGACTGCTCCTGCGGGCTTCGCCTCGGATGCCCGCGCATCCAGCCCGAAATCCGTGTGCACAGGGAGACGACCACGCATGGCTTCCACTCTTTTCCGGACACTCAAACGATCGGCCCTCGCGCTGGTCGCGGCAGCGGTAGCACCGATCGCTATCGCCCAGTCGGCCAAACCGAACATCCTCGTGATCTGGGGCGATGACATCGGCCAGTTCAACATCAGCGCCTACAACAACGGCATGATGGGATACCGCACACCGAACATCGACAGCATCGCCAAACAGGGCGCGCTGTTCACCGACTGGTACGGCCAGCAGAGCTGCACCGCGGGCCGCGCGGCCTTCGTCACGGGCCAGTCGCCGATCCGCACCGGCCTCACCAAGGTGGGCCTGCCGGGCTCGCCAGAGGGCATGAAAAAAGAAGACCCGACCGTGGCAACCCTGCTGAAAGCACAGGGCTACATGACCGGACAATTCGGCAAGAACCACCTTGGCGACACCGACGACACGCTGCCGAGCGCGCATGGTTTCGACGAGTTCTTCGGCAACCTCTATCACCTGAATGCCGAGGAAGAGCCCGAGAATCCCGATTACTTCAAAGACCCGGCACTGAAGAAGCGCTTCGGGCCGCGCGGCGTGATCCACAGCTTCGCGGACGGACGCATCACCGACACCGGTCCGCTCACCAAGAAGCGCATGGAAACCATCGACGAGGAAGTCACCGAGAAGGCCCTCGATTTCATGGTGCGCGCCAAGGAAGCGAACAAGCCGTTCTTCCTGTGGTGGAACTCCACCCGGATGCACATCTTCACCCACCTCAAGGCGGAGTCAGAGGGCAAGACCGGTCTCGGCGTCTACGCCGACGGCATGGTTGAGCATGACGGCCACGTGGGCAGAGTGCTCGCCAAGCTCGACGAGCTGGGCCTGGCCGACAACACCATCGTGATGTACTCGACCGACAACGGCGCCGAGACCTTCACCTGGCCCGACGGCGGCACCACCATGTTCCGCGGCGAGAAAAACACCAACTGGGAGGGAGGCTACCGCGTGCCCACCATGATCCGCTGGCCCGGCGTGATCAAACCCGGCACCGTGGTGAACGACATCGGCGCCCACGAGGACATGCTGACCACCTTCCTGGCAGCAGCCGGCGACACCACCGTGAAAGACGACCTGCTGAAGGGCCGCAAGGTCGGCGGCATGAAGTACAAGGTGCATCTGGACGGCTACGACCTCGGCCCCGCGCTGCGTGGCGAAGCCGCGTGGCCGCGTCACGAGTTCATCTACTGGACCGATGACGGCTCGGTGGCGGCCCTGCGCTACGACAACTGGAAGATCACGTTCCTCAAGCAGGAGGCCGAGGGTCTGAAAGTGTGGCAGGAGCCCTTCACGCAACTGCGCGCACCGCTGATCACCAACCTGCGGATGGATCCTTTCGAGCGCGCAGAGGAAGAAAACGCCATCGGCTACCAGCGCTGGTACCTCGATCGCATGTTCCTGATCGCACCCTCGGGCGCCTATGTGGGCCAGTGGCTGCAGAGCTTCCGCGAATTCCCGCCGCGCCAGAAGCCCGGCAGCTTCAACCTCGACCGCGTGATGGAGGCTGTGAGCAAGCCGCAACGCAACTGACTTGCCCGACCCGTACGGGTCGGCATCTCACCCGCAAAGCCGCATCCCGCACGGGGTGCGGCTTTTTTGCTGGCGCGGAAGATCATCTATGCTGCGGCGGGCGGGCCACCACGGCCACGCCCGACGCCACCGCCTGACGGGCCCCTTGCATGAGCAGGAAAAAACAGCGCGCGCGACCAGCGCCTGGTGCAGTGCCTCCCGGGCCGGACCGGCGGAAGACGCGCGTGTGGGCCGCAGCGTTTGTGGCTGTAGCGGCCGTTCTGGCTGCCCTGCTCTTCCTCGTGCAGCCAGAGAGCAAAAGCCCTGCAAACGCCACCCTCCGGACCACGGTGCCACGGTCCGGCGGCACGTCAGACACAGCGAGCCCTGCACACGCCAAACCCGTCATGCAGGCGGAGTCTCCGGGTTTTGTCGGTGCGGAGCGTTGCTCCACCTGCCACACCCGCGAGGCCTCGCTCTGGCGCCAATCCCAGCACGCCAAGGCCATGCAGCACGCCAGCGAGGACACCGTTCTCGGCAACTTCGACGATGCCGGATTCGATTACTTCGGCACGCACTCCACGTTCTACCGCCGTGACGGCAAATTCTTCGTGCGCACGGACGGCGCCGACGGCAAGCTCGCGGACTTCGAGATCAGCCATGTCTTCGGCGTATCTCCGCTGCAGCAATACCTGATCGCATTTCCGGATGGCCGTCTGCAGGCGCTGTCCGTGGCCTGGGACACGCGCCCCGAATCCTCAGGCGGACAGCGCTGGTTCCACCTTTACCCCGACACGCCCATACGCGCGGGCGATCCGCTGCACTGGACGCGCCGCGAGCAGAACTGGAACTGGATGTGCGCCGAGTGCCACAGCACAAAGCTGGAACGCCACTTCGCGCCCGCGAGCAACAGCTACGCCACCACCTTTGCCGAAATGAACGTCGCTTGCGAGGCCTGTCACGGACCGGGCGAAAAGCACCTCGCATGGGCAAGCGCTGGCGCAAATACCACCGCCGATCCATCCCGCGGACTGTCCGTCACGCTGGACGAGCGCCGCGGCGCGCACTGGAACATCAACCCGCAAAGCGGCAACGCGGCACGCAGCGAAGCGCCCGGCGCGCGCACCGAGATGGGCGTCTGCGCGCAGTGCCACGCGCGCCGCACGAGTTTTGCCGGGGGCTTGAGCCACACGGGCGACACCTTCGAAACCCACGATCTTGCGTTGCTCACCGCGCCGCTCTACCACGCCGACGGGCAGCAGCGCGGCGAGGTCTACAACACCGGCTCCTTCATGAGCAGCCGCATGTATGCGAAGGGAGTGACCTGCAGCAACTGCCACGAACCACACAGCGGCGCCTTGCGGGCACCGGGCAATGCGGTATGCAGCCAGTGCCACCTGCCTGCAAAGTACGACACCAGCGCCCACACGCTGCACCCGGCGAACTCGCGCGGCGCGGCCTGCACGGGCTGCCACATGCCCACCACCGATTACATGGTGGTGGACGCGCGGCACGACCACTCCTTCCGCATCCCGCGGCCGGATCTGAGCCTGACCCTGGGCACTCCGAACGCCTGCAACCAGTGCCACCGCGAGAACGACGCCGCCTGGGCCGCAGGTGTCATCGAAAAACACTATGGCCCCGTGCGCAAAGGCTTCCAGGGCTTCGGCGCCGCGTTCCACGCCGCAGAACAGGCAGAGCCCGGCGCAGAGGCGGCGCTGCTGGCCGTGACGCGCGATTCCTCGGCATCCGCAATTGCACGAGCGAGTGCGCTGGCGCGGCTGCAGCCTTACCTGAGCGCGCAGAGCCTTGCAGCGGTAGAGGCCGGAGCCAGTGATCCGGATCCGATGCTCCGCGGTGCAGCCATGGATACCTTGCTCGCAGCACCGCCGCAGGAGCGCGTGCGCATCGCCGCCGCCTTGATCGACGATCCCTCGCGCATCGTGCGGATCAAGGCCGCGCGCGCACTTGCGATCGCCCCTGACGAGGGCATGACGCCGGCGATGCGCGCCCGGCTGCAGCCGCTCTTTGACGATTACATCGCCTCGCAGCGCGCCAATGCCGACAGGCCGGAGCCGCTGATCAATCTCGGTCTCTTCTACGCAGATCGCCGTGATGCGCTGGCCGCCGAAGCCGCCTATCGCGAGGCCATGCGGCTCGAGCCCGACTTCGTGCCTGCCTACGTGAATCTGGCCGATCTCTACCGCGCCTACGGCCGCGATGCAGATGCGGAAAGCACGCTCGCCACGGGGCTCGCGAAGGTCCGGGGCGATGCGGATCTCTCGCATGCCATGGGCCTGCTGCGTATCCGGCAGGGGCGGCGCGACGAGGCGCTCGATTTCTTGCAGCAGGCAGCGAGTGCGGCTCCGGGGAATCCGCGCTACGCCTTCGTGCTCGGCGTGGCGCTTCACGACGGCGCTCAGGGCGCGAAGGCGATCACCGCGCTGGAGTCGGCGCTGGCGCGCTTTCCGAACGATCCGGAGATTCTGGGAGCCCTGGTCAGCTATACGGAGGAGACAGGCGACGGCGCGCGCGCCGGGGCTTACCGCAAGCGGCTCGAGGGGCTGCGACCTGGCGAAATTCAAATGGGGTCAGACCCCATTTAAATCCACGGAGACGACTCACCCGATCGCCGACACGCCCAGCAGTGCCAGCGTCGGCTTGCCTTCTTCCTTTGCGAGCGCCTTGTCCACCGTGAACGTCGCCTGCCAGTCGTTCAGCCCCTGCGGATCCACCAACACCTGCGCAACCGTCCACGTGCCGGCGTGCTCATCCTGCGTGACGTAGGTGCGGGTGTGGTTGCGTGCGTCCGGATCGAGCAGGATGCGTTCGTGCTCGGCGTAATAGGGTTCCATTGCCACACGCAGATCTTCTGCGATCCACGGTGAGACCAGGGCTGCCGCCGCGTCGTAGCGATGGGCGGCAAGCGCGCGCAGGAAATGGAACACCTCGATGCGGATGAGAGCAGTGAACTCGCGTTTGTTCTTCGTGATGTCGATGGCTTCGGGCGCGGGAGCCACCTCGTCCGCGACAACAAGCATCCCGGGATTCTTCATCCGCTCCCACTCGTCCAGCAGGCTGCTGTCGATGCCGCGGAGGAGCCCTCCCAGCCAGTCCTCGATCTCCTGCAGATCCTCGTTCTTGAACGCAGGCGGCACCGTCTGCGCGAGGACCTTGTGCACACTGGACACGTGTCGGAGCAGCACGCCTTCCGAGCGTTCGAGATCGTAGAGCTTGATGTAGTTGGCGAAGTCCGCGTAGTCCTCCACCATCTCGCGCACGATGCTCTTCGGCCGGATGTTTTCCTGGCCCACCCAGGGGTGCTTCAGCAGGAACGCGGCGAAGGTGCCGTAGATGAATTCGCGCTGCGGTTTGGGATACTCGAGCTCGTCCAACTTCGCGATGCGTACTTCGTACTCGATGCCCTGCTGTTTCATCTCTGCCATCTTTTCGGTCTTCAACGCGTCCAGCTGGCGACGCAGGATGATGTCCGGGTTTTCGAGGATGGATTCGATCAGCGTCAGCACGTCGAGCGGATAACCGGAGCTCGCCATGTCGAGCAGCTTCAGCGTGTCGAGCAGGTAGAGCGACAGCGCGTGATTGAGCGAGAAGTCTTCCTGCAGGTCGATGTTCAGCCGCAGCTTTCCGGCCTTGTCGCGTTCCGGCTTCGGGACTATCTCGATGATGTTCCGCTCGGCCAGCGAGCGGAACAACTGCCACGCACGTTTGCCATGGGCCTTCTTCTGTGTGGGTGTGTCATGACTGTCACGGATGATGCGCTGCATCGCGCGGCAGCCGTCGCCTTTGCGGCTCAGCACCTGCAACAGCATGGCGTGCGTGACCTGGAATCTCGATACAAGCGGTTCAGGCGGTGCCGCCTGCAACTTCGCGAAGGTATCGCCCGTCCACGTGACGAAACCCTCGGGGGGTTTCTTCTTCACGAGCTTTTTCGCTTTTTTCGGATCCCCCAGGATCCGCGCCTCTATCCGGGCGTTCTCGAGGACATACTCGGGCGCCAGCGCAACAACAAAGCCGATGTCGTCGAATCCCTTGCGCCCCGCGCGGCCGGTAATCTGGTGAAAGTCGCGCGCGGTGAGCGTGGCGGTCTTCGTTCCGCTGTATTTGCTGAGTTGTGTAAGCAGCACCGTGCGGATGGGTACGTTCACGCCCACGCCGAGCGTGTCGGTGCCGCAAATGATTTTCAGCAGGCCTTTTTGCGCGAGACGCTCGACCAGGATGCGGTACTTCGGCAGGAGTCCGGCGTGATGCAATCCGATGCCATGGCGCAGGAAACGTCTGATGTCCTTGCCGTAGGGGCTGTTGAACTTGACGCCGATCAGAGCCTCCGCAATCGCGGCTTTTTCCTCTGCCGTGCAATAGTTCTGGCTCATCAGGTTCTGCGTCGTCTGCGCCGCATCGTTCTGGGTGAAGTGCACGACGTAAACAGGCGCCTGCTGCGACGCCACCAACTCCCTCACCACGGTTTCCAGAGGTTCCTTGTCTTCGTAGCGAAAGTTCAGGGGCACTGGCCGCGTCGCCGAGGCCACTACCGTTGTCTCCGCTCCCGTCAGACGCGTAAGGGCTGTCTCGAAGAAACCGGTGGCACCTAGCGTGGCGGACATCAGCAGGAAGCGCGCCTTGTCCATCGTCAGCAACGGCAGCTGCCATGCAACGCCGCGCGAATGGTCCGAGTAGTAGTGGAACTCGTCCATGATGATGTCGCTGAACGATGCCTCCGCACCTTCGGCGAGAGCGACATTTGCCAGGATTTCTGCCGTGCAGCACAGGATGGGGGCGTCGCGGTTCACCGTGGCGTCGCCGGTGGCGATGCCTACGTTCTCAGGACCGAAATCGCGGCATAACGCGAGGAATTTTTCGTTTACGAGCGCCTTGATCGGGCACGTGTAGACGCTGCGCCGTCCGCGGGCCATCGATTTGAAATGCAGCGCGGTTGCCACCAGCGATTTGCCGGAGCCGGTGGGCGTGTTGAGGATGACGTTCCTGTCTTCGAACAACTCGAGGATGGCTTCTTCCTGGGCCGGGTACAGCGTCAGGTTCTGCTCTGCCACGTAGTCCAGATAACCGCCCAGCAGATCGCCCCCGGAACAATCGCGGGAAGCGGGCAGGCGGCGCAGCAGGGGATAGTCAGGCATGGAAGGTCGACGGTGCGGGCGAAACTGATTATCCCTGTTTTGGAGACGACGGTGCAGCCCGGACCCGGCGTTGAGCCGTCACTGCAGCGCGTCCACGACCTCCACGGTTGCGAGCGAGGGGTCGCTGCAATAGGCGATGCGTACCTGGCCTGCCGACTTGCGCAAGATCTCCAGGGCGTCGCGGGTGATTCTCTCGCCCGGCGCGATGATCGGCACGCCCGGCGGATACGGGCAGAACTGCTCGGCGCTCACCTCGCCCACCGCCTGCTCGAGCGGGATGCGGCGCCTGCGCGCGAAGAAGGCTTCGCGAGGCGTGCAGGCAACGTCCGGTTCCACACGCCAGACAGTCGACGTTGCAGCCGCTCGGGGCCTGCCACGTCCGGCCTCGATGAGGCTTGCCAGCATCGCTGCTGCCTCGTCGCAGAACGCGGCCTCGTCCACCAAGGTCACGCTGCAGACGAGGGTGTCGCGATCGGCCGACTCCAGGTTCAGGCCCATCTCCCAAAGCCGCTTTCCGATGGCGACGCCGTCAGCGCCCGTGTGCGGGAGCCACAGCGTCAGCTTGAAGGGATCCATGCCTGCCGGCGTCATGGATTCATCGAGGACGACGAGGCCCTTTACCCTGCGCAGGGTCTCACGCATGCGCTGCACGTTCAGGACGGTGCGTGAAATCGCACTACCGTGGTCGCGTTCGAGCACGACACGCGTGGCATCGATCGAGGCCAGCAGCGTCCCCGAGGGAGACGTCGTTGCGACGAGATCGACACATCTGTCCAGATGATCGCGGTTGACCCTGTCGCCGCGCATCGTGACAACGGCTGTCTGGGTATATCCCAGGAGCGCTTTGTGGACGCTGGTGACAGCGAGATCGGCGCCACACGCGATGGCACCACGGCCACCCATGAAACACAGATGCGCTCCCCATGCCTGATCGACGACCAGCGGGATGCCACGTCCGTGAGCCGCGCGCGCAAGCGCGGAGATATCGCTCAATGTCCCGACATACGAGGGTGAGGTGACGAACAGTGCCGTCACCCCAGACGTGACATCTGCGAGCGCACGCGCCGGGACGCCGAGCGGCAAACCGGTCTCGGGGTGGAGCTCCGGATACACCCACACGGGCCGCGCACCCGAGATCACAAGCGCAGCCTGGGCGCTGCGATGCGATGTGCGGTCGATTGCCACCGGCTGTCCCGGATGGCTCACGGCGGAGAGCGCAGCGATGTTGCCCTGCGAAGAGCCCCCGACGAGGAACCGTGCGTAGTCGGCGCCAACGGCTGAGGACCAACAGGCTTCTGCCTGTTCGAGATAGCGATGGCTGTAGGCGTTGTCGTCCACACCACCCTGAAGCGGCACGTCATCGCGAAGGAGCGGCCCCAGCAGATCGGCACCGAGGGCATCCTCGCCGTGGGCATAGCGATTCTTGTGTCCGGGGATCTGCAGTGGCCGACGGTTTTTCTTCCGCGCAGCGAACCATGCATCGAGAAGCGGGCCGCGGGTCATGGATTCTCCTCGCCATCATCCCGAACGCGGGTGTGAGGCCAATTTGACCACAGTCACGAGGTCGTTTTGTCACTCTCCGCAGCGCCTGCCGGCTGCTAGAGTCTCCCCACCAGCCCCCGGAGGTCCCGTCGTGCGCCACGTACTCGCCTTGCTCACCAGCCTGATGCTTCTGGCGCCCCTCGCCCGAGGCGCAGACACCGTCACGCAGGAGGAGGCCATCGGGCATACGCTCGATGCGCTGCACGCCGCCGCGGCCGCGGCTGACGGCGAGCGCTATTTCGCGCTGTTCGCGCCGGATGCGGTGTTCATCGGCACCGACGCCACCGAGCGCTGGACCGTGGAGCAGTTCCGCGGCTACGCCCTGCCGCTGTTCGCGCGCGGTACCGGCTGGGTATATCGCCCGCGGGAGCGTCACATCACCCTCTACAGCCTGCCCTGCGCCTGCATCGCATGGTTTGACGAGTTGCTCGACAGCAAGAGCTACGGCACGAGCCGCGGCACCGGCGTGCTGGTGCGCGACGAAGGCGGGGCCTGGAAAATCGCGCAGTACGCGCTGACCTTTCCGATGCCGAACGATCTGGCGGAGGAGCTTACGGCGCGGATCCGCGACGTCGAGCGTGTGGACAAATCCCCCCAAGGTGGGGCGCCGGACGGAGAGTCGCAAGGCCACTGACGGCATCGGTGAGATCGTACTCACCGGGAACCGTTTACCGGGTCCGGGTGGATTCACGCCGCAATTAGCGCCAGAGTGGCGCCCGAGATAGCCGATGTCCGGATGAGCAACCAAGGAAAACCCATGTCACATGATCTTTATCTGTCGAGCGTGCCCGTGTTCAGGCAGATGCTCCTTGCCCTGAGTGGCGTCCTGTCCAAGGGCGAGGTCCACGCCGAGGGGCGAAACGTGAAACCGGAGGTGTTGCTGCAGTCCCGTCTTGCCATCGACATGTTGCCGCTGGTGCGGCAAGTCCAGGTGGCCTGCGATTTCGCCAACAGCGTGAGCGCGCGCCTGGCGGGTATCGAGGTGCGCACCTACGTCGACAACGAGCAGAATTTTGCGGAGTTGAAGGAGCGCATAGCCACGACCGTGGCGTTTCTCGACACCCTGACGGCGGCGCAATTCGACGGCAGTGACGCTATCGAGATCGTGCTGCGCCCCGGTACACCGAAGGAAAAAAAGCTGATGGGCCGTGCCTACTTGCTGAGCTATGGTCTGCCTCAGTTTTTCTTTCACGTGACCACTGCCTACAACGTGCTCCGGCACGTGGGCGTGGATATCGGCAAGAAAGATTTCATGGGCACGTACTGAGTGGCTGCCCCGGAGAGCCTCGGACCCCTGCGTGACTTTGCCCTCGAAGTCTTCCTTGCAGGATGGGAGTTCACCGCGCCGTAGCACATGACGGCGTCTGACATCCAAAGCATGACGGTAGCTGATCTCCGCCCGACGATCGCAACACGCCGGAATACATCCTGTGTCTCGCGGGTGCGGGTGCAAATCGCCGAGGTCTACGAGCGGGGCATATCGCTGCTGCAACAGGTCGAACGCTACAAACACTATCTGTCGATCTGCAACTCCACCCCATCGGAGCTTCTGACGCGTGTCGCACTGAAGGCGCGCGGCGGCATCCCCCGATCTACGCATCCGAACTGACGGACGTTCCGCAGGATCATTTCCGCATCGGCTTTGGCCGCGGCAGGATGTTCAAGGAAGGGGTGGTCGCCATGCGGCGTCATTTCGAGAAACACTATGCTCGCTGAGGGAACTGAGGCGCAGGAACACGGGCGGATCGGCCTTGCCACCATCCATGGACTGGTGTCGGGTCAGTACCACTGATCCGGCATCGCTGTCTTTCTCTGTGCGATGAACGCGCGCAACTCCTCATCAACGGCGGCATCGAGCGGCGGCGGCTCGTAAGCTGCAAGCGTCTTCTCCACCCGCAACGTGGCACGCGCCGCGGCATCAAGGCCGCCGCCCTCGGACCAGGTCTCGAAGGCTTCGTTGTCGTTCGTCTGCGAATCGAAGAAGGCCGTGGTGTAGTTGGCGAGCGTGTGGCTGCACCCGAGGAAATGGTTGCCGGGGCCCACCTCGGCGAAGGCATCCACAGCGAGCTGGTTGTCGTCGACCTGCACGCCGCCCAGGTAGCTGTGCAGCGCGCCGCAGAAGTCCGCATCCAGCACGAACTTCTGCAGGTTCACCGACAGCAGCCCATCGAGAAAACCCGCCGAGTGCAGGATGAAATTCGCGCCGCCCTGCACCGCAGAAAGCATCGAGACCACGCTCTCCTGCATGGCCTGCGCATCGGGGCGCTTCGACGTGGTGAAGGAACCGCCACTGCGCAGTGGCAGACCGAGCCTGCGCGCGAGTTGACCGACCACGAGCGTGCCCACTGCAGGCTCGGGCGTGCCGAATGTCGGCGCACCGGAACGCAGCGACATCGATGACAGGAAATTCCCGAAGATCACCGGCGCACCGGGGCGCTCGAGTTGCGTGAGCGCGCAGCCCACCATCGTCTCGGCCAGCGACTGCGCGATTGCGCCGGCATTGGTCACCGGACCCATCGCGCCGCCCAGAATGAACGGCACCACCACGCCCGCCTGGTTCGCACGCGCATAGGCGCGCAGCGCACGGGTCATGGTGCCGTCCCACAGCAGCGGCGAGTTCACGTTCACATTGCCGAGAATCACGCAGTGACGGTCGACGAAGTCAGCGCCGAAAACGATGCGCGCCATCGCGATCGAATCTTCTGCCCGCTCCTCTGCGGTCACCGAGCCCATGAACGGCTTGTCGCTGTAGCGGATGTGCGCGTAGACCATGTCGAGGTGGCGCTTGTTCACCGGCACATCGGTGGGTTCGACCACCGTGCCGCCGGAATGGTGCAGCCACGGGCTCGCGTACGCGAGTTTCACCAGCGTCTGGAAATCCGCGAGCCTGCCGTAGCGCCGCGAGCCGTCCCCGTCGATCACGAAAGGCGCGCCGTAGGCAGGCGCGAACACCACCGCGTTGCCGCCGATGCGCACCGAACGCGCAGGATTGCGTGCGTGTTGCACGAACTCGCGGGGCGCGGTTTTCAGGATCTCGCGCAGGTGGCCCGGCTCGAAGCGCACGCGCGTGCCCTCGACACGCGCGCCTGAACGGCGGAACAGTTCGATGGCGACATCGTCATCGCGGATCTCGATGCCCGTCTCGGCAAGGATGCGATCGGCCGCGCGCTCGATGCGCTGCAGGTTTTCCTCGCCCATCACCTCATAGGGGGGAATGGCTCGGCTGATGTACGGGGGTGCGACAGGCGCCGTTGCGCTCTGGCGGCGTTCCCGCCCCGCGCCACGCCGCGAACGGCGCGCGCCTTCGGTTCCTTCGCCCTGATCCGTTTCGCTCATCACTGCAGTTCCCTCGCGTGGCGTGGCATCAGCTGCGCATACGCGCGCCGGACGGGTCGTAGAGCGGCTCGCCCTGCACCACCGCGGCAAAACGCTCGCCGTTGATCTCGACATCAAGCGCAGTGCCTGGCAGCGCGAGCGCCGGCGGCACGTAGGCAAGCGCCACGGATTTGCCCACGTGGTGTGCGTAGCCACCCGAGGACACATAGCCCACCGCGGCATCGCCCTGCAGCACGGCCTCGTCGCCAGAGACGTCGATGTCTGCCGTCTGCACCACCAGCGTTACCAGACTGCGTTTCGGGCCTGCGGTGCGTTGCGCAAGCGCCGCCTCCTTGCCGATGAAATCCTTGTCCCAGCGGATCATGCCGTCCAGGCCGCTTTCAGCCGGCGTGAAATCCGGGCGGTAATCCTGCGTCCACACGCCCCAACCCTTTTCAAGGCGCAGGCTCATCAGTGCACGTGCGCCATACCAGCGCAGCCCCAGATCCGCGCCTGCCTCCTCGATGGCTTCGGCAAGGCGCCGCTGCCACGGCGGCGCCACGTAGATCTCGTAGCCCAGTTCGCCGCTGAAGGAAATGCGCGCCACCGTGGCGGGCACACCGCCCGCGAAACCGCGCCGGATGTCGAGGAACCGGAAAGCCTCGTTCGAGACATCGTCACGGCTGATGCGCTCCAGCAATTCGCGCGAACGCGGGCCGGCGATGGCGATGCCGTGCAACTCGTCGCTCACGTTGCGGTACTGCACGCCGCCCGGCGGCAGATGGCGCTCGAACCAGCGGCGGTGTGCCTCCTGCATCGCGCCCGAGCCGAACAGCAGAAATTCTTCCGGCCCCAAGCAGGCCACGGTGAGATCGCCGTAGAGCTTGCCCTTGGGCGTGAGCATGGGCGTGAGCGCCATGCGACCGGGTTGCGGAATCCGGCCCGCGAGCATGCGATCAAGGAATTCCCGCGCGCCGGGGCCGTTCACCGCGTGCTTGGAGAAATTCGCGATCTCCAGCGCACCCACCGCCTCGCGCACGGCTTTTACCTCTCGGGCAACGTACGCGTGCGCACGCGATCGCCGGAAGGTGGGCTGCTCGTGCGCATCCTCCGGGCCGTCGCCAAACCAGAGCGCATGCTCCAGCCCGAAGCCCTGAGCCCACACCGCGCCCTTCGCCGTCAGCGTGTCGTAGAGCGCCGTGGTTTTCTGCCTGCGGCCTTTGGGCAGCGTCTCGTTGGGGAAGGTCATCACGAAGCGGCGTTCGTAGTTTTCGGTGGCTTTGACCGTGCCCCAATCGGGCGTGGCAAAGGAACCGAAGCGCGCGACATCCATGGCCCACACATCGATCGAGGGCTCGCCGTCGATCATCCACTCGGCCATGCAGAGACCCACGCCGCCGCCCTGGCAGAAGCCGGCCATCACGCCCACCGCCACCCAGTAATTGCGCAGGCCCGGCACCGGGCCGATCAGCGGGTTGCCGTCGGGCCCGAAGGTGAAGGGGCCGTTCACGATGGTCTTGATGCCCGCGCGCCCGAGTGCGGGAATGCGCTCGAAACCGAGCTCGAGGCGCTCGGCGATGTTGTCCAGTTTGGGCGCGAGCAACTCGGCCCCGAAGTCCTGCGGCGTACCGCGCAGCGACCACGGCGTGGCACGCGGCTCGTAGGTGCCGAGCAGCATGCCCTTGCGCTCCTGCCGGAAGTACATGTTCCCCTCGTAATCGATGCCCGCCGGCAGGCGCTCCTCGCCGCGGGCGACGATCTCGGGGATGTCATCGGTGATCAGGTAGTGGTGCTCCATGGGCTGCACCGGCAGATGGATGCCGGCGAGATGACCCACCTCACGCGCCCACAACCCCGCAGCGTTCACCACGTATTCCGCGTGGATGGTGCCGCGCGGCGTGACCACGTCCCAGGTGCCATCGGCGCGCGGGCGCGTCTCGATCACCGGAGTGCGCGTGTGCCAGTTCGCGCCGTGCACCTTTGCGGCCTTGGCGTAGGCATAGACCACGCCCGAGGGATCGATATCGCCATCGAGCGGATCCCACAGCGCCGCGATGTAGCGTTTGGGGTCAATGAGCGGGTGACGACGCGCGGCCTCCTCGACGCTGATGAATTCCTGATCGAGGCCCATGTAACGCGCCTTGGAGCGCTCGCGTTTGAGGTAGTCGTACCAGGAGGGGTTGGAGGCGAGATAGAAACCGCCCGTGGAATGCAGGCCGATCGAGTGGCCCGAGACCGCCTCGATTTCCTTGTACAGATTGATCGTGTAACCCTGCAGCCGCGAGATGTTCGGGTCGGATGAAATGGTGTGGATCTGCCCCGCCGCGTGCCAGGAAGAACCCGAGGTAAGTTCGCTGCGCTCGAGCAGCACCACGTCTTTCCACCCGAATTTGGCGAGGTGGTAGAGGATCGAACAGCCCACCACCCCGCCGCCGATGATGACGACACGGGCGTGGGTCTCGAGGGGATTGCTGCTCATGGAAAACTCCGGGAATGTGGGACTCAGCGGGCACTCAAACCGCGCAGGAATCCGGTAAGTGCCGCGTTGGTGGCATCCGCCTGCTCCATCTGCACGAAATGCCCCGCCTCCGGCACCAGCACAACATCGCGAAGATCGGGGATGCGCGCGCGCATGCTGTCGATCGCGGCGGGGCCCACCATCTGCAGCACGATGTCGTCTGCGCCCGCTATGAACAGTGCCGGCACCTCGATATGCGCATCGGCCCAGGGCTCGCCAAGTTCCCAGTTGCGGTCGGCGACGCGGTAGGAATTGAGCCCGCCGATGAACGCGGTGTCGGGGCCGCCGCGGCTGAACTCCTCTGCGTAGAAGTCCATGTCGGCCTCGCTCATCCACGGCCAGGGCAAGGGCGGCGCGGGTGGCAGCACATCGAGATATCCCGTGCCTTCCGAGGGGAAATCCTTGTAGCGCGCGAGTTCGCCCTTGCTGGACAGCGCCCAGAAAAGCCGCTGCAGGAATTCGCGCGGTGCGGCGCCCAGTTCGCGCTCCGCGGGACCGATCGCCTGGAAGTAGTGCATGTGGAAGAAGTGCTGCCTCGCTACGGCGGCGAAGGCTTCGCTCGGACGCAGCCCCGTGGCAAAGGAACCCTCTCCCGTCTCGCACTTGTCGCGCCCGCGACCACCACGGCCGGCGAGATCGAAATCGTAAGGACAACTCATGATCACCACGCCCGCCACGCGATCGGCGTGGCGCACCGCGAGGTTGCAGACCTGCTGTGCGCCGAAGTCATGCCCCACGAATACCGCGCGCTCGATGCCCAGCGCGTCCAGCAGACGGAGCATGTCCTGCATCACGAAGTTCGCATCGTAGAGCGCGGGCTCCACGGGCCGGTCGGAGCGCCCATAACCGCGCTGGTCAACGGCGATGGCGCGAAAGCCCGCTGCGGCAACGACGGGCAATTGCTTGCGCCAGCTGTACCAGAGCCCGGGAAAGCCATGGCAGAACACCACCGGCGGACCGGCACCCGTGATCACCGCGTGCAGTGATTGGCCGCCGAGATCGAAGATCCTGTGATCGAGACGTGTCATCGCGTGTGTCCTGTCAGATGGCTGCGTCCACTGCGCGCAGGCGGCGCAGCAACTGGTGTTCGGCCTCGGCACTGTCCGCGGCCGGAAGGTGTTCGATCTCGATCAGCCCTGCATATCCCTGCTCACGCACGACACGCAGTATCGCCGGCCAGTCGAGTTCCCCGCTGCCCAGATCGCGGCGCCCGGGCGTGTCCGCGGCCTGCAGCAACGCGACATCGCTCCAGCACTGCCGAAGCCGCGGGAGCACATCACCCTCGCTGGTCTGCACGTGTGCGATGTCGAAGAGCAACTTCACGGCAGGATGCGCCACGGCGCGCACGACCTGCAGTGCGTCCGCAAGCGTGGCCACCAGAAGCCCGGGAATCCACGCCGCGGCCACCGGCTCCACGCAGAGGATGCAGCCGCCCTCAGCCGCGCGATCCGCGAGGCGACGGAGGTTTTCAGCCATACCCCGCAACTCGGCCCCCTGGCGCGCGGCATTCGGCGCGGGCTCGCCCTCGCGCGGACCTGTCCCTGTCACGCAGGTGAGATGTCGCCCACCCGTGCGTGCAGCGGCAGCGATGGAGTCTTCCAGATCGCGCGCGAGTTCTGCCTGCGCGGCGGGATCGGCGAGGCTCCACAGCGGACGGTTCCACGCCAGCGGATTGTTGTTGAAGCTGCCCATCTGCAGGCCGTATCGCGCAAGTGCGACGCCGATGCGTTCCTGCTCGGCAACGGGGCGCAGCTTGAGGAAGTTGTCCTGCACACCCGCGAAGCCCTGCTCCGCGAGAAAAGCGATCTGATCGACGGGATCAGCGGAGCGCGCACTGTGCCGGAAGAGCGGCTGCTCCGGCCCGCGCAGCCCCAGATGTGCGGCATAGCGCATCACGAACGCCTTGCTCACGCCCGGACTCCGCAGGCCGCCTGCCACGCGAACTCCGCTGTCTGTCGGGCGCGTCGGCCGGCATCGAGTGCCGCGGCGTTCGAGGCATTGCCCGCGAGCGCACGCTTCATCACGCCCTGGCGGATGCAGGCAACCCTGAACAGGTTGTAGGCGATGGCGAATTCCCACTCGCGCGGATCGGGCGCCGGCACCGCATTGCGCTCGAGGTAGCTCCGCAGACAGGCCTGTTCGCCGGGAATGCCGAGCGCATCGATATCGACACCGGCCAGGCCACGAAAATCCTCCGGTGGCAGCCGCCACGACATCAGGTGATAGGCAAGATCCGCCAGCGGATGTCCGATGGTCGAGAGCTCCCAGTCGATCACCGCCACCACGCGCGGCTCCTCGGGATGGAAGATCAGGTTGTCGATACGGAAATCCCCGTGCACCAGACAGCTCTGCTCCGGACCCGCAGGCAGCGCAGCCGGCAGCCACTCGATCAGATGCTCCATGGCCTCGATGCGCTCGGTCTCGGTGGCGCGGTACTGCGCGCTCCAGCGCGTGATCTGTCGCGCGAAATACCCGCCCTGACGGCCGAAATCCGCGAGGCCCAGGGCCGCCGGATCCAGCGCATGCAGAGCGGCAATCACGCGGTTCATGTCGGCGTACATGGCGGTACGTTCGGGCACGGACACACCCGGCATGCGCATATCCCAGAAGGTGCGGCCCTGTACCAGCTCCATCAGGAAGAACGGCGTGCCCACCACATCGGCATCCGTGCACAGCGCCACCATGCGCGGCACCGGCACATCGCTCTGCGCGAGCGCGGCCATCACGCGGTGCTCACGCTCCACGGCGTGCGCGGAGGGCAGCAGTACACCGGGCGGCTTTTTGCGCAGTACCCAGCGCGCCTCGCCGTCGGCGCGCAACAGGTACGTGGGATTGGACTGGCCCCCGGGAAACTTCTCTGCCTCCAGCACGCCCGCACTCACGCCGAGTTCACGCCGCAGCCAGAGCGCCAGCGCCCCGGTATCCAGCCGATGGGGGTCGGCGGCGCTCATCTCAGCGGTATCTGGCCAGCTCGAGGCGGGCGATCTGGTCGCGGTGCACCTCGTCCGGTCCGTCGGCGAAACGCAATTTGCGCGCGTGGGCGTAGGACGCGGCAAGTGCGAAGTCCTGGCTCACACCCGCAGCGCCGTGAAGCTGTATGGCCCAGTCGATCACCTGGCAGGCCATGTTGGGCGCCGCCACCTTGATCATCGCGATCTCGGCTTTGGCGGTCTTGTTGCCCACCGTGTCCATCATCCACGCCGCACGCAGCGTGAGCAGGCGCGCCTGGTCGATCAGGATGCGCGACTCGGCGATACGTTCCAGCGTCACGCCCTGCTCGGCAAGCGATTTGCCGAACGCCACGCGCCCTCTGGCGCGCAGGCACATCGACTCCAGCGCGCGCTCGGCGAGCCCGATCAGGCGCATGCAGTGGTGGATTCGGCCCGGGCCCAGCCTTGCCTGCGCGATCTCGAAACCGCGACCCTCGCCGAGCAGGATGTTCTGCGCAGGCACGCGCACATTCTCGAACACAATCTCCATATGCCCGTGCGGCGCGTCGTCATAACCGAAGACGCTCAACGGGCGCAGGATGCGGATGCCGGGCGTGTCACGCGGCACCAGGATCATGGATTGCTGGCGATGGCGCGGGGCCTCGGGATCGGTCTTGCCCATCAGGATGAAGATGCGGCAGCGCTCGTCGCCCGCGCCCGATATCCACCACTTGCGGCCGTTGATCACGTAGTCCGCACCATCAGGGCGGATCGCCGTCTCGATGTTGGTGGCATCGCTGGAAGCCACCGCGGGCTCGGTCATCGCGAAGGCGGAGCGGATCTCGCCCGAGAGCAGGGGCTCGAGCCATTCGCGCTTCTGCTCTTCGGTGCCGAAACGCTCGAGGGTTTCCATGTTTCCCGTGTCGGGCGCAGAGCAATTGAAGACCTGCGAGGACCAGTGGATGCGGCCCATCGCCTCACAGAGCGGCGCGTACTCCACATTCGTGAGGCCGGGGCCGTGCGTGGTGGGCGGTGGCAGGAAAAGATTCCAGAGACCTGCGGCACGGGCCTTCGCCTGCAATTCGTGCAGCAGCGGCACTTCGCCCCAGCGACCGCCCTCGGCGACCTGCTCGTAGTAGCGCATCTCATTGGGGTAGACGTTCGCTGCCATGAACTCCTGCAGTTGCTGCAGGAGTTCGCGTGTGCGCGCCGAGTGACTGAATTCCATGTGCCTGTCCTCAGCCGTAAAAGCCCTTGCCTTCTGCCACCAAACGCTCGATCAGCGGCGCAGGCATCCAGTATTCATCGCCCGCGATGGCGGCATAACGCAGCATCGCATCGCGCACGGCGGGCAGTCCGGTGGCATCGGCCCACCACAGAGGGCCGCCCGTGGTATCGGGCCAGCCGATGGCGTTCACCATCGCGATATCCACCTCGTGCGGACGCGCCACGATGCCCTCGCCGAGCAGCTTCGCGCCCTCGTTCACCATGGCGTAGAGGCAGCGCTCCAGCACTTCCTGATCGCCCACGCTGCGCTGCGTGATGCCGCGTGCGGCAGCATGCGCGGCGAGCAGTTCCGCGATTGCGGGATCGGGCTGCGGCTTGCGATCCTCCCCGTAGCGGTACCAGCCCGCGCCGGTCTTCTGCCCGTAGCGCCCGAGGGCGTAGAGCTGGTCGACGAAATCCGCGCTCTTCTCGCGCTCGGTGAGCCCTGCCATGCGCACTTGCCGCGCGGCGTACTGCAGATCGATGCCGGCGAGATCCGAGAGCGCGTAGGGCCCCATCGGGAAACCGAAGCCTGTGAGCACCTTGTCGATCTGTCCCGGCGTGGCGCCTTCCTCCAGCATGAAAAAGCCCTCGCGGGAGCGCTTCGCGAGCAGACGGTTCACCACGAAGCCCTCGCACACGCCGCTCATGATGGGCAGCTTGCCGATGCGCTTGCCTGTATCCATCAGGGTCGCGAGCACATCGGTTGCGGTGGCGCTCGCGCGCACGTTCTCGAGCAATCGCATGACGTTGGCGGGGTTGAAGAAGTGCATGCCGCAGACATCGGCCGGACGGCCGCTCGCCGCGGCGAGGGTGTCGATGTCGAGGTAGGAGGTGTTGCTCGCGAGAATGGCGCCGGGACGGGTGACCGCTCCCAGCGTGGCAAACAGCGCCTGCTTGCGGGCGAGGTCTTCGGTGATGGATTCGACCACCAGATCGGCGCCCGCGAGCGCGGCGAGCTCAGCGCTCACGCTGATGCGCGCCACGCGGCGGTCCGACTCGTCCTGCGAAAGGCTCCCGCGTGCGACGAGCCCCGCGTAGGCCTTGCCGATGCGCGCCATGGCGGCGCTCGCTTTTTCTTCGCTGGAGGCCACGGCAATCACCGTGAAGCCGGCATTGGCGAAGGCCTGCACGATGCCCGCCCCCATGGTGCCGGTGCCGACCACGCCCACGGTGCTCACGCTGCGCGGCGCCACGCCCTCCAGCCCCGGCACGCGTGCAACCTCGCGCTCGGCGGCGAAGAGATGCCGCAGCGCTTTGGATTGCGCGCCCTGCATCAATTCGTGACAGAGGGCGTTCTCGCGACGCAGCGCTTCCTCGAAGGGGAATTCCTGCGCGAGCAGGATGGCGTCGATGGCGGCCTGCGGTGCGCTGTGGCCGCGCTTTTTCCGTGCCAGGGACTTGCGTGTCTCTTCGACGAGCGCCGCATCTGCCGCGGGTGCGGGCAGATCCCGCGTACGGCGCAAGGGCGCGCCGCCCGCAACCAGCGCTTGGGCATGCGCGATGGCGGCAGCTTCGAGGTCGGTATCGACCACAGCGTCCAGCGCGCCCATTGCCAGCGCCTTGGGTGCCGGCACCTCGCCGCCTTCAGCCACGATGGGAACCGCTGCGGCAAAGCCCACCAGCCGCGGCAGCCGCTGCGTGCCGCCTGCGCCCGGCACCAGACCCAGTTTCACCTCGGGCAGTCCGATTCGCGCCGAAGACAAGGCGACACGCGCATGGCAGCCCAGCGCAAGCTCCAGTCCGCCTCCCAGCGCCTTGCCGTGAATGGCCGCAACCACGGGTTTTGCCGCGCTTTCGAGGCGGTCGATGAGCTGCGGCAGTTGCGGCGATTGCGGCGGCTTGCCGAATTCCTTGATGTCAGCGCCCGAGAAAAATGTGCGCCCCGCACAGATGATCACCAATGCGTCCAGTTCGGGGCTGGCATCGACGCGCTCCACTGCCTCCATCAGTCCGGCACGCACGCCGTGGGACAGGGCGTTCACGGGCGGGTGGTCGACCTCCGCGATCGCGATTCGACCGTGGATGCGTACGCTGACGGGACCTGACATTTTTTTCTCCGGCTGTGGGGCACTGCGGGCCGAAGCATAAACGCGGGGGTGTGCGCCGACCATCATCCGCGCGGCTTAGTTCGGAGCGCCCGCGCTTCGCGACTCGGGCTGCCTGAAGATTGCAGCGCCCGCGCTTCGGGCCGTGGGCCCTCCCCGCTCGCTCGCTCTCGGGGAGAACCCACGGCCCGAAGCGCTCGACCAAGGACCTGCTGTAGGAGCGGGCCAT